>JAFEFU010000054.1 GCA_018240425.1 Pseudomonadota bacterium | reverse complement strand
ATACCAGCGCACCGCCCACAGGATCACATCACCCTGGAAATGGCGCCACTTGAAATCCGTCATCGTTCCGTCCGTCCAATCTCCGCCAAGCATGCTCAAGCTTCACGATTTTTGCAACAGAGCCCCGAAGCCTGAACCCGTCAATCCGTGGCAACGGGCGATCCAGGCCATCGACGAGGCCATCATTGAAGCGCGGCACAACCCCGAGACGGCACGCTCGTTGTTCGCGTTGGCTTCCTATGGCCGGCGCGACCCCGCTTCTCTGGAACAATTGCGGACCACCTTCGCGAAGGAAGGCATCCCCCCGGAATTTCTGTCACATTACGAGCCTAACGGACCCTTTGCATGCCTTAGTCAGAATGACGGGTTAAGTGACAAATTTTGACGGCCAGAACTTTCCGGCGCACACTGTCACATAATCGAACGTATATGTGACAGGTGCGACATGCTGATCGGCTACATGCGGGTATCGAAGGCGGACGGCTCCCAGGCTACCGACTTGCAGCGTGACGCGCTGATCGCAGCCGGCGTCGATCCGGCGCATCTCTACGAAGACCAGGCATCAGGCAAGCGCGAGGATCGCCCTGGCCTGGCAAGCTGCCTGAAGGCGCTGAGGTCGGGGGATACGTTGGTGGTGTGGAAGCTCGACCGGCTCGGGCGCGACCTGCGACATCTGATCAACACCGTACACGACCTAACTAGGCGCGGCATCGGCCTCAAGGTGCTGACCGGCCACGGCGCGGCCATCGACACCACGACCGCCGCCGGCAAGCTAGTCTTCGGCATCTTCGCCGCGTTGGCGGAGTTCGAGCGCGAGCTGATCGCCGAGCGCACGGTGGCGGGCTTGGCCTCAGCGCGGGCACGAGGCCGGAAAGGCGGCCGACCGTTCAAGATGACCGCCGCTAAGCTGCGCCTTGCAATGGCGGCAATGGGGCAGCCTGAGACCAAAGTCGGCGATCTGTGCCAGGAACTTGGCATCACGCGGCAGACCCTGTATCGGCACATTTCCCCCAAGGGCGAATTGCGCCCCGATGGCGAGAAGCTTCTTAGTCGCGTTTGATGACATGGTAGCGGTTACCGTAGAGGAAAGTGCAGCGACAGGTTGAGTCAGCATAGCCTGCTAGTTATCGCTTGAACGCCAGTAATAAAACGCCCCCAGCAATCATCGCAATGCCAGACCATTCTCTGAGTGACGGACGTTCACCCAGAAATGTGAACGCAAACACCGCCACCAAGACAAGACTGAGTTTATCGACCGGCGCAACCTTAGAGGCATCGCCGATCTTGAGTGCACGGAAGTAGCACACCCATGACGCTCCGGTCGCCAAGCCGGACAGCCCGAGGAAAAACCATGTCTTGGGGGACAACTCCAAGGGGTTGGCCCATTTTCCGGTGTAGGCGACAAACACCGACAGGACGATGATGATGATGGCTGTTCGGATCAATGTAGCCAGATCGGAATCAACTCCCTGAATGCCCACCTTGGCAAAAATGGCCGTCAGCGCTGCAAACACAGCCGACAGCAGCGCCCAATAGAACCAACCAGTTGAAGTAACCAATTCGCTACACTCTTCTTTTCTCAAGTCATTGCTTCGTGGGGACGATGACGAAAACCTTTAAGCCGGTTTGCTGAGCTTCGTCCACGAAATCAAGGCGTATTTCAGCGCCGATGCGATGGGCAATCGTTTGGACGATGGATAACCCTAGGCCCGAACCGATCTGCTCGCTGCCCAGCGTGCGGTAGAAGGGATCAAAAACCCGATCCCGTTCTGCCAACGGAATGCCAGGGCCGCTATCCTGAACACGCAGCTCGGCTTTCCCCTCCGATATGCCCACGGAAAGATCGACCCGCCCACCCTCTGGTGTATAGCGAATGGCGTTATCGACCAGATTTTTGACCAGCGCAATCATGTCCAGTTCGCTCGCCCACACTTCGGCGTCTTGCGTGCCTTCGACACCGATGTCGATGTGCTTGGCCTCGGCCAGAGGCATGAGGTCTTCCAGCACGCGGCGGTAGATGCCTTGGACGGAAACCGGCGACTTCGGCGTATCAGTGGCCGACTGCGCCTTGGCCAAGGTCAGGAGTTGATCCAGCAGGCTTCGGCCGCGCTCGATCCCTTGGCGCAAGACCGTCAGTCGTTCACGTGCCATCCCGGACATTTCCGCATCTGCCAGCCGCTCCGCTTGCAGCGAAAGGGCGGTCAACGGCGAGCGCAGTTCGTGCGCGGCATCCGCCACAAAGCGGCGCTGAGAGTCCATTGACTGGCCAACGCGGGCGAGCAATCGGTTGATGGCCACGGCAAACGGGCGCACCTCGACCGGAAGGTGACGGTCTTCGACGGGGTGCAGTTCCTGCTCGGCCCGCAGGTCAATTTCCTTGGAAAGTGCCGCAATGGGGCGGAACATCTTGCGCACCAGGTCAGCGACTATCAATAGCAATACCGGCACGAGAATCAGGAAAGGCATCACGGTGCGTAGCGCGCCATCGCGGGCGATTTCATTGCGGAAGCCCGCTTCCTGCGCCACCGCGATGCGTTCACCGGCAGCCGTGGTTTTGACCAGCACGCGGAACGACTCGCCACCGATCTCCAGCGTGTGCAACCCATCAGCCAGTGTCGT
>JAFEFU010000053.1 GCA_018240425.1 Pseudomonadota bacterium | reverse complement strand
GCGTGCAGGCGTGAATTTCCCGAGAGCCTGACGTATCAGGTGGGCGCCAGATACCAGGGCCTGAACCCTGGCAGAGCCAGCTCCCTCGGAAATGCTTATCGGCCACTGGAAAAGTGCCCGTCACGGCAAGAGCAGACCCGCCAGCGCCGAAGATAGGCCCGCGTCCCGGTTCGCGCAAGGGGAGGTGAGGGGGGAGGTGCGGGCGGGCATGTCGGGGTGGCCGCCGCCGCTTGCCATCCGTTCACCTTTCGTTCATAAAGGGGCCATGCAGCAGCCCATGCCCGGCCGGATCCTTGCGCGCGGCGTCTGCCGCCACCTCTTGACGCACGGCTTTGCCACCGTCGAGGAGCTGGTGCCGGCGCCGGGCCTGCGCGTCGACGTGATGGCGCTGGGGCCGCGGGGCGAGATCTGGATCATCGAATGCAAGTCGGGCCGCGCCGACTTCACCTCGGACCGCAAGTGGCAGAACTATCTGGAGTGGGCCGACCGGTTCTTCTGGGCGGTGGACGCCGATTTCCCCGCCGAGCTTCTGCCCGAGGCCACCGGTCTGATCCTGGCCGACGGCTATGACGCCGAAATCCTGCGCATGGGGCCGGAGGCGCCGCTGGCCGGGGCGCGGCGCAAGGCGATGCTGACCCGTTTCGCCCGCCATGCCGCGCTGCGCCTGCAGGGTCTGCGCGATCCCGGCGTCACCGTCGAAGGGGTGGCATAGGGGGGGGTCAGCGCGCCCTGGGCTTGCCCTTGGCCCCGGCGGCCATCGCGCGGGCGGCATCGGCGGCGGCCAGCAGTTCTTCGGCGATCTCCTCGGCCTCGTCCGGCTCGAAGTCGAGCGGCAGGTCCACGCCGTCGCCTTCGACATAGATGCGCACCATGCCCAGATCGGTCGGCCCGATCTGGATGTTGGCGGCGATGTCGCTCTGCTTGTTGATGCTCATGTCCGACTCCCTGCCCGCCGGCCTTTCGCGGCGTTGCCGAATGCCAGTGCCAGATCGGGGCCGAAGTCAAGGGCGGGCGGCGCGTCCGGCCGTTCCTGGGCCCGTCCCTGCCCCGGCGGCGTCCAGTCAGCCCGGCGATGGCCGGGCGAATTATCCACAGGATGTGACCGGCCCGCCGCAATATCGGCTGACTGGAGATGATTCTGACGCTCGATCTCGCGTCAATGTGGATAATTCTTGACTGGCGGATTTTTGCCGACGACAATTGCTGCAGGCCGGTTCGCTTCGGCCTGAAACACAAGCAAGTGAAGGAGACGAGCATGTTGGAGAGTGCACGCAGGGTCGTGGGCGGGCTGACTGAAATCGGTATCGCCCTTCTTGCGCTGGCGATCGTCGCGTCGCTTCTGGTTGGCAAGGATCACATGTCCTTCCTCGGCGATGTCGTCGGCAACATCACCGGGCTGGTGAGCGCGCTTGGCAGCGCCGGCCTGGCCGGGCTGATCTCGCTCGGGGTGGTGCTCTGGCTGTTCCAGAAGCGCTGACCCGATCCCGTCCGCTCCTGGCAGGGTGGTCCGGTCATGGATGAGATTCTGCGCCATCTGGCGAACCTGCGGCGGATCTTCCTCGGGGTGGCCGAGGCAGGCTTTGCCCTGGTGGCGCTGATCGTCCTGGCCTACATCCTGCTGGGGGCGGCGGCCGGCCCCTATGTGGTCTCGGTCATCGCCAACCTGTCCCTGCTGATCGGCGCCGTCGGCAGCCAGACCCTGATCGCCCTTGCCATCCTTGCCGCCTTCGCGCTCTGGCTGCGGCAGAGAGGCTGAGCGCGGCCCGATTTTCCGGTTGACCCTTGCCGGCAAAACTCCTAATCGGCTGCACAGGCGTGCCGCCTTAGCTCAGTTGGTTAGAGCACCAGATTGTGGATCTGGGGGTCCCCCGTTCGAGCCGGGGAGGCGGTACCACCCAAGCCATTGAAATCGTTGATGACTCCTGCGGGCGGGGGGCACGATTTCCGGTTTTTCGCACAACTTTTCGCAGTTTTTCCGATGCCCCGGCGCCGGCCCGCCCGGGGCGGCAGAAAAAATTCTCACCGTTTCGCTTCCGGATTTTCTCGACTGTCCGACTTCCGTTTCAGGAGCCGGCCCTGCCGGCGGAAGTCCCGGACGAACGATGCCGCGAAAGACCGACAAGATGTCCCGCCTGCCCGGCTGGCCGCTGATGCTCCGCGAGGAGCTTGCCGCCGCCTATGTCGGGCTGGAGCCCGGCGCGTTCGGCCGCGCGGTGCGCCGTGGCGCGCTGCCAGGACCGCGGCGGCTCGACGGCCGGCCCCTTTGGGCGCGACCGGAACTCGAGGACTGGATCCTCGGTGCCGCGCCCGCGGCGGGCGATGGCGCCGATGCGCTCCTTGCCGCGATCGACGGGATGAGGGGCTGACATGCAGATCCGGATCGGGGGCGTCTACAGCAAGGACTACCGGGCGGCCGACGGCTCCCTCCGCCGCTACCATTGCCATCGGGCGACCGGCGCCCGTCTGCCCGACGATCCGACCTCGCCGGACTTCCTGCTCCGGGTCCGCGAACTGGAGCGGAAGCCGCGAGGCCCCCGCGTCGCCAAGTGGACGCTCGGCGATCTCGTGCAGCGGTTCAGGGGCTCGCCCCGCTACGCGAAACTGAGGGAGACGACGCACAAGGAATACTGGACCTGTCACGGTTTGGTGCCGCTCCTTTGAACACGTAATGTGCAGCAAAGGAGATGAATTATGGGCACATTCAGGACGGGTGAATTTCGCAAGGATGCGGTGCGTATCGCCCTGACGAGCG
>JAFEFU010000052.1 GCA_018240425.1 Pseudomonadota bacterium | reverse complement strand
TTTGCAATCCGCTGCGTAACCTCTCCGCCAACCCGCCGCCGAGGCAAGCGGGGCTTATACCGGATCGCCGGGCGGCGCAAGTCCGCGGCTGTGTCCGCCGTGCGGCATGGCCCGAGGCGGTTGCCGGGCGCGGTTGCCCAGCCTTGCGTTCTGTGGCAAAACTGCGGTGCAAGCCATTCTAAACCGCAGAGTTCAGCCGATGACCGACTACGCGCCACGCCGCACGATGATGGTGGACACCCAGGTCCGCCCCAACGACGTGACGAAATATCCGATCATCGACGCCATGCTGACCATCGCGCGCGAGGAGTTCGTTCCCGAGCCGCAGCGCGAGGCCGCCTATGCCGGCGAGAACCTCGATCTGGCGCCGGGGCGTGTCGTTCTCGAGCCGCGGACCTTCGCCAAGATGCTCGACGCGCTGGATGTCCAGCCGCAGGACCGGGTGCTGATCCTCGGGGCGGGGTTCGGCTATTCCGCTGCGGTCGTGGCCCGGCTGGCCGGCCAGGTCGTGGCGGTCGAGGAGGATGCGTCCCTGGCCGCGGCGGCCGAGGAACGGCTGAGGCCGGTGGCTGGCGTCACGGTCCAGACCGGCGCGCTCAGGGACGGTGCGCCGTCCGCGGGGCCGTTCGACCGCATTCTGATCGAGGGCGGGATCGAGGAAATGCCCGAGGCGGTCCTGTCGCAACTGAACGACGGCGGACGCATCGCGGCGCTGTTCATGGACGAGGCGCTCGGCGCGGTGCGCATCGGCTACCGGATCGACGGCCAGGTCAGCTGGCGCTTCGGTTTCAACGCCGCCGCGCCGGTGCTGGCAGGCTTTGCCCGGCGGCGCGAATTCACTTTCTGATCCCGCCGCCGCAGCGGTGGGGCCAGAGCAACGACAGTCCGGGACAACCCGGCGTTTGGATGAGGCAAGTGGCATGAACACCGTAATGCGGCGAACTTTCCGGCTTTGGTCGGGCACGGCGGCGCTGGCGATCCTGATCTCGGGGCCGGCGGCGGCGGAAAGCCTCGGCAATGCGCTGAGGTCGGCCTACAAGAACAGCAACCTTCTCGCGCAGAACCAGGCGGTCCTGCGCGCCGCCGACGAGGATGTCGCCCAGGCGGCGACGGCCCTGCGGCCGGTGGTCTCGTGGATCCTGCAAAGCAAGTACAGCAACACCCAGCTGGGCGAGAGCACGACCAATTCCCTGGCACTGGGCATGGACTGGCCGCTCTATGATTTCGGCCGCAGCCAGCTGAACCGCGAGGCGGCGAAGGAAACCGTGCTTGCCACCCGCCAGGCGCTGATCGGGGTCGAGCAGAACGTGCTCCTGGCCGCCGTCAGCGCCTACATGGACGTGCACCGCGCCATCCAGGATGTCGCCAACAACCAGACGTCGGTCCGGGTGATCGGCGAAGAGCTGAAGGCCACGCAGGACCGGTTTGCGGTGGGCGAGGTCACGCGCACCGACGTGGCGCAGGCCGAGGCGAGTCTCGCCGCGGCGCGGGCCGCCCTGTCGGCCGCCGAGGGCAGCCTCGAGGTGGCGCGCGCCGCCTACAAGGCGGCGATCGGCCATGACAGCGACGGGCGCACCAGCCTGCCGCCGCAGCCCGCCTTCCCCAAGACCCTTGCCGAGGCGAAGGGGATTGCCGTGCGGCTGCATCCGGCCGTCTTGCAGGCCCAGCATCAGGCAAGGGCCTCGGACCTGAAGTACGAACTGGCCCGGGCGCAGAAACGGCCCTCGCTGGATCTGAGCATCCAGGCGGGCAAGACCGAGTTCGGCGAGAATGCGACCCAGGGGACGATCCAGCTGTCGCAGCCGCTCTTTACCGGCGGCAAGCTGGCCTCGGGGCAGCGCCAGGCGCTGGCCGGGCGCGATGCCGCCCGCGCGGCGCTGGTGCAGACCGGCGTCGGGGTCGAGCAGCAGGTGGCCGACACCTGGTCGCAGATCACCGTGGCCCGGGCCCAGATCGGGGCGATCGACCAGCAGATCGTCGCGGCGCAGTCGGCCTATGAGGGGGTCAAGAACGAGGCCGCGCTCGGCGCCCGCACCACGCTTGACGTGCTGGACGCGGAAAGCGCGGTCCTGACCGCGCAATCCAGCCGCACCGCCGCCGAATCAAGCCTGCAGGTAGCGAATTATTCGCTCTTGGCGGCTATGGGACTGCTGACGGCGGAAAATCTGAAACTTGGGATTCCCACCTATGATCCGGCAGCCTACTATGATGCGGTGAAGTCGGCGCCGCCGGTGTCGGTCCAGGGCTCGAAGCTGGACCGGGTGCTGAAGGCGATCGGCAAGAAATGACGGCCTGCCGCCTCCGGTGAACCGCCGGGGGTATCGGGGGCACAGAACGGGAAGAGGCGACAGATGGCTGAGCAGCCGACCAACCTGGACATGTTCGATGTGCTGTCGTCGATCCGGCGGCTGGTGTCGGAAGAGCGCAAGGGGCCGCTGCCGCGGGTCGAGCCGGCGCCGCCCGCCGCCCCGCGCCCGCTGGCCGAGGTCGCCGCTGCACCGGAACCCGCCCGGACCGACGAATCCGCCGCCGATCAGCCGTCGCGCTATGCCGGCCTGCCGCGCGAAAGCCGGTTCGTGCTGACTGCGGCGCTGCGGGTGGCGGACGAGGGCGATGAGGGCGCGGAGGCGACGGCCATCGGGCGCGAATGGGAGCGTGAGGCCGCCGGCGGGCACGCGGCACCTGCTCCGTCCAGTGCCGCTGCCGACGCGCCGGCAGACCCAGGCGATCTGGCTCGCCGGACCGCCTCGCTCGAGGAGACGATCGCCGAACTTGAGGCCGCAGTCGCAGACATTGGCGCCGAGTTCGAGCCGGATGGCGGCGAGCCGGATGATCTGGTTGCCGAACTGTTTCCCGGCGGGGCCGGGGCGGACGCCGCCGGCGCCGCGACAGACGCCCTGGCCGACGGCGGGCGCGGCAGCGCCGCCGAGGGTGCCGGCGCGCCGCGCGCGGGCGAGTATCGCGGGATCATGGCGGGCTTCGACGCGATATCGCTGGGCGACGAGCCCCTGGACGCGCCGATCACCGGCGAGGCGCTGATCCCTCCGGCCCGGCCGACGCGCGACCCCGCGCCCGCCCCGTCGCCCGCTGTCGCAGGCTTCACCCACGCCGCTGCTGCCGGTTCGCCCGCCGGTCTGGGCGAAACCCATCATCCCAGCCTGGCCGAGGCGCTGGCGCAAAGCGATGCCGAGGTCCGGCGGGCTGACGATCCGCAACGGGACGAGCTGTCCGGCGGCGCCGATGCAGGTGATGAATGGCAGGTCCGGCCGGACGGCGAGAACGGCGCGGCCGAGACCGTCGCGGCGGGCGAGGAAGAATTGGGCGAGACCGCCGCAGCCGACGAAGCCGGGCAGGGCGAGGCCGCCATCGACGCGGGCGACGATGCCCTGGCGGGCAATGTCGAGGACGCTGGCGGCACCGAGCCACCCGCAAGGACCGGCCGGCCGCAGATCCTGCGCCCCTCCTGGCCGGGCGACGACCTCGCGGGCGAGGAGTTGGCCGCCGGCGATCTGGCCGACATGGGCGGGCCGCTGTCGGCGCACTCGGCCGAAAGCGACGGGGGGTCGGACCTCTTCGATCCGCTGGTGTCGGACGATCTCGACGTGGACGCGCTGCGCGACATGGTGGCCGAACTGGTGCGCGAGGAGTTGCGCGGGGTTCTGGGCGAAAGGATCACCCGCAACCTGCGTGCCCTCGTCCGTCAGGAAATCCGCAAGGCGATGACCGAGAGCGGCCGCGCCTGAAGCGCCCGCCCACCTGCCCGCCGTGAACGCCGGTCAAAAGGGGCGCCTGTCCACGCGCGGCGCGCCGTCTTGTCGATGCCTGAACCAGCCGATTGGCGCCATGCCTGCGCAGGCGGGGGCTGCAAGCCCGGACCCGACCGAGGAGCGAAGCCGCCCCGGGCGGCGACGCAAGCGCGAGGCGCAAAAAACGAAAACGCCCCCAGGCGGGGGCGTTCGCGGTCGGCTCAGGCGCCCTTGCCAGGCGGCCCCGGCCTCTTTGCCTGTCAGGCGGCCTCGGCCTCTTCGGCGGCGTGGCGGCGTTCGCTTTCCTCGCGCGACAGCGCGACCGACGTGCGCACGCCCTTGTTCACGAACTCCATCAGGCCCTTCACCACCCGCTCGTTGGGGTCGATGCCGGCGCAGGACAGCACTTCGCGCCCGTCGCGCGACCGGGCCCAGCGGGCAATCTGGTCCGGACCGTTTCCATATTTCTTGTCATCGGCGATCGCGTCATCAAGCGCGGCCAGCACCACCGCGGCAAACAGCTTGCGCGACCTTTGCCCCTGTTCATAGTTGAATGCCGTACCATCTACAAAATCGCGCATTCCCGCCGTCCTTGTTATTGCTCTTGTGTTTCCCGAAGCCCCGTGAATATGGCAATTCCTGGCCGATTCGGTATTACCTGTTTCGAATGTCTGTCATGCGTCTGCGGCATGGCTGCTTCCGACGGCACATTCCGGCCTACAGCATCTAGTCGGCTTGCCAGCCGGAGCCCCGGAATATATAGGTGTCGATTGATATTCATCAACCCACCCATACGGTTTTATCAAATGCCCAAGATCAATGGCAACGAAATCCGGCCCGGCGACGTGCTGGAACATGACGGCGGCCTGTGGGCCTCGGTCAAGGTCAACCATGTCAAGCCCGGCAAGGGCGGCGCCTTCGCCCAGGTCGAGCTGAAGAACCTGCGCGATGGGCGCAAGCTGAACGAGCGTTTCCGTTCCGAGGACAAGGTCGAGCAGGTGCGGCTGGAAAACAAGGATCAGCAGTTCCTGTACGAGACCGACGGAAGGCTGGTGTTCATGGACGCCGAGACCTTCGAGCAGATCGAGCTGGACGCCGAGCTTCTTGGCGACCGCCGGCCCTTCCTGCAGGATGGGATGACCGCGACCATCGAATATTTCGGCGACGAGGCGCTGTCGGTGCGCCTGCCGCAGAAGGTGCGCTGCAAGGTCATCGAGACCGAGCCGGTGGTGAAGGGCCAGACCGCCGCCAACAGCTACAAGCCCGCGGTGCTCGACAACGGGGTGCGGCTGATGGTCCCGCCCTTCATAGGCCAGGACGAGGACATCATCGTCCACACCGAGTTCCTGGAATATTCCGAACGCGCCTGAACGGCCCGGGGGCGGCGGCGGTCAGCGGTCCAGCCGCACGCTGGCCGCGCCGGCCCGCATCGGTCCCTCGGCCCGGTCGAAGCGCAGGTGTGCCAGCGCCCGGTCGCCCGAGCGGGTGAAGAGCATCCCGGCGTCCTTGCCGTCGCCGGTGGCGATCGGGGTGCCGGGGGCGGCCTCGCCCGCGAGGATCACCCGCGCCAGCCCCTTGCGCAGGTCGGTCTTGTGCTTCATCCGCGCCGTCACTTCCTGACCGACATAGCAGCCCTTGCGGAAATCGACGCCGCCCAGCCTCTCGAATCCGGCCTCGAGGATGTAGGTCTCGTCCGGGATCAGTTCGACCAGGGTCTCGGGGATCAGGTGGGCGACCCGCAGGGCGTCCCAGTCGGTCCGGGAAGGTCCGCCTTCGGATGCGCGGCAGGCGCGCCAGCCGAGGGCGGGATCGCGGGGGTCGGCAAACCCGTCGGCGGGGGCGGGGCCGAAGCCGCGCTGGACATGAAGGGCAGCGGGCTCGATCGTGACTGCGGCGCGCAGCCGATAGAGGGCGAGGCGCCGGGCCAGCCCCTCGGCCAGCGGCGCCGCCACGTCGAGAAGGATCGCCCCGTCGGCGGGGTAGAGAAAGAAATCCGCGAGATACTTGCCCTGGGCGGTCAGGAGGGCGGCATAGACCATCCCGTCCTTCAGCCGCCGGACATCGTTGCTGATCAATCCCTGCAGAAAGGTCTCACGGTCGGGGCCCGCGATGCGGAACACCGCGCGGCCGGGCGCTTCCTCGTCCCGGTTCTGGCTGGCTGACATGCGCTCTCCTGTGTCCGCTCCCTCATATAGCGCGGGGGCGGCGGGACGAAAGGGGGTGCGTTGACCTTGCCTGGGGGGCCGACTAACCATTCCGTCACGAGAGCGGAGGACAGAATGACACTTGCCCAGGGCCGCCCCTATCTGGCCATTCCCGGACCCTCGGTCCTGCCTGACCGCGTGCTTGCCGCCATGCACCGCCCGTCGCCGAACATCTATGCCGGCCCGCTTATCGACATGACCACGACGGTGCTTGCCGACCTGAAGCGGGTGGCACGGGGGGCGGGCCATGTGGCCGTCTACATCGCCAACGGGCATGGGGCCTGGGAGGCCGCCAACAGCAACCTCTTTTCGCGCGGCGACCGGGCGCTGGTGGCGGCGACCGGAACGTTCGGCACCAGCTGGGCCAATTCGGTGCGCCGGATGGGGGTCGATGTCGATGTCCTGGATTTCGGGCGCCGGGTCAGGGCCGATCCCGACCGCATTGCCGCGGCCCTGCGCGCCGACCGCGAGCGCAAGATCAGGGCGGTTCTGGTCACGCATGTAGACACCGCCTCGTCGGTCAGGAACGATGTTGCCGCGATCCGGGCGGCGATCGCCGCCACCGGCCATCCGGCGCTTCTGGGGCTGGACTGCATCGCCTCGCTCGGCTGCGATCCGGTCGAGATGGATGCATGGGGCGTCGACGTGCTGGTCGGTGCCAGCCAGAAGGGGCTGATGGTCCCGCCCGGGCTGGGCTTCGTATGGTTCTCCGACCGTGCGCTGGCTGCCTGCAAGGAGTCGGACCTGCGCACCCCCTACTGGGACTGGGAGGCGCGGGCCTTCGCCGGCGAATACTGGCAGCTCTTCGCCGGCACCGCGCCCACCCACCACCTCTATGGCCTGCGCGAGGCGCTGACCATGATCCTCGACGAGGAGGGGCTCGAGCATGTCTGGGCGCGCCACCTGAGGCTGGCAGGGGCGGTCTGGGCCGCGGTCGACGCCTGGGGGACGGGCGGCGACATCGCGCTGAACGTGGCCGATCCGGCCATGCGCGGGGCGTCGGTGACGGCAGTGCGGATCGGCGGCGGACACGCGGGCCGCCTGCGCGGCTGGTGCGAGACAGTGGCGGGGCTGACTCTGGGCATTCCCCTCGGCATGGCCGAACCGAGCGAGCCGGCCTATGCCGATTACCTGCGCATCGGCCACATGGGCCACGTCAATGCCCACATGGTCCTGGGGGCG
>JAFEFU010000051.1 GCA_018240425.1 Pseudomonadota bacterium | reverse complement strand
GGCGAAGGTCACGCGCACATGGCAGTTGTCCAGGATCGAATGGTTCTGGCCGTAGGCCTTATCGATCTGGTTCAGGCTCTGCGCGATCAGGAAGCTGCGGATGCCGTAGCCCGCCATGAAGGCCAACGCCGTCTCGAAGAAGTCGAGGCGTCCGAGTGCCGGAAACTCATCGAGCATCAGCAGCAGCTTGTGACGACGCTCGATGCCGTCGCTGCCATCGAGTGATTCGGTGAGGCGCCGGCCGATCTGGTTGAGGATCAGGCGGATCAGCGGCTTCGTCCGCGAAATGTCCGAAGGCGGCACCACCAGGTACAGCGACCCCGGATGCTCGGCCGCGATCAGGTCGGCAATGCGCCAGTCGCAGCGCGAGGTGACTTCGGCCACCGTCGGGTCGCGGTAGAGGCCGAGGAACGACATGGCCGTGGACAACACGCCCGAGCGTTCGTTGTCCGATTTGTTGAGCACTTCGCGCGCCGCCGAGGAAACGACCGGATGCGGGCCATCGCCGAGATGCGATGTGGTCATCATCCGATGCAGCGTCAGCTCAAAGGGACAAGCCGGGTCGCTGAGGAAGTTGGCGACACCGCGCAGCGTCTTGTCTTCGCCCGCGTAGAGCACATGCAGAATGGCCCCGACCAGCAATGCGTGCGAAGTCTTCTCCCAGTGGTTGCGCTTCTCCAGCGCGCCATCGGGATCGACCAGGATGTCCGCGATGTTCTGCACGTCGCGCACCTCATGCGCGCCGCGCCGGACTTCCAGCAGCGGGTTGTAGGCCGCCGACTTGCTGTCCGTCGGATTGAACAGCAGGCAATGCGAGAAGCGCGAACGCCAACCTGCGGTGATGCTCCAGTTCTCGCCCTTGATGTCGTGGATGACGGCAGACGCTGGCCAAGAAAGAAGCGTTGGCACCACCAGGCCCACGCCCTTGCCTGAGCGCGTGGGCGCGAAGGTCAGGACATGTTCCGGGCCCTCGTGCCGCAGGTACTGCTGCCGATGCAGGCCGAGGAACACGCCTGCAGGCTGGTCAAGGCCCGCCTTGTGAATGTCCTCCGCGTTGGCCCAGCGCGCCGTGCCGTAGGTCGTGACCAGCTTGGACTGGCGCGAGCGCCAGATCGACATGCCGATGGCAACCACCACCGCGATCAGGCCGCTGCCTGCGGCAATGGCACCGCCCACGTCGAATACATGCGGCGCGTAGGCGTCGAAGAAGAACCACCACTCGAACAGGCGCCAGGGGTGATAGACCGGCGTGCCGAGGAAATCGAACCAGGGCGAACCCAGGCGTAGCTGGTAGCCCAGCGCCGCTGCTGTCCATTGCGTGGCGCTCCATACGCCAGCGATCACGATGCCGAAGACAACGGCAATCTGACCGAACAGCACGTTCGTTCCTTGCATTGGCCAACCTCCCGCTACGGCACAGGGACATGCCGTAGTGCCGAGGATCAAGGCGAGCGTGCAGGTCGGTCAAAGACCGTTATAGCGGGGATTCAGGCCAAAATGGCCAGACTTCTTGCTGTGGCGAAGGCAATAAAAATGCCGCATGCGCGAGCGCGCTGCGGCGTGATGAGGTAACAGCAAGAACTCTGTCGCGGCCAGGCGACGGCGCGGGGCGCTATTTGGATTGCTGTTCCGGCCGATCGCCGAAGAAACGCCGGTTGGCGGCTTCGGCCGCACGGCGGCAGAGTTCTTCTCCTGCCTTCGCGCGGTCTTCCTTGCACAGGCGCTGGACTTCTTTGAGGCGCTCGGGATGGGCAACGAGGAAGTCCACGGTTTCCGTCGGTTGGGATGGTCCACAGCCCGTCAGTGCGGCAACCATCAGCAGCGGCAGGAATCGGGTCATGGCTTGGGTCCTTTCAGCAGGTGGATCAGGAGTCCTCGGCGGCGCTGGAGCCATCCGCCGAATCAATGGAGGCCACTCGTTCGATGAACCGGGCCAGCATTTCGGAGGGCTCCACGTCACGGTGCAGCAGATACGTGGCCAGCATCTGCGGCTTGCCCGCCAAGCGCCGGGCCACAACACCTGGCCCACGGCCGGATGCAATGTGCGCGGCGCCCGCCAAACCGAGCGCCAATCCGGCTGAGACCAAGGTCATCATCACCTCATAGGACGCCACGCGCTGGGCGATCAGTGGCTGTTGCTCGTAGCGCTGCAAAACGCGATCAACTTGGCGTGCATGGCCTTCGCATATCGCCGGATCGCATAGCGCCAGCGGATAGCGCAACACTTCTTCCAACGGCACGTGCTTGTGGGCCAGAACAGGATGGCGAGCTGGGACCGCCACCATCAGTTCGTCTTCCCATGCAGGCCTGACCACAATGCCGTCGCCCACCTCTTCGGCCATCGAAAAGCCGACGTCATACAGGTCATCGTGCAGACCCTTGATCTGTTGATCCAACGGCACCTCAAATAGCCGAACATCAATCTCTGGATCTTCCGCTCGGCACTGTGCCAGCAGCGTCGGCATTCGCGAGGGCGTGATGCCATCGGACAAAGCGATGCGCAACTGTCGCTGAAACCCACTGGCGGCGGACTTGACGCCGTCACACGCCTGTTTCAGAGCTTCGAAGATTCGCGGCACCCGCTCCAGGAATGCCATTCCGGCAAAGGTCAGGCGGGTGCTTCGCGTGGTTCGCGTGAACAGTTGCGCCCCGAGCTCTTCCTCTATCTCCTTGATGGTGCGCGACAAAGGGGACTGATCGATGTGCAGCTTTTCCGCTGCGCGGCCGAAGTGAAGTTCTTCGGCCACCGCTATAAAGCAACGTAAATGCCGAAGCTCCATGGTGTATCTCATCCAATTTAAAAGGCCTTGACGAATTCCGGCACAACTGCGAAAAGGTCCGCCTCCAGCCCGTAGTCGGCCACGCTGAAGATCGGGGCCTCGGGGTCCTTGTTGATCGCCACGATCACCTTGGAGTCCTTCATGCCGGCCAGGTGCTGGATGGCGCCCGAGATGCCGGCGGCAATGTACAACTGCGGCGCGACGATCTTGCCCGTCTGGCCCACTTGCAGGTCGTTGGGGGCGTAGCCCGCATCCACGGCAGCACGGCTGGCGCCGATGGCAGCGCCCAGCTTGTCGGCCAGGGGGGTGATGACTTCGTCGAACTTTTCCTTGCTGCCCAGCGCACGGCCACCAGACACGATGATCTTGGCGGCGGTGAGTTCGGGGCGGTCGCTCTTGGCGATCTCGCTGCCCACGTAGCTGCTCTTGCCAGCGTCGGCGGCCGCAGCAGCGGTTTCGACAGCGGCGCTGCCACCCGTGGCGGCGGCGGCGTCAAAGCCGGTGGTGCGCACGGTGATGACCTTCACGGCATCAGCAGACTGCACGGTGGCGATGGCGTTGCCGGCGTAGATGGGGCGCTCGAAGGTATCGGCGGAGATGACCTTGGTGATGTCGCTGATCTGGGCGACGTCGAGCTTGGCAGCCACGCGCGGGGCCACGTTCTTGCCGCTGGCGGTGGCGGGGAACAGGATGTGGCTGTAGTTGCCGGCACCACTGCCATGGAGTGCCAGCACCTGGGCGGCCACGTTCTCGGCGAGGCCGTGGGCCAGGCTGGCGCCGTCGGCGTGGATGACCTTGGCAACGCCGGCGATCTGGCTGGCTTGCTGTGCGGCAGCGCCGGCGTTGTGGCCGGCCACCAGCACGTGCACGTCGCCGCCGCAGGCTGCGGCGGCCGTCACGGTGTTGAGCGTCGCGCCCTTGATGGTCGCGTTGTCGTGTTCAGCGATTACGAGTACGGTCATGTCAGATCACCTTCGCTTCGTTCTTGAGTTTCTCGACCAGGGCGGCCACGTCGGCCACCTTCACGCCGGCGCCGCGCTTGGCGGGTTCGCTGACCTTCAAGGTCTTCAGGCGCGGGGCCACGTCCACGCCGAGGTCTTCGGGCTTGACGGTGTCCAGCGGCTTTTTCTTGGCCTTCATGATGTTGGGCAGCGTGACGTAGCGCGGCTCGTTCAGGCGCAGGTCGGCGGTGATGACGGCGGGCAGCGTAAGGCTGAGGGTTTCCAGGCCGCCGTCCACTTCGCGGGTCACGGCTGCCTTGTCGCCGGCGATCTCGACCTTGGAGGCGAAGGTGGCTTGCGGCAGGTCGGCCAGCGCCGCCAGCATCTGGCCGGTCTGGTTGCAGTCGTCGTCGATGGCCTGCTTGCCCAGGATCACGAGGCCGGGCTGTTCATTGTCGATCAGGGCCTTGAGCAGCTTAGCCACGGCCAGCGGCTGCAGTTCTTCATTGGTCTCGACCAGGATGCCGCGGTCGGCACCGATGGCCATGGCGGTGCGCAGCGTCTCCTGGCATTGGGACACGCCGCACGAGACGGCGACGATCTCCGTTGCCGCGCCTTTCTCCTTGAGCCGCACAGCCTCTTCGACGGCAATCTCGTCGAAGGGGTTCATGCTCATTTTGACATTGGCGATGTCCACGCCGCTGCCATCGCTCTGGACGCGGACCTTGACGTTGTAGTCAACCACCCGCTTGACGGGAACCAGGATTTTCATGGGAGGGTTTCCTTTCAGGATCATTCAGAGTTGATCATCCGCCAGGGCCAGCGTGCTGGCGGCGCCGCCCGTGACGATGTCGCGCAACATCGGCGCCTGCACTAGGACATGCGCTGCGTAGTGGCTGGCCGTGGCACGCTTGGCGCCGAGAAAGCCCGCATCGCCAGATCTCGCCGCGAGTTGCGCAGTGGCGGCTTCGGCCATGCGCGCCGACAGCCAGCCGCCGATCACCGTGCCCGCCAGCCGCAAGAAGGGCACGGCGCCCGCCGCGCACTGCGCGGGTTGGTCGTCGTGGGCCAGCAGCCAGTCGGCCGCGTCCCCCAGCGCACGCGCCGAAGCCGCTAACACGCCGCCGATCTGCGCCAGCGCGGCATCGGGCATCTCGGCCAACCGGCGCGCATCGCCGTCGATGCGGCCCAGCAGTGCCTTCAGCGTGCGCCCGCCCTCGCGCGCCAGCTTGCGGCCAATCAGGTCGTTGGCCTGGATGCCCGTCGTGCCTTCGTAGATGGTCGTGATGCGCGCGTCGCGCAAGTGCTGTGAGGCGCCGGTTTCCTCGACGTAACCCATGCCGCCATGCACCTGCACACCATCGGACGTGATGCCCTGTGCGCTGTCGGTGCACCAGCCCTTGACCACCGGGATCAGCAGGCCGACCAGGGCCAGCGCCTGCTCGCGCTCTTGCGCGTCGGCGTGGCCTGCGGCGCGGTCCATCTGGCCGGCGCAGAAATAGGCCAATGCGCGCATGGCCTCGGTGCGGGCCTTCATGTCCATCAGCATGCGCCGCACGTCCGGGTGGCCGGCGATGGTGGTGCTGCCGCTGAGCAGTGGCTTGCCCTGCACCCGCTCCAGCGCGTAGGCGCGTGCGCGCTGGTAGGCGCGCTCGGCGATGCCCACGCCTTCAAGGCCGACGTTCAGCCGCGCATGGTTCATCATCGTGAACATGCAGGCCAGCCCCTGGTTCGGCTCGCCGACCAGGTAGCCGATCGCGCCCCCGCAGTCGCCAAAGCTCATCGACGCCGTGGGGCTGCCGTGGATGCCCATCTTGTGCTCGATGGAGGTGCAGGCCAGGTCGTTGCGTTCGCCCAGGGAGCCGTCGTCGTTGACCAGGTACTTCGGGCACAGGAACAGCGAGATGCCTTTCACGCCGGGCGGTGCATCGGGCAGGCGCGCCAGCACGAGGTGGACGATGTTCTCGGCCATGTCGTGCTCGCCCCAGGTGATGAAGATCTTGTTTCCGCTGACGCGGTAATGGTCGCCTTCGGGCACGGCGCGACTGCGCAGCGCGGCCAAGTCGGAGCCTGCTTGGGGCTCGGTGAGGTTCATGGTGCCGGTCCAGCGGCCCGCGACCATGGGCTCCAGGAAGCGGCGCTTGAGTGCGTCGCTGCCATGGTGCGCAATGGCTTCCACCGCGCCCAGCGTGAGCATCTGGCACAGGCTGAACGCGAGGTTGGACGACTTCCACATCTCCAGCACGGCTGTGGACACCAGCGTGGGCAGGCCCTGGCCGCCCCATTCGGTGGCAGCGGGCATGCCGTTCCAGCCGTTCTCGCAGAAGCTGGCCCAGGCTTCGCGAAAGCCATCGGCTGGCGTGACCTGGCCGTCGTGCCAGCGCGCGCCCTGCACGTCGCCGGTGCGGTTCAGCGGATCAAGCACGCCGGTGGCGTAGTGGGCAGCCTCCTGCAGGATGGCCTCGACCAGGTCGGGCGTGGTTTCTTCATGGCCCGGCTGGGCACAGATCGCATCCAGGCCTCCGACTTCCTTCATCGTGAACAGCATGTCGCGCAAGGGCGCGGCGTAGGTAGACATTGCTTACTCCTCTTTGTGGGTTCAACCCGTCTGCCCCATAGGGCATACATCCATGCATGACCCTACCCACCAGGACAAGGCCCGGTCGATCAACCGCTTCAGGGCGGCTGAATTTCTCAGGCGGCTTACGACGCGATTAGTTGGTATGACAAGATTTCTAGAAGCCGCTGAAGCGTGTGAAGTTCTCGACCGGCTCACGCTCGGTGCGCACGCGGTTCACCACGGCCGCCGGGTCGGCATAGCCCAGTGCCATGCCGCACAGGACCATCTGCCCGTCCGGGATTTGCAGGGCTTCAGCCAGAAGGCGCGGGTAAAGGGTCCACGCCATCTGCGAACAGGTATCCAGGCCTCGTGCGCGGGCCGCCAGCATGATGTTCTGTAAGAACATCCCGTAGTCCACCCAACTGCTCTGCACCATGCGCCGGTCCAAGGTGAAGATCAAACCGACCGGCGCATCGAAGAAGGCAAAGTTGCGTGCATGTTGAGCGCGCATGGCATCCGTATCTCCCTTGGAGATTCCGACTGCGGCATAAAGAGCGAAACCGCACCGACGCCGCCTGGTCAGGTAGGGCTCGAAGAACTCGGCCGGGTAGATGTCGTATTCGGACTGGTGCTCTCCCTCTTCATGGTGAAAGGCGTGCAATACACGGTCGCATAGGCGCTTCCTCGCCTCGCCCGCCACGGCAATGACATGCCACGGCTGGGTGTTGGTGCCACTGGGCGCGCTGGCTGCCACCGACAGAATCTGGGCCACCGCTTCTTGCGACACCGGGGTCGGCAGAAAGGCGCGCACGGAACGACGTTCGCGCATCACCGCATCAATCAGCATGTTGCGCAAAGGCACGGCGCAGACAGACATTCACTCTCTCCTGGTTGCTGGGCTATTCGGGTGAGCACACCGACATGCCGTTGCCGAAGAAGCATTCATGCGAATGCATCGATGCCGAACGTCCACGGGTCGTCCCTGGGTGTGCTACCAAGCGGTATTCTGGGCACTCGGCACATACGCGTCTTGCCCGCCAGTGCATGGCGAGTTGACTTTGTATGCACAAGGCAAAATCCGGTTGACCGCAGCCGGACGCTACATCGTTAGCGGGCCGTTTTCTTGGTGTAATTTCGGATTCAGCGCCAGCTATCGTTGCTCCCTTTGACCATGTTGAAACCCGTCGTCACTGTTCCTGTTTTTGCCGTGCATGGCCTGCTCGACGGCGCGCGCAGCAAAGGACTGGCCACCGAGTCCTGGCTGGATGGCGTTCTGGCGCAGGCCCGCATCGCCGAGTCGCTGCTGCATCTGGAGCAGTCGCGTGTGACCATAGAGCAATACATCGCACTCTTCAGTGCCGTGAAGAACAGCTTGGACGACGAATGCCTAGGCCATCTACACGGTCGGCCGTTGCGCTGCGGCAGCTTTGCGCTGATGGCTCGCTCTACGCTCGGGGCCAAGACGCTGGCAGCCGCCTTGCAGCGCGTGAGTGCATCCTTCGCCCTGCTGCAGGACGACGTGGCGCTTGTGCCCGTCTCTGATGGCTTGCTCAAGGGTGCTGCTCTGGACGTGCGCCACGCCCTGGGCAAACATTCAGACTTCCTGCACGGGCTGCTGTTGCGCGTTTTCTGGCGTCTGCTGGTATGGCTGCACGGCGGCCGACTGGTGCCCAGAGGGCTCGATTTTGCCTTCGAGCCACCGCCGCGTGCCGCAGACTATGCCCAAATCTTCTCGGGCACGTTGCGGTTCGGGCAGGCGCGGTCGGCGGTCTGGTTCGAGGCATCCGCATTCACGCAGCCGATGCGCCGTGACACCGCCGCGCTCCAGACCTTTTTGCGTGCCACACCGGGCAACCTGATCGGCCCGCGTCTAATCGAGCGGACAGCCAGCGCGCGGGTGCGCGCGCTATTGCAGCAAGCGTGCCCGGAGTGGCCCGATCTGACTGTCGCCGCGCAGCGCTTGCACATGTCGGTCAGCGCACTGCAGCGGCATCTGGCCGTGGAGGGCAAGTCCTTTCAGGTGCTGAAGGACGAGTTACGGCGCGACATGGCGATCGTTCGGTTGACCAGCACCGATGCCGCGCTGAGCGCCATCGCCGCCGAGTTGGGGTTCGCCGACGGCACCGCCTTCCAGCGGGCCTTCAAGTCATGGACCGGCAGCACGCCAGGCGTCTATCGTTCGCGCACCCAAAAAACGTAGCGCTGCTTCGACGCGGTCGCACTCAAAGCGACGAGCACAGATGCCCGCCATCCACTGGCACGCAGGCGCCGGTCATCCACGACCCGGCCTCGGTCGCGAACAGCAGGAACAGACCGTTGAGCTCCTCCGGCTTACCCAGGCGGCGCATCGGGATGCGCTTGATAAGCGCCTTGCCATGGTCGGTATCCCACATGGCATCGGTCATCTCGGTGTCGATGTAGCCCGGCTCGATGGCATTGACGCGAATGCCGTGGCGCGCCCATTCGAGCGCCAGGCTCTTGGTCATGTGCACGACTGCAGCCTTGGACGTGGCATACAGCATGGCGCCCGGCATCACGCGTTCGCCCAGGATCGATGCGATGTTGATGACTGAGCCTCCCCGCCCCGCATCCACCCAGCGCTGCGCGGCACGCGCGGCCACCAGCCACACGCCGCGCACGTTGGTCTCCATCAGCGAGTCGAAGTCGGACGCAGGCAGCGTGAGCGACAAGGCGTCGTTGGAAGCCCCGGCGTTGTTAACCACCACGTCGAGGATGGTGCCCGAGGCGTCTATCTCGGCGAAGGCGTCGTCGATGGACTGCTCGGAAGCCACATCCATTTCCAGCACCGTGACCTGAGGCGAACCGAGCTTTTCGAGTTCCTGGGCGAGTTTGTCGAGCCGCGCCTTGCGCCGCGCCCCAATCACTACCTTGGCCTTGCAACCAGCAGCCAGCCGAGCGAAGTTCTCGCCCAGGCCCGACGAGGCCCCCGTGACCAGCACCCGCTTGCCTGCCAGCATTGCACCCAGATCCATCATCGTCTCCTTGCATCTTCAGTTCGCCGTCGATGCCGGGAGGTTAGCGCAGGGCCGCTCGGCTGCGGGGTTGCCTCGCTCCCCCATCCGTCGAAAGAGGTGCCTTGTCAGTTGATCGAGACCATCCGTCATTGCCGCGCCAAGCACCGCTGCCTACGATTGCCTGTATGCCTTGGGTACCCTGAGCGCCGCACGAAAGCACGCCACGGTGTCGACGCTCCGGTCCCGATGGGCTGCGGCGTCTGGGGGCAGATTCAGGAGACGACAAGTGCTGCAACAGTCACCCATGGAATGGTCCATCGACCATGCGCCCATCGAGGGCAGGATAGATGCGACGGAAGCGATCCTCAAGGACTCCTTCCAGCGCTGGAGTCTTTCCTCCCCGGCGAAGCCTGCTGCATTCCAGGCGAAGTTGCGGCGACACGAACTCGCCGGAGCCTCCTTGGTATGCACCGTGACCGGTGCTTGCGTCGAGCAGTCTCCTCCTGGACATTCGTCATTCGACGATGAGTTCTGCCTGGGGCTGCAGCTGAACCTGAGCGGCCGAGTACAGTTGCAGCAGTGGGACACGCCAATCTGCGAGGGCGACATGTTCCTCTGGCGTACCGATCAGCGGCAAGACTATGAGGTGCTGGAACGAACCCACAGCGTGTCGTTGATGATTCCCTGGCAGCTCATGCGCGAGCATCTACCGGGCCGCAAGCAGCCGCCCGCAGCCTGCCGCATTGACAGTCACACAGGCGTGGGCTCACTGCTCAGCCAACACCTGATGGGGTTGGCAAAGGAGATCGGCGCCGTGCCGCCCTCCGCCCACGTCGCCCTTTGCCGCACGGTGATCGGGCTTCTGGACATTGCGCTGCCAGAGCCGGAGAGCGCCACTCGATTCACGGCCATGGCCGCGTTGCGCGAACGAGTACTTGCCTACATCGCCCAGCATTTTCAAGAGGATGACCTGAGTCCGGCACGCATCGCCGCGGCGCACGGTATTTCACTGCGTTACCTTCATGCGCTGTTTGCGCAGGGCGATACCACGGTGGTCGGCCACATCCTGGAAAGCCGATTGCAAGCGTGCTGGCGGACACTCGTTGACCCGGTCTGCCGGCATCTGCAGGTCTCGGCGATCGCCTTTCACTGGGGCTTCAACTCCACCAGCCATTTCTGCCGCGCATTCAAACAACGCTTTGGAGTGTCGCCCAGCGATGCACGCGGCATGACTGCTCACGGCTCCGCCATCGGCCCGGTCGAGTCAGCCGGGCTTTCCCTTGCACACGCAAAGTCAACTTGCCATGCACTGGCGGGCAAGACGCGCACGGGCTGAATGCCGACCATATGCCCTGGACAGACTGAGAACGCAGAGATTCGACGCTTCGCCCGCCCCGTTGTGGGTATGCGGGCATGACCCGGGGCCGCATCGCTGGCCAAGTTTTCAAACCTTCATCGTACAAACCTTCTGAGGAGCGCTCCCATGCTGCCGCAATTGCACCGTCAACCCTGGATGGACAGCGACATCGAGACCTTTCGCGACCAGGTGCGCCGCTACATCGCCGCCGAGATGGCTCCGCACCTGCCCGCTTGGCGCGAACAGGGCTACGTCCCGCGCGAGACCTGGCGGCCCTTCGGCGAGATGGGGTTCATGCTGCCCGAAATGCCCGAAGCCTACGGCGGCACCGGGGCCAGCATTGCCTACCAGCTGGTGGTACAGGATGAGTTGACCAGAGCGGAAATGCCCAACAACGTCCAGGTGAACAGCATCGCTGCGCACTACATCATGGACTACGGCACCGAGGAGCAGAAGCAGCGCTGGCTGCCCAAGCTGAGCAGCGGCGAGATGCTGCTCGGCATTGCGATGACCGAACCCGGCTGCGGGACGGACCTCAAGGCCATCGCCACCCGCGCGCGCCGTGATGGCGACCACTACGTGATCGACGGTGCCAAGACCTTCATCACCAACGGCTACACCTGCAATCTGCTGATTGTGGTCGCACGCACCGGCGAGGCGGGCAGCCGAGGCCTTTCGCTGATCGTGGTGGAGACCGAGAACCTGCCAGGGTTCCGCGTGGGCCGCCTGCTCGACAAGATCGGCCTGCATGCGTCGGACACCGCCGAACTCTTCTTCGACGGGGTGCGCGTGCCGGTCGATCAAGTCCTGGGGGGCGTCGAAGGGCTTGGTTTCAAGCAGTTGATGGGCCAGTTGCCCTACGAACGCATGACCATCGCCGTGCCTGCGGCGGCCATCATCGACCGGGCTCTGGAACTCACCGTCGAATACACGAAGGAGCGCAAGATTTTCGGCGCACCGCTGTTCGAGATGCAGACCACGCGCCACAAGCTGGCCGAGATCGCCACCACCGCTCACGTGGTGCGCACCTTCGTCAACGACTGCATCCAGCGGCTGCTGGACGGAAAGCTCGACGCCGAAGCCGCGTACATGGCCAAGTGGTGGTGCAGCGAGCAGCAGTGCCGCGTGGTGGACGAGTGCCTGCAGATGTTCGGCGGCTACGGCTACATGTACGAATACCCGATCGCGCGCATGTACACCACCTCGCGCGTGCAGAAGATCTACGGCGGCGCGAACGAGGTCATGAAAGAACTGATTGCGAGGAAGCTGTGAACGCCTCGCACATGCTGCAAAAGCCACTGCACGGCGTCCGTGTGGTGGAGTTCGAAGGGATCGGGCCGGGCCCGCTGGCCGCCATGATGCTGGCCGACATGGGTGCCGAGGTGATTGCGCTGACACGGGCCGAGCAGGCCGCCGGGGCGCAGCCGCTGGGCGGGGCGGCGGCCAACCCGCTGCACCGGGGCAAGACGGTCGAGATCACCGACCTGAAGTCGCCCGGCGGCAAGGCGCGCGCCCTGGATCTGATCGGCCAGTCCGACGTTCTGATCGAAGGCTTTCGCCCCGGCGTGATGGAACGGCTGGGGTTCGGCCCCGCCGAATGCGCGGCGCGCAACCCCAAGCTGGTCTATGGCCGGATGACGGGCTGGGGCCAGGACGGCCCGCTCTCCCGGGCCGCTGGCCACGACCTGAACTACGTGGCGCTGACGGGCCTGCTGTCGCTGTCGGCCCGCAAGGGGCAGATGCCCATCGTGCCGCCCTCGGTGCTCGGGGACGCGGCCGGGGCGCTGGGCATGGCCTTCGGTGTCGCCTGCGCGCTGGTCGATGCGCGCGGTAACGGTAGGGGCAGTGGCCGCGGCCGGGTCGTGGATGCCGCCATCATCGACATCGTGGCCATGATGGGCACGCTGGTGCATTGGATTCGCGCCAATGGGCAGATCGACGGCACGAAGCCGAGCCCGTTTCACGATTCGCCGTTCTATGACGTGTACGCCTGTGCCGACGGCGGCTTCATCAGCCTCGCGGTGGTGGAGCCCGCGTTCCACGCACTGCTGCTGTCGAAGCTGGGCCTGACGGACGTGAACCCTGCCGACCAGTACGACACGACGACGTGGCCAGCGCTGAAGGAGCGCATTGCGGCCCTCATCCGCAGCCAACCCAGGGCGCACTGGTGCGCGTTGCTCGAAGGCAGCGACGCCTGCTTCGCGCCCGTGCTCAGCCTGGCCGAGGCGGCGCGGCATCCGCACAACGCGGCACGGGGTATCTACCAGACCACCCCCTCCGGCGCCATCGAGGCGGCCCCGGCCCCACGGTTCCAGGCACTCAACGCAATTACTTAGGAGACCAGAAAATGACCAGCACCACCCAGCCCATCCGCGGCTGCCCGTCCACCACGGGCAACGAACGCCAGCTCAACACCACGACGCTGATCCGGCACGCCGCGCGCACCCACGGGGACCAGGAGATCGTCTACCGCACACCCGATGGCGGCTGGGATCGCTACACCTATGCCGACTGCTACGCGCGCGTCTGCCGCAGCGCCAATGCGCTGCGCGCGCTCGGTGTCGAGCCGGGCGACCGCGTCGGTGTGCTGGACTGGAACAGCCGGCGCCACTTCGAGCTGTACTGGTCCATCCCCGGCCTGGGCGCGGTCATGCTGCAGATGAATCTGCGCCTGGGCGCCGAGGACCTGGGCTACGTGGTCGGCCACAGCAAGGTGTCTTACGTTTGCGTGGACGAGTCCTTGCTGCCGATCGCCGAATCCGTCGCAGCGAACTCGCCCCAGATCAAGGGCTGGATCGTGATGACCGACAAGCCGCTGGACCAGATCAAGACCACGCTGAAACCGCTGCTGCACTACGAAGACCTGCTGGCCGCTGCTGATGCCAAGATCGACTGGCCCGAGATCGACGAAACCTCGGCTTACAGCGCCTGCTACACCACCGGCACCACGGGCAAACCCAAGGGCGTGTACTACTCGCACCGCGGCATCTACCTGCACTCCACGGGCATGGCCACCAACATGGGCATGACGCTGGACGACTGCGTCATGCTCATCACGCCCATGTTCCACGGGCAGTGCTGGGGCTTACCACAGGCCGCCACGCTGCTGGCCGACAAGATCGTGCTGCCGGGACGCTACGCTGCCGAGGACACCAAGCCGCTGGTCGACACCATGATTGCCGAGGGCGTGACCATCACCAACGGCGCACCGGCCATCTTCCAACCGATGCTGCAGTACATCGAGACGCTGCCGGTCAAGCCGGACTTCAGCCGCATGCGCATGCTGTCCGGCGCGAGCGAGCCGCCGCTGTCGATGATGATCGGCTTCCACGAACTCACGGGTGCCGAGGTGGTGCACGGCTACGGCGCCACCGAAGCCACGACGCTGGTGACCGTCAACCGCCTCAAGCCCACGTTGAGGAAGCGCTTGACTCAGGACGAGCGGTGGAATCTCAAGCGCAAGCAGGGCCTGGTCCTGACCGGCGTGGACATCCGCATCCTCGATGCCAACGACCAGGATCTGCCGCACGACGGCCAGTCGGCCGGCGAGATTTGCCTGCGCGGCCCCTGGATCACGACCAGTTACCACGACATGCCCGATTCGGGCGATCGCTTCCTGGAGGGCGGCTGGTGGCGCTCGGGCGATGTCGGCACGGTGGACGAGAACGGCTACCTCAAGGTTACCGACCGCATCAAGGACGTGATCAAGAGCGGTGGCGAATGGATCTCTTCCATCGACATGGAAAACCTGCTCATGGGCCACCCGGCCGTGCGCGACGCCGCGGTGGTCGGGGTTCCGCATCCGAAGTGGCAGGAGCGGCCGCTGGCCCTGGTGGTGCTGAGGCCCGGCCAGCAGGCGACCCAGGAGCAATTGCAGGAACACCTGACCAGCGCCTTCGCAAAGTGGCAGTTGCCGGATCAGATCCTGTTCGTCGAGACCATCCCCAAGACCAGCGTCGGCAAGATCGACAAGAAGCGCATCCGCGTCGAGCAGGCAGAGCGCTACGCCGCCTGAACGCCACTTTGCGTGACACCCAGTTTCTTACACAGGAGAACCAGATGAATGACCATGAACCCGTTATCGTCGGTGCGCTGCGCACCCCCGTGGGCAAGCGCGGCGGGCGCCTGCACAAGTGGCATCCCGTCGATCTGATGGCCGAGACGCTGCGCCAGTTGGTCGAGCGGTCCGGCGTCAACCCCGCCGATCTGGACGACGTGATCATCGGCTGCGTGCTGCAGTGGGACCAGCAGCACGGCAACCTGGGCCGACATGCCGTATTGGCGGCGGGGCTGCCCGAATCCGTGCCGGCGGTGACGGTCGATCGGCAATGCGGCTCGGGCCAGCAGGCGGTGAGTTTTGCCGTGCATGGCATCCAGGCGGGTGCCTACCAGTTGGCCATCGGCGGGGGGGTGGAGTCGATGTCGCAGGCGCCACTGCCGCCGTCGTTCAAGCCCGGCGCGCCGCTCGGTTCGCAATACAGCCCGCGCGAACTGGCGCGCTACCAGGACAACCCGCTGATACCGCAAGGCGTTTCGTCGGAGTTGCTGAACACGCGCTTCGGCCTCACGCGTGAAACCCTGGATGCCTCCGCAGTGCGGAGCCATAAGCGCGCCACCGAGGCGATTCAGGCCGGTCGCATCAAGGACCAACTGGTGCATCTGACCGAGGACCCGGCCGACCCGAACAGTCCGGTCGTCGCCGCCGACGAGGGCGTGCGCGCCAACCCCGACCCCGAAAAGATGGCCACGCTGAAAGCCGTGTTTGCCGCCAACGGCACCACCACCGCCGGCAACTCGTCGCAGGTCAGCGATGGTGCCGCCGCGCTGCTGATCGCCAGCCGCGCCTATGCCAAGAAGCATGGCCTGAAGCCGCGTGCGCGCTTCGTCAGCACGGCAGTGGCCGCCGCCGACCCGGTGATCCAGTTCACCGCCGTGCTCGACTCCACCCGCAAGGCACTGAAGGAATCGGGCCTGACCATCAACGACATCGACCTGTTCGAGGTCAACGAGGCTTTCGGCGGCGTACCGCTGATGTTCCAGCAGGAGTTCGGCATCCCGGACGACCGCCTCAACGTCAATGGCGGCTCGATGGCCATCGGCCATCCGCTGGGCTCCACCGGCGCGCGCATGCTCACCGACCTGCTGTATGAACTGGAGCGCCGGGGCGGCCGCTATGGCCTGCAGACCATCTGCGAGGCTTCGGGCACGGCCAACACCACCATCATCGAGCGGCTTGCATGAGCGGGGCCACCATGAGCGAAGCCAGTGAAGTGCTCGTGAGCCGTGACGGCGCCGTCGTCACCCTGACCATCAACCGCCCGCGTGCGAAGAACAGCCTGAACCGCGCGGTATTCGATGGCCTGCGCGCGCAGCTTGCGCAACTGCGCGACGACGATGCCGTGCGAGCCGTCATCATCACCGGCGCCGAGGACGTGTTTTGCGCGGGCGCCGACATCACGGCCTTTGAAGTGCTGCGTGCCGCGCCGCTGCTGGGCGACCGCTCGGCAACGGGCTGGGACTTTTTTGCGGCGCTGGGGCGCTTCCCCAAGCCCGTCATCGCGGCGGTGGAAAAGGTCGCGCTGGGCGGCGGCATGGAACTGGCGCTGGCCTGCGACATCGTGATTGCTGGCGAGTCCGCCAAGTTCGGCGTGCCGGAAGTCAAGCTGGGCGCCATTCCCGGTGCCGGCGGCACCCAGCGCCTGGTTCACGCCATCGGCAAGTCCAAGGCCATGGCGCTGCTGCTGACCGGCGATTTCATGGACGCCCGCAAGGCATGCGACGTTGGCATCGTCGCCGAAGTGACGGCTGATGGCCAGGCCCTGCCGACGGCGCTGGCGATGGCCTGCCGGATTGCGGCCAATTCGCCGCTGGCCGTGGCGCTGGCGAAAGATGCGGCCCTGGCCAGCTTTGAAACCCCGCTCGCGCAGGGCCTGGAGCATGAGAAGCGCAATTTCGTTGTCGCTTTGCGTTCGGCCGACAACCTCGAAGGGCAAGCGGCATTCCTGGGCAAGCGCACCCCCAAATTCACCGGCCAATAACGCCTGTCTGTCATCTTCAAGGAAAAACCATGCAACTCAATTCCGACATTTCTGCCGTCATCACCGGGGGGGCTTCCGGCCTGGGGGCCGCCACGGCCCGGCGTTTGGCCAGCCATGGCGTCAAGGTCGCCATCTTCGACATGAACGAAGCCGTCGGCCAGGCGTTGGCCAGCGAGCTTGGCGGTGTTTACTGCAACGTGGACGTGACGTCCGAGGAGCAGGTGGACGCGGCCTTCGCCAAAGCCCGTGCCGCGATCGGGCAGGAACGCATTCTGGTCAACTGCGCCGGCACGGCCGACGCCGTCAAGACCGTCAGTCGCGACCGGAAAACGGGCGAGATCCGCCCGAGTGCGGTGGATCGCTTCAACCGCATCGTGCAGATCAACCTGGTGGGCACGTTCCGCTGCATTGCCAAATCGACGGCGGGCATGCTGGCGCTGGAACCGCTGGCCGACGGCGACCGCGGCGTCGTGGTCAACACCGCTTCGGCCGCTGCGGTGGACGGCCAGGTCGGCCAGGCCAGCTATGCCGCCAGCAAGGCCGCCGTCATGGGCATGACCTTGCCGATCGCACGCGACCTGATGGACGAAGGCGTTCGCGTCAACACCATCCTGCCGGGGATCTTCGGCACCCCCTTGCTGCTGGCCCTGCCGGACAACGTCAAGCAGGCGCTGGCGGCCAGCGTGCCCTTTCCCAAGCGTTTGGGCGACCCCGATGAATTCGCGCAGGCCGTCGAGTTTCTGGTCACTTGCGGCTACATGAACGCTGAGTCCATCCGCGTGGATGGGGCCCTCCGCATGGCGCCGCGCTGACGCCTTGAACCCTCGAAGAGCTGCGCATGATGTCGTCAACCCGAGAAAGCCACGCAACGGGAGCCTGGAATGTCAGGGGGTCGGCCACGGGTGCCTGCAAGTCATGGCGTGATGTCGATCCGCAGCTCGGCAGGAGCGTCATTCGCCATGATTGACCTGCATTACGCACCGACACCCAACGGCTGGAAGATCTCCATCCTGCTGGAGGAACTCGGACTTCCCTATACGGTGACTCCGGTCAACATCCGCGCTGGCGAGCAATTCAGGCCGGAATTTCTGGCGATCAGCCCGAACAACCGCATTCCGGCCATAGTGGACCATGCGCCGCTCGACGGCGGCGGCCCGCTTTCGGTGTTCGAGACCGGCGCCATCCTGGTCTATCTGGCCCAGAAAACCAACCGCTTCCTGCCCACGGATCTGCGCGGCTTCACCCAAACCATGCAATGGGTGATGTGGCAGGTGAGCGGACTGGGGCCCATGCTCGGCCAGCATGGTCACTTTGCGCTGTATGCGCAGGAAAAGATCGCCTACGCGATTGAGCGTTACCGCGACGAAGCGGCACGGCTGTATCGCGTGCTCGATACCCAGCTCGGCAAGACCGGCGCCTATGTCGCTGGCACCGAGTACGGCATCGCCGACATCGCTTGCTTTCCCTGGACCATGACCCACAAGGCCCAAGGCTTCACGCTCGACGACTTTCCCCACCTCAAGCGCTGGTACGCCAGCGTGCGCGGCCGGCCCCAGGTGCAAGCGGGGCTGGCGGTCGGCAAATTCGAGCAAGAGCCGCTGGACGACGAAGCGAGAAAGAACATGTTCGGCCACAAGGCCAGGGAGCTGGCGGAACGGAGCGCCATTCCGGGGCGCGAGTAGCGCGATTCCGGAATCCAGTGACGCCCCAAAAACACAGGAAACACCATGATCGAATTCTTCTTCGACTGCTCCAGCCCCTGGACTTATCTCGCCTTTCATAACATCCAGCCGCTCGCCAAGGAGCTTGACGTTGAGATCACATGGCGGCCGATCCTGGTCGGCGGCATCTTCAACACCATCAATCCCACCGTCTATGCCTCGCGCGAGACGCCGGTGCCGCAGAAGGCCCGCTACCTGAAAAAGGACCTAGCGGATTGGGCCCGCTCGACGGGGCTTGCGATCAAGATGCCGCCGACGGTGTTTCCCGTCAACAGCGTGAAGGCGATGCGCGGCTGCATCTGGCTCGGCAACGACATGGCGCCGTTTGCCCGCGCCATATTTGAAGCCTATTGGGGCGACGACCAGGACATCTCGCAGGACGCGGTGCTGGCGCAGGTGTGCCAGCGCGTTGGCATCGAGCCCGCCCAATTCTTTGCAGGCATCGGCGAGCAGGCGATCAAAGACCAGCTCAGGGCCAACACCGATGAGGTGGTCGCGCGCGGCGGCTTTGGCTCACCGACCATCTTCGTGGACAAGACGGACATGTATTTCGGCAACGACCGCATGCCGCTGATCCGCGAAGCCGTGCTGCGCTTGCAAGGGAAGGCGGCCTGATGCCGCAGGCCAGGGTTCACCCATCCATCCATTCATCTCACCACCACCACAGGAGACACCATGCAAAAAAGACAATTCATCACCATGCTTTCCGGCGCCATGCTGACCGGCGTTTCTGGCCTGGTCCGCGCGCAGGGCGCGGGCACCCCGGGCGTGACGGATCGCGAGATCAAGATCGGCTCGACCGGACCGCTCAGCGGCCCGGCCGCAGGCTATGGCATCGTCGGCAAGACCATGTCTGCATGGTTTGACCTGGTCAACGCCGAGGGCGGCGTGAATGGGCGCCAGCTCAAGCTGGTGCTGGCCGACGATGGCTACAGCCCGCCGAAAACCCTGGAGCAATCGCGCCGCCTGGTGGAGCGCGATCAGGTGGCTTTTCTCGCGGCGCAGATAGGCTCGTCCACTGGGCTGGCGTCGCGCAGCTATCTCAACAACGCCAAAGTACCGCAACTCTTCGTTTCGTCCGGCTCCGCCACGTGGCTGGATGATGCGGCTAAGTTCCCCTGGAGCATGGGCTGGCTGCCCCTGTACACCGACGAAGGGCGCATCCTGGCCAGGCACATCCTGCAGACGCGGCCCAACGCGAAGATCGCCATGTTCTACCAGAACGACGACGCCGGCAAGGATGTGCTGCGTGGCGTGAAGGAGGTTCTGGCTGCCGCCGGGAAGAAGCTCATCAGCGAAGAGTCGCATGAGGTGTCGGATCCGACGGTGGACTCGCAGATCGTCTCCATGCATGCCTCGGGCGCGGACGTGCTGGTGGCGTGGGGTTCGCCCAAAGCCACCCTCCAGTCGCTGCGCAAGACCCACGACATCGGCTGGCGCCCGGCCATCTACATCAACCCGAGCGCATCTTCGGTGCCCGCGGTGCTGACTCCGGTGGGGCTGGACAAGGTCAAGGGCATCATGAGCGCCGCGTTCCTCAAGGATCCGAGCGATCCGACCTGGAAGAACGACCCTGGTGTCCTGGCCTGGCATGCCTTCATGGACAAATACAACAAAGGCGCGGCCAAGGAATACCTCACCGTGCTCGGTGCCTGCCTTGGGCAAGTGACAGTGCAGTTGCTCAAGCAGTGCGGCAACGACCTCTCGCGCGAGAACATCATGCGGCAGTCGCGCCGCCTGGACATGGATTTGCCCATGATGCTGCCGGGCCTGCGTGTCAAGACCAGCGACGCCCGCCCTCACCCGATACCGGACATGCGCATCCAGCAGTTCGACGGCACGAGCTGGAAGGTGATGCCGTCCTGACGGGGCGAGCGCAGCGATGGAACCCATTCTTTCCGTACGCGACCTGACGATCCGCTTCGGCGGTGTCGTCGCGCTGGACGCCTTCTCGATGGACGTGCCCGAGGGCTGCATCTTCGGCCTGATCGGGCCGAACGGCGCTGGCAAGACGACCTGCTTCAACTGCATCAGCGGCCTGTACCGGCCCACCCACGGCAGCGTGCGCTTCGGCCAGGCCGAGTTGACGCGCCTGCCGCGCCACGGCGTGGCACGGCTGGGTCTGAGCCGCACCTTCCAGAACGTGGCGCTCTACCCCTCGCTCACGGTGCGCGAAAACGTGATGGTGGGTGCGCACGCGCGGCTGCCGGTGTCGATGCTGGGTGCCGCGCTGCGCTCGCGCGCCGTCCGTGCCGCCGAGGAAGAAATCGCGCACTCGGCTGACGCGGCCCTGGCCACGCTGCGGCTGTCTGACTATGCCGACCGGGGCGTGGCGGAACTGCCAGTGGGCATCCAGCACCGCGTGGAAATCGCGCGGGCGCTGGTGACGCGGCCCAAGCTGCTGCTGCTCGACGAGCCCGCCGCTGGCCTCACCGCTGGCGAGGTCGATGAACTGCGCGACGTGCTGCTGCGCCTGCACGAGGAATTGAAGCTGACCATGGTGGTCGTGGAGCACAACATGCGCTTCGTGATGAAGACCTGCTCCGACCTCGCGGTACTGAGCTTTGGCCGCAAGCTCGCCCAGGGCTCGCCCGAGGAAGTGGCCAACAACGACGCCGTGCTCGATGCCTATCTGGGAGGTGTGCTGTGACCCAACGGCTTGAAATCCGCAACCTCGCGGTGGCCTACGGCCGAACGGCGGTGGTGCATGGCATCGACCTGCACGTGCAGGCCGGCGAGATGGTGGCGCTGCTCGGCGCCAACGGCGCGGGCAAGACCTCCATCCTGCGCGCCATCAGCCACCAGCAGGTGACTGCCAAGGGCACGCTGCGCTTCGAGGGCCAGGACATCATCGACATGGCCGCGCCCGCCATCGCCTCGCTGGGCATCGCCCACGTGCCCGAAGGGCGCGGCACCTTTGGCGACCTGACGGTGCTGGAGAACCTGCGCGTGGGCGCCATCCACCGCCGCGACAAGGACGGCATCGAGCAGGACATCGCCCGGATGCAGACGCTGTTTCCCAAGCTGTCCAGCCGCGCGAAGCAAGCGGCGGGCACGCTCAGCGGCGGCGAGCAGCAGATGCTGGCCATCGCGCGCGCGCTGATGATGCGCCCCAAGATGCTGCTGCTGGACGAGCCTTCGTTCGGCATCGCGCCGCGCGTGACGCAGGAGATCTACGAACTCCTGCACCAGTTGCGCGAAACCGAGCACCTCACGGCGCTCATCGTGGAGCAGAACGCCCAGGTCGCGCTGAACCTAGTCAACCGGGCCTATGTGCTCGAAAGCGGGCGCGTCACTGCCCAGGGCACCGCAGCCGAGCTGCGCGAAGACGACGCCGTGCGCCGCAGCTACCTCGGCCACTGATCAAAAAGAGGTTCATCACCATGCAAGCATTCCTTCACCAGATAGCTTCGGGCCTGGCGGCGGGCGGCATCTATGCCAGCCTCGCCATCGCGCTCGTGCTCATCTATCGCTGCACTTCGTCCGTCAACTTCGCGCAGGGCGAACTGGCGATGTTCTCCACCTATATGAGCTGGGCGTTGGTTCAGGCGGGCGCATCATGGTGGGTGGCCTTCGCCGTTGTGGTCGTGGGTTCCTTCCTGCTCGGGCTGGCGCTGGAGCGGGTCATCTTCCAGCCCCTGCGGCACAAGCCGGTGCTCTCGGTCGTGGCGGCCAGCATCGCGCTGCTCATCATCTTGAACAGCCTGGTCGGCTGGCTGTTCGGGCATGAGATGCTGGAGTTCGCCACGCCGTTCGGTGGAGTCCTCAGCCGTGCCGAACCCTATCTGTCGGCCCACGAGGTCGGCGTTCTGCTCGTCACCCTGGCCGAACTGGCGGCGGTATTCGCGTTCTTCCGCTTCACCCGGTTCGGCCTGGCGATGCGTGCGGTGGCGGTGAACGCGCCGTCGGCGGAACTGTCGGGCATCAGCACCAACAAGGTGCTGGCCGTGGGCTGGGGTCTTGCAGCGGTGGCCGGTGCCGTGGCGGGGCTGATGGCCGCGCCCATCGTGTTCCTGGAGCCGTCGATGATGATGGGGCCGCTGATCTACGCACTGGCGGGCGCGCTGCTGGGCGGCATCGCCAGCCCTGTGGGCGCCGTGGCCGGGGGCTTCGCCGTCGGGGTACTGGAGAACCTGCTGGGCGCCTACGTGGTCGGCAACGACCTGAAACTGACCTGCATCATGCTGTTGATCATCGCGATGCTGGTCTTGCGGCCCGCCGGTATCTTCGGCAAGACGGCCCAGGTGAGGGTGTGAGCATGAGTACCATGAGCGCCCCACTCAACATCCGCCCGGTGGCATCGCCCACCTGGTTGCGCTGGACGGCCTCGGTGGTCGGGCTCGCGCTGCTGGCCTGGTCCTTTAGTTGGCAAAGTTATCCGTTGTACGTGATGACGCAGGTGCTGATCTATGGCATCGCCATCATGGGCCTGAACCTGCTCACCGGCTACACGGGCCAGATCTCGCTCGGCCACAGCGCCTTCTTCGCCATCGGTGCCTATACCGCGGCGGTGCTCTCGCATCACCTGGGCTGGCCGTTCTACGTGGGCGTGCCGGTGGCGGCGCTGTTGTGCTTCGTGGCGGGTTTCCTCTTCGGCTTCCCGGCGCTGCGGCTGCCCATGCTTTATCTGGCGCTGTCCACCTTCGCGGTGGCGGTGGTGACACCGCAGGCGCTCAAGTGGAAAAAGATCGAGTGGCTGACCGGTGGCGTGGCGGGGATCGTCCTGGAAAAACCTGTGTTCCCAGGGGTGCTGGCCGACCGGGCGGACTGGGCCATCATGGCCTGCGTTGCGGCCTGCGCGCTCTGCGCCTTCCTGCTGGCGCGGCGGATTCTCGGCTCGCAGTTCGGCCGCCTGGTGGACGCCTCGCGCGACCAGCCGCTCGCGGCGGCGGCGGGCGGACTCGACATCACCGCCCTGCGCACGCAGATGTTCGGCCTCAGCGCGGCGTTCACCGGCCTGGCCGGTGCCCTGAGCGTGGTGGCGGGCCAGTTCGTCGCGCCCGAGAACTTTCCCTTCCTGCTCTCGGTGTCCCTGCTGGTGGGCAGCTTCGTGGGCGGGGTGCGCAGCCTGTGGGGCGCCTTCCTGGGGGCTGCCTTCATCGTGCTCACGCCCAACCTGGCCGAGAGCGTGTCGCAATCCGCGCCGTGGATGATCTTCGGCTTCGCACTGCTCGCGGTGGTCTTCCTGGCCCCTAATGGCTTGAGCGGCTGGATCACCAGCCTCTGGCGCAGGCGTGCAAATTCCTCATCCGCCCAGTCTTAGACGCTTTCCATGCAGCCCGTCTTCGTCGCTGGCACGGGCATGACCCGTTTCGGCAAGCACATTGACTGCGGTCTCAAATCGCTCGCCGCCGAGGCGATTGGCGAAGCCATTGCCGATGCAGGCATCACCCCGTCCCAGCTGCAGGCCGCCGACATGGGCAACGCCGCTGCTGGTGTCATGGCCGACCAGGTGCTGATCCCCGGACAGGTGGCGCTGCGCGGCATGGGCATCGGGCGCATTCCGGTCGTCAACATCGAGAACGCTTGTAGACGCATCCTTGCAGTGGGTGCTCGATATGCTGCTGGCTTCAGATAACAGATAAGCCCTGTTGCCGTCGGATTTGCCAGGATACGCGGCCGTCATGTACCTGCGCAGAAATCGGCATACCGAGTCGTTGTTCGATGACAGGCCTCCATGGCACCAGGCTGAACCCCATGCCATCATCGAGCATGGCGTAGCGCCCGCTGGCCAGCATGACGCTGCGGCGGTAGATACCCGCCACGCGCTGGCCATCGGCCACGGGCCGGTGCTCCAGGCCAGTTTCGGCGGCCAAGTCCTTCGCGGCATGCGCTACATCCCGGCTGCGCAGCATTGCCAGCAGATTGCGCGCCAGGATGACGCGTTGGCCGCGCCGCTCGGCCAGCCCCTGTTCGGCCAGGAAGTCGGTGCGCTGTTGCATTGCCTGCTTGGCCTCGCCGCCAAAGCCCAGGTCGCCCAGGCCAGAGCCACCGCCGATCAACTGCTGGTCAAGCCAGGTGGCCCCGATCACGCGGGCCTGCCGCTCGATGGGCAGGTGCGATTTCAGCTCCACGGCCACGCCGCCCAGGCGCTGCGCGTCGTAGCGACGGCCCTGATCGGGCAGGTCGCCCGGCACCTTCCATAGCCCTTCGGCCACGCGCTCCACGATGCCTGCCCGGCGCAGGGCTTCCAAGCGCCGGACGTGGGCCGCGACGACTTCCTGCGGATCGCGGCCCGGTACGGCCTGGCCCTGCGCGATAGCAAGGTGGTGGTCGGTGCGGTACAGGCCATCGCTCGCCAGCACGGCGATGTTCTTGTCAGCCGCGCGCACGTCGGCCGATCCCTTCACCTCCACCACGGCGCCGGTGGGATAGTTCGCCAGCTCGTCGCGGGTGTTGAGCGCGACGTAGTGGGCCTTGCCGTCCACCCCGTCGATGACCAGATAGCCGCGGTCGCGCAGCTCGTCGGCCAGCCCCTTCGCGGCCACGCGGCCGAGAATGGTTCGGCTATCGTCGCCCGGCTCGAACACCGCCAGTTCGCGCGGCTCGCCGCGCATGGCACGCTGCATGGTGCGGATGATGTCGCCACGCTCGCCCAGGGCGCGCAAGGTCTTCTCGGCATCGGCATGGACGGCCCAGGTGCCCGGCTGCGCCTCGTCGGCCAGTCCCAGGCGCTGCAAGCGTTGCAGGCGGCCGATCAGCAGCAGGCGTTGGCGTTGCAGCTTCGGTTCGTTGAAGCGTTCGATCTGCACCCGGCCGTCTTCGCCGGCCTCGCGTTGCAGCGTGCGATCCAGGCTCGTCCACCGCTCCTGCTCCACCTCGCGTTGCAAGGTCTGCTGGATCTCCAGTTCGGTGCGCGGCCCCAGCCATTCGGTCGCCAGTTCAGCGGCACGATGGCGGAATCCATCAGCGATGTAGTCGCCGGCGATGATGAGGTCTTTGCCGGTGTCGTCGCGCCCGCGCACGATCAAATGCGTGTGGGGGTTGTCGGTGTTCCAGTGATCCACCGCCACCCAATCCAGCCGCGTGCCCAAGTCAGCTTCCATGCGGTTCATCAGATGCCGCGTGTAGGTGCGCAGGTCGTCCAGTTCGGCCCCGTCCTCGGGCGAGACGATGAAGCGGAAATGGTGCCGGTCGTCGGCGCAGCGTTCCTTGAAAGCATCCAGATCGGCTTCGTCGGTCTGCGGCCCATAGGCCCGGCCTGGCTCGCCATCACGGCCCACACCATCGCGCTCGATGTAGCGCAGGTGCTTGGCGAGCGATTGCGGGCTGGCCCGCTGCTGGTTGACCAGCAAGGTTTTGATAGTCACACGCCGCGACATGGGCGTGAGCTTCGCGCCCGCAAACCGCGCCGCCGTATGGCCGCGCCCCAGGCGTGAGCCGGGCCGCTGGCCGGTGGCCTTGCCGCCGATGGCCGATGCCGGACGGCGCACCGAGGACTTGCCGCCACTGGCCTTGCCGGCCTGCTGGAGCACCTTGGAAACGAAGCCCTGGCCGCGGTTTTTTGGAGCGCTGGGGCGGATGCGGAAATCGTCGTCGCGGCGGTTGATCATGACTTCTCTCCCTGAAAGCTGGGGCGTAGTCCGTCGTGCGAAGCACGCGGACAAGCCCATATCGACGCGGGCCACGCGCCACAAGCAGCACGGCGGCGAAGCCGCTGCGTGCCGCGCCGCCCCCACGTGCAGACAGGCTTTCGACGCGGCCCGGTGCCGCGTCCTTTTGTCTTGCCTTCCGCATTTGCCGCCCCTTGCACCCCAGGCTCTCGCTTCCGGCACGTGCGGCCCGGCGGCGCTGCTGCACCCGCAGCCAGCGCCCCGGCGAACACGGCGGTGGCCGCAGGCCAGCCGTGTTTGAGGCAAGACGCCTGCACGTGGGACGGCTGCGCCGGAAGCAGCGCGAAGTGCGGTGCCGGATACGCAAAATCGGCACCTGCACTGCACTGCACGCGCGACGACACGGCGACAAACAGCAGAACGACACGCCCGATGGCACGATGAGATGCACGGCGACGTGCAGCGAATCGGCGGCCATCATGGGCGCGACTCCAGCCAGACCGGGCGCGCAACGCCGATCACGGCGGATGCGCTGACCGGCCCGAAATACCGGCTGTCGAACGACGCCGGATTGGTGACGCTGAGCAGGAACAGCTCGCCGGACTCAAGGCGGCGGCACTGCGGCCAGGATAGCAGCGGCCGGCCCCAGCGATCAGCTGGCAGCACGGCGGCCGAAGGCACGCCGTCGATGCGGACAAAGCCCCTAGTGATGCACACCTCTTGTGGCGCCATCGCGCCCACACGCTTGAGCAGCGGGATGCGCGTCGGCAGGTAGCCGCGCTGCGCAGCGAGCGCGGCAGCTTCGGCGGGCAGCGGCACCAGCACGATGCTGCCCACGTGCAATGGAGGTTGCAGCGGACGTAGCGGCGAGCTGGTGCGACGGTCGAGTGGATCGACGCGATACCAGCCGACCGCTACGCTGTCCGACGGGTTGTAAGTCAGGCGCGGCAGCGGGTGCTTGAAGGACGCCCAGGCGAGCGCAGCGAGGCCGAAGGCGGACAGGCCCGCCAGCACGAGGCGAGCGCGCAAACGTGAGTGCGCTGGCGAGCGAGAAAGGGATGCTGTTGTGACCGTCATGACAGCGCCCTCCCGGCCAGCCAGGCGGCGTGCCGCTCGGCGGTGTACTCGGGCAGCGGCAAGCGCGCCGCGAGCCGGTTGCCCAGCGTGCGCCAGTACGCGGGCGAGGCGCCTGCAGGCGCGATGCCCAGCGTCTCGATGCCGTCGATGCGCTCCAGCACGGCGCGCACCGACTGTTCACCTTCGATGTGCAGCAACAAGCGCGCGCCCGGCTGCACACCGGGGATGCGCTGCGCGCCATCCATCGGCATGCACGCTTGCATCACCATGAGCTGCCAGCGGATCGTGCCGTAGTCATTGGCCTGCCAGCGAATGCGGCAGAGAACCGCGTTCGGCGTGAACACCGCGCAGCGACGCCAGCGGTCGAACCGGATGATGCGCGCAGGATCGCCGAAGCGCAGATAGAGGTCGAAGCGTTGGTCGATGTAGGCGAGTGCAACGCGCGTCAGCGGCACGCCGTCGGCTTGGCCGATCGGCGGGGCAGATGAAGGCGGCAATGCTGTCGAAACTGGTGTGGTCATGGAGACTTCTCCGGAAATTCCCGCTCCAGCAGCGCGCGCAACAGATCGGCCACCGTCACGCCTTGCGTGAAGGCCGATACCTTGATGCGCGCCCGCATGGCGGGCGCAATGTCGAGGGTCAGGCGGGCCGTGTAGAGGTCGCCTTTCTGGAGGTCATCGGCGCTGCCCTGGCGAATCCACGCCTCGGCGTGCGGATTCGCGGGCGGACGCGCACCGATGCCGATGCGCTTGCCCGAGCGTTTGCTGGCGGTACTGCTCATGACGGCCACCGCAGCAGTTCATCGACCAACGCGGTGATTTCGCGGGCGGCGACGCTGCCAGGCGCCGTTTCGCGTGCGAGCCGGCCAGCGGCCACGCTGTCGGCGAACACGATGCGCTGATGCACTTCCGCGCGCAGCGCAGGAAGCGGCTGCTCGGCCAGCGCGCCGCGTGCCTCCCGTCCGATCACGGTGGTGCTGACGCGCCGGTTGATGACAAAGGCCGCGCCGAGCAGCGGCCGGAACACCTGCGCCTCGCGGATCAGCGCCACCATCTCGGCACTGGCCCACAGGTCGTAGGGACTGGGCTGCACGGGAATCAGCACGCGCTCGGCCGCCAGCAGCGCGGAGCGCGCCAGC
>JAFEFU010000050.1 GCA_018240425.1 Pseudomonadota bacterium | reverse complement strand
GGTTTCGGTCCTTGTCGGACAGGCCCGCCATGATGTAATCGGGATAGTAGCCTTCGTGTCGGAAGGCAAGCATGCGGAACGGCGCGAGGGCAGTGTGAGGCTGATGAGACGTTTTACCAAGGCCGCGATGGGTCTGGCCCTTGCGGCTGCGCTGCCGATCGCCGGCTGCTCGCCCATCTACAGCAACCACGGCTACGTCCCGCGCGAGGAAGACCTGAAGAAGATCGAGGTCGGCCGCTCGACCACCGAGGATGTGACGCTGATCGCCGGCAAGCCGACCGCCATCGGGGTGCTGGCCGGGTCGAGCTGGTACTATGTCGGCAGCCGCTTCCGCCAGGTGGGAATACATGCGCCGAAGGAGATCGAGCGCCAGGTGGTCGCGGTCAGCTTCGATGACAAGGGCACCGTGAAGAATGTCGAGAAGTTCGGGCTTCAGGACGGGCGGGTCATCGTCATCTCGCGCCGGGTGACCGAGTCGAACGTCAAGGGGATCGGCTTCCTGCGCCAGCTTCTGGGCAACCTTGGCAACCCGAGCGCCGCGCAGTTCCTGAAGCCGCAGCCCTGATCCCGTCTGGGGGCGGGGCCGGAGGTGCAGCGATGAAGCCGATCCGCCAGGGCCGCCATGTGGCGCGGCTGGCCGAAGGTCCGCGCGATCTGGCGCGGGCGCAGGCCCTGCGCTGGCAGGCATTCCGGACCGCGCGCGGGCTGGCGGCGGGGCCGGGCCTCGACCGCGACGGGTTCGACGACCGCTGCCGGCATCTTCTGGTCGAGACCGAAGGCGAGGTGACGGCCTGCCTGAGGCTGATGACCTTCGCGGGCGGCCCGGAGGCAGCGAGGGGCTATTCGGCGCAGTTCTATGACCTGTCGCCGCTCGGCGCCATCGCCGGGCCGATGGCCGAGGTCGGGCGGTTCTGCCTGCACCCCTCTTGCCGCGACCCCGACCTGCCGCGGCTGGTCTGGGCGGCGCTGGCGCGGCTGGCCGAGGCGGAGGGCATCGGTTTCCTTTTCGGCTGCACCTCGCTGGCCGGGGCCGATCCTGCCCGCCACGGCGCGGCGCTGGCACTGCTGGGACGCGACCATCTGGGGCCGCCCGGCCTGCGCCCCCCGCCCCGGGCGGGCGCGAGCGTGCCCCTGCCGGTGGCCCCTGCCGGGGCGCGAGGCGAGGCGGGGCTGCCAGCACTTCTGCGCAGCTATCTCTCGCTCGGGGGCTGGGTGGCGGACCATGCGGTGATCGACCGGACGCTGGACACGCTTCTGGTCTTTACCGGGCTTGACCTCGCGTCGGTGCCGCCGGCGCGGGTGCGGGCGCTGCGCCGCATCGCCGACGAGACGGTCTGACGCGGAAACGGAAATGCCCCGGACAGGCCGGGGCATCCCTTCGGTCGAGGTGCGCGGTTCAGGCGCGGGCGCGCCGGCCGCCGCGCCGGCCCGAGGCGGCCTGCGACTGCGACTGCGAGGCTTCGGCAAAGCTCATGCCGCCCTCGACGGCTTCCAGAACCTTGGCGAAGCGGATCCATTCGCCGCCGTTCGCGTCGTGGTTCATCAGGAAGTTGGCGGCGCGGATCGCCTCCATCTCGACCTGGCGGACCGGGTTCATGATCGCGGATGTCATGCCGGCGCCGATCGCCATCGGCAGGAAGGCCGCGTTGATCCCGTGGCGGTTGGGCAGGCCGAACGAGATGTTCGAGGCGCCGCAGGTGGTGTTGACGCCCAGTTCCTCGCGCAGGCGCTTGACCAGGGCAAAGACCTGGCGGCCGGCGGTGGCCATCGCGCCCACCGGCATCACCAGCGGGTCGACCACGATGTCATGGGCCGGAATGCCGAAGTCGGCGGCGCGCTGGACGATCTTGCGCGCGACCTCGAAGCGCACGTCCGGGTCTTCGGAAATGCCGGTGTCGTCGTTCGAGATCGCGACGACCGGCACGTTGTATTTCTTGACCAGCGGCAGCACCAGTTCCAGCCGGTCCTCCTCGCCCGTCACCGAGTTCAGCAGCGGGCGGCCCTCGGCGGCCTCGAGCCCGGCCTTGAGCGCGCCGGGAACCGACGAGTCGATGCACAGCGGCACGTCGACCAGGCCCTGCACCAACTCGACCATCTTGCGCATCAAGGGCGGCTCGGTCTCGTTGGGGTTGGGGTTCGAGTTGTAGACGACGCCCGCGTTGATATCGAGCACCATCGCCCCGCAGGCGACCTGTTCCAGCGCGTCCTTTTCGACGGTGGTGAAATTGCCGGCCTCAAGCTCGGCCGCCAGCTTCTTGCGGCCGGTGGGGTTGATCCGCTCGCCGATCACGCAGAAGGGCTCGTCAAAGCCGATGACGACGGTTTTCGATTTGGATTCAAGGACGGTGCGGGTCATTCTTTGCCTGATCTTTCAGTTCTGCACAGCCGGAACGCCGGACTTGCCGCCATTCTCGATGGCCCAGGTTGCGTTGGTCTTGATCCCGCCGAGCGGGAAGAAGTGGACGGATTCGATGCCGAAACCGGGGTTCGCGGCCTTGTGTGCGGCCAGTTCTGCCACAAAATCGTTGGGCTCGTAAGGCAAAAGCAGCTTGGTCACGTCCATCGCGCGCTTCTGGAGAACCTTGAGCGAGGGGCCGACGCCGCACGAGATCGCGAACTTGATGAGCGTCTGGAGCTTTGCCGGGCCGGCGACACCGATGTGGACGGGCAGGCGGATGCCTCCGGCGTTCAGGCGGTTGACCCAGGCGATGACCGGCTTGGCGTCAAAGCAGAACTGGGTGGCCATCGCCATCTTGGCGTCGGATCGGTCGCTGAAGGCCTGCTTCCAGCGCAGCGCCTCCATCACGTTCCTGTCCGACCCGTCGGCGTCGATGTCCTTGTTGCCTTCCGGATGGCCGGCGACATGCAGCCGCTCGAACCCGTCGAAAAGGCCGGTCTCGATCAGCTGCATCGAGCTGTGGAAGTCGCCGTGCGGGGTCGAGACGCCGCCGGCGAGCAGGAGCGCCTGCTTCACGTCGGCTTCGCCCTGGTAGCGGGCGATCCAGTCGGCCAGCGTCGCCTTGTCCTTGATGATGCGCGCGGGGAAGTGCGGCATCACCGGATAGCCCTCGGCGTTCAGGCGGCGGGCGGTGGCGACCATCTCGTCGATGGGGGTGCCGTCGATATGGGCGATGTAGACGCGCGTGCCCCTGGGCAGGAGCGCGCGGAAATCCTCGACCTTCTCGGCGGTGCGGGGCATGACCTCGATCGAGTAGCCATGAAGGAACGCCTCGACGGCGGCCTTGTCGCCAACGGGGGCGGCTTCTTTCTTGCGGAAGATCGACAGTGCCATCAGGCTCTCCGGGGTTTGGCGGGTGTCATGCCCAGCCGTCGTTGGCGATCAGCGCCTTGATGCGCTCCTTGTCGTATTCATTGTCGATCCGCGCGGCCTCGGCGGTGGCGACCGCTTCGTCCTCGCCCTCGACGGTGTAGGGATCGGCCTTGCGCCATTCGGCGAGGTAGGCGTCGGTTCCGGCCGCGCCCACCTTCATCGCGGCGCGGTCGATCGCCTGCTCGAACCGCTCGGGCAGGGGTCTTTTCACGCCGCGCCGGCCCTTGCCGACGATCACCTGGGCGGGAATGTCGCGCCAGTAGACGATGGTGACCTCGGCCATGTCGAATCCTCTGTTTGCGGCCTCTCAATAGCGCGCGCTTAGCGACATGCTATGTCGGTTTTCGACATGGCATATATCCGTTGCGACGTGGCGTGCGGCATGGCGTGCGGCGGTTGCGCACACCGGGGCGGGTGCCGGTGCGCACAGCGGCTGTGCGGCAGGCGCACCTTGCCTCGCCCTTTGCCAAGGCGCAGGTTGCCATGACCGCAACGCGCAGCCGGAGGAGACGGGAATGAGCTGGAATCCGAACCTTGCCACCCATGCGACCGACGGGGCCAGCCTGGCGTCGGTCGAGACCGTCATCATCCCCCGGTCGCGCGACCTGGGCGGCTTTGCGGTGCGCCGCGCGCTGCCCGCGCCGCAAAGGCAGATGGTCGGCCCCTTCATCTTCTTCGACCAGGCCGGACCGGCCGAATTCCTGACCGGGCAGGGGGTGGACGTGCGCCCGCATCCGCATATCGGGCTGGGCACCGTCACCTATCTTTACCGTGGCGACTTCCACCACCGCGACAGTCTCGGGTCCGACCAGCTGATCCGCCCGGGCGAGCTGAACTGGATGGTGGCGGGCAAGGGCGTCACCCATTCGGAGCGCACCAGCGCCGAGGGCCGCGCCGGGCCGCACAGCCTCTTTGGCATCCAGACCTGGATGGCGCTGCCCGAGACGCACGAGGACATGGCCCCCATGTTCGAGCATCACGGAGCCCAGAGCCTGCCGGAGATCGAGGCCGAGGGCGTGAAGCTTCGGCTGATCCTCGGGACGGCCTACGGCGAGAAGGCCCCGGCGACGATGTTCTCCGAAACCTTCTACGGCGACGTGACACTGGCCGCCGGCGCGCGCTTTCCCCTGCCCGACGAGCATGAGGACCGCGGCCTCTACATCACCGAAGGCGCGGTCGAGATCGCCGGCGAGATCTTTGCCGCGGGGCGGATGATGGTCTTCCGGCCCGGCGACCGGATCACCGTGACCGCGGGCGCCGAGGGGGCGCGGCTGATGATGCTGGGCGGCGCGACCCTGAACGGGCCGCGCCATGTCTGGTGGAACTTCGTATCCTCGTCGAAGGACAAGATCGAGGCGGCGCGGCGCGACTGGGAAAGGGCCGACTGGGGGCGCGGACGGTTCGTGCTGCCCGCCGGCGACGACCGCGAGTTCATCGCCTTGCCGGCGCGCTGACGGGGGGACGGGCTTGCACCGCCGGGCGCGCCGTTCTAGGTTGCGGCCAACTTCACATCGGAGGGCGTGACATGACGCCCAGGCGTCCCGGCGGTGCGGGCGCGTTCCCGGTTCCGGTCGAGCCACCCAGCACCGCGACACCCGACCCGGCGCAGCTTTATGCGGCGCTGGACCTCGGGACCAACAGCTGCCGCATGCTGATTGCCCAGCCGAAGGGCAGTCAGTTCCATGTCGTCGACAGCTTTTCCAAGGCGGTTCAGCTGGGCCACGGACTCGAGGCGTCGGGCCGGCTCAGCCGCGCGTCGATGGCGCGCACGGTGCAGGCCCTGCACATCTGCCGCAAGAAGATCGAAAGCCACGGCGTCAGGCGGATGCGGCTGGTGGCGACGGAAGCCTGCCGGCGGGCGAAGAACGCGCGCGAGTTCCTGAAGATGGTCCAGCGCGAGACCGAGCTGCCGCTCGAGATCATCCAGCCCGAGGAAGAGGCGCGGCTGGCGGTGATTTCCTGCGCGCCCCTGGTCAGCGCCAGGACCGAGCAGCTTCTGGTCGTCGATATCGGCGGGGGATCGACCGAGCTTGTGTGGATCGACCTCTCCACGGTGCCGCGCAACGAGCGGCCGCGCGCGATCATGCGGCTGCACGCGGGCTTCCTGCCGGGGGAAAGCCCGGCCCCGGCGGCGCGGGTGGTGGACTGGATCTCGGTTCCCCTCGGGGTCGCGACGCTGAAGGACCAGTTCAGCGATGTCGATGACGACGCGGCGCGGTTCGCGCTGATGAGCTGGCATTTCGAGGAGCAGCTTGCCAACTTCTCGCCCTACAATGCCAGCCAGCCGCGCGAGGGCTTCCAGATCATCGGCACCTCGGGCACGGTCACGACGGTCGCGGCCAGCCATCTGGGGCTGAAGCGCTATGACCGCACCAAGGTCGACGGGCTGCGCATGACCAGCGACCAGATCGACAAGGTGATCCGCGAATACCTGAGCCTCGGCCCCGAGGGGCGGCGCAACGATCCCCGGATCGGCCGCGACCGCCATTCGCTGATCATGTCGGGGGCGGCGATCCTGCAGGCGCTGATGCGGGTCTGGCCCACCGACCGGCTGTCGGTCGCCGACCGCGGCCTGCGCGAGGGGCTTCTCTATGCGCAGATGTCGGCGGACGGGGTGCTGGAGGACGGGCCGATCTGACGGGCGATCCGTTGGGGTGGCGGCCCGATTGCGGCGGCGGCGGCATTTGAGTATTTGGGCAGGGAAAAGCACAAGCCCATTGGGGGACCGGATGGCCAAGACACCCTCGGGGAACACGTCGGGGCGCGGGCAGCGCGACCTGCGGGTGCGCGTCAAGACCGCCAAGGGGCGCAAGCTCTCGTCGACGCTGTGGCTGGAGCGGCAGCTGAACGACCCCTATGTGACCCGCGCCAGGAAGGAAGGCTATCGCGGCCGCGCGGCCTTCAAGATCCTCGAACTGGACGACAGGTTCCGGTTCCTGGTGCCCGGGGCGCGGGTGGTCGATCTCGGCTGCGCGCCGGGGGGCTGGTGCCAGGTGGCGGTCAACCGGGTCAATGCGCTTGGCGAGAAGTCGGGCAAGCGGCGCGGCACCGTCCTCGGCATCGACCTGCAGGAGGTCGAGCCGATCGCCGGGGCCGAGATCCACCAGCTGGACTTTCTCGAGGACGGTGCCGACGAGAAGGTGAAGGGCTGGCTGGGCGGGCGGGCCGACGTGGTCATGTCGGACATGGCGGCGGCGGCCTCGGGCCACCAGGGAACCGACCACCTGCGCATCATCGCCCTGTGCGAGGCGGCGGCGGAATTTGCCTTCGACGTGCTCGAACAGGGCGGCACCTTCGTGGCCAAGGTGTTGGCAGGCGGCGCCGAGAACGAATTGCAGGCGACGCTCAAGCGCGCCTTCCAGAAGGTCGCCAACGTCAAGCCGCCCTCCAGCCGCAAGGACAGTTCCGAGAAGTTCGTGGTGGCGACCGGCTTTCGCGGCCGCGACGGGAAGGGTGGCGGCGATGGGGACGAGGGCGGGGCCGGAGAGGGCGGCGGGGCTACTTGACCCGCAGTGCCTTCGACTTGGCGGTGATCCAGTCCATCAGCGCCAGAAGGACGCCCGAGACCACGAACACCACATGGATGGTGGCCATCCAGCGGATCTTGTCGGGGCTGTAGTCGCCCACGTCGAGGAAGACCTTCAGAAGCTGGATCCCCGAGATCGCGACGATCGAGGCGACCAGCTTCAGCTTCAGCGCCGAGAAGTCGACCTGATCCTGCCACTCGGGGCGGTCGGAGTGGCCCGCCGTGTCCATCCGGCTGACGAAATTCTCGTAACCCGAAAAGATGACGATCAGCATCAGGTTGGCGACCAGTGACAGGTCGATCAGCGCGAGCGCTCCGATGATCGCGCCGTCCGCATCCATCCCGGGAACCGAGGCGGCGAAATGCCAGAGTTCGAGGGCGAAGGCGTAAAGCAGGATGACAAGGGCGCCGACGAGGCCCACATAGATCGGCGCCAGCAGCCAGCGGCTGGCAAAGAGGCCCTTTTCGATGATCCTGTCCATGCTCGTCCTCCCCTTTCGGCCATAGCTAGGGGGCGGAACGGCCGAATTGAAGTCCCGGCGGGCATCGGAAAGGGGCAAAGCGGGCGAGCGTCCCGAAGTTGAGACAGTCTGCCCCGCCCGCAGGGGTCATGCGTCTTGTCCTGTCGCCCTGTCGGGCCAAGACCGGCGCGATCCGCCAGGACGGGCGCGCGACCCGCGTGGCGGCGCGTCAGGGTCCAGTGAAAAGGCCGAGCCCCTCGCACATGACCTCGGCTGGCTGACCGCAATGGAAGAGGTAGTAGGTCAGCATGGTCTGCGGCTGGCGCAGGATGCCAGGCCGGCCGAGAAGGTCGCGCGCGATGCGCCGTTCGGTGCGGAAGTTCAGCCCCGGCACCGCGATCGCCTGCTGGGGCGAGACCAGCAGATCCTGGGCGGGAAGACCGGCCCCGAGCGCACCCGCGCGGATCAGGATCGGCTGGGCGTCGGGGTAGGCAGCGAGGAAGCCTTCGTCGAGCTGGATCTTGTCCACCCAGGCGATGCGCGCGACATTGCCATCCGACAGGCGCAGAGGGTCGGGCTTGCGCAGGACCTGCACCGGCAGGGCGCCGAACGAGGTCATCACCGAGGCATTCCAGCACAGGCCGGGCAGCGTCCAGCTGCGGTCAGCCTCGGGCGCCGGGCGCGCGGCAGCCGGCTGCGGCGGCGCCGGCCGCGCGGTCGCCGCGGCGCCGCGGCCGGGAAGGGAAAAGGGCAGGTGCATGTCTTGTCACTCGTTCCAAATGGCTGTCCGGCCCGGTGAGGTGCGGGCGAAATTGCCCGTCGGGTCCGAAGGTCTGTTTCAAATCCGTCGCCTTGCCTTCCGGTCCGCGCCGCCCCGCCGCGACCATCGCCGGTCCGATCAGGGGACTGGAGGTCGCATTATCTGCGCGGTCCCGCCGGAAGGCCGGCGATCCTGAGGCCAGTGTCGCGCATTGGCGCAGTGCCGGGGAAGGAAAATCGGTTCTGGCCGGCCGCATCGCGGTTTCTGCGCGGACCGGGGAAACAATGGCGCAAATTTCGGGCCAATGCCGCTGCGTGCGGGGCCGCGCGCGGGGAGGCCCGGCCTGGGGGCGGTTTCCACCGCTTGGTCTGACTGCGGCTTGGGTCTGGCGCGGGCGGCGATTCTCGTGTTATGATCAAATCATGCAGCCGATGATCCGCCTCGATCAGACCTACCGCTTCGGCCTGACGGACCGCGCCCGCCAGGCGGGGCCGGCCCCGCTTGCCCGGGCCTTCGCGCGGCTGCGCTTCGGGCTTCCGGCGCCGCCCGCCGCGCTCTGATCCGGCCCGACGGCCGGTCCCTCCGGTCCCATCCCCTCAGCCCCCAGGTGACGTATGTCTGCCGCTACCCCTGTCATTGGCGGAGTTTCCGCCGGCCGCATCGCCGCGATCCGCGCGCGCGAGGCCGAAACCTACTCCGCCCGCCGGCCTGTCACCCGCGCCCGGCTGGCCGCCGGTGCCGAGGCGTTTCTCGGCGAGGTGCCGATGCTGTGGATGAAGGACTGGCCGCAGCCCTTCCCGATGCTGGTGGCCGAGGCCAGGGGCGCGCGCCTGACCGACCTGGACGGCAACCGGCTGGACGATTTCTGCCTGGGCGACACCGGCTCGATGTTCGGCCATTCGCCCGAGCCGGTGGCCCGCGCGCTGGCCGAGCAGGGGGCGAAGGGGCTGACCTACATGCTGCCCACCGCCGACGCGCTGGAGGTCGGGCGGCTGTTGGGCGAGATCTTCGGCCCCTTCCGCTGGCAGGTCGCCACCACGGCATCGGACGCCAACCGCTTCGCCCTGCGGGTGGCGCGGGCAGTCACGGGGCGGCCGAAGGTTCTGGTGTTTGCCGCCTGCTATCACGGCGCGGTGGACGAGACCTTCGTGCAGCCCGGCGTCGGCGGGCGGACCGAGGCGCGGCCGGGGCTGGTCGGGCAGGTGGTCGACCTGTCGGCCACATCGAAGGTGATCGAGTTCAACGACCTTCCCGCGCTTCAGGCGGCTTTGGCCGAGGCCGACGTGGCCGCGGTTCTGGCCGAGCCGGTGATGACCAACTGCTGCATGGTGCTGCCCGATCCCGGCTATCACAAGGCGCTGCGCGATCTGACCCGCAGGCATGGCACGCTTCTGATCCTCGACGAGACGCACACGGTCTCGTCGGGGCTCGGGGGTTACACCCGGACGCATCGGCTGGACCCCGACATGTTCGTCCTCGGCAAGCCGGTGGCGGGCGGGCTGCCGGCCTCGGTCTGGGGGATGACGGCGGACGTGGCGCGCCGCTTCGCCGAGGTGGACGCGGCGCGGCCGGCCGGATTTTCCGGGATCGGCACCACGCTGTCGGCCAACCCTTTGCAGTTCGCGGCAATGAAAGCGAACCTGTCGCAGGTGATGACGGCCGAGAACTACGCGCACATGGAGGCGGGCGCGGCGCGGCTGGAGCGGGGCCTGGCCGATGCGATCCAGCGTCACGGCGCTCCCTGGCATGTGGTGCGGGTGGGCGCGCGGGTCGAGTTCATCTGCCATCCGACGCCCCTGCGCAACGGCAGCGAAAGCCACGTCGCCCACAAGCCCGCGCTGGAAAAGGCCATTCATGCGGCGCTGGTGAACCGGGGCTGCCTGATCGCGCCCTTCCACAACATGATGCTGGTCAGCCCGGCCACATCGTTCGAACAGATCGACCGGCTGATCGCAGCCTTTGACGAAATCACTGCGGAGTTGATGGCATGAGCGCCGACATGACCTGCCCCACCGGCGCGACCGTCGCGGAAGCCGAGGCCTTTCTCGAGGCCCACCCGGAAATCGAGGCCTTCGACATCGTCTTGCACGATTCGAACGGCATCGGGCGCGGCAAGATCGTCCGCCGCCACGAGCTTCTGCCCATCTTCAGGTCGGGCCGGCACATGCCGATCTCGATCCTTGGCCTCGACATCTGCGGCGAGGATGTGCACGAGACCGGGCTGATCTGGGACCAGGGCGACGGCGACGTGCGGGCCTGGCCGATTCCCGGCACCCTGGTGCCGCTGCATGGCACCAACCCGCCACGGGGAGAGGTGTTCCTGTCGCAATATACGCTGGACGGCCAGCCGATGACCTCGGACCCGCGCCATGCCCTGCAGCGGCAGGTCGATGCGATGGCGGCCGAGGGGCTGCATCCCGCCGGCGCGTTCGAGCTGGAGTTCTTCCTTCTGGCCAACGACCGCGACGCCGACGGGCGGGTCAGGCCGGCGGCGGCGGTGCTCGACGGGCGGCGGTCGGACAAGACCGAGGTCTACTCGGTCGATCACCTGCACGGGATGGAGCCCCTGTTTTCGGAAATCTACGCCGGGGCCGCCAAGGCCGGGATCAGGGCCGAGACGGTGATTTCCGAATATGCGCCGGGGCAATACGAGTTGACGCTGCATTACCGCACCGATGTCATGCAGGCGGCCGACGATCTGGTCCGGCTGAAGCGGATCGTGCGGCTGGCGGCGCGGCGGTTCGGCGTGACCGCCTGTTTCATGGCCAAGCCGATCGAGAAATATGCCGGATCGGGGATGCATTTCCACGTCTCGCTTCAGGACGACGGGGGCCGCAACATCTATGCCGAGGCCGAGGAGGGGCGCTGGAACGAGGCGATCCTCCATTCGCTCGGCGGGATGCGGGCGACGATGGGCGAGTCGATGCTGGTCTTTGCCCCGCACGCCAACTCCTGGCGGCGCTTCGCCAACCAGTCCTATGCGCCGGTCTCGACCAACTGGGGGGTGAACAACCGGTCGGTCGCGCTGCGCATCCCGGCAGGCGCCCTGGCGGCGCGGCGGATCGAGCACCGGCCGTCGGGGGTGGACGCCAACCCCTATCTCGTGGCGGCGACGGTGCTGGCGGCCATCCGCCACGGGCTGAAGCACCGGATCGACCCCGGCCCCGAGACCACCGGCAACGGCTATGAGGATGACGAGGCATCGACCATCCCGCGCGACTGGCGCTCGGCGATCGAGGCCGCGCGCGGGTCGGCCTTCCTGAAGGAGGCCCTGGGCGAGGACATGCACCGCACCTTTGTCGCGGTGAAGGCGGCCGAGTTCGCCCGCGTGGCCCGCACCATCGCCGACGTGGACTACGACCTCTACCTGCACACGGTCTGACCGCGGGACCGTGGACCCGGGCGCGGCGTGGCCCTATGGTCGGGCCATGAGCCTTGTCGTCTATTCCGCCCTCTACGGCACCAGGGAGCCGCTGAACCCCGAGGTCTTCGGCCCCTTCGCCGATGTCCGGCGGGTGCTGTTCACCGACCGCACCGACCTGCGCCTGCCGGGGGTCGAGGTGATCCACGACCCGCTGGACGGGCTGGACCCGGCCCGCGCCTCGCGGCGGGCCAAGCTGATGCCGCACCGCTGGCTGGCCGAGGACTGGTCGATCTGGCTGGACAACAAGTCGCGCCTGAAGCGCGACCCCGAGGCGATCCTCGCCGCGGTCCGCGCCCAGTCCGACGCCGCCTTCTTCGCCTTTCCGCACTTCGCCCGCGACTGCGTCTATCACGAGTTGCAGACCTGCTGGGAGAACGGGCTGGACGATTTCCGGGTGCTGAAGGAACGCCAGCGGACCTACCGCGCCGAGGGGATGCCCACCCATTCGGGACTGATCGAGGGTCATTTCATCGTCCGCCGCCACCATGACCCCGAGGTCAGCCGCTTTGGCGAGCGGTGGTTCGAGCAGGTGCTGCGCCATTCGCGGCGCGACCAGATCTCGTTTCCATACCTCGCCTGGAGGCTGGGGCTGCGCTACGAGTTCATCCGCGGGCTGGACTGGAAGGACACGGTGGCCTTCGACCACGTCGACCGGCGCGACCGCATTCCCGAGTTTCCGCGCCGGCACCTGGCCTATCAGGCGGCCCGGCGGCTCTGGCATCAGGTCGGGGGGCGGCGCCGCACCTGAGGGGCGCGAATCCCCGCGAAATCAAGCGTCTGGCGCGCGTTGCTGAGTCTTTGCCGCCACAGGTCCTCCCCAAATCTGGTGGGCCGCAATTGCCACTACCCTGTTTGTGGCGGGCGGCCTATAGTAATCGTTGCAACTGGGGATCGGGGGAGCAGGGGATGCGCTGTCCGTTTTGCGGCAATGTCGATACGCAGGTCAAGGACAGCCGTCCGGCCGAGGATCACGTCTCGATCCGCCGCCGCCGCTTCTGCCCGGCCTGCGGCGGGCGCTTCACCACCTATGAACGGGTGCAGCTGCGTGACCTGGTGGTCATCAAGTCGTCGGGCAAGCGCGAGGATTTCGACCGCTCCAAGCTGGAACGCTCGATCCGCATCGCCATGCAGAAGCGCCCGATCGAGCCCGACCGCATCGACCAGCTGATCTCGGGGATCGTGCGGCGGCTGGAAAGCCTGGGCGAGACCGACATCCCGTCCAAGACCATCGGCGAGATCGTCATGGAGAGCCTGGCGCGGATCGACACCGTTGCCTATGTGCGTTTTGCCAGCGTCTACAAGAACTTCCAGGCGGCGGACGATTTCGACAAGTTCGTCGCCGACCTGCGGCCCGCGCCCGCGTCGGACGAGTGAGCGCCGAGGCCGACCGCCGCTTCATGGCGCTGGCCATCGCGCTTGGCGCGCGAGGGCTGGGGCAGGTCTGGCCGAACCCCGCGGTGGGCTGCGTGATCGTCAGGGGCGACTGCATCGTCGGGCGCGGCTGGACGCGGCCCGGCGGGCGTCCCCATGCCGAGACCGTGGCGCTGGCGCAGGCCGGTGCCGCGGCGCGCGGGGCCACCGCTTATGTCAGCCTTGAGCCCTGCGCCCATCACGGGCAGACCCCGCCCTGTGCCGAGGCGCTGATCGCGGCGGGGGTGGCGCGGGTGGTCAGCGCGCTCGAGGATCCCGACCCGCGCGTCGGCGGGCGGGGCCACGCGATGCTGCGCGCGGCCGGGATCGCCGTCGATGTGGGCGAAGGTGGCGAGGCAGCGGAGCGCCTCCAGCACGGGTTTCTCTCGCGCGTCCGGTCGGGCCGGCCGATGCTGACCCTGAAACTGGCTGCCAGCCTCGACGGCCGGATCGCCACGGCGGCGGGGGAAAGCCGCTGGATCACCGGACCCGAGGCGCGGCACATGGTCCACCATCTGCGCGCCAGCCACGACGCGGTGATGATCGGGGCGGGGACGGCGCGCGCCGACGATCCCCTGCTGACAGTGCGGGGCATGGGCATGGTGCGCCAGCCGGTCAGGATCGTCGCGGCGCGCACGCTCGACCTGCCGCTGACCGGGGCCTTGGCCCGCAGCGCGCATGAGGCGCCGCTCTGGCTTCTGCACGGGCCGCTCGCCGACCCCGCCCGCCGTGCCGCATGGGAGGCGGCGGGGGCCGGGCTGATCGAGGTGGCCGAGACCGAACATGGCCTCGACATGGCCGGGGCGCTGGCGGCGCTTGGCGCGCGCGGCCTGACGCGGGTCTTCTGCGAGGGCGGCGGGCTCTTGGCGGCGGCGCTGCTCGGGGCCGGGCTGGCCGATGACCTTGCGCTGTTCCATGTCGGGCTGGCGCTTGGCGCCGACGGGCGGCCGGCGGCGGCGGCGATGGGGCTGGCGGCGCTGGCCGATGCACCGCGCTTCCGCCTGGTGGACAGCCGCCCGGTGGGGGTGGACCTCTACAGCCTGTGGACGCGCGGCTGAACGGCTGCCTCAGCGCCAGAGCCGGGCGTGTCCGGCCAGCAACCCCTGCAGCTTCGACAGGATGCGCAGCCCCGGGCGCGGCGCCGCGACCTGTCCGCGTGCCAGCCGCTCGACGATCACCTCGGGCGGGCAGGGCAGGCCGGTCGCCGGGTCGAGATAGCGCGGGTAGGCGATGAGGCAGGCGTGCGCCAGCGCGGCGGGCGTCGGGCGCGCCGTGCGGCGGGCGGGAACCGGGCCAAGATCGCGGGTCAGGCCCCAGCCGGCATAGAAGGGGGTGCCAAGGCAGGTGACGGGCTTGCCGCGCAAGAGCGCCTCGAACCCGAGGGTCGAGGTCATGGTCCAGACCTCGTCGGCGGCGGCGATGGCGGGGCCGGGGTCGCCGCCGGGCAGGATCGCGTCGGCAAGGCGTCGGGCGTCGGTGTCCGGAACCCTGCCGGGGCGCAGGCCCGCGGCCACGTCGGGGTGGGGCTTCCACAGGATCACCGCGCCGGGATTTTCGGCGCGCACCCTTTCCAGCAGCGCAAGGTTGGTGCGTACTTCGCCACCACCGCAGAGCAGCGAGGCGTCGTTCTCGACCTGGCCGGGCACCAGGATTCGGTGCCCCGTGGGCAGGTCGGGCAGGGCTGTGGCGGGCAGGTTGTATTTGGTCAGTCCCGCCCGGATCATCGCCGCGACCAGGCGCTCGGCCCGCGCCTCGCCCCCCGGCGGCGGGCCGGCAGCGATCAGGGCTTCGAGATCGCTCTCGCGGGCGGGGTCATAGTAGATGCCGCGCCGGTCGAGGATCAGCGACAGCGGCGGGATCAGCGCCGCGCCAAGCCCGCGCGAGCGCAGGAAGCCATCCTCGACCTGGCCAAGTGGCAGCCCGGCAGGGCCGTCGCGCATGACAAAGGGCACTCTGGACGCCCAGACCAGCAGGCCCCGCTCCTTGGCGCGTGCCAAGGCGAAGGCGCGGGAGGGATTGTCCCGAAACCGCAGGGGCCGCTCCCGCCCGAAGAAGGCTTGCAGGTGCCCCCGTTTCCACAGCCGCATGCCCGTCGCGACATGGCCCTGCCGGTCGTCACGGAAGGCGCGGGTCTCGGCCTCGAGTTGGTCCACGGCCTCCTCGAAGCTGCAGAGCCGGTCGCGGCAAGGGTCGTACCAGGCGGGATAGAGGATCATAGCACCGGCGAAGATCTGGGCGCGCGTCAGTTTCCGCTGCCGGCGGGCGACCGGGTTCTCGTCGTCGCTCAGGCCCCAGCCGGCATAGAAGGGCTGGCCGAAGACGCGCGGCCGGTGGCCGGCGAGGATCGCCTCGAACCCCATCTGCGAGGACACGCTATAGACCGCGACCGCGCCTTCGAGCAGCCGGTGCGGGCTGATGGCCGCGTCGCAGAACGCGATGCGCCCCTGCGCGTCCCCGGCGCCGAAATGGCCCTCGCGCAGCCCGGCGTCGGTCTCGGGGTGGGTGCGGATCAGGATGCGGGCGGCGGGATGTTCCGCCTGGGCGGCCACCAGCATCTCGCGGAAGGTCGAGGCCCGCGCCCCGCCGGCGGCGATCGAGGCATCGCCCCGCGTCTGGTCGATGACCAGAACATAGCCGGGATCGGGGGCGGGCAGGGCGGGATCGAAGGCATTGTATTTCGAAAGCTGCGCGGCCCTGAGGCGGGCCATGCCGGTGCGGGCGCGGTCCAGGAGCGCGGTATCGTCAAGCGGATGGCGGGCCAGGAGTGTTTCCAGGTCGGAGGGCCGGTCCGAGGCGAAATGGACGCCGCTCCGGTCGATCAGCAGGCCGAGGGGCGCCGCCCCCTCGCGCCCGGTGCGGACCGAGCGCAGGAAGGCATCCTCGATCCGCACGATGTCGCGCGACAACTGGCGGGCCACGCTCTCGCCGCGCGGCGCGGTCGGGCTCATCCCCCAGACGCCCACCGCGTCGCCGGGGCCGGGCAGACCGAGGCGCAGGTCATAGCCGGCCAGCGTCAGGATGCGCCGCACCCGCGCCTTCAGGAAACCGCCGTTGTAGATGCAGAGCCGCCGGCGGGCCGCGTCTGCCGCCCCGGCCTGATGCTGAGTGGTCACTTGCCGGTGGCGGCGGAGTTCAGCGAATTGGCGGTCGAGGTCGCGCCGGTCAGCACCGCCAGGGTCTTCTGCCACTGCACATAGGGCGCTTCGGTCACATAGAGCGTGTCACCGTCGCGGATCTGGAAGTCGCGGGCGTTGAACAGGCCGTCCGGCTCGGTCAGGTTCAGGACGTAGGCGACGCGCTGCGTGCCGGTCAGGTCGCTGCGGCCGAGAAGGGCGTTGGCGATGTCGGCACGCTCGTCGCGCATGACAAAGACGCCGGTCGGATCGGCGAAATTGGTCTGGAGGCCGCCGACCTGGGCCAGCGCCTCGACCGCGGTCAGCTTGGCCGAGGTGAACTTCACCCGCGTCTGCGCGCCGAGCGCGCCGAGCGAGGTGTAGCTGCGCGGATCGGCCTGCACCAGGATGATGTCGCCGGGGCGCAGGCCGATGTCCATCGCCGGGTCTTCGTAGATGTCCTTCAGCCGCGCGGTTCCCGATTTCGATCCGCGCGTCACCGTCACCTGCGCCACCTGCGGATCGACCGAGACGCCGCCCGCCCGCGCGATCATCGCCGAGAGGGTGCGGGTCGGCCGCTCGATCGGATAGACGCCCTGCGCGCCGATGTCGCCGGTGACCGAGACGGTCGAGCCGTCGCCCGCGCCGCGCACCACCTCGACCTGAGGGTCGGGGGTCTGTTCGGCCAGCTTCTCGGTGATGATCCGGCGCAGTTCGTCGGGTGAATTGCCCGCAGCCTTCACCCGTCCGGCATAGGGCACGAAGATGAAGCCGTCGCCGTCGACCTGGATGTCGGTCAGGGGCGTCACCGGCGCGGCCTTGTTGGCCATCAGGCCCTGATCGACGTTTTCCCAGATGCGCAGGGCCAGCTTGTCGCCGGCATGGATGGTGTCGGACCCGACAAGGCCCGCCTTGCGGAAGCTGGTGCCGAAGCCGATCGGCACGTTCCGCGAGGCGATGACGGCGACGGAATGGGTCACCGGAACGACGAACGTGTCGCCGTTCTTCTGCACCGAGCCGGAGAGAATCTCGCGCTTGTTCGGACCCGAGCGGGGCAGGCCGCACGAGGCCATTGCCGCCACAAGCGGCAGAAGGACCAGGGTCCTGGCCCATTTTCCACTGACAAAGTCCACCAAACTGCCCCTGCATTCCCGGCTTTGCCGGAAATCTAGCGAATGGCCCCCGGCCTGAACAGCCTCAGCCGGAAACCGCGTGCAACTGTTGCCGGGGTGCCGCTTCGCCCAGGGCCAGCGCATCATAGGGGTCGCGCGCGGCCAGCATCATGTCGACCACCTGCCGCAGAAGCTGCCGCCGCCCGCGCGCCGAATAGAACCCGCCCGGCACCTGCGAGGTCTCCAGCAGGAAATGGCGGAAGTCGCGGTAGGCGGCAATGTCGGGGCGGGCGGGGGCGGCGAAGAACTCGGGCAGGGGCTGGGACGAGACGAACTGCGGCTTGCCATAGACGGCGCGGCCGAAGATCCTGACCGGCAGGCCGCGCCACAGGGCCTGCTGCGCCGCCGTCGAATTGACCGTGACCGCCGCGCGCGCCGCGCCAAGCAGCGCCGACAGCTTGCCGCCGCGCATGAAATGGACCCGCCCGGCCAGTCCGCGTCCCGCGGCACCCCGGGCGATCAGCCGGCGCAGCGGGATGCGGCCGTCCTCGAGAGGATGGGCCTTGAACACCAGATGGTGATGGCCGGGCGCGCCTCGGGCGAACCCGTCAAGGCAGAGGTCGACGAAGGCGGCCATCGACGGCAGGTCGGAATGGGCGCGGAAACTTGCGTCGTGCTCGAGTTGCAGAAGGACCAGATGGTAGGGAAAGCCCCCGCGCCTGACCCTGCGGCTGACGATGGCCCGTTCCAGCCGGTGCCAGGGCATCAGCAGGAAACGGCGCAGATAAAGGCGGAACTCGCGCCCGACGGCGATGCCCCGGTGCGGGCGGAAGGCGCGGTAGCGGCCGTTCAGCGCCATGACGAAGAAATGGTAGAGCGCGCCGTAGAACATGTGCTCGCGCATGTCGCCCCAGTGGGCCGGGGCCAGCGGCATCTCGGCCCCCGGCCGGACCAGTGCCCGGCGCATGTCCTCGACCGTCATCTCCATCAGCCGCGAGTTGCCGTTCGACCCGTCGCGTTCATAGGTCACCCAGTAGGGGCGCAGATACCCCTCCTCGAACACATGGACGGTCAGGCCGCGGGCACGGGCGAGGCGGATCGCCTGGGCGTGGATCGGGCGGCTGTCGCCGTAGAGCACGAGGTCGGTGATCCTGTGCCCCTCGATCAGCCGGGCGCAATGGCCGGGCCAGTCCTCGGGGGCGGCCTCGTGGGCGACATAGCCGGGCAGGCGCCAGAAATGCTCGTCCCCCCGGTTGAAGCCCACCCGCCAGACCCGCGCGCCGGTCCGGCCCAGCATCCGTGCCAGCTGCGAAAAGAAGGGCCCGTGCGGACCTTGCAGGAACAGGAAGCGGCGTTCGGACGGGGGAAACGGACTCATGACACCTGACACGGACATGGCGCGGCGGCTTGAACAACCCGCGCGCTTGCGGTTGATATGGCGGACGGGGCGAAAAGGACGGACGGTCGCGCCCTGACCCTGGGGCGGCCGCGGAAAGGATAGCGCATGTTCACCGGCATTGTCACCGACATGGGCGAGGTCATCGCGCTCGAGCGCCGGGGCGACCTGAGGGCGCGCATCGCCACCGCCTATCCGGCGGCGGGCATCGACATCGGCGCCTCGATCGCCTGCGACGGCTGCTGCCTGACGGTGATCGCCACCGGAACCGAGCCGCGCAACTGGTTCGACGTGCAGATCTCGGCCGAAAGCATCGCGAAAACCACCATCGGCTCGAACCGGGCGGGCTGGACGGTCGGGCGGCGGCTGAACCTCGAACGGGCGCTGAAGGTCGGGGACGAACTGGGCGGGCACATCGTGTCGGGCCATGTCGACGGCGTGGCCGAGATCGTGGCCATGCGCGATGAGGGCGATTCGACCCGCTTCACCTTCCGCGCCCCCGAGGCGCTGGCGGGCTTCATCGCCCCCAAGGGGTCGGTGGCGCTGAACGGCACCTCGCTGACCGTGAACGAGGTGGATGGCCGCGACTTCGGCGTCAACATCATCCCCCATACCAAGGCGGTGACCACCTGGGGACAGGCCCGGGTGGGCGATCCGGTGAACATCGAGATCGACACGCTGGCCCGCTATGTCGCGCGGCTGAGGGAGTGGGGCGGGGCGTGAAGGGTGCCCGGCAATCGGGCAAACGCACCGGGGGCCGCCTGAAAACCAGGCAGGGCGGGATTTGACGGCAGAGTCCGGCGCCGGCGGTTGCGCAAAGGCCGGGGGGCGTGGCAACCAGACCGCATGACCACCATCGGCCACAACCGGGGGCCCTCGCTCGAGGGCGGGGCGGGCTGGCGCAGCCATTGCTGGCGGCAGGCGCGCGCGGCGCTTCTGCCGCATCTGCCGGTCGAGGTGGTGCGCACCCGCGTCCGTCGCGCGGCCGAGCTTGGCCTTGACTACCGCACCTATGCCGGGGTCCGGGCGACGACCGGGCGCGACCTTGTGGCCGTCCTCTTTTCGGCCAATGCGTTGCGCCTTGCAGGAAGCACGACGGCGGCGCCGGCCCTGCCCCCCGACCGGGCCGCGAGGCTGGCCCGCCTGACCGGGTGCGGTCGCCTTGCGCTGGTGCCGCCGCGCATGGTGGCGGCGCTGGCAGCGGACGGCGAAGGGGTGCCGCTCGACGGTGTGCATGCCGCGCCCGCGCTGCTCGCGCCCGACCGCGAGGTGCGCGACCGGCTTCTTGCGGCGCGCGGTGTCCTGCCGGCGGATGGCGTCCTTCTGATCGGTGACAACGATCTGGAACGCGGCTGGTGCGCCTCGGGCCGGCTGGCGGGCTACCTTCCGGCCGGGCGGTTCTTTCCGGCAGGCTGACTGTGCGGCCCCGCCTCTGGCAAAGGCCGGCGCTTTGGTCTATGGGCGGGCAGGGCCAATCCCAGCCGCGGGCAGGACATGACGGACGATCTGAAACGGGCGATCTCGCCGACCGAGGACATCATCGAGGAGGCCCGCAACGGCCGGATGTTCATCCTCGTGGACCACGAGGACCGCGAGAACGAGGGCGACCTGGTGATCCCCGCCCAGATGGCCACGCCCGAGGCGATCAACTTCATGGCCACCCACGGGCGCGGCCTGATCTGCCTGACGCTGCCGGCCAGCCGGGTCGAGGGCCTGGGCCTGCCCTTGATGTCGACCAAGAACTCCTCGCGCCACGAAACCGCCTTCACCATCTCGATCGAGGCGCGCGAAGGGGTGACGACCGGCATTTCCGCCCATGACCGCGCCCGCACCATCGCGGTGGCGATCGACCCGACCAAGGGTGCCGCCGACATCGCGACGCCGGGCCACATCTTTCCCCTGCGCGCCCGCGACGGCGGCGTGCTGGTGCGCGCCGGCCACACCGAGGCCGCCACCGACGTGAGCCGGCTGGCCGGACTGAACACCGCCGGGGTCATCTGCGAGATCATGAACGACGACGGCACGATGGCGCGGCTGCCGGAACTGGTCAGCTTCGCGCAGAAGCACAGGTTGAAGATCGGCACCATCTCGGACCTGATCGCCTACCGTCTGCGCCATGACAGTCTGGTGCGCGAGATCGCGCAGCGCGCCGTGCAGTCGATCCACGGCGGCGACTGGATGATGCGGGTCTTCGCCGACGCGACCCAGGGCGCCGAACATATCGTGCTGTCGAAGGGCGACATCACCACGCCGGCGCCGGTCCTTGTGCGGATGCATTCGCTCAACCCGCTCGAGGATGTCCTCGGGCTGCACGGGGTCCATGCCGGGCAGATGCCGGCGGCGATGCGGGCGATCGCGGCCGAGGGGCGGGGCGCGGTCGTCATGCTGCGCGACACCTCGATGAAGCTGGCGCTGGACGAGGAGGCGCATCCCCACAAGCTGCGCCAGTATGGCCTTGGCGCGCAGATCCTGGCCGCGCTCGGCCTGCACCGGATCGAGCTTCTGACCAATTCCGGGACGCCGAGGATCGTCGGGCTGGACGCCTACGGCCTTGTGATCACCGGCACCCGCCCGATCGTGATGGAGTGATGATGGCCGCGACCGAAACCCACTATACGCTGCCGCTGCCGGTCTTTGACAAGCCGGTGAAGCTCTTGATCGTCGTCGCCCCCTATTACCGCGACATCGCCGACAACCTGATCGCCGGGGCCCGGGCGGCGGCGGCGAAGGCGGGGGCGGTGGCCGACCTGGTCGAGGTGCCGGGCGCGCTCGAGGTGCCGACCGCGATCGGCATGGCCTCGCGCATGGCCGACTATGACGGGTTCGTGGCGCTCGGCTGCGTGATCCGCGGAGAGACAACGCATTACGACACGGTGTGCAACGACAGCTCGCGCGGGATCACCATGCTGGGCCTGTCGGGCGTCTGCATCGGCAACGGCATCCTGACGGTCGAGAACCGCGATCAGGCGGTGGTGCGCGCCGACCCCAAGGGCCAGGACAAGGGCGGCGGCGCGGCGGCGGCGGCGCTTCATCTGATCGCGCTTCAGCGCGGCTGGTCGCGCCAGATGAAGGGCATAGGCTTCCGGCCGCAGGGCGGGGACGATGTGCGTCTTGCCGGCGGCGGCGAAGGGCCGGTCCGCGCATGAGCGACGAGGTCCGCAAGCCCACCCCCGACGAGAGGCGCCAGATGAGGTCGGCGGCGCGGCTCTATGCCGTGCAGGCGCTCTTCCAGATGGAGGCGGCGGGGCAGTCGGTGGACAAGGTCCGCCGCGAGTTCGAGACCCACCGCTTCGGCGCCACCATCGAGGGCGACGAGTTCTCGGAAGGCGACAGCGGCCTGTTCCGCCGCATCCTCGAGGAGGCGGTGAACTGGCAGGCGAAGATCGACCAGATGACCGACCGGGCGCTGGTGGCGAAATGGCCGATCGACCGCATCGACCCGGTGATCCGTGCCCTGTTCCGCGCCGCCGGGGCCGAGCTGATGCAGCCCGCGACGCCGCCGAAGGTGGTCATCACCGAATATGTGGATGTCGCGCACGCCTTCTTCCCCGACGGGCGCGAGGCGAAGTTCGTGAACGCCGTCCTTGACCACATGGCGCGCGAGGCGCGGCCCGAGGCTTTCTGAACGGCGGCGATTTCAAGGGCTTGGCCGGAATGTCGGGTGTTGCCGGCGTGTGCCATCCGTATGCCGCGCCTATGGGCATCTGAACCGGCCGCGGTCTTTCTCCGTGCTGCCCGGCCTCGCCCCGGCCCTGAGCCGAGACCCGCTCCGCGCGAGGACCGTCGGGGCCCCGGCTTTCGCCGGGGCGTGAGGTGAGGGGCGGGTGGCGCCTGCGGCGCGGCGGCGCTCAGGCCGCCTGTTCGCCCTTCGGACGGCGCGAGGGCCGGCGAGGCGGGCGCCCGGCGTTGGCGGACTTGCCCCCTGCGGCGTGGGCGGGCTTGTGGCCCTGCTTCTGGCCCGGTTTCTGGCCCGGACGCTGGCCGCCCGGCTTGCCGCCGCGCGGCGCGTTCGGCTTCAGCCCGTCGCGGGCGTTGCGGGCGCGGATGTGATCGGGCTCGAACGGCACCTCGCCGCCGATGACCGGGATCGCGGCCTTCATCGTCTTTTCGATGTCGCGCAGTTCGGCGATTTCCGTCGGCGAGCAGAAGGCGACGGCGCGGCCGTCGCGCCCGGCCCGCGCGGTGCGCCCGATCCGGTGGACGTAGTTTTCCGGCACGTTGGGCAGGTCGTAGTTGTAGACGTGGCGCACGTCGGGAATGTCGATGCCGCGGGCGGCCACGTCGGTCGCGACCAGCACCTTCAGCTCGCCGGTGCGGAAGCTTTGCAGGATGCGTTCGCGCTGGTTCTGGCTCTTGTTGCCGTGGATGGCGCCGACCGAGAAGCCCCAGCCTTCAAGCACGCGGGCCAGCTTGTCCGATCCGTGCTTGGTGCGGCCGAAGACCAGCGCCAGTTCCTCGGGGTGTTTCTTCATGTAGTCGGCCAGAAGCCGCGCCTTGTCGCCCTGATTGACGAAATGCACGCCCTGTTCGATCTTTTCGGCCGGCTTGCCGGGGGCGGCGACCTGCACGCGGACCGGGTCGGTCAGGTAGGTTTGTGCCAGTTCCTCGATCAGTTTCGGCATGGTCGCCGAAAAGAGCATGGTCTGGCGGTTGGCGGGCAGGAGCGGCGCGATCCGGCGCAGCGCATGGATGAAGCCGATGTCGAGCATCTGGTCGGCCTCGTCCAGGACCAGATAGCGCACTTCCTGCAAGGACAGCGCCTTGCGGTCGAGAAGGTCGATCAGCCGGCCCGGCGTGGCGACGAGGATGTCGACGCCGCGCGCCAGCCGTTCGGACTGCATGTAGAGCGAGGCGCCGCCGACGACGCGGTAGGTGCGCACCGGGGTTTCCTTGGCGAAAGCCATCAGGTTGTCGGTGATCTGGGTCGCGAGTTCGCGGGTGGGCGCGAGGATCAGGGCGCGCACCGTCTTGGGGTTGGGGCGGCGGCCGAGGTCCAGGAGCTTCGACAGGATCGGCAGGCCGAAGGCGGCGGTCTTGCCGGTGCCGGTCTGGGCGAGACCCATCAGGTCGCGGCCTTTCAGCAGCTGCGGAATGGCTTCGGTCTGGATCGGGGTCGGCTGGGTCAGGCCCAGCTCATTCAGGTTTTCGAGGATGCGTGGGGCGATCCCCAGGGTTTGAAAGTCGGTCAAGGCAGTATCCTTGTGGTGGCAGCCCTCAGGCGCCAGAAAATCGGAACCGTCTGCCCCTTGCGGGCAGCGGAGGCAACAGCGGGGCGCAGCCGGACGCGGCTGCTGGACCCCTGGCGTGACATGGGAACCGGTTTGCCCGGCCTCTGCATCCGCGCACGGATACGGCTGCTCACGCGGCAGCGGGGCTTGGGCTGGGGCGCACATGGGGGATGGCCGACGCAAAGTCAAGGGGAATTGCGCCTCCCCCTCGCCCCGGCGAAGGGAAACCTGCCATGCGCCGGACCCCAGGCGCCGGATCGGACGCAAACCGCCGTGTGGCACGCCGACAGGGCGGTCCCGTCTCAGCCGTCGAATTCGACCAGCAGATCCTTGGCGTCGATCTGGGCGCCGGGCGTCACATGGAGCGCCTTGACCGTGCCCGCCCGGTCGGCGTGGATGCCGGTTTCCATCTTCATCGCCTCGATGGTCAGAAGCATATCGCCGGCCCTGACCTTCTGTCCGGCCTGCACCGCCACCGTCGCCACCACCCCCGGCATCGGCGCGCCGATCTGCAGGGGATTGCCCTCCTGCGCCTTGGCGCGGCTGGCGGTTCGGGCCTTGACCGAGCGGTTCGGCACGCGGATCACGCGCGGCTGGCCGTTCAGCTCGTAGAAGACCTTCACCTCGCCGGTCTCGTCGGTCTCGCCCACGGCCTGCAGACGGATTTCCAGGGTCTTGCCGGGGTCGATCTCGACCGAGATCTCCTCGCCCGCCTGCATCCCGTAGAAGAAGGTGTGGGTGGGCAGGGTGCGGACCGGGCCGTACTGGCGGTGGCGGCCCATGTAGTCGAGAAAGACCTTGGGATACATCAGGTAGCCGTTCAGATCCTCGTCGTCGATCTGGAAGCCGTCGAGTTCGGCCGAAATCCGGTTCCTGACCGCTTCGAGCTCGACCGGCGCCATGTTCCTGCCCGGCCGCTCGGTCGAGGGCCTTTCGCCCTTGAGCACCTTCTTGACGATCCCGGCAGGCCAGCCCCCGGGCGGCTGGCCGAGGTTGCCCTTCAGCATGTCGATGACCGATTCGGGGAAGGCCACGTCGGTCTTGGGGTCTTCGACCTGGGCGCGGGTCAGGCCCTGCGCCACCATCATCAGCGCCATGTCGCCCACCACCTTGGACGAGGGCGTGACCTTGACGATGTCGCCGAACATCCGGTTGGCGTCGGCATAGGCCTGCGCGACCTCGTGCCAGCGTTCTTCAAGGCCGAGCGAGCGGGCCTGGGCCTTGAGGTTGGTGAACTGGCCGCCCGGCATCTCATGCAGGTAGACTTCGGAGGCCGGCGCCTCCAGCCCGCTCTCGAACGCGGCATACTGGTCGCGCACCGCTTCCCAGTAGTTGGAAATCTGCCGGATCGCGGCGATGTCGAGGCCGGTGTCGCGCTCGGTATGGGCCAGCGCCTCGACGATCGAGCCGAGGCAGGGCTGCGAGGTGCCGCCCGAGAAGGCGTCCATCGCCGCATCGACCGCGCTGACGCCCGCATCGGCGGCGGCAAGGATCGTCGCCCCGGCGATGCCCGAGGTGTCATGGGTGTGGAAGTGGATGGGCAGGCCGACCTCTTCCTTCAGCGCGCGGAAGAGGACGCGGGCCGCGGCGGGCTTCAGAAGGCCGGCCATGTCCTTCAGCCCCAGCACATGCGCGCCGGCGGCCTTCAGCTCCTTGCCCATGCGGACATAGTAGTTCAGGTCATACTTGGCCCGGTCGGGGTTGAGGATGTCGCCGGTATAGCAGATCGCCGCCTCGCAGACCTTTTCCTGCTCGATCACCGCGTCCATCGCCACGCGCATGTTCTCGACCCAGTTGAGGGAATCGAACAGGCGGAACACGTCGATGCCGGTTTCGGCGGCCTGTTTTACGAAGAATCGAACAACGTTGTCGGGATAGTTGGTGTAGCCGACGCCATTCGAGGCGCGGAGCAGCATTTGAGTCATCACATTGGGCATGGCGGCCCGCAGGTCGCGCAGGCGCTGCCAGGGGCACTCCTGGAGGAAGCGGTAGGCCACGTCGAAGGTGGCGCCGCCCCAGCATTCGACCGAGAAGAGCTCGGGCAGGTGGGCGGCATAGGCCGGGGCTACCTTGATCATGTCGATCGAGCGCATCCGCGTGGCCAACAGCGACTGGTGCCCGTCGCGCATGGTGGTGTCGGTCAGGAGAAGCCGCTTCTGCCCGGCCATCCAGTCGGCGACCGCCTGCGGTCCTTTCGCGTCGAGAAGGTCGCGGGTGCCGGGGGCGGGCGTCTTCGCGGGCTTCGGCGGGCGGGGGGCGCGGGCCTCGGCGGCGGGCTTGGGCCGGCCCGCCGTCTCGGGGTGGCCGTTCACGGTGATGTCGGAGATGTAGATGAGGATCTTGGTCGCGCGGTCGCGGCGCTTGCGGAAGGCGAAAAGATCGGGCGTCGTGTCGATGAACTTCGTCGTGCATTCGTTCGCGAGGAAGGCCGGATGCTTCAACAGGTTCTCGACGAAGGCGATGTTGGTGGCGACGCCGCGGATGCGGTATTCGGCCAGCGCCCGGCGCATCCTGACGATCGCCTGCTCGGGCGTCTGCGCCCAGGCGGTGATCTTGACCAGAAGCGAATCGTAATAGCGGGTGATGACCGCGCCGGAATAGGCGGTGCCGCCGTCGAGGCGGATGCCCGCGCCGGTCGCCTCGCGGTAGGCGGTGATGCGGCCATAGTCGGGAATGAAGTTGTTCAGCGGATCTTCGGTGGTGATCCGGCACTGGATCGCATGGCCGTTCAGGTGCACGTCGGCCTGGTTGGCGACGCCGGTGGCTTCGGCGAGCGTCTTGCCCTCGGCGATGCTGATCTGGGCCTGGACGATGTCGATCCCCGTGACCTGCTCGGTGACGGTATGTTCGACCTGGACGCGGGGGTTCACCTCGATGAAGTAGAACCTGCCCGAATCCATATCCATCAGGAATTCGACGGTGCCCGCGCATTCATAGCCGACATGGGCGCAGATGCGCTTGCCGAGATCGCAGATCTCGGCGCGCTGGGCGTCGGTCAGGTAGGGGGCGGGCGCGCGTTCGACGACCTTCTGGTTGCGGCGCTGGACGGTGCAGTCGCGTTCGTAAAGGTGGTAGATGTTGCCCTGGCTGTCGCCGAGGATCTGCACCTCGACGTGGCGGGCGCGCAGGATCATCTTTTCCAGATAGCCTTCGCCGTTGCCAAAGGCGGCTTCCGCCTCGCGCCGGCCTTCGCGGACCTTTTCGGCCAGCTCGGATTCGGAATTGATCGGGCGCATGCCGCGCCCGCCGCCGCCCCATGACGCCTTGAGCATCAGGGGATAACCGATTGCCGCGGCCTGCTTTTTCACGGCAGCCATGTCCTCGCCCAGCACCTCGGTCGCCGGGATGACCGGGACGCCGGCGGCGATGGCGACGCGCCGGGCGCTGGCCTTGTCGCCAAGCGCGCGCATGGTTTCGGCCTTGGGCCCGATGAAGGTGATGCCATTGGCGGCGCAGGCCTCGACGAAATCGGGGTTCTCGGAGAGAAGCCCGTAGCCGGGATGAATCGCGTCTGCGCCGCATTCGCGGGCGACACGGATGATCTCGTCGATCGAAAGATAGGCCTGAACCGGCCCCAGCCCCTCGCCGATCCGGTAGGCTTCGTCGGCCTTGAAGCGGTGGAGCGACAGCTTGTCTTCCTCGGCATAGACGGCGACGGTGCGCTTGCCGAGTTCGGTGGCCGCGCGCATGACGCGGATGGCGATCTCGCCCCGGTTCGCCACGAGGATCTTGCGGAATTCGGCCATCGGTCCCTCCCTGATCGCGGCGCGCACTTTAGGCGCGCTGCGGTGCGGCGCAAGTGGCAGGCGGAGACTAGATGAAACTTTTGTGACAGGCGGCGCGAATGCGGCAGATGGCGCACAAAAGCGGCGCGGCGGCCCCGCGGCCGCCGGCGCGAACAATCAGGGAACGCGGCTTTCAATCCGCGACAACCGCCGCTATTGTCGCGCCATGAGCCATTTCGACGAAGACGAAGCCTTTGCCGCCGCCGTGCCGCTGTCGCAGCGGGCGATGGCGGCGCGCGCGGGCGGAATGGGGGCGCCCTACCTTGACGGGCTGAACCCCGCGCAGCGCGAGGCGGTCGAGGCGTTGGACGGGCCGGTGCTGATGCTCGCGGGGGCGGGAACCGGCAAGACCAGGGCGCTGACGGCGCGGATCGCGCATCTGCTGGCGACCGGTCGGGCGCGGCCGAACGAGATTCTCGCCGTCACCTTCACCAACAAGGCCGCGCGCGAGATGAAGGAGAGGGTCGGGCGGCTGTTGGGCCACGCGGTCGAGGGGCTGCCGTGGATGGGCACCTTCCATTCGGTGTCGGTCAAGATCCTGCGCCGCCATGCCGAACTCGTCGGGCTGAAGTCGAACTTCACCATTCTCGACACCGACGATCAGGTGCGGCTGCTGAAGCAGCTGATCGTCGCGGCCAACATCGACGAGAAACGCTGGCCGGCGCGGCAACTGGCAGGGTTGATCGACGGCTGGAAGAACCGGGCCCGGGGGCCGGACAAGGTGCCTTCGGCCGAGGCTTCGGCCTTCAACCACATGGGGACCGAGCTTTACGCCGCCTATCAGGAGCGGCTGCGCACCCTGAACGCCGTCGATTTCGGCGACCTGCTTCTGCATTGCGTGACGATCTTCCAGACGCACCCTGACGTTCTGGAACAATATCAGCGCTGGTTCCGCTATATCCTGGTCGACGAATATCAGGATACGAACATCGCCCAGTATCTGTGGCTGCGGCTGCTGGCGGCGGCGCACAAGAATATCTGCTGCGTCGGCGACGACGACCAGTCGATCTATGGCTGGCGCGGGGCCGAGGTCGGCAACATCCTGCGGTTCGAGAAGGATTTTCCCGGCGCGCAGGTGATCCGGCTGGAACAGAATTACCGCTCGACCGAGCATATCCTTGCCGCCGCCTCGGGTCTGATCGCGGCCAATGCCGGGCGGCTGGGCAAGACGCTGTGGACCGAGGCGACGGGCGGCGAGAAGGTGCGGCTGATCGGCCATTGGGACGGTGAGGAAGAGGCGCGCTGGATCGGCGAGGAGGTCGAGGCGCTCCAACGCGGCACCCGCCACCTGGAGCCGGTCGGGCTGGACGGCCAGGCGATCCTGGTGCGCGCCAGCCACCAGATGCGCGCCTTCGAGGACAGGTTCCTGACCATCGGCCTGCCCTACCGCGTCATCGGCGGCCCGCGCTTCTATGAACGGCAGGAGATTCGCGACGCGATGGCCTATTTCCGCCTCGCCGTCAGCCCCGCCGACGATCTGGCGTTCGAGCGGGTGGTGAACGTGCCCAAGCGCGGTCTCGGCGACAAGGCGGTGCAGACGATCCAGAGGCAGGCGCGCGAGGATGGCGCGGGGCTGGTCGAGGGCGCGCGCTATCTGGTGGCCTCGGGAGGGATCGGCGGCAAGGGGGCGGGACAGCTTCGCCAGTTCGTCGAAGGGGTGGACCGCTGGCACCGGGCGGCGCAGGTGCCCGGCCACAGTCACGTCGAGCTGGCCGAGACGATCCTTGAGGAATCGGGCTACACCGAGATGTGGCAGAACGAAAAGACGCCCGAGGCGCCGGGGCGGCTGGAGAACCTGAAGGAGTTGATCAAGGCGCTGGAGCAGTTCGACAACCTGCAGGGCTTTCTCGAACATGTGGCGCTGATCATGGACAATGACAGCGAGGAGGCGGAGGAGAAGGTCAGCATCATGACCCTTCACGCCGCCAAGGGGCTGGAGTTTCCGGTGGTGTTCCTGCCGGGATGGGAGGATGGCCTCTTCCCCAGCCAGCGCAGCATGGACGAAAGCGGCCTCAAAGGGCTGGAGGAGGAGCGGCGGCTGGCCTATGTGGGGATCACCCGGGCCGAGGAGCTGTGCACGATTTCCTTCGCCGGCAACCGCCGGGTCTATGGCCAGTGGCAAAGCCAGCTTCCCTCGCGCTTCATCGACGAGTTGCCGCCCGCCCATGTCGAGGTGCTGACGCCGCCCGGCCTTTATGGCGGCGGCTTCGGGGCGGCGGGGATGCGGCCGGTCGCTGCCGGCGGGATCGAGGAGCGGGCGACGAAGGCCGATGTCTACAACTCGCCGGGCTGGAAGCGGATGCAGGAGCGGGCGCAGGTGCGCGGGCTTTCGCAGCCGCGCGAGGCGCGAAACCAGATCATCGACCTGGATGCCGTGTCGGCCTTTGCCGAGGGCGACCGGGTGTTTCACAAGAAGTTCGGCTATGGCACCGTCGAGGGGACCGAAGGCGACAAGCTGGAGATCGCCTTCGACAAGGCGGGCGTCAAGCATGTGGTGGCGGGATTCGTTGTCGCTGCCGACCAGGTGGACGACATTCCGTTCTGACGGCGCGCCATCCGCCGCCCGAAACCCCCGCAGGCGCCGGAAAGCTGTGGACAGATGGGCGTCAACCCGTCTTTCGCCCGCCATCCGTGAAAATAGTTCTTTACAGGGTCGGCGCATGGTCCCACCATATCTTGTAAGGGCAGGGGGTCTGACCTCCGGTTCTTGTGGGCAGACCAAGCCCTTGGGGCGAAATCCCGATGGGCCTATAAGAAGCGAGGCAGGGCATGTCAGTTTCCGAAGACTTCCTCACCTCTGGGGAAATTCATCCCATCGACATCGTCGAGTCGCTGGCCGAAAACCACGACTGGGACTTCGACCGAGTGACCGATGACCAGATCGCGATGGCGGTCGAGGGCCAGTGGCGCACCTATTCGCTGACGCTCGCCTGGTCGGCGCAGGACGAGACGCTGCGGCTGATCTCGACCTTCGAGTTCGATCCGCCGGCGGAAAAGCTGGCCTCGGTCCACGACCTCATCAACCGCGCCAACGACATGGTCTGGGCCGGGGCCTTCACCTGGTGGGCCGAGCAGAAGATGATGGTTTGGCGCTATGGGCTGGTGCTGGCGGGCGGGCAGATCGCGACGCCCGAGCAGATCGACCGGATGATCACCCAGGCGGTGACGGCCTCCGAACGGTTCTATCCGGCCTTCCAGATGGTCGCCTGGGGCGACGACAGCCCGGCGCGTGCGGTCGGCGTGGCTCTGGCCGAGGCCTACGGGCGCGCCTGATCCCCCTTTCGCCCGCCGCGCGCGCCGCTAAAGTCGGCGCAAACGGAGGGTGACATGTCGATGGATGAAATCGCGGCGCGCGGGCTGGTGCTTCTGGGCTGCGGCAAGATGGGGTCGGCCATGCTCGAGGGCTGGCTGAAGCGCGGCCTGCCGGCGCGGTCGGTCTGGGTGTCGGACCCCAAGCCGTCGGACTGGCTGCTGGCGCAGGGGGTGCATGTCAACGAGGCGCTGCCCGCGCGCCCGGCCATCGTGCTGATCGCGGTCAAGCCGCAGATGATGGGGGCGGCGCTGCCGCAGCTGGCGGCGCTCGGCGGCGGGGGGACGCTGTTCCTGACCGTGGCGGCGGGGACGACCATCGCCACCTACGAGGCGGTGCTCGGGGCCGCGACGCCCCTGATCCGCGCCATGCCCAACACGCCCGCCGCCATCGGCCGCGGCATCACCGCGATCTGCGGAAACGCCCATGCCTCGGGCGCCGATCTCGACCTGGCCGAGATGCTCCTGTCGGCGGTCGGTCAGGTGGTGCGGCTGGAGGGCGAGCAGCAGATGGACGCGGTCACGGCGGTGTCGGGATCGGGTCCGGCCTATGTCTTTCACCTGATCGAGGCGCTGGCGGCGGCGGGCGCGGCCGAGGGGCTGCCCGCCGGTCTGGCGATGCAGCTGGCCAAGGCGACGGTTGCGGGGGCGGGGGCGCTGGCCGAGGCAACGGCAGAGGGGCCGGATCAGCTGCGCGTCAACGTGACCTCGCCCGGTGGCACCACGGCGGCGGCGCTGGCGGTGCTGATGGATGAGGGGCGCGGCTTTCCGGCGCTGCTGAAAGAGGCGGTCCATGCCGCCGCCGAACGCGGACGGGAGCTGGGCCGGTGACGATTTCCTTCGATGATTTCCTGAAGGTCGACATCCGCGTCGGCCGTATCACCCGGGCCGAGCCGTTCCCCGAGGCGCGCAAGCCGTCGATCCGGCTGTGGATCGATTTCGGCCCCGAGATCGGCGAAAAGAAATCCTCGGCCCAGATCACCCGCCATTATGCGCCCGAGGCGCTGGTCGGGCGGCAGGTGCTGGCCGTGGTCAATTTCCCGCCGCGCCAGATCGGGCCGATGCGGTCCGAGGTGCTGACGCTGGGGGTGCCGGACGCGGACGGAGAGGTGGTGCTGATCGGGCCGGGGCACGAGGTGCCGCCGGGGGGGCGGCTGTTCTGACGCCCCATGCCCGACCCTCGCGGGCGGAAAAGTCGCCCCGCCGCGCCTGCCCGGGCGCGCGGCGGGACCAGGAAGTCCAGACAGTCAACCCCAACAGCGCCCGAGGCCGGCAACCGGCTGTCCCGCACTCGGTCCGGGCGCTTCAACGTCACTGCAACCGAACCGGCGCCGGCCACTGGTAAGGTTCCAATACACGGAACGCTTTCCATATGACAAACGCCGGCAAGCCGATTAAGGGGAAAGAGAACAAGGGTTTCCCCGGCGCGGCCGGCGGGTCGGCGGAGAAAGCGGAAGTGGTGGAAGCGGTCAGGACGACAGCCAACTATCTGAAGCGCCACAGCGAGGCGCTGGTGAAGGATGTGGGCATCGAGGCGGCGGCGGCGCTGTCCGGCAAGTCCAAGGCGACGCTCGGGCGCTACTATTCCGACGATCCCGAACATGCCGACCGGTTCATGCCCGTCGATGTTGTGGCCGCGCTCGAAAGCGCCTCGCGCTTTCCGCATGTGACCGCCGCGCTGGCCGACCTGCGGGGGATCACGCTGAGTTATGACGAGGATCGGCGCAACAGCAAGCAGGGCGGCGGCGTCAATTCCGACGTGGTGGCGCTGAGCCAGCGCTTCGCGATGCTGATGGGCGAATACAATGCCTCGATAGAGGACGGCCGGATCACCATCAACGAGGCGAAACGGCTTCTGACCGAGACGCTGGCCATCCAGAAGGTGCTTCTCGACATGAAACTGCATCTGGAGGCCGAGGCCACCTGAGCCGCGCCGCGGCCGAATGGCCCCTGTCCCTTGCGCCCGCGCCGTGGCAGACTGGGACACCCGGAGGTTTCATGCCCGAGCTTGTCCGCCTGTACATCCGCCATGTCGCCATCGGCCTTGCGCTCGGGGTGCTGTTCACCGGCCTCCTCCTCGCGCTCAACGTCGGCAACCTGTGGCATCTGGTCAGCACAAGCGATGTCGGGCTGCTGGCCGTCCTGATGCTGGTGGTCTTCAACACCATCGTCTTTGCCGGGGTCCAGTTCGCCTTCGCGGTGATGAGCATGGGTGAAAGCGACCGCCCGGACGGGGGCCGCCGCGACGGGGTGCCGGGCCGGGCGCTGGCTGCGGAGAAGGGTGGCGGGGACCGCAGCAAGCGTGCAGGCGTGAATTTCCCGAGAGCCTGACGTATCAGGTGGGCGCCAGATACCAGGGCCTGAACCCTGGCAGAGCCAGCTCCCTCGGAAATGCTTATCGGCCACTGGAAAAGTGCCCGTCACG
>JAFEFU010000004.1 GCA_018240425.1 Pseudomonadota bacterium | reverse complement strand
GGCGAAGAGCCCGAACCCCGCCCCGGCCTGCGCTCGGGCCACATCCCCGGCGCCGTCAACCTGCCCTACAAGACGCTCCTGAACGCCGACGGCACGATGAAGCCACCCGCCGACCTGGCGCGCGCCTTCACCGAGGCCGGCGTCGATCTGAAGAAGCCTGCGATCACCACCTGCGGCTCCGGCGTCTCGGCCGCGATCCTGTCGCTGGCGCTGGAACGCACCGGCAAGCACGACCATTCGCTCTATGACGGCTCCTGGGCCGAATGGGGCATGTATGGCGATCTCAAGGTCGCCAGGGGCTGAAAGGACAAGCCATGCTGAACGCGCTGAAGCCGCAGCCCGCGGACAAGATCCTGCAACTGATGGGCCAGTTCCGCGCCGACCCGCGCGCGGACAAGATCGACCTCGGCGTCGGCGTCTACAAGGACGCGACCGGCCTCACGCCGGTCATGCGCGCGGTCAAGGCCGCCGAACACCGGCTGTGGGAAAGCCAGACCACCAAGACCTATACCGGACTTGCGGGCGAGCCGGAATTCAACGCCGCCATCACCGGGATGATCCTCGGCCCGGCGCTCGCCGCCGACCGGCTCGCCTCGGTCGCCACCCCCGGCGGCACCGGCGCCATCCGCCAGGCGTTCGAACTGATCCGCATGGCCGCCCCCGGCGCCACCGTCTGGGTGTCGGACCCGACCTGGCCCAACCACACCGCGATCCTGACCTACCTCGGCATGACCTGGCGCCCCTACCGCTATTTCGACGGCGAAACGCGCGGCGTCGATTTCGGGGCCATGATGGCCGATCTGGCGGGCGTCAAGGCGGGCGACGTGGTGCTGCTGCACGGCTGCTGCCACAACCCGACCGGCGCCAACCTCACGCTGCCCGAATGGGCCGAGGTCGCCGCGCTCCTGGAAAGGACCGGCGCGGTGCCCTTGGTCGACCTCGCCTACCAGGGCTTCGGCGACGGGCTCGAGGCCGACGCCGCCGGCACCCGCCTGATCGCGTCGCGCCTGCCCGAGGCACTGATCGCCGCCTCGTGCAGCAAGAATTTCGGCATCTACCGCGAACGCACCGGGGTTCTGGCCGCGCTGTCCGCCCCGGCGCAACGCAACGTGACCCAGGCCAACCTGGCTTTCCTGAACCGGCAGAACTATTCCTTCCCGCCCGACCACGGCGCCCGCATCGTCACCACCATCCTGACCGACGAGGGGCTGAGGTCCGACTGGAGGTCCGAACTCGAGGAGATCCGCAAAGGGATGCTTGCGCTCCGCGGCCAGCTGGCGCGCGAGTTGCGCGACCTGTCGGGGTCGGACCGTTTCGGCTTTCTCGCCCAGCACCGCGGCATGTTCTCGCGCCTCGGCGCGACGCCCGAACAGGTCGAACGGCTGCGCGCCGAACATGGCATCTACATGGTCGGCGATTCGCGCCTGAACATCGCCGGGCTGAACCGCGCGACCGTCCCGGTTCTGGCCCGCGCCATCCTCGCCGTCGGCATCTGAGCACAACGGCCCGGGGGCGCTGCCCCGTCCCCGGCCGTGCCTATCCGTGATAGGCGGCCTCGCCGTGCGAGGTCAGGTCCAGACCCTGGCGTTCGCTGTCGCCGTCGACCCGCAGGCCGAAGACCATGTCCACCAGCTTGTAGAGCACGAACGATACCACCCCCGACCAGACCAGCGTCAGCGCCACCGCCTCGATCTGGATCCAGGTCTGCGCGGCGATCGAATAGTCACCGCCCCTGACCCCGCCCAGCGAGGCCGCCGAGAAGATGCCGGTGCCGATCGCGCCCAGGATGCCGCCGACGCAATGGACGCCGAACACGTCCAGGCTGTCGTCATAGCCGAAGCGGTTCTTCACCACCGTCACGAAGAAATAGCAGACCACCGCCGCCAGCGCCGCCAGCGCCATGCCGCCCACCGGTCCGACCGTGCCGCAGGCCGGGGTGATCGCCACCAGCCCCGCCACCATCCCCGACGCCGCACCCAGCATCGACGCCTTGCCGCGCTGCAGGCTTTCCACCGCCGACCAGGCCAGCGCCGCCGCCGCCGTGGCGACGAAGGTGTTGAACATCGCCAGGGCCGCGCCGCCGTTTGCCTCGAGGTTCGACCCGGCGTTGAAGCCGAACCAGCCGACCCACAGCATCGACGCGCCAATCATGGTCATCACCATCGAATGCGGCGCCATGTTCTCGCGCCCGAACCCGACGCGCTTGCCGATCACCAGGCAGCCGACAAAGGCCGCGATCCCGGCATTGATATGCACGACCGTGCCGCCGGCAAAGTCGATCGCCCCCATCTTGAACAAGAGCCCGTTCGCGTCCCAGACCATGTGCGCGATCGGGAAATAGGCGAACGTCACCCACAGCGCCATGAACAGAAGCACCGACCGGAACTTCACCCGCTCGGCCCAGGCCCCGATGATCAGCGCCGGCGTGATCGCGGCGAATGTCATCTGAAAGGCGATGAACACATATTCCGGCAGGACATAGCCCGCCGAAAAGGTCGCCACCGTCGTCTCGGGCGTCACGCCCCTCAGGAACAGCTTGCCCAGCCCGCCCCAGAACGGCCCGGTGCCGCCGCCGAAAGTGAAGGAATAGCCATAGACCACCCAGATCACCATCACCATGCAGGCGATCATCGTCGTCTGCATCAGCACCGACAGCATGTTCTTGGCCCGTACCAGCCCGCCATAAAACAGCGCCAGCCCCGGAATGGTCATGAACAGCACCAGCGCCGTGGAGGTCATCATCCAGGCCACGTCGCCCTTGTCGACGACCGGCGCGCCCTCGGCCAGCGCCGGAGAGGCCGCCAGCGCCAAGAGGGCAGGCCCAATCGCCTTCGGCTTGATCCGTCCCGCCAGGTTCACCTTCACCCCCCGCCTCCCGTCCGCGCCGCAGGAGTGCCGCGCCTGGACCCAAATGGGATCGCCGCAGTGCGGCGACGCAAGCTTTTGCCCGCCCGCCGGGGCGCAAGACCGGCCACTTCCCGCTTTTTCGGCAGATCGGGGAAAGTCTGCCCGTTTTTTCACCGCCCGGAGAAGTTGACAGGAGGCCGGCACATCTCCACATCGGCGGCGGAACCGGCTATGGTCGCCGCAAAAGCACAAGAACAACACCGGAAGAGCAGCAGATGGCCGGCAGAAAGCCCCCGCTTGTCGCCGACAGGCGTTACGCCGCGGAACGGCCGCAAAAGCCTGCCGCGCCCAAGGCACCAAAGCCGCGCCGCCCGCGCAAGGGTGGCCGCGGGGGCAGCCGGGGCGGACGGGGTGGCAACTTCATCCTGCGCTTCTTCGCCGCGATCTTCGGCATGATCTGGCGGCTGGCCTGGGGCCTCGGCCTGCGCGTCGCGCTGTTCGCCGCCTTCATCCTTTTCGCCATCTGCGCCTACTACTATTCCCAGTTGCCGCCTCTCGGCCAACTGATCGACGCGCGGGCGCGCGGCTCGGTCACGCTTCTCGACCGCAACAACCAGGTCTTTGCCTGGCGCGGCGAGACCTTCGGCGGCCAGATCACCGCCGACAGCGTTTCGCCCAACCTTCTGCATGCCATCCTCGCCACCGAGGACAAGCATTACTACAGCCACTTCGCCATCAGCCCGCGCGGCATCATCAGCGCCATCACCATCAACATGCGCGAGGGCCGCGGCCCCTTCCAGGGCAACGGCGGCTCGACCATTACCCAACAGTTGGCGAAACTCCTCTGCCTGGGCGTGCCCTACGATCCGAAGGTGTGGAAGTCGGAATCGGACTACGAGGACGACTGCCGCTCGGGCGGGCTGAAGCGCAAGCTGAAGGAAATTCCCTACGCCATCGCGCTCGAGGCGAAGTACGGCAAGAAGGATGTCCTGACGCTCTACCTCAACCGCGCCTATCTCGGTGCCGGCGCCCGCGGCTTCGAGGCCGCCAGCCAGCGCTATTTCGGCAAGTCGGCCGCCAACGTCTCGCCGGCCGAGGCGGCGATGCTGGCCGGCCTTTTGAAGGCGCCGTCCTCCTATGCGCCCACGAACAACCTCCAGCGCGCCCGCGACCGGGCAGGGGTGGTCCTGGGGCTGATGCACGAGCAGGGTTACCTGACCGACGCCGAATACAAGGACGCCATCGACCATCCCGCGCAGCTGTCCAAGGCCGCTCAGGCCCGCGCCGGCGGCTATTTCGCCGACTGGGTCATGGACAGCGGCCCCGATTTCCTGACCAAGGACACGACCGAGGACGTGGTGATCCAGACCACCCTCGACCAGAAGCTGCAAAAGCAGGCCGAAGATGCCGTGGCCAGCGTCTTCGCCAGCAAGCTCAAGGACGGATCGAAGACCGAGGCCGCGGTCGTCGTCATGTCGGCCGACGGCGCGGTGCGCGCGATGGTGGGCGGGCGCGAATCGGCGGTCTCGGGCGCCTTCAACCGCGCCACCCAGGCCCGCCGCCAGACCGGATCGACCTTCAAGCCCTTCGTCTATGCCGCGGCGCTTGATCTTGGCGACACCGAGAATTCGCTGGTCGACGATTCCCCGGTCTGCCTGTTCGTCAAGGGCTCGGGCGACTGGTGCCCCAAGAACTACGACCCGGGCTTTTCGGGCATGATCAGCTACACCGACGCGCTGGCCCATTCGGTCAACACCGCGACGGTGCGCGTCTCGCAGCGCGCCGGCCTCGACGCGGTGCGCCAGGTCGCCAGCCAGTTCGGCTTTGCCTCCGACCTTGCCGCCGGTCCGGCGGTCGCGCTCGGCGTGTCGGAATCGACCCTGCTCGAGATGACCGGCGCCTATGCCGGCATCCTCAACGGCGGCTCGTCGGTCAAGCCCTACGGCCTTGTCGACCTGCGCATCAAGGGCGACGACACGCCGCTGATGGGCCAGGACGGCGGCATGGGCGAGAGGGTGATCTCCGAACAGGCCGACCGCCAGCTGATCTACATGATGAGCCAGGTGATCGAGCGTGGCACCGGGCGGCGGGCGCGGCTGGACGGCTGGCAGGCCGCGGGCAAGACCGGCACCACCCAGTCGGCCCGCGACGCCTGGTTCATCGGCTTCACCGCCGACTATGTGGTCGGCGTCTGGATGGGATATGACGACAATTCGCCGCTGACCGGCGTGACCGGCGGCGGCCTGCCCGCCCAGATCTGGCACGAGGTGATGGTCCGCATCCACGACGGCGTGCAGCCGCTGCCCCTACCGATGATCCGGCCCGAGGAACTTCCGCAGCCTCAGGTTCCGACCGCGCCCACCTATCCGGGCGAGGTCTTCCAGGCCGACGGAAGCGGCCAGCCGCCGGCCGAGCCGAAACCCCAGGGCGGGCAGACGCTGGGCGAGATCCTTCTTGGAATCCTCGGCGGGAACTGAGCGGCATTCCCGGCCAGCCCGACGCGCGCGGGCGTTCGGGGGAGAAGGCTGCCACCGGCAGGCTTCCGGTCCGGCCTTACCCCTTCAGGCTGGCGATCATCTTGTCGATGTTGCCGCCGTTCTTGTCGAGAAGCGCGCCGATCTCGGTGCGCTCGGCCGACAGCATGTTCACGCCTTCGATGATGATGTTGAAGAACTTGTCCTGGCCCGACTTGTCGAACACCTGCCAGCGCACCTCGAATGGATTCTGCCCTGGCAGCTTGGCCTGCGAGATGACCTCGTAGAAGCTTTTCAGCGGGCGCGCATCGGTCACGACGATCGTGCCGCCGATGAACTCGCGGAACCGCTTGCCGTACTTCACCGCCAGATAACGGCGGAAGGCGGTCTTGAACGCGGCCTTCTGCGCGGCGCTGGCCTGCCGTCCCGCCGGCCCCAATGCCGACTGGGCGATGTAGTCGACATCGGCATAGCGGTCGAAGATCGACTCGAACTTGACGAACATCGCGCTTTCGCTGGCGCCCGAGTTGATGACGGCGTTGATCTCGGCGATCAGCTTGTCCACCAGCGCGCGCGCCTCGTCGACGGTCAGCGCCCGTGCGGCGCGGGGCAGAAGGCCCAGCGCCAGCGCGCCCAGTCCCAGCGCGCCGACGCCGCGGCGGTTCAGATCACCTGCCATTGGCGCCCGCCGCGGGGTCGGCCGAGGGATCGGGCGTGTCTTCCTCGATCCCCAGCTCGAAATGACGTTTCTGCAGATAGACAAGGCGGGACTGGGCATAGCTGTCGGCACTTTCATAAAGGATCGACTCATAGGTGCTGGCGAACCGCTGGCGGTTGCCGACCTTCGCCATCAGACGGCCGCCATTGATATAGGCACCATCCCGGCGCCCGACCACCGTGTTGACCGGATCGATGGCGATATCGACCGCAAGACCGGCCAGATCCCGCTCGGTCGAGGGGCCGATCAGCGGCGCCTCGAGATAGGCGCCCTCGGGCACGCCCCAGACATGCAGCGTACCGCCGAAATCGGCCTCCCTGGCCTCGATACCCAGGGCCGAGGCAGGATCGAACAGCCCGCCGATGCCGAAGGTCGAGTTGACGGCAAAGCGAAGCGTGTCCTGCGCGGCCGGCACCGGCTTCAATTGCAGCAGATTGTTCAGGACCGCACTCGGCATCCCGAGGTTCGAGGCGAAGTTGGAAAATCCGATTGTGACCGGCGTCGGGATCGTCGGGATCGCGCCCTTGACGTGGCCGTCGCCGAACAGCGCCCGGTCAACGGCCAGGTTGAACCCGTGGACCGCCCGGTTCTGCCGCTCGTAGGGATCGTTGATCTGCTGGCCCGGCACCGAGGGCGCGCAGCCCGCAGCGACCACGGTCAGGGCCAGGGCAGCCATCGGCGCCAGCGCACCGGCCCGGCCCGGAATAAGGAAAGGGAATTTCAACATGTGGCTCTTAGCTTCGGCCTGGCGGGTCAATGAACTCTCCTGCGTAGCCATAGATTTCGCCGGCCCGGGTTTCAAGCCGCCCCGGGCAACTGTGCGGCGGATGGGGCAATTCTGCTTCAGAAGGAACGGAACATGGTCAGGGAACCGGGGCGGGCAGCGGAAACGGTCACGGACGGGCTGTTCGGCCCGTGCAGGCCGGCACTGACAGCCTGCGCCCTCTTCTCGGCTTTCGTCAACCTGCTGATGCTGACCGGGCCGCTGTTCATGCTTCAGGTCTATGACCGGGTGCTGCCTGCCCGTTCGTCCGAAACCCTCGCCGCGCTGTTCCTGCTCGTCGTCTTCTGTTTCGGCCTCATGGCGGTTGCCGATGTGGCCCGCACGCGGATCCTCGCGCGCTGCGCCGACCATGTCCGCCAGATGCTCGATGGCCGGGTCTTTCCCGCGCTTCTCGCCCTGCCCGCGGACAGCCCGGGCGGGGCCGCACCTCTGCGCGACATCGACGCGCTCGGTCGCGCCATCGCCGCGCCGGTGACGCTGGCGGCGATGGACCTGCCGTGGCTGCCGCTGTTTCTGGGGGCACTCTGCCTGCTTCACCCGCTGCTCGGGCTTGTCGCCGGGGCGGGCGGCGCGGCCCTCCTCCTCATCACCTGGGCGGCGCATGGCCGCGTCCGGGCCCTGACGCGCGCGGCAGCCGCCGCCGCCCTCGCCGCAGACCATGCCGCCAGCCAGTTCGTCCTTCGCCCCGACGAGGTGGCGGCCTTCGCCCTGCAGGCCCCCGCCGCCGGGCGCTGGCAGGAGTGCCGCCGTCTGGCCGGCCTGGCCGAGGCGCGCCTCGCCGACACCGCGGGCCTGGCCACCGCGGCGACGCGCGCGGCCCGCCTCCTCCTGCAATCGGCGATGCTGGCGCTTGCGGCCTGGCTCTGCCTGCGCGGCGAGGTGTCCGCAGGCGCGATGTCGGCGGCCTCGATCCTCACCGGCCGCGCTCTCTCGCCGCTCGAGGCGCTGATCGGCGGCTGGCCCCTTGCCGAACGCGGCCTCTCCGCCTGGCGGCGGCTGTCGGCCCTGGAAGGCCCGGTGCCGCCGCCCGCCGCGGCCTCTACCTCCTCCATTCCGCCGCGCCTGTCGGTGCAGGGCCTCGCCGTCCGCGCGCCCGGCGGCGGCGGGCTGTGCCTCTCCGGCCTCTCCCTGTCGGTCGGGCCGGGCGAAGTTCTCGGCGTCATCGGCCCGTCCGGGTCGGGGAAGACCATGCTGATGCGGACGCTGGCCGGACTCTGCTCCCCTGCCGCCGGCGAGGTCCGCCTGGGCAGCGCGGGCCTTCATCGGCTCGCCCCCGCCGAGCGTGCCGCCGCCATCGGCTACCTGCCCCAGGCCGCTGCCCTCTTCGACGGGACGATTGCCGACAACATCGCCCGCCTGCGCCCTCCTCCCGACCCCGCCGCCGTTGTCGCCGCCGCCCGCGCCGCCGGGGCGCACGAGATGATCTCGGGCCTGGCCGACGGCTACACGACCCGCCTGCACCCGGGGCACACCCCCCTGTCGGGCGGCCAGATCCAGCGCATCTGCCTTGCCCGTGCGCTGTTCGGCAGCCCCCCTCTGCTGCTCCTGGACGAGCCTGACACCGCGCTCGACGCCGAAGGGGCGCTGGCGCTCTCGCGGCTCCTCCGCCGCCATCGCGCAGCCGGCGGCGCCACCATCCTCACCGCGCACCGCCAAGCGCTGGTGCGCGACTGCGACCTGCTGCTGGCGCTGGGGGATGGCGGGGTCCGCGCCTTCGGCCCCCGCGACCAGGTGCTCGACGCCCTGGGCTTCGCGCGCCTTTCCGCCGCCCGTCCGCCCATCGCCCCGCAGGCCGCCGCATGAGCGCGCCCCTGCCCCGCCCCCTGCCCGACGCGGTGCGCGGACCGATCCGCACCGGCGTCGTTGCACTGGTCCTGTTCATGGCGGGCTTTCTCGGCTGGGGGGTCCTGGTGCCGATCGGCGGCGCGGTCATCGCCCCGGGCCAGATCGAGGTCGAGCGGAACCGCCAGGTGGTCCAGCATCCCGAAGGCGGCCGCATCGCCGCCATCCTGGTGGCCGAGGGCGACCATGTGCGAGCGGGCCAGGTGCTGGTGCGGCTCGACAGCGCCGACGACCGCGCCGCTCTGGCGCTGGCCGAGGATCTCCTTGCCCGGCACCTTGCCGAGCGCGGCCGGCTCGAGGCCGAGCGTGACGGAGACGATGCCCCGCGCTTTCCGCCAGGGCTGGCCGCGCTCGCCGCGGCGCGGCCCGGGCTCGCCGCCCTCGCCGCGCAGGAGCGGGCGCTTCTTGCCGCCCGCCGGTCCGCCCGCGCCGCAGAACTTGCCGCGCTCGACCTGCAAAGGCGTGACGCTCGCGCCGAAATCGGCGGAATCGACGCCGAAGCCGGGGCCGCCGGGCGCCAGCGCCGTCTTCTCCAGGATGAACTGGCCCGGCAGACGGGTCTTCTGGCCCAAGGTCTGGCCCAGGCCGGCCGGGTCGCCGACATCGAGCGCGAGATCGCCCGCATCGACGGCCAGGCCGGCGCATTGCAGGCCGACCGCGCCCGGGCCCGAGGCCGGATCGCCGAGGCCGACCTGCAGGCCCTGCGCCTGGCGCGCGCCACCCGCGACGAGGCGCTGGCCCGCCTGCGCGACCTCGGCGCCGCCGAGGCCGAACTAGCCGAGCGTTGCGCGCGCCTGCGCGCCCGCATTGCCGCCGCCGACCTGCGCGCGCCCCTTGACGGAACCGTCCTCGGGCTTCAGTTCACCTCGCCCGCCGCGGTTGTGCGCCCGGCCGAACCGATCCTTTCGCTCCTGCCCGACGGGCGCCCGCTGATGGTCGAGGCCCGGATCTCGCCCGCCGATATCGACCAGGTCGCCGTCGGCCAGCCCGCCCGCCTGCGGGTCACCGCCTTCGACAGCCGCTCGACCGCCGACCTTGCCGGCCGTGTCGCCCGCCTGTCTGCCGATGTGATGACCGATCCCGCCCGCGGCACGGCCTACTACCGCGCCGAGATCGAGCTTGCCCCGACCGGCACCCCGCGCCTGATCCCCGGCATGCCGGTCGAGGTCTTCCTCGCCACTGGCCGGCGCACCGCGCTCCGGCTCGTGACCGAGCCGCTCACCCGCTATTTCGGCCGCGCCTTGCGGGCGGGCTGACACCCCCAGTCCCGGCGACCGGCAAACCGTCGCACCGCCCACGACAATTTGCGCAACGGATGCCGATTTGCGGTTTCCCCGCGCCGGATTGGACAGTAGGTTCGCCCGAAAAGCGGAGTTGCCAGATGAGCGGAAAGATCGACCAGCGGCTGAAGGATCTGGGCGTCAGCCTGCCCGACGCCCCGGCCCCGGCGGCCAACTACGTTCCCCACGTCCGGGCGGGCGATCTCGTCTTCGTCTCGGGCCAGATCAGCCAGGGGCCGGACGGGCCGATCCGGGGCCGCCTCGGCGCCGACATGGACGTGGCCGCCGGCGCCGCCGCCGCGCGGCGCTGCGCGATCAGCCTTCTGGCCCAGGCCCGCTCCGCCTGCGGCGGCGACCTCGACCGCATCGTGCGGGTGGTCAAGCTGACCGGCTTCGTCAATTCGACCGCCGATTTCACCGACCAGCCCAAGGTGATCAACGGCTGCTCGGACTTCCTCGTCGAGGTTCTGGGCGATGCCGGTCGCCATTCGCGCTCGGCGGTCTCGGCGCCCTCTCTCCCCTTCGGCGTCGCGGTCGAGATCGAGGCGATCTTCCAGGTCCGCTGATGACCGGCCCGGTTCCCCTGCCCGCGGCCTTCCTGGACGCCCCCGTCGCCCACCGCGCGCTCCACGACCGGGGCGCGGGCCGGCCCGAGAATTCGCGCGCCGCGGTCCGCGCCGCCGTCGCCGCCGGCTACGGGATCGAGATCGATGTCCAGCCCGCCGCCGACGGGGTACCGATGGTCTTTCACGACTATGATCTGCGCCGCCTGACCGGCCAGCCCGGCCGTGTCCGCGGCAGGACCGCCGCCGAACTCGGGGCGCTGAGGCTGGCGGGGGGCGACGATGGCATCCCGACCCTTGCCGAGATCCTGGAACTGGTCGCCGGCCGGGTGCCGCTGCTGATCGAGATCAAGGACCAGGACGGGGCGATGGGCCCGGCGGTCGGCGAACTGGAGCGGGCGGTGGCGGCGACGCTGGCCGGCTACAGCGGCCCGGTGGCGCTGATGTCCTTCAATCCCCATTCTGTCGCGGCGATCGCCCGTGCCGCGCCCCACCTGCCGCGTGGCCTCATCACCAGCGCCTACCGCCCGATCGACTGGCCGCTCCTGCCCGCCGCCGTCCGCGACCGGCTGCGCGACATTCCCGATCTCCACGCCACCGGCGCCTCCTTCGTCTCGCACGAGGCGGCCGATCTGGGCCGGCCCCTCGTCGCCGCGCTCAAGGCCGACGGTGTCCGCATCCTGTGCTGGACCATCCGTTCGCCGCAGGCCGAGGCCGAGGCCCGCCGCGTCGCCGAGAACGTGACGTTCGAGAATTACCTGCCCGTCCGCCGGTCCTGACCCGCTGCCCGCCCTCATGCGCGCTCCCGCCTTCGAGATCACCCGCATCGCCAGCCTCGCCGAGGTCGCGGCGGCCGAGTGGGATGCCTGCGCCTGCCCCGAGGCCGCGACCGGCCGGCCCCTCGACCCCTTCACCACCCACCGGTTCCTGTCGGCGCTCGAGAGCTCGGGCTCGGTCGGGCCGGGCACCGGCTGGACTCCCTGCCACCTTCTCGCCCGCCAGGGCGGCCGTATCACCGGCGCCATGCCCCTCTACCTGAAGGGCCACAGCCAGGGCGAGTACATCTTCGACCACCATTGGGCCGAGGCCTGGGCGCGCGCCGGCGGACGCTATTACCCGAAACTCCAGTCCGCCGTCCCCTTCACCCCGGTCTCGGGCCGCCGTCTGCTGGCCGCCACGCCGGACGATGCCGGGACCGCCGCCGCGCTCCTCGCCGCCGCCCTGCGCATCGCCGGCGAATTGCGGCTTTCCTCGCTCCACGTCACCTTCTGCAGCGCCGGCGAAAGCGCCCTCGGCGCGGGCCAGGGCTTCCTGCCCCGCCTGTCACAGCAGTTCCACTGGCACAACCGCGACTACGCCGATTTCGAGGCCTTCCTCGCCGCTCTCGCCTCGCGCAAGCGCAAGGCGATCCGCAAGGAACGCGCCACCGCCCAGGCCTTCGGCGGCAGCATCCGCCGCCTGACCGGTGCGCAGATCGAACCCGCGCACTGGGACGCCTTCTGGGCCTTCTACCAGGACACCGGCAGCCGCAAGTGGGGCCACCCCTACCTGACGCGCGCCTTCTTCGACGAACTTCACGCCACCATGCGCGACGACATCCTCCTGGTCCTCGCCGAGCGCGAGGGCCGCCCCGTCGCCGGCGCGCTGAACTTCATCGGCCGCGACGCTCTGTTCGGGCGCTACTGGGGCGCCGTCGAGGATCATCCCTGCCTGCATTTCGAATGCTGCTACCACCAGGCCATCGACCATGCCATCGACCACCGCCTTTCCCGGGTCGAGGCCGGCGCCCAGGGCGAACACAAGCTGGCGCGCGGCTACCTGCCGGTCGAGACCCATTCGCTGCACTGGATCGCCGACCCCGGCCTGCGCGCCGCCATCGCCCGATACCTGCGCAGCGAAAGCGCCGCCGTCGGCGACGAGATCGGCGCGCTGGCCGCCCTCGGCCCCTTCCGCAAGGGGCAGGACTGAGCTTTTGCCCGCAGGTTTTTCCCTGCCGAAATACTGCCGCCGGAGGCATTGAAGTTTTCCGCCTCCGGCGGGAGTATCGGGACAAGCGAAACTCCCGGGAAGGAGGCCCGCCATGACCGACCTGCTTGGCCCCGGAGACCGCGCCCGCGACCTGCCCCCCCTCGGTCAGACCGGCTGGCGCGCTGTCCCCGACCGCGACGCGATCCGCAAGATACTGAAGTTCAAGAACTTTTCCGAAGCCTGGGGCTTCATGAGCCGCGCAGCCCTCGCCGCCGAGAAACTGAACCACCACCCCGAATGGTCCAACGTCTACAACGTGGTCGACATCACCCTGACCACCCACGATGCCGGCGGCCTCTCGGCGCTCGACATCACGCTGGCGCAGCGGCTCGACCGGCTGGCCGGCGCCGCCGAGGTGCAGGCCGACCATTCCGAGCCGGTGGCCTGCCTGTGCGAGATCCACTCCCGCCAGAAGGGGGCCGCCAAGGCCCCCTGACCGGGTTCAGAGCGTGGCCAGCAGCGCCTCGCCGCGCGAAATGTCGCATTCGCCCGGCTTGTCGAGGTTCAGCCGGGTGATGACGCCGTCCTCGACCAGAGCCGCATAGCGGTTCGACCGTCCGATCAGGCCCAGCTGCGGCGCGGTGAAGTCCAGCCCCAGCCCGCGGGTCATCGACCCGTCGGCATCGCCCAGATGGGTGATCCCCGCCCTGGTCGCGCCGGTCGCCTCGCCCCAGGCCTTCAGCGTGAAGGGATCGTTGACCGAGATGCAGATGATCTCGTCCACGCCCTTGGCGCGGAACGCATCGGCGGTGCGGATGAAACTCGGCACATGCGCCGTCGAGCAGGGTCCGGTAAAGGCGCCGGGCAGGGCGAAGACCACCACCTTGCGCCCCCTCAGCCTCTCGCTCAGCTTCACCGTCACCGGCCCGTCGGCGCCCATCGTCACCAGGCTGGCCTCGGGCATCCGCCCGCCCACCGAAAGTGCCATCTCCATGTCCTCCTGCGTTGCCATCCCTGTCACCGTCGATATAGGGTCCGCGGCGGGAAGGGCCAGAGGGGAAAGCGCATGTCGGGCATCGTGATCGTGGGCGCCGGGCAGGCCGGCGCATCGCTGGCGGCGAAACTCCGCGCCCTTGGCCACAGCGGTGCCCTGACCCTGGTGGGCGAGGAACCGGCCGCCCCCTACCAGCGCCCGCCCCTGTCCAAGGCCTATCTCCTGGGCGAGATGGAGCTGGAACGGCTCTACCTCCGCGCACCCTCCTTCTGGGCCGACCAGAAGGTGACGCTGCGCCTCGGCGCGCCCGTCACCGCCATCGACCCGGCCGCCCGGACCCTGACCGTGGGCGGCGAAACCCTTGGCTACGACCAGCTGGCCCTGACCACCGGCGCCCGCCCGCGCCGGCTTCCCGCCGCGATCGGCGGCGATCTCGGCAATGTCTTCACCGTCCGCACCCTCGCCGATGTCGATGGGATGGAGCCGGTCCTGCGCAAGGGCGGCCGCGCCCTGATCGTCGGCGGTGGCTACATCGGGCTTGAGGCGGCGGCCGTCGCGGCCAAGCTGGGACTGAAGGTCACGGTGATCGAGGCCGCGCCCCGCATCCTCCAGCGCGTCGCCGCGCCCGAGACCTCCTCCTTCTTCCGCAAACTCCATCAGGATCACGGCGTCACCGTGATCGAGGGCACCGGACTCGACCGGCTTCTGGGCGAGGGGCGCGTCACCGGCGCGCGCCTCGCCGACGGGCGCGAGATCGCCGCCGACATCGCCATCGTCGGCATCGGCATCCAGCCCGACACCCGGCTGGCCGAGGCGGCGGGACTGGCCATCGACAACGGCATCAGGACCGACGAATTGGGCCGCACCTCGGACCCGCATATCTGGGCGGCGGGGGACTGCGCCTCGTTCCCGCACCAGGGTGGCCGCATCCGGCTGGAAAGCGTCGGCAATGCCATCGACCAGGCCGAATGCGTCGCCGCCAACATGCTGGGCGCCGGACAGCCCTATGAAGCCAAGCCGTGGTTCTGGTCAGACCAGTATGACACCAAGCTGCAGATCGCCGGGCTGAACACCGGCTACGAGCGCGTCGCCACCCGCGCGGGCGAGGCGGGCGCTGTCTCCTTCTGGTATTACCGGGGCGACCGGCTTCTGGCCGTGGACGCGATGAACGACAGCCGCGCCTACATGATCGCGAAGCGCCTGATCGAGGGTGGCAAGTCGCCCGCGCCCGCGATCATCGAAGACCCGGCCACCGACCTGAAGGCCCTTCTGAAGTCATGAGGATCATCGGCGGCGCGCGGCGCGGACTGAAGCTGGCCGAAGTCGGCCAGGGCGACGCCGCCGCCCACCTGCGCCCGACTGCCGACCGGGTGCGCGAAGCGATCTTCAACCTTCTTCTCAACGGCGGCTACGGCAATCCGGTACAGGGCGCGCGCGTCCTCGACCTTTTTGCCGGCACCGGCGCCCTCGGGCTCGAGGCCCTGTCGCGCGGCGCGCTTCACACGACCTTCGTCGAGAACGGCGCACCCGCCCTTGCCCTTCTGGCGCGCAACATCGCCCTGATGCAGGCGGGCGGCACAACCGCGGTCCTCCGCCGCGACGCCACCGCGATGGGCCCGAACCGCGGCCAGCCCTTCGGCCTCGTCTTCCTCGACCCGCCCTACGGCAAGTCCCTGGGCGAAACCGCGCTCGCCGCCTGCCTCGCCGGCGGCTGGCTTGCCTCCGGCGCCCTGGTGGTGTGGGAGGAAGACACCGCACCCGTCCCGCCGCCCGCGCTCGACATCATCGACCAGCGAACCTATGGCAGCACCAAGGTCACGCTCCTGCGCCACCGCACCTGACTTTTCCCGTGTCGAAATACTCATGGCGCCACGCCGCCGTCACAGACGCTCCAAGGCCAGAGCGATCCCCTGCCCGCCGCCGATGCACATGGTCACCAGCGCCCGCCGCCCGCCCGTTCGCTCCAGTTCGTAGAGCGCCTTCACCGTCAGGATTGCCCCGGTCGCGCCCACCGGATGGCCCAGGGCGATCGCGCCGCCGTTCGGGTTGACCCGGGCCGGATCAAACCCAAGGTCCCTGCTGACCGCCAGCGCCTGCGCGGCAAAGGCCTCGTTCGATTCGATCAGGTCGAAGTCGCCGGCCCCAAGCCCGGTCCGCGCCAGAAGCGCCCTGACCGCCGGCACCGGTCCCATGCCCATCACCTCGGGCCGGACCCCGGCGACCGCATGACCCAGAAGCCGCGCCAGGGGCCGCAGGCCCGCCCGCGCCACGGCCTCGGCCTGCGCCAGAACCAGCGCCGCCGCACCGTCGTTGATGCCGCTCGCGTTGCCTGCCGTCACCGTTCCGCCCTTGCGGAAAGCTGGGGGCAGCGCGGCCAGCGCCTCGATGCTCGTCGCCTTGGGATGTTCGTCCCGGTCGAAATGCACTGCCCCCTTGCGCGTCATCACCTCGACCGAAGCGATCTGGCTGGCGAACCGTCCCTCGGCGATGGCGCGGGCGGCGCGAACCTGGCTTTCCAGCGCGAACGCATCCTGATCGGCGCGCGACACCCCATGCTCGGCCGCGACATTTTCGGCGGTCACCCCCATGTGGCCGGTGCCGAACGGGCAGGTGAGCGCGCCGGTCAGCATGTCGGCGGCCTTGGTGTCGCCCATCTTCTGGCCAAAGCGCGCGGTGGCCAGCGCATGGGGGGCGCGGCTCATGCATTCGGCCCCGCCCGCCAGCGCGAACTCGGCCTCGCCCAGCATCAGCACCTGCGCGGCAGAGACGATCGCCTGCACCCCCGACCCGCACAGCCGGTTGACGTTCATCGCCGGCACGCTGTCGGGCAAGCCCGCGTTCATCGCCACCACCCGGCTCAGATACATGTCGCGCGGCTCGGTGTTGATGACATGGCCAAACACCGCCGCGCCGATGCGCCCGGGCGCGACCCCCGCCCGCTCCAGCGCCGCCTTCGCTGCCACGGTGCCAAGGTCGATCGGCGCCACCGCCGCCAGCGATCCGCCGAAGCCGCCGATCGCTGTGCGGGCCGCCCCCAGAATCACGATCTCCGTCATCGCTTCGCTCCCTTCGCACCCTTGCCCCGATCCTACCCCCCTGATCCCGGTCGCCGCCAGTCCGCTGACGCATGGCTGCCATGACGTGACGCAGCGGTGCTTGACCATTCCCGCGCCAGGGCGCCCACTGGGGCAACCGAAATGCAGGGGACCTGCCATGACCCGACCCGACGACCCGGACCCGCCCAAGGGCTATGCTTCTTCCCCCTGTTCGCTCCACGAACTTTCCGAGGCCGAGGGCGGCCTGCCCGGCGCCGTCGATCCGGTCCAGGCCCGCGATGTCGCGCGTTGGCGCAAGGCCGAGCGCACCCGGCTCCTGGCCGAGCGCGCCACCCTGACCGTCGCCGCGCGGCAGGAGGCCGCCGCGGCTATCGCCACCCATCTCGACCGGCTCCTGCCCGACCTCAGGGGCCGCATCGTGTCGGGCTGGTGGCCGATCAAGGCCGAACTGGACCTGCGGCCCTGGCTGACAACGGTCATCGCGCGCGGCGGGCAGGCAGCGCTTCCGCTCGTGACCGAGCAGGGCCACCCTCTGCGCTTCCGTCTATGGCACCCGGGCGTGAAGATGGAGCGCGGCTTCTGGAATATCCCGGTCCCCGCCGAAGGCGACTGGGTCGCCCCGGACATCGCCCTTGCCCCGGTGGTCGGGCACGACCCGGCCTGCTTCCGCCTCGGCTATGGCGGCGGCTACTTCGATCGCACCCTCGCCGCGCTCGGCGCCGCCTGCCGGCCGATCGGGATCGGTCTTGCCGCGGCACAGGTACCCACGATCTTCCCCCAGCCGCACGACATCCCGATGAGCCTCGTCGTCACCGAAACGGGCGTCCACGCCCCGGCCTAGGGTCGCGGCGGCACCACCGCCACCCGGCCCCGGTCGGTCAGCTGGAACACCGCGCGCCCCTCGGTGACGACGGCACTCATCGGCCGACCGTAACCGGCGCCGGTGTCGATGTTCACCCGGTTGCCGTAGTGGGTCACACCCTGGACCGGCGTATGGCCGTGGATGACCAGCACCCCGTGGTCGCGCGCGTCCTCCAGAAACTCCCTGCGGATCCACAGAAGATCGTCCTCGCTCTGGTCGTGCAGGTCGATGCCGGGGCGGATCCCGGCATGGACGAACAGGCACTCGCCGCGCAGATGGTAAAGCGGCAGCCCCGCAAGAAACGCGACATGCGCCGCCGGCACCCTGGCCGTGGCCTCGTCGTGCAGGTCGTGCAGCGCCCGCTCGTCCGCGCCCGCGATGCCGTAGGACGCCAGCGTCGTGTCCCCGCCCAGCCTTTCGTGCAGCCACCAGAGATCGGGGCGCAGCCGCGGATCGTGATAGTCCGGGTCGGCCATGAAGCCCCGGAACATCCGGTCATGGTTGCCCTTCAGCACCACCCAGTTCTCGCCCGCCGCGATCCCGGCGATCAGGAGGTCGAGCACCCCCCGGCTGTCCGGCCCGCGGTCGACCAGATCGCCGACATGGACGACCGGCGCGTCGCCGTCGCCGCAGGCCGCCCGATCCGCCGCGATCAGCCGGTGCAGGGCCGCCAGCTTGTCTGGGTGGCCGTGAATGTCGCCGATGGCGTAGCTGCGCATGTCAACCCCGGGAATCAGTCGGGGGCCGCTGTCCGGCCCCCGACCGCCCCTTATCCCATCGCTCAGGCGACGTCGAACACCAAAGGCCTGACCGACCGGAACTTCCCGGTGCCGATCAGCCTTTGCCGCACCGGCTCGGGCAGCGGCTCGTCCAGGTAGAGAATCGCGATCGCGTCCTTCGCCACCCCCGACCGGCCGAGGGTGAAGTTGGCGATGTTCACCCCCGCGTCACCCAGCGTCTGGCCCAGCGTGCCGATGATCCCCGGCACGTCGTCGTTGGTGGTATAGAGCATGTGGGCCCCGATCTCGGCGTCGATATTGATGCCCTTGATCTGGATGAAGCGCGGCTTGCCATCCGAAAACACCGTTCCCGCGATCGACCGTTCGCGCCTGGCCGTCACCACCGTCAGCTTCATGTAGCCGTCGAACACCCCGCCCTTTTCCTGGCGCGTGGTGGCGATCTGCACGCCACGCTCCTTGGCGATGACCGGAGCCGAAACCAGGTTCACGTCGGGGTTCGTCGCCTTCATGATCCCGGCGATGGCCGCGCAGTTCAGCGCCGCCAGGTTCATGTGGCTGACATTGCCGTCATAAAGCACGTTGATCGCCTTGATCGGCTCGTCGGTGAGCTGCCCGGCAAAGGCACCCAGATGGCCGGCCAGCTTGATCCACGGCCCCATCACCGCCGCCTCCTCGGCGGTGACCGACGGCATGTTCAAGGCGTTCTGCACCGCGCCCGTCAGCAGATAGTCCGCCATCTGCTCGGCCACCTGCAGGGCCACGTTCTCCTGCGCCTCGGTGGTCGAGGCGCCCAGATGTGGCGTCACCACCACGTTCGGCAGATGGAAGAGCGGGCTTTCCGTCGCCGGCTCGACCTCGAACACGTCAAAGGCCGCGCCCGCGACGTGTCCCGCCTTCAGCGCCTCCGCCAGCGCCGCCTCGTCGACCAGCCCGCCCCGCGCGCAGTTGATGATCCGCACACCCTTCCTGGTCTTGGCGATGGCCTCGCGCGACAGGATGTTGCGGGTCTTGTCGGTCAGCGGCACATGCAGCGTGATGAAGTCGGCGCGGCGCAGAAGCTCGTCCAGTTCGACCTTGGTCACGCCCAGCACCTTCGCCCGCTCCTCCGACAGGAACGGGTCATAGGCGATCACCTTCATGTGCAGCCCGTGCGCCCGGTCGCAGACGATGGCGCCGATATTGCCCGCCCCGATCACGCCCAACACCTTGTTGAACAGCTCGACTCCCATGAAGCGGTTCTTCTCCCACTTGCCCTCATGGGTCGAAAGGCTCGCCTCGGGCAACTGCCGGGCGACGGCGAACATCATGGCGATGGCATGCTCGGCGGTGGTGACCGAATTGCCGAACGGCGTGTTCATCACGATCACGCCACGCCTGGACGCCGCCGGAATGTCGACATTGTCGACTCCGATCCCGGCCCGGCCGATCACCTTCAGCCGCGTGGCCGCCGCCAGAAGCTTGTCCGAAACCTTGGTGGCCGAACGGATGGCGAGGCCGTCATACTGGCCGATCACCTCCAGCAGCCTGTCCTTGTCCTTGCCCAGATCGGGCAGGTAATCGACCTCGACCCCGCGGTCGCGGAAGATCTGGACGGCGGTTTCGGAGAGCTTGTCGGAAACGAGTACCTTGGGAGCCATTGGGGTATGTCCTTGGAAGTCTTGGATAGGATGGTGCGCTGAGGCGCACCCTGCGAGAGGCCGGTAGGGTGCGCTTCAGCGCACCGCCACCTCGACCGGCAGCGCCGCGATCTCGGCCTGAAACGCCCATTCGATCCAGGGCATCAGCGCCTGCACATCGGCCGTCTCGACCGTCGCCCCGCACCAGATGCGCAGGCCGGGCGGCGCGTCGCGGTAGGCGCCCGCGTCCAGAGCCACGCCCTCACCCTCCAGCCGCCTGGACACCGCCTTGGCAAAGGCCGCGCCGTCCGCAATCCGCGGGTCGGTGAACTTCAGGCAGACCGAGGTGGTCGAGGCGGTTGCCGCATCCTCGGCCAGGTTCGCGATCCAGTTCCTGCCTTTCAGAAAATCCGAAATGACATCGGCGTTTGCCTCGCACCGCCCGATCAGCGCGGGCAGTCCACCGATGGACTGCGCCCATTTCAGCGTGACCAGATAATCCTCGACCGCCAGCATCGACGGCGTGTTGATCGTCTCACCCTCGAATATCCCCTCGATCAACTTGCCGCCCTTGGTCAGGCGAAAGATCTTCGGCATCGGCCAGGCGGGCGTGTGGCTCTCCAGCCGCTCGACCGCGCGCGGACCGAGGATCAGCATCCCGTGCGCGCCCTCGCCGCCCAGCACCTTCTGCCAGCTGAAGGTCACCACATCGAGCCTGTCCCACGGCAGATCCATCGCGAAGGCCGCCGAGGTCGCGTCGCAGATCGTCAGCCCCTTGCGGTCGGCGGGAATCGCCGCCCCATCCGGCACCCGCACGCCGCTGGTGGTGCCGTTCCAGGTGAAGACCACGTCGCGGTGGAAATCGACCTCGGCGAAATCGACGATCCGGCCATAGTCGGCCTTCCTCACCACCGCATCCAGCTTCAGCTGCTTGACCACGTCGGTCGCCCAGCCCTCGCCAAAACTCTCCCAGCACAGCACCTCGACCCCGCGCGGCCCCAGGAGCGACCACAGCGCCATCTCGACCGCCCCGGTATCGGACGCCGGCACGATGCCGATCCGGTAGCCTTCGGGCACACCCAGCACTTCGCGCGTCAGGTCGATCGCCTCTTTCAGCCTGGCCTTGCCGATAGCGGCGCGGTGCGACCGCCCCAGGGGCGCATCGGCCAGCATGTCCAGCGAAAATCCGGGGATCTTGGCGCAGGGGCCCGAGGAAAAGCGCGCATTCGCCGGGCGCACGGCCGGTTTCGTCACAGCGGTCATGGTATCCTTCCAGATATATGCCCTTCGGTGGGGAAGGGTGTCCCGCCGCCACGCATAAGAGCCGCCGGGGGCTGGCGCAAGCGCAAAATGTGCCATAAAGCGCCGCTTCAGGCAGAAAAAACGACATTGCCCAACGACGACAGGATCCCGGCCCGATGTTCACCGCCACGCTTCTTTCCAACCCCGCCCGCGCCAACCTCGACCGCGCCACGGTCGAATCGCTGCGCGATGCCTGGGGCGGCGGGCAGGCCCATTGGCTCAACCCCGGCATCGCCGCCGAATTCGCCCTGCCCACCATCCCCGACAACCGCTGGCAGGTCTGGGCCGATCTCCAGTCCCTCGGCTTCGACCTCGTGGTGCAGCCCACCTACGGCCGGCGCCGGCGCATGCTGCTCGCCGACATGGATTCGACCATGATCGGCCAGGAATGCATCGACGAGCTGGGCGAAAAGGCCGGCTTCGGCGCGCGCATCGCCGCCATCACCGCCCGCGCCATGAACGGCGAGCTGGACTTCGAACAGGCGCTCATCGAACGGGTCGGCCTGATGAAGGGCCTGCCCACCGCCGTCATCGCCGAGGTGCTGGCCGAGCGCATCACCTACACGCCGGGCGGGCGGACGCTGATCGCCACGATGAAGGCCAACGGCGGCCACGCGGCCCTCGTCTCCGGCGGCTTCACAGCCTTCACCGGCCCGGTCGCCGCGCAGCTCGGTTTCGACGAACACCACGCCAACCTGCTCCTGATTGAAGACGGCCATCTGACCGGCGATGTCGCCCGCCCGATTCTTGGCCGCGCGGCCAAGGTCGCCGCGCTCGAGGGCATCACCGCCCGCCTCGGCCTGACCCCTGCCGATGTGATCGCGGTCGGCGACGGCGCCAACGACCTCGACATGCTGCGCCTCGCCGGCGCCGGGGTGGCGCTGCACGCCAAGCCCGCCGTCGCCGCCCAGTGCGACATCCGCGTCAACCACGGCGACCTGACCGCGCTCCTCTACCTCCAGGGCTACGCCGCCAGCGACTTCGCCTGACTTTACATTCCCTGCCCGCGCGGGGATGGTGCCCCAGCCCTGCCGGAGCCAACGATGCTCGAAGTCACGCTGACCGTCGCCCTTCTGCTGATCCTCGCCGCCTTCGTCGCCGGCACGGTGGACAGCATCGCCGGCGGCGGCGGGCTCATCACCGTGCCGGCCCTCCTGCTTGCCGGCCTGCCACCGGTGCAGGCCTTGGCCACCAACAAGGTCCAGGGCGCCTTCGGGGCCGGCACCGCCGCCCTCGTCTACGCCCGCAAGGGCCATGTGAGGCTTGCCGCCCAGATCCTGCCCGCCGCGCTTTCCTTCGCCGCGGCCTTCGTGGGCTCGCGCCTGGTGCCCTATATCCCCACCCAGACCTTCCGCCTGATCCTGCCCGTCGTCCTGATCGGCGTCGCGCTCTTCTTCGCGCTGAAGCGCGGCCTGACCGACGCCGACCGCCACGAACGCCTGACGCCTGTGCTGTTCACCGCGGCCTTCGTCCCGGCCATCGCCCTTTACGACGGACTGGTCGGCCCCGGCACCGGCTCGTTCTTCATGATCGGCTTCGTGCTCCTGGCAGGCTACGGCGTGCTCAGGGCCACCGCCCACACCAAACTTCTGAACTTCGCCTCGAACCTCGGCTCGATCGCCGCCTTCGCCCTCGCCGGGGCGCCCTTGTGGAAACTCGGGCTGGCGATGGGCGCGGCGCAGGTGCTCGGCGCGCAGCTTGGCGCCCATTTCGCCATGCGAAACGGCGCGGCGCTGATCAAGCCCCTGCTGATCGTCACCTCGACCGCGATGGCGCTCCGCCTCGTCTGGCAGATGCTCTGACCCGATACCCGTTCATTGTGGCGCAAGTATCCCACGGGGGTCCGGGGGTGTGAAACCCCCGGCGCGCCCTCAGCAGAACCCCGCCGCCAGCCGCAACTCGCCCGTCACCAGCCCGCGCCAGTTCTTCAGCGGTCCGCCCAGATACTGCGCCACCACCGGATGGCCGCCGTCCAGCACCCCCAGCCGCACCAGCAGCGCGGTGATCGCCGCCTCGGCCGCCCGCGTGCCGCCATCGACGATCTTCAGCGCGATCCCCAGCTTCTTCTCGGGAAGGATGCCGACAAAGACCGCCTCGGCCCCGGTCTTGACCGCGACGCGGCCGCCCATCGCCCGCATGAGGTTGGTGCAGGCCCGCCCCTCGCCCGCCACCATCTCGGGGTGGGCCGCCATAGCGTGCGCCAGCCGGTGGGCGGCACGCTCGCGCACCGATCCCCCATCGCGCGCCCCGGCGAAAAAGGCCATGGCGCGGGCCAGCGCACCCACGGTCAGGGCGAAGTTCGGCGCCGAACATCCGTCGATGCCAAAGCCCGCGCTGGTTTCCCCCGCCACCTCCTCGGTCGCCGCCCTGACCGCCCGCTGCACCGGATGGTCGACCTCGACATACTCGGCCCCGCCCTTCAGATGGCGGTTCAGGGTCAGGAAGCCCGCATGCTTGCCCGAACAATTGTTGTGCAGCTGGCAGGGCGTGCTGTCGGTCTTGATGAGGCCGTCGCGCGCCGCGAGATCATAGGGCCAGTGCGCCCCGCAGCGCAGGTCGGCCTCGCCCAGCCCCAGATCCTTCAGCCAGGTCGCGACCGCCCCGGTATGGATCGCCGCGCCCTGATGGCTGGCGCAGGCCAGCGCCAGCTGCGCATCCGTCAGCCCCGCCTTCTCCGCCGCGCCGCTTTCGACCAGCGGCAGCGCCTGAAGCATCTTGCACGAGGACCGCGGATAGATCACCGCCGCCGGATCGCCCCAGGCCTCGACCAGCGTGCCGCCCGGCCCGCAGACCACCGCATGACCGGCATGAAAGCTTTCCAGCCGCCCGCCCCGCCACAGTTCGATCATCGGTGCCGCCGCCATGCCTGCCTCCTTGCGCGAAAAACCGCCGCCGCCGCACGCCGCCGGGGCTTTTCCCCGCCGCGCGACTTGCGCTATGGTCACATACAAACTCACGACGCGCCCCGCCATGCAAAACTGACCGCCGTGACGGCAGAGGGACGGGCGAAAGAACAGAGGCTGGAGGCCGCAGGACGATGACATTCCCCAAATCCGGTCTGGCGGCCGCCGCCGTCGCCGCGCTTCTCGCGCTGCCCGCGCTGGCCGAGACCTCGACCAACCGGGTCGCCACCAACACGGCCTGGAGCACCTTCGTCGACGGCACCCCCAAGCAGTGCTGGTCGGTCTCGGCCCCGACCGAAACCGTCAACACCAAGGGCGGCAAGGCGGTATCGGTCAGCCGCGGCGACATCCGCCTGTTCATCACCTACCGCGCCGGCACCAAGGGCGAGATTTCCTTCTCGGGGGGCTATCCCTTCGCGCCGGGCTCGAAGGTCAGCCTCGACGTGGGCGGAACCGCCTTCGACCTCTATCCCGACGCCTCGACCAAGGACTGGGCCTGGTCCGGCTCGCCCGACGATGACGCCAAGATCATCGCGGCGCTGAAGGCCGGCCAGTCGGCCACCGTGACCGCCCATTCCGCCAAGGGCACCCAGACCAAGGACACGTTCTCGCTTGCCGGTTTCTCGGCCGCCGTGGACGAGGCCGCCAAGCAGTGCGCCAAATAGGCATGGGCGCCGCCCGCCTCGAGGACGCCGCCGACATTGCCGGAATTGCCGCGCATGAGGCCATGCGCTTTTTCCGCGGCCGGCTGGGGATCGAATTCAAGGCCGACGAAAGCCCGGTGACGCAGGCCGACCGCGGCGTCGAGGCCAGGGTTCGCGGCCTCATCGCCGAGCGCTTTCCCGGCCACGGCATCTATGGCGAGGAACAGGGGATCGAAGGCGGTGACGCCCGCGCTCTCTGGGTCATCGACCCGATCGACGGCACCCGCAGCTTCATCTCGGGCCATCCGCTGTTCGGCTTTCTCCTGTCGCACCTCGTGGACGGAGAGCCGCGGCTGGCGGCGGTGGGGATGCCCGCCCTCGGCGAGATCTACACCGCCGAACGCGGCAAGGGCGCCTTTCGCGGTGCCGAACGGCTGACGGTCTCGGGCCGCCGCGACCTGGCCGGCGCCACCATCTATGTCAACGAAGGCGAAAAGATCTGGCGCGCCCACCCCGAGACCTTCGCCCGGATCATGGGGGCCGGCACCACCCGGCGCTTTGCCTATGACTGCTATCCCTATGCGCTTCTGGCGATGGGCCATGTCGATCTGGTCATCGACTTTGACCTGCAACCCTATGACTTCGTCGCGGTATCGCTCCTGGTCGAGGAAGCCGGTGGGGCGATGACCGACTGGCATGGCAACCGCCTGTCGATGCAGCACAACATCGCGACCGTGGCCGCCGCCTCGCCCGAACTGCACCGGGCGGCGCTGGCGCTGCTGGCGGGCTGACACCGGCAACCGCCATGCGCCGGACGCATGGCGGTTGCCCGCGCCCGCCGCTGGCTTTCGCGCCGCGCCGCCGCATATTGGACAGGGGGAGGAAAGCAAAGGAGTCGGTCCGATGATTCTGCGTTTTCTCTTCCGTCTGTTCAGCTTCCCGCCCCGCCACACGCTTGAACTGGCCTACCTGCGCCAGGCCGTGAGCCGCCACGACCTCGAACGGCGCGAGCGCGAGATCGATCGCGGCCTGTTCTCAGGACGTTGACCGGACGGCGCCGCTCCAGGCGGGAATGGCAGATTGAAGGCGGGGGATTTTCGGCGTATGAGGGGCGCATGATCCGCTTTTTCGACATGGACGACCGCGTGCGCCTGCCCTGGCGTTTCCACGGCGCCTCCGTCTCGATCCTTGCGCGCGCCTGACGGGCGCCTGCGCAGCCCGTCGCCCCATGCCCCTTCCAAAGCCCGGAGAAAGCCATGCCTGGCCCACAAAATTCTGGCCCCAAGACCCTCTATGACAAGATCTGGGATGCCCATGTCGCGCACGAAGATGCCGACGGCACCTGCCTGCTCTACATCGACCGCCACCTCGTCCACGAAGTGACCAGCCCCCAGGCCTTCGAGGGCCTCAGGATGGCCGGACGCAAGGTCCACGCGCCCGAGAAGACCATCGCGGTCCCCGACCACAACGTGCCGACGACCGAAGGCCGGGACAAGCACATCGACAACGAGGAATCCCGCATCCAGGTCGAGGCGCTGGACAAGAACGCGCGTGATTTCGGCGTCAACTACTACCCGGTTTCCGACATCCGCCAGGGGATCGTGCACATCGTCGGCCCCGAACAGGGCTGGACCCTGCCGGGCATGACCGTGGTCTGCGGCGACAGCCACACCGCGACGCACGGCGCCTTCGGCGCGCTGGCCCACGGAATCGGCACGTCGGAGGTCGAGCACGTTCTGGCGACGCAGACGCTGATCCAGAAGAAGTCGAAGAACATGAAGGTCGAGATCACCGGGAAACTCCGCCCCGGCGTCACGGCCAAGGATATCACCCTTTCGGTCATCGGCGCCACCGGCACCGCGGGCGGCACCGGCTATGTCATCGAATATTGCGGCGAAGCGATCCGCGACCTGTCGATGGAGGGCCGCATGACCGTCTGCAACATGGCGATCGAGGGCGGCGCGCGCGCGGGCCTGATCGCGCCGGACCAGAAGACCTTCGACTATGTGAAGGGCCGGCCCCACGCGCCGAAGGGCGCCCAGTGGGAGGCGGCGCTGAGCTGGTGGAAGACGCTCTATACCGACGAGGGCGCCCATTTCGACAAGGTCGTGACGCTGAAGGCCGAGGACATCGCCCCGGTCGTCACCTGGGGCACCTCGCCCGAGGACGTGCTGCCGATCACCGGCACGGTCCCCGCGCCCGAGGACTTCCACGGCGGCAAGGTCGAGGCGGCCAAGCGCTCGCTCGACTACATGGGCCTGACGCCGGGCATGAAACTGTCCGACATCAAGATCGACACGGTCTTCATCGGTTCCTGCACCAACGGCCGGATCGAGGATCTGCGCGCCGCGGCCGCGATCCTGAAGGGCAAGCACATCAGGCCCGGCCTGCGGGCGATGGTCGTCCCCGGCTCGGGCCTCGTCCGCGCCCAGGCCGAAGAGGAAGGCCTGGCCCAGATCTTCATCGACGCCGGCTTCGAATGGCGGCTCGCCGGCTGCTCGATGTGCCTTGCGATGAACCCCGACCAGCTCTCGCCCGGCGAACGCTGCGCCGCGACCAGCAACCGCAACTTCGAAGGCCGCCAGGGCCGCGGCGGACGCACGCACCTGATGAGCCCCGCCATGGCGGCGGCGGCGGCGGTGACGGGGCATCTGACCGATGTGCGGGAGATGATGGGCGAAGGCGTCTTGTAAGTCTCGACATGGCGTATTCGGACCTGATAGTCTTCGCGGATGAGAGCGGCTCACCGGTAATCTCTGCTGATAGGGCGGATTTCCCGGTGTTCGTTCTCGTCTTCGTGGTCGTAGAAAAGTCCTCCTATGCCAGTGTTGTTCAACAGGCCGTTACCGATCTGAAGTTCCGACACTTTGGTCACGATCAGATCATCCTGCACGAACGCGACATTCGTCGGCAAAGTGGCGCATTCGCTAGGTTTCAGGCGAACGCAGTTCAGCGGAATGCGTTCATTGACGAAATCAACGATCTGGTCGGGTCGCTGGATGCGACCGTGGTCAGTGCAGTCGTCCACAAGGCTCGTCTCGAACAACGCTACTCCCAGCCATTTGATCCATATGCGATCGCATTGACCTTGTGTATGGAAAGGTTGGCAGGTGTTCTGCACAAGCGCGGGCAATCAGGACGGGCAGTACACGTCGTTTTCGAAAGCCGTGGCGCAAAAGAGGATCAGGTGCTGGAACTCGCTTTTCGTCGCCTGGCGGATGGCGATGTGCCTTTCGGAAGCGGATCGCGCGAGAAGTTTCTCGACTTCACTTGGAACGCCCACTTTGCAGACAAGAGATCGAACTGCGCGGGACTTCAACTTGCAGATCTTTTCGCAAGGCCGATAGGACTCAAGTGCCTTCGGCCAGATGCCCCAAATCGCGCCTACGACTGCCTTTCGTCCAAGTTGCTCTTTCCAGGACCTCGGCAGTTTCCATGAGAGATAAAAAAGCCGAAGGGCCGCCGGTTGCCCAGCAGCCCCACGCCGACCGAAAAACTCCAGCCCATTTGCTCTCTACATGTATCCGATGGGCGTTAAAGTCAACCTAACGAGGCCAAAATGGACAAATTCACCACCCTGACCGGCATCGCGGCGCCCATGCCGCTGGTCAACATCGACACCGACATGATCATCCCCAAGCAGTTCCTCAAGACCATCAAGCGGTCGGGCCTCGGCAAGAACCTGTTCGACGAGATGCGTTATACCCAGGACGGCAAGGAAATCCCCGAGTTCGTCCTGAACCAGCCCGCCTGGCGCAAGGCCGAGATCCTGGTCGCCGGCGACAATTTCGGCTGCGGCTCGTCGCGCGAACACGCGCCCTGGGCGCTTCTCGACTTCGGCATCCGCTCGGTGATCTCGACCTCGTTCGCCGATATCTTCTTCTCGAACTGCTTCAAGAACGGCATCCTGCCGATCGTCCTGCCGCAAGAGGCGGTCGATCACCTGATGGACGACGCGAAAAAGGGCGCCAACGCCCGCATCACCGTCGATCTCGAAAGCCAGACCGTCACCGCCGCGGACGGCACCCGTTTTGCCTTCGACGTTGACCCGTTCAAGAAGCACTGCCTGCTGAACGGGCTGGACGACATCGGCCTGACGCTCGAGAAGTCCGCCGCAATCGACAGCTATGAAAAAGCCGCCGCGCAGGCCCGTCCTTGGGTCTGATCGGCGAACTTCCACCACATGTGGGGCCGCCCTTCGGGGCGGCCTTTTTCTTGCCACAATCTCGCCCCACTCGCGCTTTGCAATTGATGCAAAGCCGCACCAGTTTGACCATCAATTGGCCGGATTCATTCCGTTAACCTTAACCTCAGATTGCCAGGGGGAATGAACATGGGCAAAACTGTGGCAAGAATAAGGCACGCTGCCACAATTCGGGCCGCTGTCTTGGATCAGGCGTGCGGCCATGCACCGCATCCGGTCTTTGCGAGGGCGTAGGCAGTGGTATCGCAGATCACAGGCGCATTGGTGCGCGCGGTCCTGGTGATGATCCTCATCGCCATACCGTCGCTCATGGTGCCTGGCGTCAGCAGCGACACCACCCAGATCGTCGCCCTCGTCGCGATCTTCGCCGCTGGCCTAACCTTCTTCGAATATGCCTCGACCTACCCCGGCCTCGTCGAATTCCGCGACGCGCCGCCCTTCAACCGCCTGCGTTACCTGTCGCTCCTTGCCACCGTCGTCCTTCTTTCGACCGTCGTGCGCGACCAGACCCAGCCGACCACGCTCGCCTCGTTCATCGGCGCCCTCGGCAACAAGCTCGGCCAGTCGATCGACGTGCCCTACAGCCCGGTGCGCCTCGTCGTCCTCATGCTGCCCAAGGACATGAGCGTCGAGCATATCATGCTGGTGCGCACCGCCGCCGGCATCGCCTACATGATTTCGCTCCTGACCCTCGTCGTGTTCGTCCTCGCCATGCGCCTCATCGGCTGGCCGAACCGCATGGGTACCTTCAACGTCTGGATTAACCTGCCGACCTTCGACCCGACCACCGGCGGCGATGTCGTCGAGCGGCTGACCCGCGATTCGCGCTTCAACATCGCGCTCGGCTTCCTTTTGCCCTTCATGATCCCGGTGATGGTGAAGATGGCCGCACTCTCGCTTTCGCCGGTCACCCTCGAAAGCCCGCACACCCTGATCTGGACGATGAGCGCCTGGGCCTTCCTGCCCGCGAGCCTCTTCATGCGCGGCATCGCGATGGGACGCATCGCCAACATGATCGCCGAAAAGCGCAAGAGCCTGAACCAGGCCACCGGCCACGCGCTGCAACCGGCCTGACCCCCCGGCGCTTGACCGCGCCCGCCCCTTTGGCTAGGCCCTCCCGCGACCCTTCATCCGCAGGAGCGCATCTTGGCCAACCCCTCCATCCTCATCCTCGCCGGCGACGGCATCGGCCCGGAAGTCATGGCCGAGGTCAAGAAGATCATCGCCTGGTTCGGGCAGAAGCGCGCCATCACCTTCGACGTGGCCGAGGATCTGGTCGGTGGCTGTGCCTATGACAAGTTCGGCACGCCGCTCCATGACGACACGATGGCCCGCGCCCAGGCCGCCGACTGCGTGCTTCTGGGCGCCGTCGGCGGCCCGAAATACGACAAGCTCGACTTCTCTGTGAAGCCCGAGCGCGGCCTCCTGCGCCTGCGCAAGGAAATGGACCTCTATGCCAACCTGCGCCCGGCCCAGTGCTTCGACGCGCTCGCCGATTTCTCGTCACTGAAGAAGGATGTCGTCGCCGGCCTCGATATCATGATCGTGCGCGAACTCACCTCGGGCGTCTATTTCGGCGAGCCGCGCGGCATCTTCACCGAAGGCAACGAGCGTGTGGGCATCAACACCCAGCGCTACACCGAATCCGAGATCGCCCGTGTCGCGCGCTCGGCCTTTGAACTCGCCCGCCGTCGCCGCAACAAGGTCTGCTCGATGGAAAAGGCCAACGTCATGGAGTCGGGCATCCTTTGGCGCGAGGTGGTGCAGGAGGTCCACGACAAGGAATACAATGATGTCGAACTTAGCCACATGTATGCCGACGCCGGCGCCATGCAGCTGACCCGCTGGCCCAAGCAGTTCGACGTGATCGTCACTGACAACCTCTTCGGCGACCTGCTGTCCGACCTCGCCGCCATGCTCACCGGCTCGCTCGGGATGCTGCCCTCGGCCTCGCTCGGCGCGCCGATGAAGAACGGCCGCCCCAAGGCGCTTTACGAGCCGGTCCACGGCTCGGCCCCCGACATCGCCGGGCAGGGCAAGGCCAACCCGATCGCCTGCATCCTGTCGTTCGCGATGGCGCTGCGCTATTCCTTCGACATGGGCGCCGACGCGACGCGCGTAGAGCAAGCGGTCGAAAAGGTGCTGGCCCAGGGGCTGCGTACCGCCGACCTGATGGGCCCGGAGGGCGGCAAGCCGGTCTCGACCGGCCAGATGGGCGACGCGATCATCGCGGCGCTCGACGCCAGCCTTTGACCGCCCCGCATCCACGATGAAGCCGCGGACCCAAGTCCGGGGCTTTTTCCTTGCCCAAATACTCGATGAGGCGCGGTAGGCTCGCCCCCTCAGCGCACCCGCGCCACCACGTAATCGGCCAGATCAGCCAGCATGTCGCGCAACTCGTGCGCCGGCAGCGCCGCCAGCGCCGCCTTGGCCTTCCGCACCCAGTCGAGCGCGGTTGCCCGCGTCTCCTCCAGCGCGCCATGACGGGCCAGCAGCCGCAGCGCCTCGGCAAGGTCGCCCTCGCGCTGGTCACCCTTCTCGATCACCCGGCTCCAGAAGGCGCGCTCGCCCGCGTCGGCCTTGGCCACCGCCCTTATCACCGGCAGGGTCAGCTTGCGCTCGCGGAAATCGTCGCCCACGTCCTTGCCGATGATCGCGCTTGACCCGCCATAGTCCAGAAGGTCGTCGACGATCTGGAAGGCCACGCCCAGCGCGTCGCCATAGGTGTGCAGCGCCCGGACCTGATCCTCGGGCGCCCCGGCGATCACGCCGCCGACCTCGGTCGCCGCCGAGAACAGCGCCGCCGTCTTGCCGCGCACCACCTGCAGATAGATCGCCTCGTCGGTCGCCAGATCCTGCGCGGCGGTCAGTTGCAGCACCTCGCCCTCGGCGATGGTCGCGGACGCATTGGCAAGGATGTCCAACACCCGCAGCGACCCGGTCTCGACCATCAGCTGGAAGGACCGCGAAAAGAGATAGTCGCCCACCAGTACCGACGACTTGTTGTCCCACAGAAGGTTCGCGGTCGGCCGTCCGCGCCGCTGGCGACTTTCGTCGACCACGTCGTCATGCAGAAGCGTCGCGGTATGGATGAACTCGACCGTCGCCGCCAGATGGATGTGGAACGGCCCCCCGTAGCCGCACAGCCGCGCCGCCGCCAGCGTCAGCATCGGCCGCAGCCGCTTGCCCCCCGCCTCGACCAGATGCGCCGTCACCTCGGGGATGCGCGGCGCATGCTCCGACGCCATCCGTTCGCGGATCAGGATGTTCACCCGCTCCATGTCGCCGGCCAGATGATCGCTCAGCCGGTCGTGGGGTTTTTGCGTCGCTTCATCCAAACTCATCGGTATCCGGCCCCGAAATCCATCGTTCATGCCGTGACTTTCCCGAAAACGGCTCTAAGTCTTGGCGTATGAAAGAGCTTCTGCGCACAACAGACCCGACGGAAATCGTCTTTGCAACCGCCCTCTTGACGCAGGAGGGTATAGCCGCCTTTGAACTGGACGTCCACATGAGCATCCTCGAAGGCGGTCTCGGTATCCTGCCGCGCCGCCTGATGGTCGCCGACCGCGATCACTTCATGGCCAGCGCCATCCTGCGCGACAACGGCCTGCATCCGTCGCCATGACGGCGCCCGACCTGCCCCTGACCCGCGACGGTTTTCTTGGCGGGCGGCTGGCGATCTTCCAGCCCGTGACCGGCTACCGCGCCGCCACCGACCCGGTGCTTCTGGCCGCCGCCGTCGCCGCCCGACCCGGCGACAGCACGCTCGAACTCGGCTGCGGCGTGGGCGTGGCCAGCCTGTGCCTCATGTCGCGGGTGGCGGGCCTGCAGGCCTGCGGGATCGAACTGCAACCGCTCTATGCCGGCCTCGCGCGCCGCAACGCCGACGCCAACCACCTGCCCCTCGAAGTGGTCGAGGGCGACCTGCGCGACCGCGCCCTCAGCCAGCGCCGTTTCGATCACGTCCTCGCCAATCCGCCCTATTTCCGCGCCGGCGACGGCACCGCCGCCCGGGACGGCGGCCGCGAAACCGCCTTCCGCGAAATGGCGGCACTGGCCGACTGGATCGACGTGGCGCTCCGCCGCGCCCGCGACGGCGGCAGCCTGACCTTCATCCACCTGGCCGAACGCCTGCCCGACCTCCTTTCCGCGCTGTCCGGCCGGGCTGGCGCGATCGAGGCGCTGCCCATCGCCCCCCGCGCCGGGCGGCCCGCCAGCCGCATCATCGTCCGCGCCCGCAAGGGCAGCCGCGCCCCCTTCCGGCTGCTTTCCCCCTTCATCCTGCACGAAGGCCCGGCGCACCTGCGCGACAGCGACGATTTCACCGGCGCCGCCCGCGCCGTCCTGCGCGAGGGAACCGCCCTTCCCGGTCTCGGCTGACTCCAGCCGGCTTCCGCCCGTTCCGCGTGTGCGCCGAAAAACCGCGCTTTCTTCCGCGTGACTCGACTCGGGGAATGTGCTGGGATCACGGGACGGGTCCACAGCAGAGGAGTGATGCCGATGTCGATCGATTCGCACTTGCTGGAGCTTCAGAAGAAGCACCAGAACCTGTCCGAAGCCGTCGAGGCCGCGCAGCGCAGTCCCGCAACCGACGACCTCATCATCGCCGACATGAAGAAGCAGAAGCTGAAGCTCAAGGAAGAAATCACGCGCCTGACGCGCGTCTGACCGGTGCGCGGGCGCGGGCGCCAGCCCAGGCTGCCAGCGCCGCGCCCGCCGTCACCAGCACCGCAGCCACCGCAATCCTCAACGACACCTCGGCAAAGCCCGCCGCAACCAGCGCGAGCGTCGAGAGAATCGGCGCGGCATAGGACAATGTCCCCAAAAGCTGGATGTCGCCGCGCTTCATCCCCACATCCCACAGGTAGAAGGCCAGCCCCACCGGCCCAGCGCCCAGCGCAAGGACGCTGACCCAGCCGAACCCGCCCGGGGGCCAGACCGTATCTTCGAGCACCAGATGGCTCAGTGCCGACAGCACCGCCGTCCCCAGGCAAAAGACCGCGACCGACGCGGTCGGCACCGATCCCAGCCGCCGCGACAGGACCGAATAGCCCGCCCAGGTCAGGGCCGCGAGGCCGGCCAGCGCAAAGCCCGCCAGCGCCCCGCCGTCCGCCGCCAGCCCCCCGGCGCGGCCCAGCACCAGCTGCGCCGTCCCGGCAAAGGCAAGGCCCGCCCCCGCCACATGCCCAAGGCTCAGCCGCTCGCCCGGCATCAGGCCCGACAGAAGGACGATGAGCAGCGGCCAGAGATAGCAGATCAGCCCGGCCTCGGCCGCGGGCGCCAGCCGCAGTGCCGAAAAATAGAGGGCGTGATAGCCGAACAGCCCCAGCGTTCCGAACAGATAGACGCGCCAGCCGATGGCACGCAACTGTCCCGCGCCGCCGCTCAGCGCCACCCAGGCAAGGCCGACCAGCCCGCCCAGCGCAAAGGTCATCGCACTCAGCTGGAAGGGCGGCACCGGCGCCGAACCCACCGTGAACAGCGCGAGCGCCGACCACAGCAAGATCGCCCCGCACCCGATGCCTGTCGCTTTCGCCCGCGTCATGCCCGCCCCACCGCCCGCCGCGCCTTGATGACGCAGCCAGCCGGGGCGGGCAAGGCCGCTCAGACGAAGAACTGCCCGCCGTTCGCCGAAATCGTCGAGCCGGTGATGAAGCCCGCCTGGTCCGAGGCAAGGAAGGTCACGATCCGGGCGATCTCCTCGGGCTCGCCCAGCCGCCCGACCGGGATCTGCGGGATGATCCGCTCGGCCAGCACCTTCTCGTCGATGGCCCGCACCATCTCCGTGCCGATATAGCCCGGGCAGATCGCGTTGACGGTGATCCCGGCCCGCGCGCCCTCTTGCGCCAGCGCCTTGGTGAACCCGAGATCGCCCGACTTGGCCGCCGAATAGTTGGCCTGGCCCGCCTGGCCTTTCTGGCCGTTGATCGACGAGATGTTGATGACCCGCCCAAACTTGCGGTCGCGCATCCCGGACCAGAGCGGATGGGTCATGTTGAAGAGGCCGGTCAGGTTGGTGTCGATCACGTCCTTCCACTGCTGCGGCGTCATCTTGTGGAACATCGCGTCGCGGGTGATGCCGGCATTGTTGACCAGCACATCGACCGGCCCCACCTCGGCCTCGACCTTGCCGATCCCCGCCGCACAGGCGTCATAATCCGCCACCGACCATTTGTAGGTCGGAATCCCCGTCTCCCTGGTGAAGGCGGCGGCGGCCTCGTCATTGCCGGCGTAGTTCGCCGCGACCTTGTAGCCCGCGGCCTTCAGCGCCGCCGAAATTGCCGCGCCAATCCCGCGCGAGCCGCCGGTGACCAATGCAACCCTTGCCATGATTCCTCCTCCAATCGACAGGCCTTGAAACAGCGTAAGCCAAATGAACAACCTGGCGCAACATTATTGCGCCCGGTTTACTGCATCTGCAGAATAATTACGCTGCAGGGCCGCAGCGATGCCAGGGTCAGCCGCGTTCCAGGCACATGGCCACGCCCATGCCGCCGCCGATGCACAGGGTCGCCAGACCCTTCTTCGCGCCCGACCGGCCCATCTCGAACAACAGCGTGTTCAGGATGCGCGCGCCCGAGGCACCGATCGGATGGCCGATGGCGATGGCCCCGCCGTTGACGTTCACCCGCGCCGGATCCCAGCCCATGTCCTTGTTGACCGCGCAGGCCTGGGCGGCGAAGGCCTCGTTCGCCTCGACCAGGTCCAGGTCGGCGGCCTTCCAGCCCGCCTTTTCCAGCGCCTTGCGGCTGGCATGGATCGGCCCGACGCCCATGATCGCCGGGTCAAGCCCGGCCGTCGCATAGGACGCGATGCGCGCCAGCACCTTCAGCCCGCGCTTTGCCGCCTCGTCGGCGCTCATCACCAGGACCGCCGCCGCGCCGTCATTGATGCCGCTGGCGTTCCCGGCCGTGACCGAGCCGTCCTTGGTGAAGGCCGGCCGCAGCTTGGCCATCGCGTCGATGGTGGCGCCGTGGCGGATATATTCGTCCTGATCGACAAGGATGTCGCCCTTGCGCGTCTTGACGGTGAAACCGACGATCTCATCCCTGAACTTCCCGGCCTTCTGTGCGGCTTCCGCCTTGTTCTGGCTGGCCACGGCGAACTGGTCCTGCATCTCGCGGCTGATCTGCCACTTCTGCGCGACATTCTCGGCGGTCTGGCCCATGTGATAGCCGTTGAAGGCGTCCCACAGCCCGTCCTTGATCATCGAATCGATGAAATTCAGGTCGCCCATCTTCTGCCCGGCGCGCAGATGCGCGACATGGGGGGCCAGTGACATGCTTTCCTGGCCGCCGGCCACCACGATCTTCGCATCGCCCAGCTGCACATGCTGCGCCGCCAGCGCCACCGAGCGCAGGCCCGAGCCGCAGACCTGGTTGATCGACCAGGCCGCGCTTTCCTGCGGCAGGCCGGCCTTGATATGGGCCTGTCGGGCCGGGTTCTGGCCTTGCCCTGCGGTCAGCACCTGGCCGAGGATCGTCTCGCTGACCTCGGCCTTGTCGATCCCGGCGCGGGCGACAACCGCCTCGATCACCGTGGCGCCCAATTCGTGCGCCGGCGTGTTGGCGAAGGCGCCGTTGAAACTGCCGACGGCGGTGCGCGCCGCCGAAACGATAACCACATTGGTCATGGTGCGATCCTTTTCTGTGACGGGTCGCGGCGTCGTCACCCGAAGGCCGCGACTGGAATTGCCGCCATGCAGCATGACCAAGCGCGTCCGCAGGTCAAGCCTTTCGCGGCCCGCCGGAAAAATAAGCTGACAGGACCGACCGGGGGTCCGCCCGGCCTGCCGGGCCATACGCACCGCGCACCCTCGGGCCGGGCCGCCCGGCACCCGGCCGCTCAGGCGCTTTTCGCCGACTTCGGCACCTTCCAGGGCGGCGTGACCGTCGGTGCGCCGAAGCAGTAGCCCTGCATGCAATCCATCCCCATCTCGGCCAGGATGCGGGCGTCGCGCGCGTTCTCGACCGATTCCGCCACCGCCACCATGTCGAACTCGCGCGCGACGGCCAGAAGTGCGCGGGCCATGCACTGGTTGTCGGGGCTGTCGGCGATGCCGCGGATGAACTGGCCGTCGATCTTGATGAAGTCGAACAGGAAAGCCTTGAGATGGCGGAACGAGGTCATCCCTGCCCCGAAATCGTCCAGCGCGAAACATATCCCCTGCTTTTGCAGGTCTCGCATGAAGACCGCGACGATCTCGGGCATCGCCATCGCCGAATCCTCCGAAATTTCCAGGATCAGCCGCTCGGCCGCGGTCGGGCAGGCCTTCAGTCCGCGCCTGAGCGTCCGCATCCAGGCCGGATAGGCGACCGAGCGCGCCGACATGTTCACCGCCATGCGCAAGCCCGGGTCGCGCGCCAGCGCATCGAGCCCCATTTCCAGGGACAGGCAGTCGATGATCCGGCCGGCCTCGGTTTCCTCGACCGCGCCCATGAATTCGCGGGCGGGAATCACCCGCCCGCCCTCGTCGAGAACCCGAATGAAACCCTCGTAGAAGGCGGGCCGCCCCCCGCCGCCCGCACTCATCACCGGCTGGAAGGCCAGCATGACCTCCTTGCGGGCCAGCGCCCGCGTCACCATCGCCAGCGTGTCGCGGTCGCGCTGCGACACCGCCTGGGCAAGCGGGCTCGCATCCTCGGGCTCGATCGGATCGCGCAGAGGCCGGCGCAGACGTGGCATGGCATCCTCCATTCGGTCCGCGACAGCATCGGCCCGACCGGCTAATAAGCGGTAAACAGCAGCGGAAAGGCGCAGATGGAACGTTGCCCCTGGTGCGGAACCGACCCGCTCTACGTCGACTACCACGACTGCGAATGGGGCGTGCCCGAGCGCGACCCCCGTGCGCTTTGGGAAAAACTGGTCCTCGACGGCTTCCAGGCCGGCCTGAGCTGGATCACCATCCTGAGAAAGCGCCCTGCCTTTCGCGCCGCCTTCCGGGGCTTTGATCCGGCCGCCATCGCCACCTGGGGCGAACCAGAGGTTGCCCGCCTTCTCGCCGACCCCGGCATCGTCCGTTCGCGCGCCAAGATCGAGGCAACGATCGGCAATGCCCGCGCCTATCTAGCGATCGAAGAGGGCGAAGGCTTCGAAAGCTTCCTTTGGCGGTATGTCGAGGGGCAGCCGCTCCAGAACCGCTTTCGCTCGATAGCCGAGGTGCCGGCCCAGACCTCCCTGTCGGAACGGATTTCCGGGGATCTGAAGAAGGCCGGCTTCCGCTTTGCCGGCCCGACGATCACCTATGCCTTCATGCAGGCGGTGGGCATGGTCAACGACCACCTCGTCACTTGCCACCGCCAGGCGGCTCTCGACGGCTGAGCGCCCCTTACTGGTCCGCCCCCGTCACCGCCTTGACCAGTGCCAGCGCCTCGGGACTGTCCCAGGCCGCGTCGCCCATCAGTCGGCCGATCTCGCGCCCGTCGGCATCGACCAGCACCGACACCGGCAGTGCCAGCACCCCCATCTGACGGGCAAAGGCCTGATCGGGATCGCGCAAGAGTGGCAGGTGCGTCACCTTCTCGTCGGCGAACAGCTTCTGCATCGCCGGCACCGGATTGGGTCCGGTGGCAATGGTGACGACCGCGAACCGCTCGCCCCCGAGCGCCCCCTGCAGCCGGTCAAGCGTGCCCAACTCCTTGCGGCAGGGCGCGCACCAGGTCGCCCAGAAGTTCACCAGCATCACCTTGCCCTTGTAGTCCGCCAGGCTTTTCGGCGCGTCCGTCGCGTCGATCAGCGCCGCCTCGGGCAGGGGCGCGGGCGCCGCGGCCGGGACCATCTTCTCCATGTCGCCCTTCAGCAGGGGCGTCAGGTCCGGCCCCGCCGCCAGGGCCGCATTTGCGCCAAGCGCCAGCCCCGTATAAAGGACGATCAGACCAACAAGCCGCATGTGACCTCCAGAGCGCCGGACATGACCGACAAGACCGATCCAAAGACCGCCAACCAGATGTGGGGCGGGCGCTTCGCCGCCGGCCCCGATGCGATCATGGAGGCGATCAATGCCTCGATCTCGTTCGACCGGCGGCTCTATGCCCAGGACATCCGCGGCAGCCGCGCCCACGCGGCGATGCTGGCCGCGCGGGGCATCATTACTACTAAAGACGCCGAGGCGATCGGGAAAGGCCTGCTCACGGTCTTGTCAGAGATCGAGGGCGGAAAGTTCACCTTCCAGACCGCGCTCGAAGACATCCACATGAACGTCGAGGCGCGGCTGAAGGAGATCATCGGCGAACCGGCGGGCCGGCTCCATACCGCGCGGTCCAGGAACGATCAGGTGGCGACCGACTTCCGCCTCTGGGTCCGCGACCAGGCCGACGCGGCGATCCAGGGCCTGACCGCCCTGCAAAAGGCGCTCGTGGCCCAGGCCGAGGCCGGGGCCGACTGGGTCATGCCCGGCTTCACCCATCTGCAGACCGCCCAGCCCGTCACCTGGGGCCACCACATGCTGGCCTATGTCGAAATGTTCGGCCGCGACGCCGGCCGCTTCCGCGACGCCCGCGCGCGGATGAACGAAAGCCCCTTGGGCGCGGCGGCCCTGGCCGGGACCGGCTTCCCCATCGACCGCCACATGACCGCGCGCGAACTGGGCTTCGACCGGCCGATGGCCAATTCGCTCGACGCGGTCAGCGACCGCGACTTCGCGCTGGAATTCCTCGCCGCCGCGTCGATCTGCGCCATCCACCTCAGCCGCTTCGCCGAGGAACTGGTGATCTGGTCCTCCGCGCAATTCCGCTTCGTCACCCTCTCCGACCGCTTCTCGACCGGCTCCTCGATCATGCCGCAGAAAAAGAACCCCGACGCCGCCGAACTGATCCGCGCCAAGATCGGCCGCATCCTCGGGGCGACCGTCGCCTTGTTCACGGTGATGAAGGGCCTGCCCTTGGCCTATTCCAAGGACATGCAGGAGGACAAGGAACAGGTCTTCGACGCCGCCGACACGCTGATGCTGGCGCTCGCCGCGATGGAGGGCATGGTCCGCGACCTGACCGCCAACCGCGCCAACCTCGAAAAGGCGGCCGCCAGCGGTTTCTCCACCGCCACCGACCTCGCCGACTGGCTGGTGCGCAAGGCGGGCCTGCCGTTCCGCGACGCCCACCATGTCACCGGCACCCTGGTGGCGCTGGCCGAGCAAAAGGGCTGCGACCTGCCCGACCTCACCATCGCCGAAATGACCGGCGTGCATCCGGCGATCACCCAGGATGTCTATTCCGTCCTCGGCGTCCACAACTCCGTCGCCTCGCGGCAAAGCTACGGCGGCACCGCCCCCGATCAGGTCCGTGCCCAGGTGGCGCGCTGGAAGGCGGCGCTGGGATGAGGGGGGCGCGCCACCTTCTGCCGATCCTGATGCTGGTGCTCATGGCCGGCTGTTCCTTTCCGCGCGCCCATGCCAATGTCCACCTGACCCCCGCGGGCGTGAAGGTGCGCCCGTCCCTCTCCACCTCGATTGCCGGCGTCGGCGTGAGTGTAAGCCAATGACCAGACCCATCCTGACCGCCCTCGCCCTTCTCGCGCTCCTCGCCGCCTGCGGCGCCGACGGCCCGCCCAAGCCGCCCGCCGCCACCCCGGACAAGCCCGCCGTTTCGATCAGCGGCACCGCGCGCATCGGCGTGGTCGGCACCCTCTGACCGCCGGCCAGCCCGTCGCCAGTGCGTAGGATGCGCTTCAGCGCACCGGGTCCGTAGCGAGGGTTTGGGGCACAGTGCCGTCGGATGAGTGATGCGCTGAAGCGCACCCTACAGCCCGAGGGGCCGATTTTGGACGGGGCGGGGGAGTAGGGTGGGTGAAACCCACCGAACGGCCATCGCGTCAAGGAAGATGGTGGGTTGGCACCCACCCTACGGCCCCTCATTTTTCTCTCCAATGATCAATGCTGAGAAATGCGTTTAATGGGATATCGCCGTCAGGCGTCTTGGCGACGTTGAAGCGCGACTTTCCCGCTTCGAGAAGCCACCCCAGCACCCCCTCGACCCTCCCCTCGGTCACCGGCGCGTCGGTCACGGCGAGCGTCACCGCCTTCAAGCTCACGCCGGGGCCGAAGACGGCCGCTAGGTCGGCAGGGTCGACCCGGCGCACCGTCTTCGGGTCGTGGATATCGTCGAAGGTCACCAGCAGCGGATAGAGGTCGGGGGTCAGCGGCAGGGGCTGGTCCTTCGGCAGGGCCTTGACCACCGCCGCCGCTTCTTCCGTCGCCGGGTAAAGCTTCTGCGACTGGCCGGCCAGCGTGGCGAGGTTCAGCCCCGGACTGCCGAGGCCGCCCTCGCCGCCGGTCAGGAGCGCGAAGAGCCAGCGCCCCGGCGCCACCTCGACCACTACCGCCTCGCCCTTGAAGCCATAACCGGCGGTCGCACCGTTGACCCCCATGATATGGCGCAATTCGCCGCGCGTGGCGGTCAGCCGCGCCTCCTGCACCGCCGCCCCCCGGACCTCGCCCGAGGGTGTCTCGATCACCAGCTCCATCCGCTGGTGCCAGCTGACATGCGCCGTGTTCAGCCAGGTCCAGGCGATATCGGTCCCGACGGCCAGCAGCGGCAGGCTGGCGATCAGGATGACAAGCCAGGCGAAAGCCCGCAAAATCCGCCTCATGCCGAAAACCCCCCGCCGCCACAGATCAGGACAACGAGCGCCCGCAGCGCGGTCCTCATGCCCCAGTCCTTTCCCCGACCAACCCAAGCCCGCACGGGCAGCGGGCCCGGTTCACCATCGGCAACGATCGTCCGGTCCGTCCAACTGCCATCCCGCTCCCCCTGCGCCCTTCCCCCGATGCCCAACCGCCCCCCGGATCGGGCGCCACTCTCCCCCGGTGATCGCAGCCGATTGGGGCCGCAGTTTGGCGGCCGCCGGTTCCCTCTGGGCCGCCCTTCCGCGCCCGCCGCGCGCGGATGACGCAAATCCATACGCAAGGCCATACGTTTTCCATACCTCGCCTCTTACCTAACCCGCTGATTTTCAATGGCCGGGGCGGCGCGCGATTGCGCCCCCGCCGCCTTCTGCTATACCGGCGCGAAAGCCGGGGGGCGACGGGGGCAGGGGATGGATCATTTTCTCTATCGCGGTGGCGTCCTCCATGCCGAGGACGTGGCCCTCCCCGACATCGCCGCCACGGTCGGCACCCCCTTCTACGTCTATTCGACCGCCACCCTCGAACGCCACTACCGGCTCTTCACCGAGGCGCTTTCCCCCCTTCCCCACCTGGTCTGTTTCGCGGTCAAGTCGAACGGCAACATCGCGGTTCTGAAGACCCTCGGCCGCCTCGGCGCCGGCATGGATGTGGTGTCCCTGGGCGAATATCTGCGGGCCAGGGCGGCGGGCGTTCCGGGGGAAAGGATCGTCTTTTCCGGCGTCGGCAAGACCCGCGACGAAATGCGCGCGACGCTCGAAGGCGGCATCCGCCAGTTCAACGTCGAAAGCGAACCCGAGCTGCGCGCCCTGTCCCAAGTCGCTGTTTCCCT
>JAFEFU010000049.1 GCA_018240425.1 Pseudomonadota bacterium | reverse complement strand
GGCGGCGCCGCCTCGCCCTGCGACTGGAAGGGCTCGGCCAGCACGTCGGCAAGCCGGAAGCGGGGATCGAGCGACGAATAGGGATCCTGAAAGACCATCGCCATGCGCCGCCGCAGGCGCCGCAGTTCGCCTCGCGACAGGCGCGTCAGATCCTGCCCGTCGAAGGACACTCGGCCCGAGGTCGGTTCGATCAGGCGCAGGATCAGCCGGGCGAGCGTCGATTTTCCGCAGCCGCTTTCGCCGACCACGCCCACCACCTCGCCGCGCGCCACCGACAGCGACACGCCGCGGACCGCCATCATGCTGCGCGGCTTGCGGAAGAAGCCGCCGCCGGTCGCGAAGCGGCGGCTGAGGTCGTCGGCCAGGATCAGGGGGTCAGGCATCGGCTGGCTCCAGGGGGAAGTGACAGGCCAGCATCCCGCCTCCGGGGCGGGCCGCAAAGGGGGGCGGGGCGGCGCGGCAAGGCTCGGCGGCGCGCGGACAGCGCGGATGGAAGCGGCAGCCCCCGGGATAGGTCGCAACCGACGGGACCGCGCCCGGAATGCCGCTGAGACTGCCCGGCGCCATCCCTTCGCGCGGGATGCAGCCGATCAATGCCCGGGTGTAGGGATGGGCGGGCGCGGCGAACAGTTGCCCGACCTCGCGGGTCTCGGCCAGCCGCCCGGCATAAAGCACGGCGACCTTGTCGCAGACCTGTGCGACGACGCCCATGTCGTGGGTGATGAGCAGAAGCCCCAGCCCCCGGTCCCTTGCAAGCTGCCCGAGCAGGTGGATGATCTGCGCCTGCACCGTCACGTCCAGCGCCGTCGTCGGCTCGTCGGCGATGATGAGGTCGGGATCGCCCGCCAGCGCCATCGCGATGACGATGCGCTGCTTCATGCCGCCCGACAGCTGGTGCGGAAAGGCGTCGCAGATGGCGGCAGCCTCGGGGATGCGCAGGCTGGCCAGAAGATCGACGGTCCGGGCGCGCGCCGCCGCCTTGCCCAGCCCCAGATGCAGCCGCGCCACCACGTCGACCTGATCGCCGATGCGCTGGATCGGATCGAGCGCGGTCATCGGATTCTGCGTCACGAAGGCGATCCGCCGCCCACGGTACCCGCGCAGGTCGGCCTCGGGCAGGCGGCAGAGGTCCACCCCGTCGAAGCTGACGCTGCCCGACGAGACGCGCCCGCCGATCAGAGGCAGGAGACCGGTGACCGCCAGCGCGGTCAGCGACTTGCCCGACCCGCTTTCGCCGACGAGGCCGAGGATCTCGCCGCGATCGAGCGCAAGGCTCAGCCCGCTCAGCGGTTCGACCGGGCCGATGGCGACCGACAGGTTTTCCACCGACAAGAGCATTCACGCCTCCCTCAGACGGGTCTTGATGTCGAGGGCGTGGATCAGCGCGTCACCGAAAAGGTTGATCGCGATCACGGTCGTCGCCACCGCCAGGCCGGGGAAGAGGATGATCCACGGCGCCTTGAAGAGAAGGCCCGAGCCCGACGACATCATCGCCCCCCAGCTGGGCAGCGGCGGCTGCGCGCCCAGGCCGAAGAAACCCAGCGTCGCCTCGAGGATGATCGCGTCGCCGGTGGCCAGCATCCCGGCGATGAGCACGGGGCCAAGCGCGTTGGGCAGGAGATGGCGCGCCAGGATGAAGCCGTCGCTGGCGCCAAGGCTGCGCGCCGCCTCGATGTAGGTCTCGGAGCGGATGGTCATGATCTGCGCGCGGGTCAGGCGGGTGAACTGGGCCAGGTAGGCCACACCGATCGCCACCATCGTGCCGGTGACGCCGGGGCCGATGATCGCGACAAGGATCAGCGCCACCAGGATTTCCGGGAAGGACCAGGTCAGATCGACGACGACCGTCACCGCCTGGTCCAGCCTGCCGCCGAAATAGCCCGCCGCCGCACCGAGGATCATCCCCGCAAGGACCGATACCGCGATCGACACCACCGACACCGACAGCGAGGTGCGCGCGCCATAGATGATCCGGGTCAGGAGGTCGCGCCCGAATTCATCCGTTCCCAGCCAGTGCGTTGCGGCCGGTGGCCGGAAAGCGTCGGGCAGGCTCTGGATGTCGTAGGCATAGGGGGTCAGCAGCGGCGCAAGCACCGCCACCACGACGACCAGCGCCAGCCACAGCCCGGCAAGGGCGCCCTTGCGGGTCGCCAGCGCCGAGCGGACGGGGCCGAGGGTCCGGCGCAGGCTCATCCCAGTGCCCCCCGCACGCGCGGGTCCATCAGCGCCTGGACGACGTCGCCGAGAAGCGTGCCCAGCATGACCGCGACGGCCAGCATCAGAAGGCAGGCCTGCACCACCGGATAGTCATGCTGGTTCAGCCCCTTGATCAGGGTCGAGCCCAGTCCCGGCCGGGCAAAGACATATTCGACCGTCACCGCGCCACCGAGAATCCAGCCGATGCGCAGGGCGAGGATCGTCACCACCGGGATCAGCGCATGGCGCAGGACATGGCGCAGGCGGATGCGGCCGGGGGGCAGGCCCTTCGCGTGCAACAGCATGACGAAATCGCGCCCGCCCGCCTCGATCATCGCCACCCGCGTCACCCGGGCGACAAGCGCGGTCCCGCCAAGGCCGATGGTCAGGACCGGCAGGATCAGACTGTCCCAGCCGCGCGCGCCCGACACCGGAAACCATCCAAGCTGGACGGCGAACGCGAGGATCAGGAGCAATCCCAGCCAGAAGGAAGGGAGCGTCGAGCCCACCAGTACGCCCCCCATGATGATCTGGTCGGGCCAGCGGTCGCGCCAGGCCGCCGCGACAACCCCGAGCAGGATGCCGAGGGCCGACGAAAAGGCCAGCGCCGCACCGCCCAGGGCCAGCGAATGGGGCAGCGCCTGTCCGATCAGGGACGCGACCGGACGGTGGGTCACGATCGATGTTCCGAGATCGCCATGCATGACCGCCCAGAGCCATATGCCGTATTGCACGACCAGGGGCCGGTCGAGGCCATAGCGGGCGGTGATCTCGGCCCGCTTGGCCGCCGGCGTGCCCACCTTGACCAGATTGTCCACCGGATCGCCGGGGATCAGGTGCAGGATCAGAAAGATCACCACCGACACGGCCAGAAAGACCGGCAGGAGAAGCAGGACGCGCCTGATCAGGAATCCCGGCATGACCGCCCCTCCTGCCCGCGCGTCACTCTTTGACCGACACGTCGACCATGTCGACGCCCGTGACCGAAGTGCCGTGGATGCGGTCTGGCATCACCAGCCGATCCTTGTTGTAGGCCATGTTCTGCTCGGGCTGGTAGATCGGCGCATAGGGGAACTGGCTCGTCACATAGGCATGATAGGCGGTGAAGTTCTGGACCCGCTCATCCTGGGTCTTCGATCCCTTCATCGCCTTGTCGCGCAGTTCCTCGGCCTTGGGATCGTTGAACATCGAGATGTTCGGATAGCCCAGCCGGTCGCCGCCGAAGAACCAGTCGACGATGTCGGCGTTGTTCCAGAAGTAGGACCGCACCGCCAGCTGCTGTTCGCCGGCCTTGTACTGGTCGCGGATGGTCGAGCTGTCGAAGGTGGTGATCTTGGCGTCGATGCCCACCGCCTTCAGCTGCGCCTGGACCACTTCGGTCAGGCGGCGGAAGATGCTGTCGCTCTGCGTCCACAGCGCGACCGACAGCGGCTTGCCGTCCTTGGCGCGCACGCCGTCCGCACCCATCTTCCAGCCCGCCTCGTCCAGAAGCGCGTTGGCCTTGGCCGGGTCATAGCTGATGTCGAGCGACGGATCGATCTTCGACTCGGGCAGCGCCGAGATCAGGAAGTTGTTCGCCACCGCACCGTGGCCACCAAACACGTTCTCGAGGATTTCCTTCTGGTTGATCGCCAGCGCCGCCGCCTGCCGCACCTTGATGTCGGTGAACGGCTCCCTGGTGACGTTGATCGGCATGTAATAGACTTCCTGGCCGGGGATCGAGAACAGCGCAAGCGTCGGTTCGGCCTTGATCTGGTCGATATAGTCGGTCGGCACCGACAGAAGCGCATCGACGCCGCCGGACTTCAGTTCAAGGAAGGCGGTCGAATCCTCGGCCATTTCACGGAAGGTGATCCGTTCCAGCTTTGCCGGCCCCTTGTTGGCCGACAGGGGCGATTCCCAGGCATAGTCGTCGTTGCGCACCAGCACCGTTTCCTGGCCGAGCGTGAAGCTTTCCAGCTTGAAGGGGCCGGTGCCCACCGCCTCGCTGATCCCGTAGTTGTCGCCCATCTCGGTGATGGCGTCAGGATCGGGCACACCCATGAACGACGACGACAGGTTGAACAGCAGGTTCGGCTCGGGGTGCTTCATCACGAATTTGGCGGTCAGGTCGTCCACCGCCTCGACCCGGTCCACGGCATCGACCATGTAGGAGTTTTCCGACTTGCGGAACAGCTCGATCCATTTGGCGATGACTGCCGCGGTCAGGGGCTTGCCGTTGTGGAACTTGACCCCCGGCTTCAGGTGGAAGACCCAGGACATGCCATCGGGCGCCTCGTCCCAGCTTTCGGCCAGGAACGGGTGGAACGACAGGTCGGCGTCCTGCGCAACGAGCGTGTCGTAGATCATCGAAAAGGCGGTGTTGGTGTTGACGGCCATGACCGGGTTGTAGTTCGGGATGCCGACCTCGTTGGTGCTGAGGACGAAGGTCGCCTCCTGCCCCGCGGCGGGCAGCGTCATCAGCGCCGCCGCCGAGACGCTGGCGGCAAGGATGGAGGTCCGGATTCTGGCAAACATTCTCATCTCCCGTTGCTGGTTGTCTGTTGTCTGTCGCGTCATTGCCTCAGCGGCCCGCGCGGATCGCCCGCGTGCCCGATGAAGTCGTTGTAGAGGTTCGAGACCCGGCTCATCCGCTCTTCGACATCCGGGCCAAGCTCGGCGAAGACCGCGTTGACGATCTGGCAGATGAGCGAGGACATCGCCGATGTCGCATCCCAGAACTGGTTGAAGTCGGTCTGCACGACAAAGGCCTCGTCGGCGACCTCGCTTGACCAGACGCAATAGGGATCGGTGATCAGCGTGACGGGGATCGCCCGCTCGCGCGCGGCCGCGGCGAGGCGCCGGGTCAGGCGCGAATAGCGCCGGCCGTCGATCATGACCAGGCAGGCCTGGCCGGGCGGCGCCAGCAGGACTTCGGCAAAGGTGCCGGCAGACAGGTCCAGAAGCTGCACGCCCGCGCGCAGATACTGCAACCCGTGCGCAAGAAATGCGCCGTGCCCGCGCTCGGTCTGGAAGCCGGCGACGAAGACCTGCGGGCAATGGGCCAGGCGCCGGACCGCCCGGGCGAACTCGGGCGTCGCCGCGATCTCGTAGTTGGCGATGATGGCGGCGATCTCGCGCTCCAGCCCGCGCCTTGTGTCGGCCGGGCCGCTGCGCAGGCGGAGGGCGAACTCCTGAAGCCGCTCGCCGATCAGCCAGGCCTTGTCGCCAAGATCGGACTGGATCGCCGTCTTCAGATCCTTGAAATGGCGATAGCCGAGACTGCGGCAATAGCGCCCGACCGTCGCCTCGCTGACCCCGACCTTGGCACCGACCGACGCAGCGGTCTCGAACGGCAATTCCTTGAGGTTGGCGAGGAAATGACTGGCCAAGGCGCGCGACGCCGGGGTCGCGTCGCGCAGGCTTTCCTCGAGCCGCCCGCGCAGGTCGGCCGGAAGCCCCGTCTCCACCCCGAGTTCCCCCATCCCGTTCCGGCCCCCCGCCAGATTCCCTGCAAGAACGCTGTCAGAAATATGACCATCCGTCAATCTTGCAAGAAAACTTTAATCGACTAAAGTCACGCGGACTGGCAGACCCGGGGGGCGGCGCGATGAAGGACAAGTCCAGCTTGCAGGCGGTGCGGGCGCAGTTGACCATCGGGGCGGCAGAGCTGCGGCTGGTCCGCCTGCCGCTGGTGACGCCCTTCACCATCGCCACCGGCACCATGACCGAAAAGACCTTTCCGCTGCTTCGGCTGTTCTCGGGCGGCCTGGAGGGCGTGGCCGAAGGGGTGATGGACCCGCTGCCGGACTATCTGGAGGAAACCACCAGGGGCGCGATGGCCTTTCTGCGCGATGCGGTCCTGCCGCAGGTCGTCGGGCAGACGTTCGAGAATCCCGCCGCGCTGAACCGGCTGCTTGCCCCCTGGCGCGGCAACCAGATGGCCCGGGCCACGGTCGAGATGGCCTTCTGGGATCTGTGGGCACGGTCGCTGAACCTGCCGCTGGGGGTGCTTCTGGGCGGGTCGGGCGACGCGATCGACGTGGGCGTGTCGCTGGGGATCGGTCCGGTAGATGGCACCATCGAACGGGTGAAGGCCCATCTCGACCAGGGCTACAAGCGCATCAAGCTGAAGATCATGCCCGGCCACGACCTGGCGCTGGTGCGCGCGGTGCGCGACCGCTTCCCAGACGCGCACCTCACGGTCGATGCCAATTCCTCCTATACCCTGGCCGACACCGCGTTGCTGGCCCGGCTGGATGCCTTCGCGCTCGACTATATCGAGCAGCCGCTGGCCTGGGACGACATCCACGACCATGCGGTGCTTCAGGCCCGCCTGAAGACACCGATCTGCCTGGACGAATGCATCCGGTCAGTGGCTCATGCCCGGAAGGCGCTTCAGACCGACGCTGCGCGGGTCATCAACATCAAGGTCGGCCGGGTGGGCGGCTATCAGGCCGCTCTTGGCATCCACGACATTTCGGCCGCATTCGACGTGCCGGTCTGGTGCGGGGGCATGCTGGAAAGCGGCGTCGGGCGGGCGCACAACATCCACCTGTCCACCCTGCCGAACTTCACGAGGCCCGGCGACACCTCCTCGGCCAGCCGCTATTTCACCCGCGACATCATCGCCGAGCGGCTGGAAAGCCGGGACGGGCGGATGCCGGTGCCAAAGGGTGCGGGTATCGGCGTGACGCTCGATCACGATTTCCTGGCGACGGTCAGCAGCGAGATCCAGAGGGTCGGCCAATGACCGGCATCACCCTGCGCGACCTTGCCGGAATGGACGAGTTCCTGGCCGCCGAAGACCTGCAGCGCGCGGTCTGGGGCAGGGACGACACCGCCGACCCCGCCGACCTGATGATGGTCATCCAGTCCGAGGGCGGCCTGTGCGGCGGCGCCTTCGCGGGGGGGCGGATGGTCGGCTATGTCTTCGCCTTTCCCACCCGCGAGGCGCAGGTCCAGCACTCGCACCGGCTGGCGGTGCTGCCCGAGATGCGCGGGGCCGGGCTGGGGGCGCGGCTCAAATGGTATCAGCGCGACTGGTGCCTGGCGCGCGGGATCGGGCATGTCCGCTGGACCTTCGATCCCCTGCGGCTGACCAACGCCAGCCTGAACATCGGCCATCTCGGCGCGACGGCGCGGGTCTATCTGCCCGACTACTACGGGGCGATGAAGGGGATCAATGCCGGCGCCCCCTCGGACAGGCTGGTGGCCGACTGGGATCTGCGGTGCCCGGCGGTCGCCGCGCGCGCCACCGGAAGGCCGCTGCCCGCGCCCGAAGCGCAGTCCGCCCCGCGCGTGGCCATCCCGCCGGACTTTCCCGCCCTGCTGAACGAGGACGGCCCCCGGGCGCTGGCCGAACGGTTGCGGGTGCGCAAGGCGCTGACGCAAGCCTTCGCCACGGACCAGGCGATCACGGGTTTCGACCGGGGCGCAGGCGCCTATGTCCTGGGCCACCTCCCGGCCTGAGGCGGCCCCTTACAGCATCCGGTCGGCGCTGGCGTTGAAGAGCGAGCGCGCGTAGTCGGTCTTCATCGTCACGTTGACCAGATCGGCGCGGTCCAGCTCCTCGACGGCGCGGCCGTGCTGCATGACCAGGATACGGTCGCACATGTGGTCGATGACCGCGAGGTCATGCGACACCATCAGGAAGGTCAGGCCGCGTTCCTCGCGCAGCCGCGAGAGAAGGTTCAGCGTCTCGGCCTGCACCGAGGCGTCGAGCGCCGATGTCGGTTCGTCCAGGAGCAGGACCGCAGGTTCAAGCATCAGCGCCCGGGCGATGGCGACGCGCTGGCGCTGGCCGCCGGACAGCTGGTGGGGATAGCGGAACCGGAAGGAGGTTGGCAGGCCCACATCCTCGAGCGCGCGCATGACCTTGCGGTCGGTGTCGCCGATCCCGTGGATGGCCAGCGGCTCGGACAGCACGCGGTCGATGGTGTGGCGTGGGTGAAGGCTGGCGTAGGGGTCCTGGAACACCATCTGGACCCTGCGGCTGAAGGCGCGCCCGCGCGGGGTGAGGACCGGCTCGCCCGCGATGCGGATCTGCCCGCCAGTGATCGGCGCCAGACCGCAGACCGCGCGCAGGATCGTCGATTTGCCCGAACCGCTTTCGCCGACCAGTCCAAAGCTTTCACGCGCGGCGATCGACAGGCTGACACCCTCGACGGCACGCACCAGCCGGTGGTTGGCATGAAAAATGACGGAAAGGTTGTCGATCTCGATCATTGCGCCGGCTCTGTCCCCTGCCTTCACCATGTCAGCGCGCCCACTCGGCATTGCGGTCCAGCCCCGGCAACGGGCCGCGCGACCCGCCGATGCGCGGCAGACAGTTCAGCAGGCCCTGCGTGTAGGGATGCCGCGCCTGCATGAGATCGCGCGCCGCCAGTTCCTCGACCACGCGCCCCTTGTACATCACCAGCACCCGGTCGCAGAACCGCGCCACCAGCCGCAGGTCGTGGCTGATGAAGATCAGCCCCATGCCCCGGTCGCGCACCAGCCCGTCGAGGATCGACAGTACCTCGGCCTGCACCGTCACGTCGAGGGCGCTCGTGGGCTCGTCCGCAATCAGCAGGTCGGGGCTGGGGATCAGCATCATCGCGATCATCACCCGCTGGCCCATGCCACCGGACAGCTCGTGCGGATAGGCCGACAGCACCCGCTCGGGGTCGCGGATCTGCACCGCCTCGAGCGCGTCGATCGCCTTGCGCCGGGCATCGCCCGCCGACAGCCGGTCGCGCTGCCGAAGGCCCTCGGTCAGCTGGGCGCCGACATTCATCACCGGGTTCAGCGAATATTTCGGATCCTGCATGACCATCGCCATGCGCCGGCCGCGCAGCGCCCGCATCTCGGCCTCGGAGGCCGCCATCAGGTCGGCTCCGTCGAAGTGCATCGCGTCCGCCTCGATCTTGCCCGGCGGGCGGATCAGCCGCAGGACCGACCGGCCGGTCATCGTCTTGCCAGACCCGCTTTCGCCCACGATCCCCAGCCGCTCGCGCCCGAGGTCGAACGAGACGCCGCGCACCGCCTCGACCAGGCCGGCTTCGGTGTCGAAGCTTACGCGAAGGTTGCGCACCGACAGAAGCGTCATCGCCCGGCGCTCCTCGGGTCAAGGACATCGCGCAGCCCGTCGCCCAGAAGGTTGAAGCCCAGCGAGACGATGAAGATCGCGAGCCCCGGCATGGTGGCCACCCACCATTGGTCGAACAGGAACTTGCGCCCCGACGAGATCATCATGCCCCATTCCGGCAGCGGCGGCTGCACCCCCAGCCCCAGAAAGCCGAGGCCAGCGGCAATCAGGATCACTCCGGCCATGTCCAGCGTCACCCGGATGATGACCGACGGCAGGCACATCGGCATGATGTGGCCCCAGATGATCCGCGCCGCCCCCGCCCCCTGCAACCGAACCGCGGCGATATAGTCGGAGTTGCGCACGGTCAGCGTTTCGGCCCGGGCGACGCGCGCATAGGGCGGCCACGAGGTCAGCGCGATGGCCAGCACCGCGTTCTCGATGCCGGGCCCCAGCACGGCGACCAGCGCCAGCGCCAGGATCAGCTTGGGGAAGGCCAGGAAGATGTCGGTGATGCGCATCAGCACCTGGTCGATCCAGCCGCCGAAATAGCCCGCGACCGTGCCGATGATCAGCCCCACGACCGGGGCGGTCAGGATGACCAGCACCACGATGTAAAGCGTGATCCGCGACCCGAACAGGATGCGGCTCCAGATATCCCGGCCGAAATCGTCGGTCCCCAGCCAGTTACCGGGCGTGCCGGGCGGGATGAAGCGGTGGGTCAGATCCTGGGCGATCGGATCATGCGGGGCCAGAAGCGGTGCGAACAGCGACATCAGCACCAGGAGGACGGTGATCGCCAGCCCGATCATCGCCAGCGGGTTGCGGCAGAACCTCAGCCAGCTCAGGTATCCCTGTCCGGCCCGCGCCTGCCAGCGCGAGGTCGGGTTCGGCTCTCGCAGCCAGGTGGCGACACCGGCCATCAGCGCGCCCTCGGATCGGCCAGCCGGTAGAGCAGGTCCGACACCATGTTCAGCCCGATGTAGACCGCACCGACGACCACCGTTCCGCCGAGGACGGCAGGCATGTCGGCGACCAGGAGCGCGTCGGTGATGTAGCGCCCCAGCCCCGGCCAGGCAAAGATCGTCTCGGTCAGCACCGCACCCTCCAGGAGGAACGCATAGCTCAGCGCGATGACGGTGATGAGCGGCACCATCACGTTCTTCATCGCGTGGACCCAGATCACTCGCCGCTCGGGCATGCCCTTGACGCGGGCGGTGGTGATATATTCCTGCCCCAGCTCGTTCATCATGAAGCTGCGGGTCATGCGGCTGATATAGGCCATCGACAGATAGCCCAGGATGCTGGCCGGCAGGATGATGTGGGAAAAGGCATTGGCGAACATGTCCCAGCGGCCGTTCAGGGCGGTGTCGACCAGCACCATGCCGGTATACTGCGTCACCTCGAACTCCATCATCATGTCATAGGACGCATCCAGCCGCCCCGGCCCGCCGACCCAGCCCAGATCGCCGTAAAAGACCAGAAGCCCGATCAGCGCCAGCCAGAAGACCGGCATCGAATAGCCCATCAGCCCCACCAGCCGCACTATCTGGTCCGGCAAGCTGCCGGGACGGGTCGCCGCCAGCACCCCCGCCGGGATGCCGATCAGGACGCCGATGATGGTCGCCAGGGTCGATAGCTCCAGCGTGGCCGGGAAAAAGCGGGCGATTTCCTGGATGACCGGCTGGTGGGTCTTGATCGACAGGCCGAAATCGCCGTGCAGCGCCTGCCAGACGTAAAGAAGGAACTGCCGCCACAACGGCTCGTCCAGCCCCAGCCGTAACCGCGCCTCCGCGATCTGGTCAGCGGTGGCCCGTTCGCCAATCAGCGCCGACACCGGGTCGATCGGCACGACGCGGCTGATGATGAACGTCACCGCCAAGAGGCCGATGAACGTCACCAGAAGCTGGGCCGTCGTCGCTCCGGCTTGCCGCGCGATGCGCAGCAGCGGGGCCTGGTGGCCGGGGATGTCGGATTGTTCCATGCACAAGGTCCGCGCGCCCCGGAACCTGCCGGGGCGCGCGCCGTCCTTACTTGGTCGCCAGCCAGTAGGCGGCCGAGTCGGTGGCGCCCCCGGTGTAGAAGCCCTTGACGTTGTTGCGCAGCCCGGTCTCACGCGCCTGCTGGAACATGATGATGAAGGGCGAGGTCTCGCGGCTTTTCTTCTGAAGGTCCTCGTACATCGCCTTGCGCTTGTCGGGATCGCGCTCCATCACCGCCGCCTGGCTTTCGGCCTTCAGCTCGCCCGGATCATAGGCATTGCGCCAGGCCAGATAGCCGGTGTTCTTGGCTTCGTCCGAATTGTCGGGGTTCTCGGCAAAGGTGGACGAGTTGGTGTTCGGGTCGGGATAGTCCGGCCCCCAGGTCTGCAGGGTCGCGTCATGCTGGCGCGCCCGGTATTCCTTCAGCTGCTCGGCGCCCTCTCCGACCTTGAGGTCGACCTTGATGCCGACCTGTCCGAAGGTGTTCTGGATCGACTGGGCAAGGTCCATCCGGTCGGGCGAGTTGCGCACCGACAGCTTGACCTCGGGATCCTTGATACCGGATTCGGCCAAGAGCGCCTTGGCCTTGTCCACGTCCAGCTTGTAGGGCGTATCGTCCAGCGCCCCGAGATAGCCCTTGGGCAGGAAGGCCTGATGCACGATCACCGTGCCCTTCATGATCGTGTCGGCCACCCCCTGATAGTCGATCGACCAGCGCATCGCGTCGAGGAACTTGGCATTCTTGTAGTTCTCGTTCTTCTGGTTGAAGGCCAGATAATAGATCTGGCCGCCAACGTCCTGCTGGATCGTCACATCCTTGTTGCCCTTCAGCCCCTCGAGATCGACCGGCGTCAGGGTCCGCGCGACATCCACGTCGCCCTTCTCAAGCTCGAGCCTTTGGGTCGCCGCCTCGGGGGTGTGGCGCATCAGGATCTTCGGGATCTTCGCGTCACCGCGCCAGTGGCCCTTGCGCGCCTCGAGCAGGTAGCCCTCCTTGGGCTTGTAGCTTTTCAGGACATAGGCCCCGGTGCCGGCCGAATTGCTGTTCAGCCAGACATTGCCCATGTCGCCGCCCGCGTCATGGGCGCTGACCGTCTCCTTGTCGAGGATCTCGGCCACGCCCGCGGTCAGGCAGTTGTAAAGGAAGGTCGGCGCATAGGCCTTGTCGGTCTTGATCGTCAGGGTGTCGCCATCGGCAGTGACCATCTTGTCGACGTTGTCGGCGGTCCAGCCGAACTGTGACAGGATGAAGGCCGGGGTCTTGTTCAGCTTGATGACGCGCTGCAGGGACCAGGCGGCATCCTCGGCGCGCAGCGGATTGCCGGATGCAAAGGTGACGCCGGGCCGCATCTTGAACGTGTAGGTGGTGCCGTCATCGGCCACGGACCAGCTTTCGGCCAGGCCGGGCACCATCTGGCCATTGGTCGGATCAAGCTCGACCAGCCCGTCATAGGTGTTGTTGTTGATGTCGAGGCCCGAGAATTCATAGGCCTCGGCCGGGTCGAGCGACACAATGTCGTCGATCGCGTCGGCGATCACCAGCGTGTCGGCGGGGGTCGCGGCCAAAAGCGCCACGGGCGAAGCGCCAAGCATCAAGGCCGCAAACGCCGCAGCCCCGAGCCGCCGGAGGGTCGGTTCGAACGTCATCATCAACTCCCTGTTGTCATTGTTTTTTCTGGCAGACTCGGCGCGAGGGCCGGTTTCCTTGACCATTTGGCCAACTTTCCGCGCCGCTTGTCAAGAATCCCGTGCAGGGGCGAAGGATTGGCCGGCCTGGCCCGTCGCAAACCGATTGACAAGGGCGGCCCGGCTGGCGGAAGACCTGCGTTGACAGCGAGGCCCCCCGGGGGCCGGGCGGCCAGTGCTGACGAAAGGAACGATGATGGCGACCGACATCCCGAACGCATTCGCCGATCTGCACCGGGCCGTGCGCGAGGCCGTGGGCATCCGGCTTTTCACGGTCAGCGTCCTCGACAAGGCCGCGCGCCTGTCGCGCCGCGCCTACACCTCGCACCCGACCGAGTATCCGGTCACCGGCACCAAGCCGATGGGCGACGACGGCTGGAGCCGCATGGTCATCGATGGCGGCCGAACGTTCGTCGCCAACAGGACCGCCGAATTCGCGCCCTACTTCCCCGATCATCCGCTGATCAACGCGCTTGGCTGCCATTCGGCCGTCAACATCCCGGTCAAGGACGGCGGGCAGGTGGTGGGGACGGTCAACCTTCTCGACGTGGAAGGCTACTTCACACCTGACCGTCTGGCCCGGATCGAGGCGCTTGTGACCAGCCACCGGCCGGCGCTTCTGGCCGCGATCCGCGCGGTCAAGCTGTAGCGCCCCCTCGGCGCCGGTCGGCAAAGCCCCTCAGGATACGGTCCGAGACCATCGCAACGGCGGCGATCGCCAGTCCCGCCAGCAGGCCAAGCCCCGGATCGGCCTTGCCGAGCGCGACATAGACCTGCTGGCCAAGATCGCGGGTGCCGACCAGCGCCGCAATGACCAGCATCGACAGGGCGGCCATGATCGTCTGGTTCATGCCCAGAAGGATCGCGGGCCAGGCCAGCGGCACCCTGACCTGCCACAGAAGCTGCGCCGGCGTCGTCCCCATCTGGCGCGCGGCCTCGATCTTGTCGGCGGGGACGCCGCGCAGGCCCTGCTCGACATAGCGGATGGGCGGGACGATTGCATAAAGCATGATCGCGATCAGCGCCGTGAACTCGCCGACACGGAAGAGCATCAGCGCCGGGATCAGGAACACGAACTGCGGCATGGTCTGCAGCGCGTCGCAGACCGGGCGCAGCACCTGCGAGACCCGGTCGCTTTGCGCCGCCCACACGCCCAGGCCGCCGCCGATCGCCAGGCAGCCGGCCACGGCGATGGCACAGAGATAGACCGACTGCATGAAGGGCAGCCACAGGCCTGACACCAGGATGCCTGCGACAACCGCCGCAGCCACAAGCGCAAGGCGCGGGCCCGCGCCGGCATGGGCCAGCATCGCGACGATCAGCACGAAGCCTATCCAGGGAAAGCCGGGCAGCCCGGTGTAGAGGAGAAGCCCGGCCAGCAGCGCCGCCGCGGCGCCGGCCCGGCTGTGCCGCCAGAGAAGCAGCGCGATCATCCCGACCGCCCCGGCATAAAGGGCGAGGCCCGCGGGGGTGAGCGTGACGCCCCAGACCGCAGGGGTCGCCGCGCCCTCGATCCCGATCCGCAGGGGCAGCATCACGCCATAGGTGATCGCGCCCCGCAGAAGGTTGAACTGCGCATCGGTGGCGCCGACGAACGCCAGAAGCGCCCGGTCGAGGCCTTCGAGGATGTTGCGCCCCGATGCGTCGGGCAGCAGGTCGGCCGCCGGTCCCAGGATGCGCAGGGCGACGGCAAGCACCAGCGCCGCGGCCACCGCGCGCGCCAGCCCGCGCCGGCCAAGCCGGGGGGCGCGGCGGCGGCCGATGGTGGCCAGGCCCAGGGTGATCCGGTCGAGAAGGATGGCGATGACCACGATCACCGACCCCGACAGGAGGCTGCGCCCCAGCTCGGCCCGGCGCATGGCCGACAGGACCTCCCAGCCCATGTCGTCGAAGCCGCCGATGATCGCGACGATGATCACCATGCTCAGCGCCGCCATGCAGGTCTGGTTGATCCCGAGCAGAAGGCGCGGCATGGCCGAAGGCACCTCGACCAGCCAGAAGGTCTGGCGCGGGGTGCAGCCCGCCATCACCCCGGATTCAAGGATGTCGGCGGGCACGAGGCGCAGGCCCAGCATGGTGTTGCGCACCATCGGCGGGGCCGAGAACAGAAGGCTGGCCACCAGCCCGGCCGAAGGGCCGAACCCGAACAGGATCAGAAGCGGGATCAGGTAGGCGAAGGCCGGCAGCGTCTGCATGAGGTCGAGCACCGCCTCGAGCGGGCGCACCAGCCGGCGCCATCGGTGGGCCATCGCCCCGAGCGCGAAGCCCACCGCGACCGACAGCGGCACCGAGATCGCGACGATCGCCAGCGTGTTCATCGCCTGCCGCCAGTAGCCGCACAGGACCACATAGGTCAGCGAGGCTACGGCGAACGCGGCCAGTCGCCAGCCCGAGGCGCGCAGCGCCAGGGCCGCGACGATCAGCACGAGCGACGGCCAGGCGATCGACTGGAGGCCCGCCCGGATGCCGCCCAGCGGATAGTCGAGCAGAAGCGCCGCCGCCCGGCCAAAGGGTCGTAGCCAGGAAAAGACCGGCATGGTCAGCCCGTTCAGCCAGGCGGCGACCGGCAGCTGCCAGTCCGGCGGAAAGGCCGAAAGCCAGGGCAGCGCCGGGCGCAGAAGGACAAGCGCGGCGCAGGCTAGCACCAGCCACAGCCAGCGCGCACCCGCCAGGTGGGCCGCGGCCGCGCCGCGGGGCGGAACGGTGCGTGCCCGGATCGCGCCCCCCGGACCGCTCATTGCTGCCCGTGCCTCAGCACATCGAGGATGCGGTCAGCCGACAGGACACCGCCCGGCCGGCGGTCGCTTCCGCGCACCCGGAACCGGCGCTGTCCGGCCGCAACCGCGGGGATCAGCCCGTCGAGCAGCGCGTCGGCGGCGACCTCTGGCGCGTCGGCCGGCAGGGCCTCGGGCCGCGCGCCGGCCGGATCTCCGACCAGATCGCCCGCGCGGATCACCCGGCCCATTGCCACATCCTCGGTGAAATCGGCGACATAGGCGTCGGCAGGGGCCAGCAGGATTTCGGCCGGCGTCCCGATCTGGATGATGCGCCCGTCGCACATCAGCGCGATCCGGTCGGCGATGCGGCAGGCCTCCATGATGTCGTGGGTGATGAAGACGATGGTTTTCTGCAACTGGTCCTGCAGGCGGAGGAACTCGTCCTGCATCTGGCGGCGGATCAGCGGGTCGAGCGCCGAGAAGGGCTCGTCCAGGAACCAGATTCCGGGCTCGACCGCCAGGCTGCGGGCGATGCCGACGCGCTGCTGCTGGCCGCCCGACAGTTCGTGGGGAAAGGCGGCCTCGCGCCCTTCGAGGCCGACCAGCCGGATCACCTCGCGGGCGCGGCTCTCGCGCGCCTCGGCGGGCCGGCCCTGGATCTTCAGCGGAAAGGCGATGTTGTCGAGCACGTTCAGGTGCGGCAGAAGGCCGAAGCCCTGGAACACCATGCCCATCTTGTGGCGCCTTATCTCGATCAGTTCGGCGGGACTCGCGGCGAGAAGATCGGCCCCGTCCAGAACGACCTGGCCGTGGCTGGGCTCGACCAGCCGCGACAGGCAGCGCACCAGTGTGGACTTGCCCGACCCCGACAGGCCCATGATCACGAAGATCTCGCCGGCGTGAATGTCGAAGTTCGCGTTGACGACCGCCGGAATGTGCCCCTCGGCCACCAGCCGCCGCGCAAGGGTTTCGGGTTCGATCTGGTAGCCTCTGGTGTCGAAGTAATAGCCCGGCCGCGGCCCGTAGACCTTCCAGACCTGGCGGCAGCTCAGCTTGACGGGGCGCGTGACGATCGGGTCGTTCATGTCCGTCCTTCCGGGTTGGTCCGGGCGGGGGCGGCAGCGGTCTGCCGCCCCCGCCCGCCGCTCATTTCAGCGCAGCGTCCACCCAAGGCTTCCAGGTGCTTTCATGATCGGCGATCCAGCCCGCCGCGACCTTGTCGATCGGTGTCGCGTTCTTGTCCACGTCCAGCATCATCTTCTGCTGATCCTCGGTGTTGACCTGGAATGCCTTGAGGATGTCATAGGCTGCCGGCCATTTCTTGGCAAAGCCGGACCACACGATCTTGTCGACATCCGGGGGCGTGATGCAATGATCGTTCGTCTGCTCCTTGCAGGGCGGCATCGTGACCCAGCCCACCTGAGCATCGGCCAGGACGAAGTGCGGCGCCCAGAACATCATCAGCAGCGGGGTCTTGGCGGCCTCGGCGGCGCGCAGTTCGGCCACCATCGCCCCTTCGGACCCCGACGGGATCGCCGTGTAGGGCAGATTGTTGTCGGCAATGATGGTCGCCGCGCGCGACCCCCAGTCGGCGGGATAGTCGAGGAAGCGGCCTTTGGGCAGCGTGTCCGGGGTAGCCAGCGCCTTGACGCAGTCGGGCTTTTGCAGCGCAGTCCAGTCGGGCAGGCCGGGACAGACGCTCTCCATGAACTTCGGGTAGAGCCAGCCCTCGCGCGTTTCCAGCCCGAGCCGGCCGATATCCTCGATCTGGCCCGCCGCCTTCACCTTGGGATAGATGTCGCCGACATTGTTCAGCCAGATCTCGACCGAGGCCGACAGGGTGCCGTCGGCCAGTCCCGAGAACTGCGGGAAATTGCCGGCGGTCACGAACTCGACCTTGTAGCCGGCCTTTTCCAGGATCTGCCCGGCCAGCTGGCCCGAGATCTGGGCGCCGGTCCATTCCAGCATCGCGATCTTGATCGGCTCGTCCACGGCACCCATCTCGGCCGCCGCCGCGGGCTGGGCCAGAAGCACCGCGCCAGCGGCAAGGGCGGCACTCCACAAGGATGCCGCCGCCAGTCCACTTGATCTGTCCATTTCCATCTCCCCAGTTGTTGTCGTCCTTGTCGTCACTCGCTTCCGCGTCCCTCGCTGCCGATTCACGCCAGCCCGACCGATGCGGACCTCACCACAGCGCGCCACCGGTGATCTGTATGTTCTCCATCGTAATGCCACGCGCGCCCTCTCCGCACAGGAATAACGCAAGCGCCGCGATTTCCTCGGGCTGGATCAGCCGCTGCTGCGGATTTTCGGCCGCGATGCCTGCCAGTGCCTCGGCCACGGTGCGGCCCTTGCCCTCGCGTGCGACGACCTGCGCGACGTTGCGGTGCATCAGTTCGGTCTCGACCCAGGTGGGCGAGATCATCACGCAGGTGACACCATGTGCCGCCCCCTCGAGCGCCACGCAGCGCGTCAGGCCCAGAAGCCCGGCCTTCGAGGCGCAATAGGCCGGGTTGTCCTTCCAGCCGACCGAGGCCGCGGTCGAGCCGATGTTGACGATCCGCCCCCATTTGCGGGCGATCATGCCCGGCAGAAGCTCGCGCATCATGCGGAAGGCGCCGGTCAGGTTGGTGTCGATGATCTTTTCCCACAGTTCGTCGGAATGGCCGCAGACCGGCTGCTCGGCGGTGGTGCCGGCGGCGTTCACCAGGATGTCGGCCGGCCCGCAGGCGGCTTCGGCCGCGGCAAGAAAGGCGCGCGCCGCCCCGGTGTCGCGTACGTCCAGATGCCCGGCATGGACCCTGACGCCAAGCCCCGCCAGCTCGGCCCCGACCGCCCGCGCCGCCACATCCTCGGGGTAGGCGGCGGCGTCGCCCGCCCGCCCCGCCCCGACGTAGGACCCGACCGCGACATTGGCCCCCGCCCCGGCCAGCGCCCGCGCGATCGCCAGCCCCTGCCCCGTCAGCCCGCCGGTGATGACCGCGCTGCGGCCCTTGAGGTTCGTCATCTCACACCATCAGATAGCCGCCATCGACAACCATCTCGGCGCCGGTGACGAAGGTTGATTCATCGGAAGCAAGGTAAAGGACCATGTTGGCGATATCCTCGGGACGGCCCAGCCGCCCGATCGGGTGCCGAGCCAGCGCCTTCGCCCGCTCCTCGCCCAGCCGCCCCAGTCCGGCCAGATAGGTCTCGGTCTGCGGCGTCCAGACATACCCCGGGTGGATCGAATTGCAGCGGATGCCGTAGCCCTGTTCGGCGCAGTGGACCGCGACCGCCTTGGTCAGGGTGCGGACCGCGCCCTTCGATGCGCAATAGGCGGCAAGATCTGCCTCGCCGATGATACCGTCGATGGACGACAGGTTGATGATCGAGCCCGCCCCCCTGCCCTTCATCAGCGAGACCGCCGCCTTGCAGCCCAGAAAGACACCGTCGGCGTTGACCGCCATGCAGGCGCGCCACTGGTCCATGTCGCAACTCTCGATCGTGCCGATCGGAGCGATCCCCGCGTTGTTGACCAGCACGTCCAGTCCGCCATGCGCCACGGCGACCGCCGCCGTCACCCGCGCCCAGTCCCGTTCGCTGCGCACGTCCAGGCGGTGCTGCTCGACGCTTCCGCCCGCGGCGCCGATCAGGCGCGCGGTCTCGGCCAGGTCGTCCGCGCCGATGTCGGTGACGACGACATGCGCCCCCTCGCGCGCCATCCGTTCGGCACTGGCCCGTCCGAGGCCGAGCCCGGCCCCGGTGACGAGCGCGATCTTGCCGGCGAGGCGGCCCAAGGCTCAGCCTTCGGCCGGCAAGGGCCGGCCCAGCCAGTCGGCGTAGAAACCTTCGAGATCGGGCTGGAACTCGTGCAGGACCGGATAGCCCGGCGCGCAGGCCTCGACCTCGTGGATGACACCGCAGGAGGGGCAGAGGAATTCGCGCAGTTCCATCCATTCCGGGTCGGGCAGGTCGGAGGTTGGATAGATTTCCCGAAGCAGCGCGTCATTGTCGCGCACGAGGACCGCGGCCGCCAGCTTCCAGTTCTGCCGGTAGTCGCCGAATTCGTGGCCGCATTCGCATTTCGTGACCCGGCCCCCGGCGGTCTGCGCGATGAAGAGGTGCTCGCTGATCGGCAGGAGGATCGGGTCAGCCCATGCCACCCGGTCCTGCAGGACCGCCAGCGCCTTCCAGAACCGGTCCTCGTCCTTGTAGGCCGACATGATCCGCCGGGTCTGCGGCCAGGGCAGGGTTCCGGCCATCAGATCGCGGATGGTTTCCTGGCTGTAGGAAGTCATGCCTTGTCTCCTTCAAGCATGTCGAAGCCGTGGTCGAGGCCCCAGAACCCGGTGAATTCGCCGCGGAACCGGTCGGACAGGCGCATGGCCGCCGCATACATCTGCCGCACCTCTGGGGCGAAGCGGCGGCGGCTGACACGCGCCCGTTCGGCCGCTATCCAGTCGGTGACCGGCACCGCGCGGGCGAGGCGGCGGGCGCGCATCTCCTTGCGCAGCGCCGCCGTGGCCTTCAGGTCGGCAACGAATGTGCCCGGCTCGGCACCCGGCGTCACCACGATGCCGAAGACCTCGCGCGCGGCCGCCTCGGTCAGATGGCCGTTTTCCACGTCGATCGCGGTCTTGACCGGATCACGCTCCAGCACGTCGCCGAAACCGCCGCCGCCGTTGTAGGAATGGCTGAAGATGTCGCCGTGCTTGTGCGGACGGGTGATGTAGGGGCCTTCGACGGTGTCATGCTCGCCCTCGAGGAGCTTCTCGAAGTCCGACCTTGCCGGATCGGTGCCAACCTCGTGGGCCAGGGGCAGGCGCTTCTCGATCCGCTCGGCCAGGTTCGGCTCGCGCACCGCCCGGTGCTTCTGGCACGAGGGCGCGGGATAGCCGCCGCACATGCCCGCGTTGTCGAAGACCCGGCTCGAGTGTTCCGACGTGACCAGGCGCAGGTGATCGGTCTTGTTGACCAGCCAGGTCGAGATGAAGGCGCAGCCGCCCCGGTATTTGCCCGCCCCGCCCGAGTCGGGCAGGATCGAACGGCCGATGTAGACCATCGGCATGTTCTGTTCCCAGATCTCGATGTTGCCCATGTCGGATTCCGGGTTCCAGCCGACATAGGCGGTATCCAGGCCGTCCTTGATGGCCAGCGCCCCCGACCCGGCGGCGGCGCATTCGAAATGGGCCATGCCGAAGGGTCCGCCATACTGGCTGGTGCCGCCCATCTCGATCATCGGGCTGTTGACCTGGCCGACGAAGGCCTCCTCGACATAGCCGCGCGCCAGGAAGCCCCGCGACAGAAGCCGCTGGAACACCCCGTAGGCCGGCAGCAGGAGCGCCCAGGAGGTCGCCGTCGCCACCATCTCGTTGTCGGGGTTGGTCCAGGTGCCGTGCGGCAGCTTCAGTTCGGTCGCCATCCAGGCGCCGTCGTTGACCAGCCCCTCGAAGTTCATGTGCTGGGTGAGGGTGACGAACATGCCCCCGTCCATCCCCGCCGGCGTGCAGTTCATCGAGTGATAGCCCCAGGGCTGGGTGCCCTCGAAATCCATCACCATGCGGCCGTCGCGGGTGATCTCCATCTCGATCGGGATGTTGTAGAGCCAGTCCATCGGCCCCAGCGGCTGGAAGCCCTGCTTGCCCTCGGTGACATGTCCATAGAAGGTGTGGCCGCGGTAGATGCCCGGCACAGTCAACTGGCGGGTGCGGGCCAGCTGGCCGCGGCGGCCCTCCTCGATGAATTCCTTCATCACCCGCATCCAGTAGTCGATGCCCACTTCGCGGATAATTTCCTTCACGCCCTCGCGGATTTCCAGGCAGGCGGCGACCTTGGCCTTTTCGTCCAGCACCCAGTAGATCGGCATCCTCAGGTTGCGCTCGCAGCGGATCACATAGTCGCGGCGGATCTCGTCGTTGGCACCGATCTTCTCGGCGCAGACGAACAGGCCCTCGGTGAACCGCTCCTGCGCAAGGCACACGTCGCCTCCGGGCGTGATGCCGCCCGATTCCAGCTCGTGGCAGACTGCGCCGGCCCAGCCGACCAGTTCGCCCTCGTGGAAGATCGGCACCACATCCATCACATCGGGCACCTGCACCGTGCCGATGAAGGCATCGTTGTTGGCGAAGATATCGCCGGGCGCGATGCCGGGGTTTTCCTCGTAGCCCTCGCGGATCATCCACTTGATGAAGCGGCTCATGGTGTGGACATGGACCATGATCCCGTTCGACAGCGCCACCGCGTCGCCTTCCGGCGTGTAAAGCGCCACCACCATCTCGCCCACCTCGCGCACGCCGGGGCTGGCCGAGATTCTCCGCGCCATCTCGCGGGCCGAGACGCAGGTGGCGCGCAGCTTCGTGTGCAGGGTCTCGAATTTCAGCGGATCGAGCTTGCGCAGGGTCAGGTCGGTGATCCCGTCATAGCAGCCGGTCTCTTCCATCAGCCGCTCGGAGGCGAACAGCCGGTCGCGCAGCGGCAGCGGGCGTTCGATGGTCTCGTGCATGGTCATGGGCGCGGTCTCCCTCAGGCGTGGCGGTAATGCAGCAGTGTCCATTCATCGACGAAGACGCTGTCCTGCGGATGGACGACCAGCGTGGTCGCCGGATGCTCGATGATGGCGGGCCCCTTGACCTCGTGGCCGGGGCGAAGATGGTCCATCTCGTAGAGGTTGGCCTGGTGCCAGCGCCCGCCGATATAGGCGTTGCGCGTCCCCTTGTGCGCGGCCGACGGATCGGACCTGCCCAGGGGCCGGCGTTCGAGGACGGGCTTCACCTTGTCGGCGACCGCGGTGATGCCCAGTTCCATGATCGAGAATCCCGCCGCCCCATAGCGCGAGACGCGGTGGTTGATCTTGGCATAGACGCTTTCGAACTCGGCCAGGATGCGGCGCATGTCCTCGGCGGTCCGGGGCAGGCTGACGGGTGAGTGGACCTCGACATCCTCAAGCTGGCCCGTGTAGCGCATCATCAGGAACGGCGCGGTGGTGATCTTGTCGCGCGCATGGCCGTCGGCCAGCATCTCGTCGACGGCGGCGCGTTCGAGGTCGGCGAAGACCGCCGCGACCCGACCGGCGAAGTCCGCCAGGATGTCGGCCGTGGCGTTGGCCGGGATGTCGAACTGGGTCGAGACCGAGTGGCGGCGCATGTAGTCGGCGGTCGTGCAGCCGAAGGCCGAGAAGCCGGCGGCAAACTGGAAGGTCAGGATGTCCTTGAAGCCGATCCCGCGCGAACACCCGGCCAGGTGCAGCGGTCCCGAGCCGCCGTAGGACAGCAGCGTATATTCCGACGGATGGATCCCCTGCCCCGACACGACGCGGCGCAAGGCGGCGTTGGCGTCCTGCTCGAGCATGTCGATCATGCCTTCGGCGGCCTCGTGGATGTCCACCCCCAGAACGTCCGAGCATTTCTCCTTGAACGCCCGCCGGGCCCGTTCCACGTCAAGGACCACCTTGCCGCCGAGGAAGTAGTGCGGGTTCAGCCGTCCGAGGATCGCGTCACAGTCGGCGATCGTGGGTTCGGTGCCGCCGCGGCCAAAGCAGATCGGGCCGGGATCGGATCCCGCGCTTTCCGGCCCGAGGCTGACCTTGGCGGTCAGGGGATCGACCTTGATGATCATGCCCGCCCCGGCGCCGATCGTGTCGAGATGCAGCGTCGGCACGTTCAGCTTGAAGCGGTCCATGATCGGTTCGTTCTCGATCCTCGTCTGGCCGCGGGTGATGACGCCCATGTCGAAACTGGTGCCGCCCATGTCCGAGCAGACCAGATTGTCGTTGCCGATCAGCTTGCCGATGTAGGCCGCGCCGAGGATGCCGCCGATCGGGCCCGAGATCATCGTCTCGTGCAGGCGCGGATGGTGGATCGAGGTCAGGCCGCCGAAGGACAGAAGCGTCTGCACCCCGTACTTGAAGCCGTACTTCTTCGAGGCCGCCTCGATCCCCGACAGCTGCTTCCTGCCGCGCGAGGTGGCGTAGGCCTCGATCAGCATCGAGTTCAGCCGCGACTGCTCGCGGATGACCGGGCGGACCTCGTGGCTGGTGTAGACCATGATTTCGGCCCCGGCCTTGGCGACCTCCTCGCGGCAGATCTCGGCGATGCGCTTTTCATGGGCCGGGTTGACGTGGGAAAAGACGGTCATGATGCAGATGGCATCGACCTTGTCGCGGATCAGCGCCTGGGCGGCGGCGACGGCCTCATGCTCGTAAAGCGGGATGACGACATCGCCGAACTGGTCGGTGCGCTCGGTCACGCCGTGGGTGCGCCGGCGCGGCACCAGCGGCTCGGGGTGGGCATGGGTCACGGCGTGCAGGCGGTCGGAATAGGAATAGTCCGACCAGGCCTGAAGCCCGCGGCCCATCAGGATCATGTCCTCGAGCCCCTTGGTGGTGATGAGGCCGAGACGCCGCCCGGTCCGCGACAGAAGCGTGTTGAGCATCCCGGTGCCGGAATAGAGCACCACATCGAGGCCGGGGAACAGTTCGTCCAGCGTGAGGCCCCAGGCGTCGGCCGCATCCTGCGACGAGGCGATGAAGCCCTGCGATTCGTCCTGCGGGGTGGTCGCCGCCTTGCCGATGGTGAAGCGGCCCTGGGGATCGACAAGGATCGTGTCGGTCATGGTGCCGCCGGCGTCTATTCCGATGACGATTGGCTTGGTCACGGGGCAGGTCTCCCTCTGGTGTCCGGTCCTGATTTTCTCCAGCCTAGACAGGCGCACCCCGGCGCCGCTATGTGCCTTTGGACACAGGGGAGGGCCGATGGCGGCCGAGACGATGACGCGATCCGGCGACCTTCAGGCCCTGACCGGGGCGATTGATGCGCTTGGCGGGCCCGACCATGTCGACCGGCTGATCGACCTGATCGGCTGTCAGGTGCTGCACGACAAGGTGACGGTGGTGCGCTATTCGGCGAGCGAGCGGCCGGAGTTCGTCTCGTGGCGGAACTATTCGGCAGCGCTGGTGCGCGCCTATCTCGACTCCTACTATGTCTTCGACCCGTTCTATGCCGACTGGTCGCGGCGCCAGCGGCCCGGCGTCGTGGTCCTGAGGCAGATGCCCGACCAGGCACGAGGCCCATACATATCTGATTTTCTTGGAGAATCAGACATCATCGACGAGATCGGCGTGCTGCTGGAAGATAGCGGCGACTGGTGTCTGGGGGTCTTCCTCGACCGCAGCCGCCAGCGCTTCACCAACGCCGAGATCGCGCGCCTGAACCAGCTTTTCCCGGTCTTCGCCGCCCTGCACCGCCAGGACATCCGCCTGCGCAGCCCCGGTTTTCGCCGCACCGACCAGCCGGCGATGCCGGGCCGCAAGCCGGGTGTCATGGCAAGGAACGCCCTGCCCGACCATCTCTGGCCCGCCCTGTCGGGGCGCGAGCGCGAGCTGGTCGGCCTGATCCTTGCCGGCCATCCGACCGCAACCATCGCGGCGCGGCTGGCGATCACCCAGGGCACGGTCAAGAACCATCGCCGCAACATCTATCAGAAACTCGATATCACGACCGAGCGCGAGCTGTTCCTTCAGTACATCGAGTCGCTGAACGCCTAGGGCAGGGCTTGCAGAGGGAAATCACGACACGTCCGGTCAGCATTCGTTGCCGCAAGCGGGGTTGGATGGTAGACTGGCGCCATGATCACGCAGAAGATGAAGTATGCGCTGAAGGCGCTGATGGTCCTCGGCGACGAGAAGGCCGGCGCCGGCGAGCCGCTGCGGATCGAGGAAATCGCCCGGCGATCAGGCGCCCCCAAGCGATTCCTGGAACATATCCTTTTGGAGATCCGCAATGCAGGGATCGTCGCCTCCAGCCGCGGCAGGGCGGGCGGCTACATGCTGATCAAGGACCCTGCGCAGGTCTCCCTGCCCGATCTCCTGCGGCTGATCGACGGGCCGATCGCGCCCCTGCCCTGCCTCTCGCGCAAGGCCTATCAGCGCTGCGACGATTGCAGCGACGAGGCCAGCTGCCGGATTCGCCGGGTCTTTTCGGAAGTGTTCTGGACCTATCTGGTCATGATCGAATCATTGACCCTCGCCGACCTGCTGAAACGGGACGGGGCCGAACTGGTGGCGCTGCAGGGCCAGCCGGCGGCCTGACCGGGCCGGAAGGCTCAGCGGCCGATGAACTGGCGGGCGTTGCGCGGCGATGCGCCGAAGCGGCCGCGGAACACCTTGCCGAAGTGGTTGGCCGATTCAAAACCGGTGGCGGCGGCAATTTCGGAGATGCTCATCTCGGTCTCGAACAACAGGCTGCGCGCCAGTTCCACACGCAGGTTGCGGTAGTAGGTCGCGGGTGACACCGACAGGACCGACTTGAATTGCCGCTCCAGCTGGCGGACCGAATAGCCCGCCGCCTCGGCCAGCTGTTCGATCGCCAGCGGGGTTTCCAGGCTGCGCTGCATCAGCCGGATCACCCGGATCAGCTTGGCATTGCGCGACCCGATCGTCACCGCCAGCGACGATGTCTGAGGCGCCTCGGACCGGCGCGGGGCGCCGTGGAGGCACATGTCGCCGACGCGCATGGCAAACTCGTCGCCATAGTGGCGCGCCACCAGGTCAAGCATCATGTCCGTCGACGCCGCGCCGCCGCCGCAGGTCATCAGAGACCCGTCGATCTCGAAGATCCGGGGGCTGGGATCGCAGTCCTGGAACAGTTCGCGGAAGCCGGGCTGGTTTTCCCAGTGCACGGTATAGCGGCGGTCCTTCAGAAGTCCGGCCCGGGCCAGAGTGAAGGCGCCGGTGCAGATGCCGCCATAGGCGCCGCCGTGCACCGCATGATCGCGCAGCCAGTCCAGGGTTTCGCGCGCGGCCGCGTCCTGGGCCTCGACCCCCGAGCAGACGAGGACCGTCGCCTTGCGGCCGACCTTGCCGAGCGAGCCGTGCACGTTGACCGAGATTCCGCCCGAGCTTTGCACCGCGCGGCCATCCTGCGAGACCACCCGCCACCGGTAAAGGAGGCGCTGCGACAACTGGTTGGCGACGCGGAGCGGCTCGACCGCCGAACTGAAGGCCAGAAGCGTGAAGCGCGGCAGGAGAAGAAAGACATAGTCGCGGGTCTCGCCGGGTCGGGCCAGCGGGAAATGCGCGACCCCGGTGGGGATGACACCGGCGCCCGCGCTTTCGTCGGGGCCTTCGCCCAAGCCTTCACCGGCATGGTCGTCAGCCATGCAGCCGGAAACGCCAAGCGCGTCATCGCCGCCGCCCCGGCCATCTCCTGCCCCGGCCGGCGGTTGCGCGCCCTGCGGCTGCATGGCTGCCCTGGCGATCCTGTCTTCCGTGTCCATCGCCACAGTTTCACCCCCGGGCGAGGGGGGATCAAGCCCCCTGTGCAGCCTTGCGCCATGCCGACCGCCGGTTTCTGCCCTGCGGCGAAATGCCCACCCCGGTTTGATCTGCATCAGACAACTCCCGGCCCCGACGTGGCATCAGCGGCGCAGATCGAAAGGCGCGCGCGATGGCGATACTCAGACTCCTCACCTTCCTTGTCCTCACTTCATTGGCGGCGACTTTTCCCGGCGCGGGTCCGGCCTCCGCCGCCGGAAGCGGCAGCGCGCTGTCGAAATACCTGACCGACGTCCGCCCCGGCGATCTGGTCGCCGGGGCGGACGGGTTCGGGCCGATCCGCGACGACCTGCCGGTTGCCCCGGTCCTCAAGGGCGGCCAGCAGATCGGCTGGGTCTATGTCACTTCGGACTTCGTCGGCACCACCGGCTATTCGGGCAAGCCCATCCACACGATGGTGGCCCTCGACCCCGAGGCGCGCATCACCGGCGTCGAACTGGTCAAGCACTCCGAGCCGATCGTGCTGATCGGCATCCCCAACGCCAAGGTCAAGGCGCTGGCCGCGAGCTACATCGGTGTCGATCTGGTGAAGGAGGCGCAGACCGGCGGCAGTTCGCACGACCTCAAGATCATCTCGGGCGCCACGGTCACGGTCATGGTGATCGACGATTCGATCATCCGCTCGGGGCTGAAGGTGGCGCGCGCTCTCGGCCTTGGCGGGCTGAAGCCCGAAGCGGCCACCGGCCCCGCCGCCGAGGTGAACCCCGACGCCGCGGCCCCCGCCGACTGGCCGGCGATGGTGGGCGACGGCACCGTCAGGCGGCTGTTGCTGGACGTGAAGACGGTGAACGAGGCCTTTGCCGCGCTTGGCGATCCCCGTGCGATCGCGCGGGCCGAAACCGCACCGCCCGAAAGCACCTTCATCGACATGCAGGTTGCGCTGGTCTCGGTGCCGGGGATCGGCAAGGCGATCCTGGGAGAGGCGGGCTATGCCAACCTTCAGGGCTGGCTGAAGTCCGGCGACCACGCGCTCGCCATCGCCGGGATGGGGCCTTATTCCTTCAAGGGGTCGGGTTATGTGCGGGGCGGCATCTTCGACCGCATCGTCCTGGTGCAGAACGATGTCTCGGTGCGCTTCCGCGACCGCGACCACCAACGCCTGACCGGCCTTGCGGCCCCCGGGCAGCCGGCATTCTCCGAGACCGACCTGTTCCGCATTCCCGCGGGATCGGGCTTTGACCCGACCCAGCCCTTCCGCCTGCAACTTCTGGTCCAGCGGCCGGTGGCCGCCACCGAAAAGCTGTTCACCACCTTCGACCTCGCCTATCAGCTGCCGTCGCACTATCTGCGCGCCATCGCGCGACCGGCGGCAGAGACCGCCAAGGCCGAAGTCCCCGCGTCCGACGAGGCAACGGCGCAGTCGCAGCTGTGGAAGCGGATATGGCTGGACAGCAAGCCCGAGATCGTCGGGCTGGCGGCGATGCTGGTCGTCCTGACGGCGGTCTTCTTCTTCCAGACCTGGGCCACGCGCAACGAGCGGGTCTTCTTCTGGTTCCGCATCGGGTTCCTGACCGTCACCCTGTTCTTCCTCGGCTTCTACGCCAATGCCCAACTGTCGGTCGTCAACCTGATGGCGTTGTTCGGCGCGCTGATCAACGGCTTCAGCTGGCAGGCCTTCCTGCTTGATCCACTGACCTTCATCCTGTGGTTCGCGGTGGCGGCGGCACTCCTGTTCTGGGGTCGTGGCGCCTATTGCGGATGGCTGTGCCCCTTCGGCGCGCTGCAAGAACTGACCAACCGCATCGCCAAGGCGCTTCGCATCCCGCAATGGACCCTGCCCTGGGGCCTGCACGAGCGGCTCTGGCCGGTCAAGTACATGATCTTCCTGGGCCTGTTCGGCGCCTCGCTCGTGTCGATCGAACAGGCCGAACGGCTGGCCGAGGTCGAGCCGTTCAAAACCGCCATCATCCTGAAGTTCGCCCGCGCCTGGCCCTTCGTCGTCTATGCGGTGGGCCTCTTGATGGCGGGGCTGTTCGTCGAACGGTTCTACTGCCGCTATCTCTGCCCCCTGGGCGCGGCACTGGCCATTCCGGCGCGGCTGCGGATGTTCGACTGGCTCAAGCGCTATCACGAGTGCGGCAACCCCTGCCAGACCTGCGCCCACCAGTGCCCGGTCCAGGCCATCCACCCGACCGGCGAGATCAACCCGAACGAGTGCGTGAACTGCCTGCACTGCCAGGTTCTCTACCAGTCCAAGACCATCTGCCCGGTCGTGATCCGCAAGGAAAAGCGGCGCGCCAGCGTGGCCGCCAATCCGGCCGAACCGCGCCCGAAGCCGGCCCATGCGCACGGCAAGGCGTCACCCTCCACCAGCCAAGGAAAGGAAAACCAACATGTCTGAGGACGAAAGCAAAGGCATCAGCCGCCGCGGTCTTCTGGGCGCCACCGCCGGGGGCGCGGCACTCATGGGTTCGCTCGGGGGTGCACGCCTTGCGGGGTTCGGGGGCGTCGCCGCCGGCACCGCCGCACTGGCCGCCGCCTCGGGCGCCCGCGCCGACGAGGCCGCCGAAATCAACGTGGCGCCTGGCGATCTGGACGAATATTACGGCTTCTGGTCCTCGGGGCAGGCTGGCGAGATGCGCATCCTCGGGATTCCCTCGATGCGCGAGCTGATGCGGGTGCCGGTCTTCAACCGCTGCTCGGCCACCGGCTGGGGCCGCACCAACGAATCGCTGCGCATCCTGACCGAGAAGATGCTGCCCGAGACCAAGGCCTTCCTCGAGGCCAACGGCAAGAAGGTCCATGACAACGGCGACCTGCACCACGTCCACATGTCCTTCACCGAAGGCAAGTACGACGGCCGCTTCCTGTTCATGAACGACAAGGCCAACACCCGCGTGGCCCGCGTGCGCTGCGACGTGATGAAATGTGACGCGATCCTGGAAATCCCGAACGCCCGCGGCATCCACGGCCTGCGCCCGCAGAAATGGCCGCGCTCGAACTATGTGTTCGCCAACGGCGAGGACGAGGTGCTGATCGAGCCGATCGGCAAGGCCGATACCGAGGACGGCAAGAACTACGTGAACTTCTTCACCGCCGTCGACGCCGACAAGTGGGATGTGGCCTGGCAGGTGATGGTGTCGGGCAACCTCGACAACACCGACGCCGACTATGAAGGCAAGTGGGCCTTCTCGACCAGCTACAACTCGGAGATGGGCCTGACCCAGGCCGACATGACCTCGGCCGACATGGACCATGTCGTCGTCTTCAACATCGCCGAGATCGAGAAGGGCATCGCGGCCGGCGACTACAAGGAGGTGAACGGCGTCAAGGTCATCGACGGGCGCAAGGGCCAGAACAAGAACTACACCCGCTATATCCCGGTGCCGAACAACCCGCATGGCTGCAACATGGCGCCCGACAAGAAGCACCTCTGCGTTGCCGGCAAGCTCAGCCCGACGGTCACGGTGATCGACGTGACCAAGCTGGACGACGTGTTCTACAAGAACGCCGAGCCGCGCAGCGCCGTGGTGGCCGAGCCGGAACTGGGCCTCGGGCCGCTGCACACCGCCTTCGATGGCAAGGGCAATGCCTTCACCTCGCTCTTCCTCGACAGCCAGGTGGTGAAGTGGAACATCGAGAAGGCCATCGCCGCCTACAAGGGCGAGAAGGTCGATCCGATCCTCGACAAGCTGGACGTGCAGTACCAGCCCGGCCACCTCAAGACCTCGATGGGCGAAACGCTCGAGGCCGACGGCAAGTGGCTGGTCTGCCTCTGCAAGTTCTCGAAGGACCGCTTCCTGAACGTCGGCCCCCTGAAGCCCGAGAACGATCAGCTGATCGACATCACCGGCGACAAGATGAAGGTCGTCCACGACGGGCCGAACTTCGCCGAGCCGCATGACGCCATCGCCGTCCACGCCTCGAAGATGACCAACATCCGCTCGGTCTGGGACCGCCAGGATCCGATGTGGGCCGAAACCCGCAAGCAGGCCGAGGCGGACGGGGTCAACCTTGACGACTATCAGGACAAGGTGGTCCGCGACGGCAACAAGGTGCGGGTCTACATGTCGAGCCAGGCGCCGACCTTCGCGCTTGACAGCTTCACCGTCAAGCAGGGCGACGAGGTGACGGTGACGATCACCAACCTCGACGACATCGACGACCTGACCCACGGCTTCACGCTGGGCAACCACGGAGTCGCGATGGAGATCGGGCCGCAGGCCACATCCTCTGTCACCTTCGTCGCGGCCATGCCGGGGGTGCACTGGTACTATTGCCAGTGGTTCTGCCACGCGCTGCACATGGAGATGCGCGGGCGGATGATCGTCGAGCCGACGGGGGCCTGATCGCCATGAAGCGCCTGGTTGCAAGCCTGCTTGTCCTTCTGGCCGCCCAGCCCCTGCTGGCGGTCGAGGTCAGGCTTGTGCCGGGCGCAGGTGCGCTGGCTGCGGCGGTGGCCGCGGCCAGCCCCGGCGACGCGCTGATCCTGCCGCCGGGCCTCTATTCGGGCCCGGCGGTCATCGACCGCCCGCTGACCCTGCGCGGGACGCCGGACGCGGTCATCGATGGCGGCGGGCAGGGCTCGGTCCTGACCCTGACCGCACCCGACGTGACCATCGAAGGCCTGACCATCCGCCATTCGGGCGGCAACAACCAGGAGATCGACAGCGGCGTGCGCATCCTGAAGGGCGCCGACCGGGCGCGGATCCTCGGGAACGTGCTGACCGACAACCTGCACGGCATCGACATCCACGGCGGACGCGACGCACTGGTCAGCGCCAACCGCATCGTCGGCCGCCAGAACCCGCACATGATCGACCGCGGCAATGGCATCTACGTCTGGAACTCGCCCGGCGCGGTGGTCGAGAAGAACGACATCCGCTTTGGCCGCGACGGAATCTTCGCCAACACCTCGAAAAAGGACATCTTCCGCGGCAACCTGTTCCGCGACCTGCGCTTTGCCATCCACTACATGTACACGCACGATTCCGAGGTGTCGGGCAACATCTCGATCGGCAATCACCTGGGCTTCGCCATCATGTATTCGAACCGGGTGACGGCCCACGACAACCTGTCGCTGGTCGACCGCAGCCACGGGCTGATGCTGAATTCGGCCAACGACGGGGAATTTTACGGCAACCTCGTCCGTGGCGGGGCCGAGAAATGCACCTTCATCTATGACGCCAACAAGAACCTGATCTACGGCAACCGCTTCGATGGCTGTGCCATCGGCATCCACTTCACCGCCGGATCGGCCAGGAACGTCCTGACCGGCAACAGCTTCGTCGGCAACCGGAACCAGGTGAAATACGTCGGCACCCGCGACATCGAATGGAGCTTCAATGGCCGCGGCAACTACTGGTCGGACAATGCCGCCTTCGATCTGAACGGCGACGGCCTGGCCGACAGCCCCTACCGGCCGAACGACCTGATGGACCATATCCTCTGGTCGCAGCCCGCCGCCGCGCTGCTGACCGGGGCGCCCGCCGTCCAGCTGATCCGCTGGTCGCAATCGAACTTTCCCGCAACCCTTCCGGGCGGCGTCGTCGACAGCCACCCGCTGATGGCCCCGATCGAGATCGCAGTGCCGCCCGCCATCGCGGCGATGGAGGCCGAGGTCGCCGGACGCTGGCAGAAAGAACAAGGCAATGACACAGACACTGACGCTCTCGAAGGTCACTAAGACCTATCAGGGCGTGACCGCGCTCGATGAGGTTTCGCTGCGGGTCTCGCCCGGCGAAAGGGTGGCGCTCCTTGGCCACAACGGCGCCGGCAAGTCGACGATGATGAAGATCATCCTCGGCCTGATCCCCTTCGACCACGGCAAGGTCGAGGTGGCCGCCGCCGCGCCGGGTTCTGCGGCAGCGCGCGCCCGTGTCGCCTACCTCCCCGAGAACGCCGCCTTCCATCCGGCGCTGACCGGCGAGGAGCAGATCGGCTTCTACCTGCGCCTGCGCGGACGCCCGGCATCCGAGGCGGCGGGGCTTCTCGAGAGGGTCGGCCTTGGCAGCGCGGCGCGGCGGAGGATCGGCACCTACTCCAAGGGGATGCGCCAGCGGGTCGGCCTGGCCCAGACCCTGATCGGCGCGCCCGACCTTCTGGTGCTGGACGAGCCGACCTCGGGGCTGGACCCGGTGTCGCGGCGCGACTTCTATGCGCTGCTCGACGGGCTGGCGTCCGACGGGGCGGCGATCCTTCTCTCGTCGCACGCGCTGACCGAGGTCGAGGCGCGGACCGACCGGATCGTCATCCTCGCCAAGGGACGGGTGGTGGCCGAGGGTACGCTCGCGGACCTGCGCCGCCAGGCGGCGCTGCCCCTGCAGGTGCAGGTCACGCCCGCCGTGGATAAGGCCGGGGCCGTCCTTGCCGCACTTCCCGGGGCGACGGCGGCGGGGCGGCAGGTGGTCCTGTCCTGCGCACAGGACGACAAGCTGCCGCTTCTGGCCCGCATCGCCGCCCTGAACGGCGCGGTCGCCGATGTCGACATCCAGCCGCCGAGCCTTGAGGACATCTACAGCCATTTCAGCCGGAGGGACGGACAATGAACCGCATCCTCGCCACCTGCGCCGCCGAATTCCGCATCGCGCGGCGCAACCGCTGGGTGACCATTTCGGCGCTGATGATGGTGCTGTTCGGGATGGTCCTGTCGGCCGCCGGATCGGCACCCACCGGCGCACTCGGCGCCGACCGGCTGTCGGTGACGGTGGCCAGCCTCACCTCGCTCGCCGTCTATCTGGTGCCGCTGCTCGCCCTCCTTCTCGCGTTCGACGCGGTGGCGGGCGAGCTGGAGCGCGGCACCCTGCCGCTTCTGCTTGCCTATCCGGTCTCGCGCCCCGAGGCGCTGATCGGCAAGCTCATCGCCCATCTCGCGGTCCTGTCGGTGGCGCTGCTGGCCGGATACGGCACCGCCGCGCTGGCCGCCATCGCCGTCGATACCCGTGCGCTGGCCGGGCTGCCGGCGCTGTTCCGGCTGTTCTGGTCGTCGCTTCTTCTGGGCGCGACCTTCCTCGGCACCGGCTACGCGCTCTCGGCCTGGTCGCGCCGGCCCTCGGCGGCAGCGGGCCTCGGCATCGGCCTGTGGCTGGTGGTGATCGTCCTTTATGACCTGGCGCTGCTGGCCGGGATCGTCGCCGACAACGGCGGCTTCTTCACCACCGCGCTCTTTCCCTATGCGCTGCTTGCGAACCCTGCCGATGCCTTCCGCCTCTACAACCTGTCGGCCTCGCAGGCGACCGCCGCCGCCGCGGGCATCGCCGGGGCCGCGGCCACCATCCCCGGCTGGCAGTCGCTGGCCTCGATCCTTCTCTGGCCGCTGGCGGCCCTCGGCCTCGCCATCGCCGCCTTCCGCAAGGTGACCCTATGAAACGCGCCCTTCTTGTCCTGATGCTTCTCGCCGCCTGCCGCGACGAGACCGCCGCCCTGCCCCAGCCGGTGCCGATGACCGCCGAGTCGGTGGGCTATTTCTGCCAGATGAACGTGATCGAGCATCCCGGCCCCAAGGGCCAGGCCCATCTGGACGGGCTGGCGGGCAAGCCCCTGTTCTTCAGCCAGGTCCGCGACGCCATCGCCTACATGCGCCTGCCCGAGCAAAGCCACCCGATCCTCGCCGTCTATGTCAGCGACATGGGGGCGGCGCCAAGCTGGGACCAGCCGGGCGCCGACAACTGGATCCTGATCGACAAGGCCAGCCTCGTGGTCGGATCGGACGCAACCGGCGGCATGGGCGCCCCCGAGATCGTGCCCTTCTCGGACCCCGCCAAGGCCGACGCCTTCATTGCCGAACATGGCGGCGCGGTCATGCGGCTGGCCGAGATCCCCGACGGGATGATCTTCAGCGACGCCACCGCGCCCGCCGCAACCTCACCCGCCGCGACGGATCCCGATTTTCAGAACCGCCTGCGCACCCTCACGCAGAAACTGGGAGGCTGACCCATGCACACCCCGCGCCGCACCCTGACACGCCGCCGCTTCCTGTCGATATCGGCCGGCCTTGCGGCACTGGTCGCCGCCCCACGCGCGCGGGCCGGCGATCTCTATGTCTGGCGCGGCACGGCCCTGGGCGCCGAGGCGGTCATCCGCCTTCCCGCCGGTCCCGATGCGGCCCGGACCGCCGCCCGCGCCGCCGCCGAAGTCGCCCGCCTCGAAACGATCTTCAGCCTCTACCAGCCGGGATCGGCGCTGTCGGCCCTGAACCGGACCGGCGGGCTGGAGGCCCCGCCCTTCGAGCTTCTCGAATGCCTGGCCCTGGCCGGGCGTGTCCATGCCGCCTCGGGTGGGCGGTTCGATCCGACCATCCAGCCGCTCTGGGCGCTCTACGCCGAGCGATACGCGGCAGGCACCGCCCCCCGCCAGGACGAGATCGGCGCGGCGCTGGCCCTGACCGGCTGGCCGAAGGTCGGCATCGACGAGGAAGCCGTCACCCTCGCACCCGGCATGGGCCTGACCCTGAACGGCATCGCCCAGGGCTTCATCGCCGACCGGGTTGCGGCGCAGCTGCGCGCCGGGGGCTATGGCGATCTTCTGGTCAACACCGGCGAATACCGGGCCATCGGCGGGACGCCTTCGGGCGGCGACTGGCCGCTGACCCTGGCCGAAACCGGCCGGCAGGTGGCGCTGCGCGACCGGGCGCTGGCCACCTCGGCCCCGCTCGGGACCACCTTCGACCAGGCGGGAAGCGTGGGCCACATCCTCGATCCGCTGAGCGGCCGCCCGGCACCGTCGCGCTGGCGCGCGGTCAGCGTCAGCGCGCCCGAGGCCGCGGTGGCCGACGCGCTGTCGACCGCCGCCTGCCTGATGGCGGACCGCGACGAGATCGCCCGCTGCCTTGCCGCCTTCCCCGGCGCCCGGCTGGAAGAGCTGGCCTGACGCCTAACCCGCCGCTCCAATCCCGGGCAGCGCGCAGAGCGTGTTGGCCAGCCGCATCTGCCCGACCGTCTCGCACTTCGCCTCGCGCAGGCGCGGGGCGCCGAAGACCAGCGCGAGGCCCTTGGCGCGCGACACGGCCACGTTGATGCGGTTGAGCGAGAACAGGAACTCCATCCCCCGCGCGGTCTCCTCGGCCGACGAGGCGGTCATCGACACAAGGCACACCGGCGCCTCCTGGCCCTGGAACTTGTCCACCGTGCCGACGCGGATCGCCTCGGGCAATGCCTCGCGCAGCGCATTGACCTGGGCATTGTAGGGGGCGACGACGATGATGTCGGCGGGCCGCATGGGGCGCGTGGCGCCGTCCCTGTCGGTCCATGTCCCCTTCAGCAGATCGTCGCAGGCGGCGCGGATCGCCGCGACCTCCTCCCTCGCCACCTGGGCATTGCCCTCGTGCGCGACCGGCACCCAGAAGGCACCGGCCGGCGGGAAGTGTGTTCGCGTCACCGCCTGTCGCGCGGTGTCGGGGTGGCTTTCCAGCCGTGCCTCATAGACCTGATCCGAGATGAAGCGGCAGACCCCGGGGTGCATCCGGCGCGAGACGGGCAGGAAGATGCCCCGGTCCGGCGGCACCGTGGCGTGATCGCCCAGCATCCAGTCGAGGCAGGAGAGGTTCGCGGGCTCGGGATGCGCGCCCTGGATGACCTGCGGCAGCTGGCGCGGGTCGCCGACCAGCACGATGTTCCTCGCCGCCCGCCCCATCGCCACGATGTTGGCAAGGCCCACCTGCCCGGCCTCGTCGACGAAAAGCCAGTCGAAGGCCTGCACGTTCTCGTCGCGGGAAAAGAACCAGGCTGTGGCGCCGACGATATTCCGCCCGCCCGCAGCCTCGGCATTGTCCGTGGTGCGGCGGACGGGGCAATCATCGGGATAGCCGTCGTCCTCGCCCGAGGTCTTGTGGACGAGATCCAGGGCAAGGTCCGGATCGTCATCCTCCAGCGCGCCCAGGCAGCCCATGAGCACATTGCGGATCGCCTCGTGGCTGTTCGAGGTGACGCCCACGCGCGCGCCCTTCTTCACCAGCGACAGGATCGCCCGGGCGGTGACATAGGTCTTGCCGGTGCCGGGCGGCCCCTGGATCGGCAGCACGGTTCCATCCATCGCGCCCACGGTGGCGATGGTGCCCGCTACGGGGTCAGTGACCGGCTGCAAGGGCCCGGTGGCCAGGCGCGGCGCCGCGCGGGACAGAAGGTCATCGACAGCGCGATAGGTGCGCGGCCCGCACTGGTCGGCGATCACGTCGCGCAGCGCGCCGGGGATGGGCTTGGGGTCCAACGGCCAGTCGGGGTGCAGGTTCAGCCGGTCGCCCAGGAGATGCTGCTTTCCCGGCCCGGCCTTGACGGTGATCTGCCGGACCCTGCGGTCCATCTCCTCGATGCCGACCGACACGGGCGGCCCGTCGAAGACCGGCACCGTGGCCTTCTTGCCGCCGCGCAGCCTGGTTTCCTGCAAGGGATAGCGGTAGCTGCGCGCGAAGGATTTCTTGACGGGTTCCACCGGACCCGTCGCCTCGAGCCCGGCCAGTGCGTCGAGGTCGTCGATCAGTTCGTCCTCGTCCTTGGATGCGGAATCGAACACCGCCCATTGCGCGGGCTTTGCCTCGCGCTTGTGGAAAAGACCAAGGTTGAACAGCATCGCCTGCCGGTCCCCGGGCAGGCTGGATACGGCAAGCATGGCGCGCAGCGCCTGCGCGTCGGCGTCCTCCTCGGCCTCTTTCGCCCCCGCATCTTCGCCGGGATCCGGCCAGGGACCGTCAGGGCGGATGCCGGCCAGCCAGTCGCGCAGGCCCTCGGTCGAAATGCAGTCGATACGGTTGTAATCCTCGATCTCGTCCAGGATCTGCTGCTCGCCCGTCTCGCGCCATTTCTCGTAGGCGACGACCGAACCGCCCGCCGTCTTGACCTCGCCCTCGCGTTTCAGCCCGTAGAAGGCCTCAAGCGACTTGATCGAATAGCTGGGTTCCGAACAGGTCAGCCCGCCCCGGACCACGGCATAGAGGTCGACAAAGCGCCGCTCGCGCAGCAGGCGGTCGAGGAGGGCCTCGCCGATGCCGTATTTTGCGGTCAGACGGCGCAGCGCGGTGATCTCGTAGGGCGCGTAATGGTAGATGCGCGCGCGCGGATATTCCGTCAGCCGCGCCCGGAAGAAGCCGAACAGGTCCGCCAGCGCCCGCGCCTCGGCCGCGTGGTCGTGGGCCCAGAAGGTACGGAACCGCCCGTCGGACCAGACTCCGTGCAGATACTCAAGGCCGCCCTCGTGATGCGGATCGCCCTCGATATCGTAGAAGAGATCGCCCGGCTGCGGCTCGGGCAGGAGGTCAAAGCCCTTGCCGGGCTCGGCGGCGCGGAGATCAAATGCCGGTGCGCCGGTCTTTCGCGCATGTTGCAGCCGGGCTTGCGTCGCCAGACGTGCCCGTGTGCCCTCTGCCATGCCCCGCACCGGGCGGTCGAGGGTCGCCAGGGCCGCCATCGTCGCGATGCCCGCGCTCTCGAGCTTCTTGACCTGCCCGCGGCTGATGCTGGCAACGTTGAACAGGCTGTCCTCGGCCTGCCAGACGCTTTCGCAATGATCTCCCCACCGGCAGAGGCCGCAGTCGGCGCAGGGAACCGGGCGGGTGGGCCGCGGGTCGGCCACGAATCCCTCCAGCCGGTCGCGCGCCATCCGCGCATAGGCGGCATAGTCGGCCAGCCTAAGGGTGGCACGCTCACCGGTGCCCAGTTCGACATGGGCAAATTCCGGCGCCACGCCCTGAATTTCGGTCAGCAGGTCGGAATAGAGGACAAGTTGCAGGACGTGCTTGGGATGCGGTCGCCGTTTCAGCTTGGTGTCCGCGACCTCGTAGCTGAACGGGCCAAGCGCCGAGGGGCGCTCCACCCGCATCAGGAAATCCGACCAGCCGCCCCAGTTGCCCGACAGGAACGCCCCCTGGAACACCACGTCGGCACCCGACGCCAGCGCCGAACGGGTCGCCTCGGCGTTGGCGGCCAGATCGCCCCGCGCGATCTCGACCACCCGGTTGCCGGCCGCCTTCAGCCTGGCCAGATGCGCGGCCTCGTGCGCATCGCCCTGCCTTTGCAGAAGTGCGGCATCCTCGCCGTCCGCGCGCGGCTCGGGGCCTTCGCCCCTCAGGTGCATCAGGTCGAGCCGCGCCGCATGCGCGCAGCCCGTGAACCGCATCAGGTCGGTTGCCGAGAACAGGGTGCGGCCGCCGAAATCCCTCATCTCACCTACTCCGAAATATACAGGTCATACAATTTCCGAGGGAATCACCTCGACGGACCGCAAGCACAGCAATAGCCTGCCACCGTGTCAATTCCTGACAGGGTGCAGCATGTCCTTTGCCAAGGCCCAGGATCTTCTCCGTCTCGCGCTGATGGCCTGCGGGCATGGCGGCGTGTCGCTTCAGGACATCGCCCTGGCCTTCGGCGTGTCGCACCGCACCGCCCAGCGGATGACCGAGGCGCTGGAGGCCAGCTTTTTCAATGTCGAGCACGAGGACGGCGAAGACCGCCGCCGGCGCTGGCGCATCCGCGACGCCCGGCTGCCGCAACTGATGCCGCGCCAGGACACCGCGGTCGAGGCGCTCGAGATCGCCATCCGCCATGCCCGCGACGAAAACCGCCTGCGCCATGCCCGCGCGCTCGAGGACATGCGCGACGGGATGATCGCGCGCCTCGCGCCGCGCGACGCCCGCCGGGCCGAGGCCGACGCCGAGGCGGTTCTGTCGCTGATGGGCCACGTCGCCCGCCCCGGCCCACGCGCCCGCCTGTCGCCGCCCGTCCTCGAGGCGGTGATCGAGGCGTTGCGCGGGCCGTTTCGCCTGGCTGTCGACTATGGCGCTAGCAGGGAAGGGCCACGCATTCTCGAGCCGCACGGCCTGCTCATGGGGCCGCGCACCTATCTCGTCGCCCGGCAGGACGGGCGCGACGATACGCTGCGCAGCTTCCGTCTGGACCGGATCCGTTCCGCCGAGGTGCTGGATCAGGGCTTTGCCCTCGCCCCCGGCTTTTCGATCGAGAACCACGCCGCCCGCGCCTTCGGCGCCTGGCAGGATCCCGGCCAGTATGGCGAGGTGGTCTGGCACTTTGCCGCCAGCGCCGCCGATCGCGCCGCCGACTTCCTGTTCCACCCCGACCAGACGCTGGAACCCCAGGACGACGGCAGCCTGATTGTCCGCTTTTGCGCGGCGGGCTGGCTCGAGATGGCCTGGCACCTCTATCAGTGGGGCGACAAGGTCGAGGTTCTGGCGCCCGAGGGGCTGCGCACCATGATCGACGGCCACCGGCGAAACGACTTTTCGGCCCTGCCCTGAGTCCGGCCGGCACCGCGACGCGCGACCACGCGCCGCGCCCCCATCCTTCCCGCGCCGGTTGATCGGCCCGCAGAGGCGGGTAGACTTGGCCGCACCACGGCGCAAGGGGGACCGGCCGGAGAGCCATGACCAACGCCAGCGACAAGGACGCGCCTGCCCCGTCCCCGCCGCCCGCGGGCCTGGCCAACCTGTCGCCGGCCTATTTCGGCCTGGTGATGGCCACCGGCATCGTGTCGCTGGCTGCCTGGATGATGGACTTCCCGGGACTGGCCCTTGCGCTCTTCGGCCTCAACATCGGCCAGTATGCGGTGCTGTGGGTGCTCTATGTCCTGCGCGCCTGGCGCCATCCGCGCCGCTTCTTCGGCGACATGGTGGCCCACCTGACGGGCCCCGGCTATTTCACCGTGGTGGCCGGGACCAACATCCTCGCCGGCCAGTTCCTGATCCTGCGCGAGAACCTGTCCGCCGGCCGGGCCCTGTGGCTGCTCGGAATCCTCCTGTGGGTCTGCCTCACCTACACGATCTTCACCGCGCTGACCGTCCGGCGCGACAAGCCGCCCCTGGACAGGGGCATCAACGGCAGCTGGCTTCTGGCCGTGGTCGCCACGCAGTCGCTGTCGGTCACCAGCGCCCTGATCGCCGCCCGCATCGGCCAGCCCTACCGGCTGGAGCTGAACCTGATCGCCCTGTCGATGTGGCTCTGGGGCGGGATGCTCTACATCTGGATGATGTCGCTGATCTTCTACCGCTATGCCTTCTTCCGCTTTTCGCCCGGCGACCTGCAGCCGCCCTACTGGATCAACATGGGGGCGATGGCCATCTCGACCCTGGCCGGCTCGCTCCTGACGCTGAACGCCCCGCACGCGCCCTTCCTTCTGTCGCTTCTGCCCTTCCTCAAGGGCTTCACGGTCTTCTACTGGGCGACCGGGACATGGTGGATCCCCATGCTGGTGCTTCTGGGCATCTGGCGCCACGGGTACGAGCGCTTTCCCCTCCGCTACGACCCGCTCTACTGGGGCGCGGTCTTTCCCCTGGGCATGTACGCGGCCTGCACCGAACAGATGGTGCGCGCGCTCGAGTTCGGCTTTCTCGCCGCCCTGCCCCGCGTCTTCTTCTTCATCGCCCTTGCCGCATGGGCGGTCACCTTCTTCGGCATGCTCCGGTCGCTGGCCCGCGGCCTGGGCCGGTAGCCGCCCGACCCGGCCCGGGAAAGCCCCGGCTCAGCCATCCTCCCATTCGATCACGGGCAGGATCCCCGCCGCCATCTCCGCCCCCCGCGCGAACATCGAACCCGGCGCCGGGCGGCTGTTGGGCCGGGGCTTGCGGTGGACATGGACACCGATGACGGTGGGATCGTCCCAGAGGTCGTCCCCGTGCGCAGGGTCGAAGAAGCGCATGGTCTCGGCCGCGTTCCAGACATAGAACGACCGGCGCGGCAGGGCATGCCGCGCCAGCCCGTGCCTGCGCGCCAGCCGGGTGAAGGCGTCGTTGCCGTAGATCGTCAGCCCGAGGTCGGCGGGCGTCCAGCGCCGTCCCCTCAGCCGCCACAGCAAGGGTTTCAGCACCCGGCGGCGGAACCCCAGCCAGTGCGGCATCAGGTCGGGGCTTTCATAGACGCGCTCGTAGTCGGCCAGCATCGGCGAGCCCTGCGGCACATAGAAGACCGGGCTGCCGATCCGGTGACCATCCTCCCAGGCGAAGAAGGGACGGGCGGGGTCGACCTCGAACCGGCGGAAGAGGAAGACATCCGTGTCCAGCCACAGCCCCCGGCCCTTCTGCATCAGCGCGACGCGAAACAGGTCGGAATAGTTCATGATCCGCTGGCGGGCCAGGCGCTCGGGGTGGTGGGTCGGGTTGATCCGCTCCATCCAGTGCGCCGGAAGCACCTCGCCCGCGTCGCGCACCGCCACACCCTCGGGCAGGCCGGCAATCTCGGCAAAGCTGTAGATCTCGACCTCGAACCCCAGCCGCACCCACGAGGCGATGCAGATCAGATCCAGCTTGCGCACCGGTCCCGAGTGCCACAGTGAAACGATCCGCACTCCCGGCCTCCCTGCTGTGCGCAGGGATAGCCTTAGCCGCGGGGCGCGGTTCAGGCAACCGGCCCGAGGGCCGCGCGGCGGCGGATGGTTCGCGCGGTGGCGTCAGGTTTGAAAATTTTCCGCCAGTTCGCTATGATCGCCGCACAGGGGCTGTTGCTGCAAGGACGTTCCGGGGCCGGGTGGGTCCAGGGCGTTATGGTGCCCCTGTGAGAAATGCCTTGTTTCGCTGCTGAAATAAGGATGGGGGCATGAACAGAAGCGCCGGATCGGCTGCCCGGAATCAGGGCAGGTCCGAGAAGTATCCGAGTGTCGACGCGCTGTTGCGCGAAGGGTCGTTCTACGAGCGGCTGGAGAAGGCCCGCGCACTGCGGGCAGAGGCCCTTGCCCGGGCAGAGCCCGACAGCAGTTTCGTCGCCGAGGATGCGCTCGGGGCGCTTGCGGCCAAGGCCGGGGAAGGCGAGATTCCCGAAGGCGAGATTCCCGTCGCTGCGTCGGCCTCACCCCTCCCGGATGCGCCCGCCCTGCCGGACCCTTCCCCGGCGGCGTCGCGAAAGCCCGAGAACCTCTTTGTCCTGAACCCTTCGCGGCCCTTTGCGGCAGATGACGGCGATACGCTGCCGGTCGCCAAGCTCTATGCGGCGGCCGTCGCCGTGCCGTCCGAACCGCTGCCCGTGACGGCCAGCCCGGCGCCGGACGGGCGAAGGTTCAAGGTTGCCGGCGGTTTCGCTGTCGGCCTCGCCTTCGGTCTTGCCGTGGCAGCCCTTGTTCCGGGCCTGGCACTGTGGAGGCAGGCGGGAACGCCCGCCCCGGCCGCAGCCGGCTCCGGCCCGGCCTTCGGTCCGGTCGCGCTGCCGCAGTCAGCCGACGACCGGCCTCCGCTGGTGCCTGCGGGCGCACCCGATGCCGTGCCCGCCGTCGGGGTCGCCGCCGCCCCCTCTGCAACGGCGGCCGAAGATTCCGCCCCGGCGATCGGCGCACAGACTGCCGGCCCGCCGGGCCTCATCCTTCCCCGCCTTGCCCTCGCGGCGGCGCCCGCGCTCCCGGCCACGGAACTTGCGCCCCTTGTGCCGGCGGCGCGGCCCGACCGGCGCCCGGTCGCCGAACCCCGTGCGGCGCGGCTGACCGTCGACCCCGCAGCCGATCCCGAGCTTGCCGCGCGAACCTCCCCGCCTGACCCGTCCGCCCCGCCCCAGACCGCGTCCCACATCCGCCTGATGGTCCCTGCGGGCGCCACCAAGGCCGAGATCGCGGCGCTGCGCGACAAGCTGGGCAAGTCCGGCATCGGGATCGCCGAGACCGCCCCCCTGTCCACGCGCCTGCGCAAGAGCCAGGTCAGATACTACTATCCCGACGACCTTGCCGCCGCCGACCGCCTGGCCAAGGCGATGGGCGCCACCCTGCGCGACGCGACCGCCTTGGCCAAGCGCCCGCCGCCGGGAACCATCGACATCCGCTATGCCGCGCAAGCCAAGCCGAAAAAGACCGCCCGCGCCAGCCGGTCGGCAGGGCAGGAACTGACCGCCCTGCGCGCGCATATCCTGAAGCTCCTGCGGGGAGCAGGCAATTGATCCCCGAGCCGACATACACATCCCGAACCCCGGAACCCGCATGCCACGGCCACAGCTGATCGCCATCATCACGGCCCTCGTCTGCCTCGGCGGCGCAGGCGGTGCGTTCGCGGCCTACGACATCGCCCAGTTGCAGGAGATCGAGCGGCTGATCATGCGCAAGGATGTCGGCCTGCTGCGGCAGTTCCTTTCGGCCAACCCCGGCATAATGGAGGGGAACGACGCGCTGGCGACGGAACTTCACTCCTTCTACGGCTGCGCCCAGTCCGGCGGGGTCGAGTGCTTCTCGCGCCGGACCGCGCCCGCCCCGCCTCCGGCGGTGCCCAAGCCGGCGGCGCTCTATGTCTATTGATCCCAGGCCGCGCCCATAGGCCCGACCGATGACACCGACCGGCAGCATCGCCTATGTCGTCGACCCGCGCCTGCCGGGCGGAACCTCGTCGGCGGTCGCGGCAGAACTGTTGGCCCTCGCCGAGATCGCACCCGTCCGCGTCCATGCGCTCGAGACCCGGATGTTTCGCGGACGCGCCGTTGCCCCGCAGCTTGCGGCTGCGCTTGAGACGCTCGGGCTGGATCTCGTCTGGAATGCCCCGACGGTCAGCGCCGACCTTGTCGTCTTTCACAACCCCGCGGTGCTGAAATTCCAGCGCGACCCCGGCGTCAGGATCGTGACCCGGCACCTGATCGTGGTCACGCACGAGAACTTCCTGCGTCCCGGGGCGGCCGAGGCATTCGATGTCGCGGGCTGCCTCGGGCAACTGGATCGCGCGACCCTGTCGCCCCTGAAATCGCTCGCCCCGGTGTCCCCGCACAACCGGCAATGCATCCTCGACTGGCTGGACCGCAATCCGGGCCGGGACGGCTGGTCGGTCCTCGGGCAGGACTGGTTCAACATCTGCGACCATCCGCGGAGTGTGCCCTCGCCCGCACCGGCCGACCGGCGCGGCCGCCATTCGCGCCCGGGGGCCGAGAAGTTCCCGCCGCTCGCTGTCATGGACCTGTGCTTTCCCGCCCATGCCCAGGCCAATGTCATCCTCGGGGCCGACAGCTATGTCGCCGCCGGACTGGACCGGCCGCACTGGTCGCTCTACCCTTTCCGCGGGCTTGATCTGGACGAATATTTCGCGATGGTTGATTTCATGGTCTATTTCACCGCCCCGGGCTGGCGCGAAAGCTTTGGCCGCGTCATGGCCGAGGCCATCGCCGCCGGCAAGCCCGTGATCACCGACGCCGACACCGCCGCCGCCTTTGACGGCGCGGCCCTCGTGGCGAGTCCCGAGGAGGTTGACGCCGTCATCGCCCGGCTTGTCGGGCGCCCGCGCCTTTACCGCGACCATGTCATCGCGGCGCAGGCCCGGCTTGACCGCCATTCGTCCGCCGCCTTCCGCGAAGCCTTCCTGCGTGCCGCCGGCCCGGCGATCGGGGTGGCGCCATGATCCTGATCGACGCCGGAGAGCGGAGCGACCACGCCTTTGACGCCAAGCTGCTGATGGCGATGCAGCTTGGCGAACGCGGCCACCGGGTCGCGATCGACGCCACGACCAGGCCCGCCGACCTGGACCGCAGCCACCGCTATCAGGCCGCCCCCTTTCTTGCCGATCCCGCCGACCTGGCGATGTCCCGCGTCCTCGTGATCGGCGCCGAGGCACTGTCGCCCGAGACCCTGCAGGGGCTCGCCGGCTACCGGCTGGGCGCCGACGTGCCTGTCACCCTCACGGGCCGCTTCGCCGACCGCCAGGCGGCAATCGGCGCGCGCACCAAGGCCGCCTATGTCCTTGGCCGCGAGCCGCAAGTGATCGACCTTGCCGACCTGCAGAAGTCGCCTCTGTTGCCCGCATCGCCGCTGCCCGCCCTGGCTTGCGCGCACCCGGCAACGAAGCGGACCCGGCCCGAGGTCTTTCTCTGCCTGCCCGCCGAAAGCCTCGAAGACCCTGCGACCCTCGCCGCGATCGGCGCGCTGGACTACCTTCCCGAGTTCGGGCTGACCCTGGTGCTGGCCGGCAAGGGCCGCGAGTTGCTGCGCATGACCCGCCATGCCCACCTGCGCGCCTTCGGCGCATCCGAACTGCCGCCGGCGACGCTGGCCGCGATGGCCGATGCCGCGGCCTTTCTCGGCGAGGATGTCGGCGGCGAGCGGATGGCCGCCTTCGCCGCCGACCTGATGCAGGCGGGCGGGGCGGTGATCGACGCGACCGCCGGCGCGGCCCTTGCCGCCACCGGGGCTCCGGCCTTGCGCGGGCCGCAGGACCTGGCCGCGCTTGGCAATTTCCTTGTCCACACGGTTCTGCCCAACCGGCACGAGATCGGCCGCCAGACCCAGGCAAGCCCGTGGCTGAAATCCCATTCGATCAAGCGTTTCGAAGAGGCGCTTGACCTGCAGGCGCCCTCGGGCCGAACCGCCGCCGCCTCTTCGCAGCGGGTGCTGTTCGTTCCGACGAACGGAGTCGGCCTCGGCCATGCACAGCGCTGCCTCCAGGTCGCGCAGGAGATGGCCGACCCCGCCGCCTGCGCCTTCGCCGCCTTTCCCAGCTGCCTCCCCATGATCGAGGCGCAGGGTCTCGCCTGCCTGCCGCTGGTCTCGAAAAGCCCCTCCCACCATGAGGAATACGCCAACGACCTCGTGAACTACCTGCGGCTGCGCCGCCATGCCGCGCGCGGCAGCACACTGGTCTTCGACGGGGGCTATGTCTTCGATTCGATCTACCGCACCATCCTGGAACGGGCGCTGAACGGCGTCTGGATCCGGCGCGGACTGTGGCAACCGGGCCAGATCCACGGGGCCGCGCTCGAGCGTGAAAAGGTGTTCCGCCAGGTCATCATCCCCGACGAGGCCTTTGACGAACTGAACGCCGACTACACCTATGGCCGTCATATCAGCCATGTCGGCCCGATCCTGCGCCGGGACGCGGACGGCCCCGGCGAGGCCACCGAAGCGGGCGCCCTGACCCGCGAGGATCTCGCCGAAAGGTTCGGGCTTGCCTGCCGGGAACTGCTGGTGACGATGCTCGGCGCCGGGGTGGCCGCCGATCGCACCGCCCAGATGCAGCTTCTGTGCAGCATCGCCGAACGGCGCGCGGGCTGCCTGCACCTGATCGTCGTCTGGCCGGGGGCGTCGGTTCCGCCGGCGGTCTACGGCTGGAAGAACAGCCGCGTGGTGCGCACCCGCCGGACGCTCGCCCTCTGCCGCGCAGCCGATCTGGCCGTGTCTGCGGCGGGTTACAACGCCTTTCACGAGATTCTCTATCACCAGGTGCCCGCGATCTTCGTGCCGCAGACCGCAAGCTTCATGGACGACCAGGAGCGGCGGGCCCGCGCGGCCTCGGGGCGCGGACTGGCCGAGACGGTGATGGCGCACGAGCTTTTGCAGATGGAGCGCGAGGTGCGGGCCTTTCTCGACGACGGCAAGGCCGCGCGCATCCGCGAAGCCTTGGCCACCAGCGCCCTGCCCCAGCCCGGCAATGCCGCCGCCGCGCGCCTGATCGAACGGAGCATGACCGATGGCCGATGACTCATGGGCCGCAATCCTGGCGCGGATCGGCCCGCACTCTCCGGTGGACCTTGACGAGGATGGTGTGCCGAACCGCCCGGCACCGCCCTTCCCGGACGCCAACCCCGACACCCGCGCATCCGGCCTTCCGCCCGCGGCGCGGCTGTGGGATCGCGCCCCTGACGGTCCCCCCTGCATCGGGGTGCGGGTGTCCGAGCCTCTCGCCCAGCCCTGGGCCTTCGCCGCCCGGCTGGCCGCGGCCGCGGTCGAGCGCGGGGTGGTCCCGATCATCCTGACGACGATCGGCAACAGCGGACTCGAACATTTCGGCTTCCGCATCGAACGGCTGGCACACGGCGAGTTGCAGGCGGAATGCGAGGTAGAACTCGCGCGCTTCTGGAACCTTGCCATCATCATCGACGCCGCCGACGCGGCCCTTCTGGGATGAGCGTCCTCCTGTGCCATCCTGCCCGAAAGGCCCCCACATGACCGTGACCGAAGAAGCGCCGGAGTCCGGCCTGCGCGGGCGCAAGGTTCTGGTGACCGGGGCCTCGGGCTTCATCGGGCGGCGGCTGGCCGCCGCGCTCTGCGCCGCCGGGGCCGAGGTCACCGCCATCGGCCGCACCCGCCGCAGCGCCCTGCCTCTGCAGGGGTTGCCCCTGCGCTTCATCCAGGCCGGGCTGGGGGATGCCGCCGGGGTGGCGGCGGCCGTCGCCGGGCAGGAGGTGATCTTTTCACTGGCATATGACGTGCGTGCGCCGGCCGAGGTGAACCTGGGCGGGTTCGACACCCTGATCCGTGCCGCCGAGGCGCAGGGTGCGGCCCGGATCGTCCATGCGAGTTCGGTCGTCGTCTATGACGGCTGGCCGGACGGCACCCTGACCGAGGCATCGCCGATGGAGCGCCCGGGCGGCGGGCCCTACCGCCAGGCCAAGATCGCCCAGGAGCAGCGCCTGATGTCGGGCACGCTTCCCGCGCTGATCCTCCAGCCGACCATCGTCTGGGGGCCGGGGTCCAGCCTCTGGACCGACGGGCTGGCCGAGGCGCTGCTGGCCGGCGCCATCCTCGTGCCGCAGCCCGAGGGCCTGTGCCAGGGGGTTTTCGTCGATGATGTGGTGCAGGCCTGCCTGCGCGCCGCCGCCCTGCCCGATCCCGGCCGCGAGCGCTTCATCATCAACGGCGCCGCCCCCTTTGCCTGGTCGGCGCTGCTGTCGGGCTACGCGGCAATTCTTGGACGTGGCGAGGTGCGCTTTCGCCCGGCCGCCGAGCTGGCTCCGGTCGCGACCGAGGGCCGCGGCGGGGGGCCGGGCCTGGCGGCGCGCGTCGGGGCGGCGGGACGCGCGCTCATCGGGCGCGACCGGTTCGAGGCCCTTGCCCGCCACGTCCGCCGCCGCCTGCGAAAGGGCGGCGAGATGCGCCCGGATGCCCATCTTTTCGGGCTGTTCACCGCGACCGGCGCCTGCCCGTCGGACCTGGCCGAAGCGCGGCTCGGCTATCGTCCGGCGTTCGGTCTGGCCGAGGGGCTGGCCGCCACCGCCGGCCATCTCCGCGCGCTGGCGCGGGGGTAGGAGAACGCCCGTCCGGCCGCTTCGCCGCCATCGCCCGCGCCGGCCGGACCGCTGACCGGCCTATACGCCGCCCGCCGTCCAGCCCGGAAACAGCCTTGCGGCCTCGGCTGCGCTGTACCGGCCAAGGCGGACATCCTCGGCCACCCGCGCCGGATCGCGCCGCGCCGGATCGCCGAAGCCGCCGCCGCCCGGCGTGCGGACCCTGACCCGGTCGCCGGGGGCAAGAGGGATGTCCTGGGCCTTGGACAGGTGCTCGGGGACGAACGTCCCCCCGCGGCGGACGATCTCGACCCGGTTCACCCCCCCGTCCCCGCCGCCCAGGGCGCCCTGCGGCCCGACCCGGCCGTGGTCCATGACGAAACTCGCCCGCGCATGGCCGCGCAACAGCTCGATCTCATAGTCCAGCCCGAAGCCGCCCCGGTGTTCGCCAGCGCCGGCCGACCCCTCGTGCAGCCCATAGCGGCGGTAGAGGACGGGATAGGCCTGTTCCATGATCTCGACCGGCGGCGCCTTGGATATGCCGATGGTCGAGCAGCCGTTCGACAGGCCGTCATGGTCGGCATTGCCGCCATAGCCGCCGCCCGAGATCTGATACATCACATAGTCGCGGTCCCGCTCGGGGTCGTGGCCGCCCAGCCCGAAGTTGCCCGAAGTGCCGGCCGGCGCCGCCGTCACCCGGTCGGGGATCGCCTGCACCAGGGCGGCGAAAACCGCTTCGGCGATCCGCTGGCTGACCTCGGCGGCGCAGCCCGAGACCGGGCGCGGATAGTGGGCATCGAGGAACGTGCCGGTATAGCCCTTGATGTCGAAGGGCTCGAACGCGCCGGCCGACATCGGCACGTCGGGGAAGATGTGACGCATGGCCAGGTAGACGGCGGAAAAGGTGGTGGCGCGGACCGAGTTCATCGGCCCGGCGCAGGGGGGCGAGCTGCCCGAGAAGTCGAACATCAGCCGTCCGCCCGCGCGCGTCACCGTCAGCGCGATGGTCAGCGGTTCATTGACCACGCCGTCGCTGTCAACGATCGCCGTCGCGCGGTATGTGCCCGCCGGGATGAGCGCCAGGTGCGCCGCCATCTGCCGCGCGGCCATCTCGCGCATCGCGGCGATGGCGGCGGTGACGGTGGCATCGCCATAGCGGTCGAGGATCGCCGCCAGCCGCCCCGCCCCGACCAGAAGCGCCGCCGCCTGTGCCTTGACATCGCCGATGCGCTGGTCGCTGACCCGGATGTTCGAGCAGATGATCTGCCAGATCTCGCGGTCCATCGCGCCCCGCTTGAACAGCTTGACCGGCGGCAGGCGCAGCCCCTCCTGCTCGGCGCTGATGGCGCTGGCCGAAAAGCCGCCCGGCACCGCGCCCCCGGTGTCGGGCCAGTGGCCGGTGTTCGACAGCCAGCAGAAGATCCGCCCGTCCCGGTAGAAGGGCATGGCGAAGCGCACGTCCATCAGGTGCGTCCCGCCCAGATAGGGGTCGTTGACGATGTAGATGTCGCCCGCCTCGGGTGCGCCCGTCAGGCCCGCCGCGATGCGCTCGATCAGGTGGCGGGTCGAGAACTGCATCGTGCCGACAAAGACCGGCAGGCCGCGCGACCCCTGCGCGATCAGCGATCCATCCTCGGCCGAATAGATCCCGTCCGAACGGTCGTCGGCCTCGGCGATGACCGGCGAGAAGGCAGCGCGCGAGAAGGACAGGTCCATCTCGTCGCAGGCCTGCTGAAGGCCGGCCTGGATGACCGCGAGCGTGACCGGATCGACCCGCATCCCCTCAGCCATCCGCGCCCCCTATGGTGATGAGAAGGTTGCCCTCGCCGTCGGTCGCGACGGCGTCCGGCGGCTCGATCACGATGGTCGTGTCCATCTGCTCGACGACGGCGGGGCCACGGAAGGCGGCATCGGCGGGCAGGTGGTCGCGCCGGTAGACCGGCGTCTCGCGCCAGCCATCGAACCAGACCGGCCGCGTCCCGGTCCGTGCCGCCGCAAGGCTGGCCCGCCGCCCGCCGGGATCGATCAGGCGCGACAGGTCGATCTCGGGTCGCCGCCCGATGACCGAGCAGTTCAGATTGACGAGGTTGGCGCGGATCGTCGCCAGATCGACGCGGAACCGGTCGAAATAGGCGCGCTCGAACGCCTGTTGCAGCGCCGCGCGGTCGGGAATGCCGCCGGGCAGGGCCACGCGCAAGAGATGGGTCTGGCCGACGAACTGCATGTCCGCCGAAAACTCGGCCCGGATTTCGGCCGGACCGACGCGGCCATCACCGATCAGCCGGCGGCCCTCGGCCTCCTGCGCCGCCCAGATCGCCCGGACCTCGTCCATGTCGGCCTGGTCGAGCGGCCGGTTCAGGGTGCGCACGAAATCGTGGCGCAGGTCGGCCACGACGCAGCCGAGAGCGTTGGTCAGGCCGGGGCGCGCCGGGACGAGGACGCGCGGGATCGCCAGCTCGCGCGCCAGCGCCGTCGCGTGCAGGGGGCCGGCGCCGCCGAAGGCGAACAGCGTGAAATCGCGCGGATCGGCCCCGACCGAGATCGAGACCATGCGCAGCGCCCCGGCCATGTGGATGTTGGCCAGCGTCAGCACCGCCTCTGCCGCGCGTTCCGCCGTCAGGCCGAGGGGGGCGCCGATCCCGTTGGCAAAGGTCAGCCGCACCCTGTCCAGCGCCTGCCCGAACCGGCCGGGCGACAGCCGGCCGAGAAGTGCGTTGGCGTCCGAGATCGTCGGCTCGCCGCCCCCCAGGCCATAGCAGATCGGCCCCGGCCGCGACCCGGCACTGTCCGGCCCGACCCGCAGCATTCCACCCGCGTCGACCCGCGCGATCGAGCCGCCGCCCGCGCCGACGGTGCGCACATCGACCATCGGCACATGGATCGGCATCGCATATTCGATCTCGATCTCGTTCGAGACCGGGACGCGCCCGCCGCGGATCATCGCCACATCGGTCGAGGTGCCGCCCATGTCATAGGTGACAAGGTTCTCGAGCCCCGCGCGGCGGCCGATGCAGACCGCCGCCATCACCCCCGAGGCCGGCCCGGACATGACTGTCTTGACCGCCTCGCGCCCGACCGCACGCGCGGCCACCATGCCGCCGTTGCCGTTCATCACCAGAAGATCATGGCGGTAGCCGCGCCCCGCCAGATCGTCGGCCAGCCGCGCCACATAACGCTCCAGGATGGGCTGGACGGCGGCATTGACCGCGGCGGTCACCCCGCGTTCGTACTCGCGGCTTTCGGACAAGAGCATGTGGCCGCAGGTCACATGGCCATTGGGCCAGAGCGCACGGGCGATCTCGGCGGCGCGGCGTTCGTGCGCGGGATTGGCGTAGCTGTGCAGGAAGTGGATGACGAGGCTTTCGCAGCCCTCGGCCAGCAGCCGGCGGGCAGCCGCCGCCACGGCAGCCTCGTCGAGAGGGGTCAGCACCCGACCGCGCGCGTCCATCCGCTCGGCCACCTCAAGGCGCAGGTCGCGGGGAATGACCGGGGTGAAGGTGCCGGTCATGCCATAGGCGCGCGGCCTCGTGCGGCGCCCCAGTTCAAGTACATCGCGGAATCCTGCGGTGGTGATGAGGCCGGTCCGCGCCAGCTTGCGCTCGAGCAGCGCGTTGGTCGTCGTCGTGGTGCCGTGGACGATCAGGTCGAGCGCCGCCATGTCGGCGCCGGCCGCCCCGAGCGCGGCCAGGACGCCGCCCGCCTGGTTGTCGGGCGTCGTGGGCACCTTGGCCAGCCGCACCGCCCCGCTGGACGGATCACAGATCACCAGATCGGTGAAGGTTCCGCCCACATCGACGCCCGCGACCAGACCCGCCATCACACCCCCACATATTGCCGGAACTGCGGCGCGCCCGCATCGAGGCCGCGCGCGTCCGCGATTTCGGCCAGCCGTCCGGCCAGGATGAAGGCCACACGGTCGGCCACCTGAAGAACCGTATCGACCCGCTGCTCGACCAGAAGGATCGCCACGCCCGTCGCCCGCAGATCCCTTACCGTCTCGCGGATCAGGGTGATCATCGAGGGCTGAAGCCCTTCGGTCGGCTCGTCCATCAGCAGAACCTTCGGCTCGAGACACAGGGCCCGCGCGATCGCCAGCATCTGCTGCTCGCCCCCCGACAGGGTCCGCGCCGTCTGGCCCAGCCGTTCGCGCAGGCGCGGGAAGAGCGACAGGACATGGTCGCGCACCCGCTGGCCGCGCCGCCGCGCCATCAGGCCGATCTCGAGGTTCTCGTGCACGCTCAGTTCGCCGAAGAGCCGCCGCCCCTGCGGGACATAGCCGATGCCGAGGCGCGCGACGGCATGGGCGGGAAGGCCTGTCGTCCGAACTCCGTCCAGGGTCAAGCTGCCCGCCTGCGCCGGCACCAGCCCCATGATCGCCTTCATCAGGGTGGACTTGCCTGCCCCGTTGCGGCCCATCACACAGAGAACTTCACCGGCGCGCACCTCGAGGCTCAGCCCGTGCAGCACCCGGGTGGGTCCGTAGCCGGCGTCGATCGCGTCGATCCGCAGCATTCAGCCCCCCAGATAGGCGGCCTGGACCGCGGCATCGGCGCGGATCGCCGCGGGTGGCCCCGAGGCGAGGACCTGGCCGAAATTCAGCACGGTGATGCGCTGCGCCAGCTCCATGACCACCTCCATGTTGTGTTCGATCAGCAGGACCGCCGTCCGCGGCGGCAGGCCGGCGACCAGCCGCTTGAAGGCTGCGATCTCGGCGGCGGCAAGGCCCTGTGTCGGCTCGTCGAGGATCAGGAGCCTTGGCCGCAGCGCCAGCCCGAGCGCGATCTCGAGGAGCCGCTGGTGCCCGTAGGACAGGGTGCCCGCCACCTCGCCCGCGCGGTCGGCCAGCCCGACACGATCGAGCGCCCCGGCCACCTCGCGCTTAAGCGCCGGGCGTCCACCGGGCCGCGCGGCGCCGCCCTGCACGGCCAGCGCCATATTGTCGAAGACGCTGAGGCGGGCAAATATCTGGGTGATCTGGAAGGTGTAGGCGATGCCTTGGCGAACGCGGCGATGGGCGGGCAGACGGGTGATGTCGCGCCCGCCCAGCCGGATGCTGCCCGCCTGCGCGGCGATGCGCCCCGCCAGGAGGCCGACCAGGGTGGACTTGCCCGCGCCGTTCGGGCCGATCAGGGCGTGGACCTCGTCAGGAGCCAGATCGATATCAACCCCGTCCACGGCCCTGAGCCCGCCGAAATGGCAGACGAGGCCCCGCGCCTCGAGAAGGGTCAGGGCAGCCATCGCACCCCCTTCTCGCGCAGGGTGCCGAGTATCCCCCGGGGCGCGAACAGGACAAGGACCAGGAGCGCCAGCCCGACCAGCAGCAGCGTCGCCGAGGTGAGGGACGAGGCATAGTCGATCAGGTAGAACATCAGAAGGCAGCCGACGAACGGCCCCGCCACCGTCCCCGCGCCGCCGACCAGAACCCACAGAAGCGGCAGGATCGAGTACTGCACCGAGGCGAGGCTGGCCCCGGCGTAGCCGAACATCAGCGCATAGGCCGCGCCCGCCGCCCCGGCATAGGTGCCCGAGATCGCCAGCGCCGCCAGCTTCACGCGAAAGGGATCGTAGCCCAGCATCCGCGCCCTCTCCTCGTTCTCGCGCATGGCCACCATCACCCGGCCCGCGCGGCTGCGCACCAGCCACAGGCAGGCGAGAAGGCCCGCGGCGAACAGGGCCAGCGCGAGGGGATAGCGCACGGCGTCGTCCGACAGGTCGAACCCGGCCAAGGCACGCGCGGCATCCGGCAGGACGATCCCCTCGTCCCCGCGCGTCCAGGGCCCGAGGGCCAGGATCGCCAGCCAGCCCGCCTGCGCGAACATCAGGGTCACGATCATGAACGCGACCCCGGCGGTGCGCAGCGCCAGAACCCCGACCGCCGCCGCCGCCAGCCCCCCCGCCGCTGTCCCCGCCGCCAGCGCCGCCCCGGGCGGCAGGCCGGCAAGCGTCGCCGCGAAGCTCGCGCCATAGAGACCCGCCGCGAAGAACAGTGCGTGCCCGAGGCTGAGAAGGCCGGTATAGCCGAAGGCGATGTTGTAGCCGGTCGCATAGAGGGCCAGCACCATGATCCGGACAAGGTTCGCATGGTGATAGGCCGGCAGAAGCCACTGGCCCGCCGCCAGCACGCCCAGAAGCCCCGCCACCGGCAACAGCCCGCCGCCCCTCATGCCGCCGCCTTCCCGAGCAGGCCCTGGGGCCGGAACACCAGGACCAGCGCCACCAGAAGCGTCGCCGCGATCCGGGCCACGGTCGGGGGCAGGAACAGGGCGGTCGAGAGAAGCCCGTCCATCAGCCCGATCAGCAGCGCCGCCGCGAGGGTTCCGCGCAGCGACCCCAGCCCGCCGATGATGACGACGATGAACGACAGAAGCAGGGGATCGGCACCCATCAGGTAATGGGCCTGCCGGATGGGCACGATCAGCACCGCCGCCACCGCCGCCAGCCCCGCTCCCAGCCCGAAGACGCCCGCATAGACCAGATCGACATTGATGGCGAAGGCGCGCGCCATCTCGCGGTCGATCCTGGTGGCCCGCATCACCAGCCCGATCCTCGTGCGCGACAAGAGGGCCCAGACCAGCCCCAGAAGCGCCAGCGCCGCCAGGATCACGCAGAGCTTGTAGCCGGAATAGCCGAACCAGGGCAGCTGCACCCGGAAATCGAAGGGCGGCGCGACGGGGCGCGCATCCGGGCCGAACAGGCTCAGCGCCGCCTGTTGCAGGACGTAGAGCAGGCCGATCGTGGCAACGATCGTGGGAGCCGGCTCGTATGCCAGCCGCTTGAGGACCAGGAGGTCGGCAAGGACGGCGATGGCGGCCACGCAAAGCGGGCAGACGACCAGCGCCAGCGCGAAGCCGAGTGCCGGCGCGCCGGGAAAGGCCTGGGTGACGAACCAGGCGAGCACCGCGCCCAGCATGAAGAACTCGCCATGCGCGACGTTGACCACCCGCATGACGCCGAAGGTCAGGGACAGGCCGACGGCGGTCAGCGCCAGCACCGCCGCGCTGACCAGGCCCTCCATCAGCGCCAGAAGCATGAGAGGTCCGAAATGCACGCCTGTCCCCACCCCGACCAGCCAGGGGCGGAACCGCCCCCGCCCCCATCCCCGCCGCCCCGCTCAGAGCGGCTGCGTCGTGTAATCCGCCTCGTCGGGGTACATTCCGTCCTCGATCGAGGTCTTGTGCACCACGTTCAGCCGCCCGCCCTCGACCTTCGAGATGTTCTGGATGCCGAAGGCCTGATGGGTCTTGCCGTTGAAGGTCTTGGCCCCCTGGGGATGGTCCTCGCCTTCGGCGAACCCGGTCATCGCCTCGAGCGCCTCGACGAACTTTGCCCGGTCGGCGGGGCCGGCATAGCCCGACGCCTCCATGCCCGCCTTGATGACCGAAAGGGTCTCCCAGACCGAGAACATGTGCGAATAGGTCGATACATCCTTCGCATCTCCGGTTGCGGCGCCATTGTCGTCGACGCCGACCGCAGCGCGATAGGCGGTCTCGGCCGGGGTCGCATCCGCCTGGCGATAGCGCGGCATCGCCTCCCAGAAGTGCGACCCGGCCAGGAACTCGAGCCCCGGCGAGGCGAAATCGACCGCCTCGAGACTGTCGATGAAGCCGAAGAGCTGCGGATGGCCGCCGCTGCCGTAGAACTCGCCCAGCTCCTTCACGAAGGTCAGGACGGCGGGGCCGACCATGACGTGATAGAGGACCTCGGTTTCCGCCGGGATCTGCGGGAAATAGCGGGTGAACGAGGATTCCGTCGGCGGTACCGCGATCTGGGCGATCACCTCGCCGCCCTGGGCCTTCATCGCGGCGCTGAAATAGTCGCGGTGGTCATAGCCGAAGGCGAAGTCGGGAAAGATCATCGTGACCTTCTTGCCGAGCGTCGAGGAGACCCAGGGCGCCATCGCCTGCACCTGGCTTTTCACGTCGGTGATGCCCGGCTGGAGCGTCCAGCGGTTGAGCTTGCCGCTGGCGACATGGTGGCCTTCGGAACAGACCAGATAGGGCACCTTCAGTTCGGCCGCGCGCGGTGCGGTGCCGATCACCACATGGCTGAAGAGCGCCCCGAACACCAGATCGCAGTTCGACTGAGTGGCCAGCTTGCCGAAGATCTCGGCCCCCCGCGCCGGGTCGGTTCCGTCATCCTCGAAGACGATCTCGACCGGCCGGCCGCTGATGCCGCCGCCATCGTTCAGCCGCTTCAGCGCCGCGGTCGCGGTCCGTTCGTACCAGCGGCCGTACGAGGCGCCGATCCCGGTCCGGTGCAGCTGGAAGCCCAGCCGGATCGGCGCGGCGGACTGGGCATTGCTGTAGCCGGGGAAGAACCCGGCGGCGGCCAGCGCGCCGGTGCCGGCCAGGCCCTTCAGGACCGTGCGGCGGGTTGAAGTCAGGTGAAGTCCGTCAGTCATGTCCGTCTCCTCTCCGTGTCGGCGGCGCTTGTGCGGTTCGGCACGCCCTGTTGCGGAAACTTGCTTGCATGCATATGTTTCTTCTTGTTTTTCAGTATATTGCCGCCGGCGCGGAAAGCCACCGGCGAAATGCGCGCGCGGCGGCGCGGCGCCGGCCTCTCATCGCAGCCCGTCCTCGCCCCGGACCTGCCCCGCCTCGAGCCCGCCCATCCGCGCATGGACCCGTCCGCCGACCGCCATCGCCAGGACGAACAGGATCTCGTCGGCGCGCGGGCCATCCGGCATCGAGACGGTGATCGCGTCGAAGTGGCTGCGGACATAGGCAGCATTGATGTGGCCGAGCGGTACGTCGAGCGTCGCCCCCATCGCCCCCACCTTCATCGCCGAGGGGACGATGGCGCGGCTTTCGCCCAGGAGTTCGCGCATCGCGTAACCGCCCGGCACATGCCAGAGCGCGCCATGCTCGGCCTCCCCGCCCGCGCCGACGATCACCCCCTTGCCATAGCTGTCGATCCCCTCGCGCCCGCCGAGCGCGGCAATGAGGCGGCCGGACATCATCAGACCGAGCGGCTTGAGCGTCTCCATCGCGGGTTGCAGCTCGGCGGCGTGGCGCCCGGCGAAGGGGTTGGCGACCAGCGCCATGATCGCGGCGCGGCGGCGCGGCGGCAAGGCGGCGGGTCCGCCGTCGTGGTGGATTTCCTCGGTCAGGACCGAAAGCTTGCGGAGGGGAAAATCAGGCACTCTGGTGCTCCGTTAGCTGAAGGGCGATGGCGAGGTCGCCGCCTGCGGCGGCGATCCGCCGGGGAGGGCGCTGCCCTCCCCGGACCCCACCCGGGATATTTCCGGACAGATAATGAGCAGGGACAAACCTGGCCTCGCCCTGCAGGAAAAGCGCGGCACCCGCAATCAGCCCGTCCTTGCGGGCAGCGCGGGCAGCGGCGTCGCCCGCCGCAAGGGCGGCAGCGCGCCCGGCCGGCGCCAGGGGGCCCACGGCCACCGTGACGGGGATTGCGCCAAGATCGCTGTCGGCCTTGACCTCGCAGGCCGGCAGACGCCGGATCGCAGGATGGCCGGGCAGGTCGACCGCGTTGGCGATGACCGTCGCCGCCGCGTCGGCCATTGCCGCCGTGGGCGCAAGCACGGTGACGGCATCGGCGATCCCGAGCGAGAAGGAGCGCCCGCCCCAGCCCGAGGTGGCGATGCCGCGCACCGGATCGCCGTGACGGATGGTCACGCGGTCGGGAAGGTCGGCGCGGACGGCGATGGCCGCGGTCAGGCTTGCGCCGGGGGCAAGGAGCAGGGCGATGTCGCCGCCGTTGTTAACGTAGGCGCGGTCGATCCCCGGACCGGCAAGGTGGGCCAGAACCTCGTCGGCGACCGCGCCGGCGACGGCGGCCATCGGGGTGATGAAGGCCGGACGGAAGGGCCTGACCGCCGCCGCCATCGCCCCGGCGACCGGGCCGCGCACCGGAAGATCGGCGGGCGAGCGCAGGGCTGGCAGTTCGGCCACCAGCTCGTCCAGAAGCGGCGCAAACCGCGCCCAGGCCCGCCGGTAGGCCGCGGCCACCGCACCCCTCTCGCCCCAGGCCTGCACGATCAGGTCCATCGGCCCGTGGTGAAGGTGCAGCCGCCCGTCGGGCAGGATATGCCCCTCGGCGGTCATGGCCCTGCCACCGGCCAGCGGTCGAGACGGCCCGAGACCGCGAACTCGCCGCCGGTCGCCGCGATGTCCTCGATCGACCGGATCGCCCCTTCGTGACCGCCGAGCGCCAGGTAGGCGGCGCGCGGCAGGGTGAACTCGACCGGCGCGACCAGCGCCGGGGTGGGGACATGGCCGAAGGCGCCCCGGGGCAGTCGCGTCACGTCGACCATGAAGGTGATGCCGCCTCCCGGCCAGACATAGCAGGGTGCGCCCCCGGCGGTCAGGCGGGTCTCGCGGCCCTGGACCGAGCGGGTCAGGCGCACGGGGTTGGTGGTGACGCCGGCCCTGAGGCTGCCCCCCGCCCCGGCCATGAACAGGACGGTGCAGAGCGATGGCTCGCAGTTCTCGTCGATCAGCCGGACGGTTGCGTCCAGCGCCGCGGGCAGGTCGCGGCGAACGGGCCTCAGCCCCTCGTCGAGGACGTAATAGGCATGATCCTCGCCGGTGGTGGACACCATGAGAAGCGTCAGGCCCGGGCGGGCGCCGCGCCCCGCATCCCAGGGACCAAGGATGTCGAGCGGGTCGGTCAGCCGGGTTCCGCCCCAGCCGAGGCCCGGCTCGGAGACGCGGAAATAGCGCCCCGGCGTCGAACGGTGGCCCTTGATGCGGATGCCGGTCGCGGCCCAGCCCAGCACCTTGCCGGCCTGATGCTCGGACACGACCCCGGTGATGTGGTCGTCCACCACCACCACCTCGTCGACCAGTCCCCTCCACATGGTCGCAAACATGCCGATGGTCGCCGAACCGCATCCGACCCGCATCCGCGTCTCGGTCCGGCCATCGACGACCGGCGCGCGGCCGGCCTGCACCACCACTTCCGCACCCTGCTCGACGGTCAGGGTGACGGCCTCGCCGTTGCAGAGCGCCAGCATCGCCGCGCAGGTGGCCCGGCCCTCGGCCTTGCTGCCGCCGGTGAGGTGGTGGACGCCGCCCAGGGACAGCATCTGGCTGCCGTATTCGGCCGTGGTCACATGGCCGACCGCCTCGCCCGCGGCCCGCACCGCCGCGCCTTCGGGACCGAGGAAACGGTCGGTGTCGATCTTCACCTTCACCCCGCAATAGGAAAAGATCGCTTCGGTCACGACGGTCACCATGTCGGCGCCGTCGACCACCGACGAGACGATGAAGGGCGCGGGCTTGTAGTCGGGATAGGTCGTTCCCGCGCCGATGCCGGTCACGAACACATCGGCCGGGCGCAGCACCTCGCCGTCCCAGGCCGGCCCGGCGAAGGGCACCACCCGGCCGCCCTGCCCGATGGTGCGCGACAGGATCGTGACCGGATCGCAGCGCACGATCCGGCCCTCGTGGTTGGCGTAGCGGTCGCAGGCCCCGGTCTGGCCCGGGGCGATGTAGCACATCACGGGGCAGGCGTCGCAGCGGATCTTGTCGGGGTCCTGCGTCATCGCCCCGCCCTTTCCCGGATCGCGGCCAGAAGCCGGTGCGGCAGGACCGGCAGGCGGGAAGGCACCACACCGGTGGCGTCGGTGATCGCGTTCAGGATCGCCGGCGCGGTAGGAATCAGGACATGCTCGCCGAGGCCCTTGGCGCCGAAGGGCCCCTCGGGATGCGGCACCTCGACCAGGATCGGCTCGATCTCCGGCACGTCGCCAATGGTGGGGATCAGGTAGTCATGCAGGTTCTCGGTGCGGCCGGGAAGATATTCCTCCATCAGCGCCATGCCGATCCCCTGGGCGATGCCGCCCTCGATCTGCCCCTCGGCCAGCGTCGGGTTGATCGCCCGGCCGACATCATGGGCGGCGGTGATCTTCACAAGCTTCACCGTCCCCAGCCCCATGTCCACCGCCAGTTCCGCAATCTGCGCGCCAAATCCGTAGACCGCATAGGGCGCGCCCTGCCCGTCCGCATCCAGAGGCGTGGTCGGCGGGTCATAGGTTTCCTCGGCGGCCAGCACATAGCCAAGCGGATCGGGCGCCAGCGCCGACAGGTCGATCCGCCCGCCCCCGTCAGACCGGATCGCCCCGTCGCCAAGGCTGAGCCGCGCCCCTTCGCCCCAGTTGCCGAGGCGCAGGATCGCCGCGCGCAGGCTCTGCCCCGCCGCCATCGCCGCCCGCCCCGACACGAAGGTCTGGCGCGAGGCCGAGGTCTTGCCCGCGTCAGGGGTGAGAAAGGTGTCCGGCCCCACCAGGTCGAAGGCCGCGACCGGCAGACCGATGGCCTCGGCGCACATCTGGGTCAGGACCGTGTCCGATCCCTGCCCGATCTCGGTCGCGCCCTGATGCAGGACCAGCCGGCCCCCGGCCGTCAGGCCGACCCGGATCGTCGAGGGGTTGGGCAGCGAGGTGTTGCCGCAGCCATACCAGCACGAAGCGAGGCCCACTCCGCGCCGGATGAGCCCGCCCGCAGCGTGGGCCGCATCGTTCGCCGCGCGCGCCTCAGCGAGGGCGCGGGCCCAGTGCGGGCGGAGCGCGGCCAGGCATTCGGCGATGCCCGCCCCGGCCAGCACCTGCCCGGTCGCGGTGGCATCGCCGTCACGGAAGGCGTTGCGAAGGCGGAACTCCAGCCGGTCGATGCCGGCCTTCCCCGCCAGCCGGTCGCAGAGCATCTCGACGGCCACCGTCGCCTGGGGTACGCCAAAGCCGCGGAAGGCCCCCGAGACCGGCCCGTGCGAGTGGATGGCGCGGGCGCGGGCGACGACGTGCGGGATGCGGTAGGGGCCGGTGGCATGGACCGGCACGCGGTTGGCCACGGTCGGCCCCCAGCTGGCGTAGGGGCCGGTGTCGAACAGGCCGTCGAACTCCAGCGCGGTGATCCGCCCCCCGCCGTCGCAGCCGATCCGCGCCTCGATCCGCGCCGGGTGCCGCTTGGTCGTGGCGGCCATGCTCTCGCCGCGCCCGTAGGTCATGCGGACCGGCCGCCCGGTCAGAAACGCCGCCAGCCCGAGGAAGGGCTGCACCGACAGGTCGAGCTTGGTGCCGAACCCGCCGCCGACCGCCGAGGGGATGATGCGCACGCGGTCCTTCGCCAGGCCAAGGAGCGCCGCCATGTCGTCGCGGTCAAGGACCGGGGCCTGGGTGCAGGCGCGGATGACCACGGTATCGCCCTCAATCCAGGCGGCGCCGGCCTCGGGCTCGATGCAGGCATGTTCGACGAAGGCGGTCTCGATCCGGGCCCCGGCGACATGCGAGGAGGCGGCCAGCGCCGCCGCCGCATCGCCGCGCCTGACCAGCCCCTCGGTCAGCAGGTTGCCGGGCCGGTGGTCGTGCAGAAGCTGCTCGGACGACATGGCCTCGGCGATGTCCGCCAGGGCGGGCAGGGGCTGCCAGGCGACCGGGAACTCCGCCAGGTCCGGCTCTCCCACGGCCGGATCGAAAGCGACGAGCGCCACCGCCTCGCCGCGAAAGCGCGCGGCCTCCTCGGCCAGGGCGGGCTGGTCGGCGAAGGCGGGGATCACACCATAGCGGTTGCGGCCCGGTATGTCGGCGGCGGTGAAGAGGCCCGCGACCTGCGGGCGGGCGGCGCGCCAGCCGGCCAGATCGCCAAGGCTGAAGCGGGCGTGGGCATGGGGCGAGCGGACCGCCTTCAGGATCAGGCTGCCCGCCGGCCAGTGATCGGCGCCGAACAGCGCCCGCCCCGCGGCCTTGCCCGCGCCGTCGAGCCTTGCCAGCCGCTCGCCCACCGCGCCCGCCCTCCCGACGGGGTCCGGCGGCGGATCGGCCAGCGCATCCATCACCGCCGCGACGATCCTGACATAGCCGGTGCAGCGGCAGAGAACGCCGCCGAGCGCCTCGCGGACCTCGGCCTCGGCGGGGCGGGGCGAGCGGGCCAGAAGCGCGGCCGCAGCCATCAGCATCCCCGGCGTGCAGATCCCGCATTGCGCCGCCCCGTGGCGCAGGAAGGCGGCCCTCAGCCGGGTCATGTCGGCGGCGTCGCCCTCGACCGTCTGCACCGCCCGCCCCGCGACGGCGGCCAGCGGAGTGAGGCAGGCGCAGCGGGCCTCGCCGTCGATCAGGACGGTGCAGGCGCCGCAGTCGCCCGCGTCGCAACCGACCTTGGTGCCCGTCAGCCCGCAGTCATCGCGCAGGACCGCGGACAGGCGCCGCGTTGGTGGCGACGCCATGCGCCGGGGCTGGCCATTGAGGGTGAATCCGACCTCGATCATCGGCGCGGCCCTCCGGCCAGGTCCGCGACCGTTCGCCGCACCAGCTCGGCCGCCGCCGAGGCGCGGTAGGCGGCGCTGGCGCGCACATCGCCGATGGGGGCAAGGGCCGCCGCCACGTCCCCGTCGCGCACCAGGCCCGCGGCCGCGGCGAGGGGGGCGCCGTCGAGCGCCGCCTCGATCTGCGGCAGCCGGCGGGCGACCGGCGAACAGGCACCGACCGCGATCGAGACACCGGCCACCCGCCCCTCGCGCTCGACCAGACGGACGGCGACCGAGGCAATCGAGATGACCAGGTATGTCCGCGCGCCCAGCTTGGCGAACCGCGAATGCCCGCTCAGCGCGGCGCGCGGGATCAGGACGGCGGCCAGCAGTTCGCCGGGCGCAAGCGCGGTCCGGCGCGGCCCGGCGATGAACCGGCCGAGCGGCATCCGCCGCAGACCCGCGACCGAGGCCAGCTCGACCTCGGCCTCGAGCGCCAGGAGCGGCGGTACCCCGTCGGCGGCGGGCGAGGCGTTGCACAGGTTGCCGCCGATCGTGCCGGCATTCTGGATCTGGGCGCCCCCCACCTCGCGCGCGGCCTGCTGGAGGCAGGCCAGGGCCGCGGGCAGCGGGCTGCGGGCGATCTCGGTCCAGGTCGTCGCCGCGCCGATCCGCACTTCGGCCCCGGAAAGATCGATCCCCTTCAGTTCGCCCACCGCGCCAAGATCGAGGATGTCGCCCGCCAAAGCCGGGGCATCGGTCGCGGGATAGAGATCCGTGCCCCCGGCAAGGGGGCGGAACGGATGTGCCGCCATCTGCGCGAGCGCGCTGGCCAGCCCGCCCGGACGTTCGTATCTGGCCGTTTCCGCCAAGCGAACCCCTCCCCCAGGGCAAAGGTCGTTTGCACGCAAATCACCTTGCCCACCACCGCCAGAGTCTGTCAACGACCAGAGCCCGCCGCGCTTGCGCGAACGCCCCCCGCGCGCTATCGCAGTGGGGTGAGCATGTCCGGCAAACCCTACGTCCTCGACGACCAGATCGGTTTCGTGCTGCGCCGCGTGACCCAGCGTCATCTTGCGATCTTCGCCGACGCCATCCCCGAGATCACCACCACCCAGTTCGCGGCGCTGGCGAAGCTGTCCGAACTCGGCCCCCTGTCGCAAAACCACCTCGGCCGGGTGACGGCGATGGACGCGGCCACCATCAAGGGCGTGGTCGACCGGCTGAGGCGTCAGGGGCTGGTCCAGACCTCAGCCGATCCCGACGACCGCCGCCGCCTGACCGTCCGGCTGACGCCCCAGGGCGAGCGCCTGATCGAAAGGGCCAAGCCCGTCGCCCAGGCGATCAGCGCCAGCACCGTGGCCCCCCTCGGCGAGGACGAGCAGCGCCTGCTCATGTCGCTGTTGCTGAAGCTGACCTGAGCCCGGCCCGCTCCAGGCTGTCGCGCAGGTGCCGCAGGTCGCCGGGATCGGCGTAATGCATCGTGGCCAGGAACGCCGCCGGCTCGAATTGGGGATCGAGTGCCCGCACCTTCGCGGCATGGGCGGTGGCGGCGGCTGCGTCCCCCAGGCCGGCACAGGCGGCGGCAAGGAAGGCATGATGGGTGTGGTCGGGTGCCGACAGCCGCATGAAGGCCTCGACCGCCTCCGAATATTGGCGCGCGGCGAAATGGGCGCGCCCGAGATGGCTCCAGAACCGCTCGGGATGGTGCGGGTTGAGCCGCATCGCCTTGCGGATCCAGTCGATGCCCTCTTCGGGATTGCCGAGCCAGGTCAGAAGCTCGCCCATCTGCACCACCACCAGATCATAGTTCGGGTTCAGGTCCAGTGCCCGCTCCATGTGGAACCGGGCCCGGGGCAACTCGTCCTTGGCAATGCAGATCGCCGCAAGCAGGCGCTGGACGTCGGCGTCGTCCTGATCGAGCGAGAAGGCCTTTTCGACATTCGCTGCCACCTCCGCCATGACCGCATCACGATCCTCGCACCAGCCGTAGACCCAGGTCTGGCCCAGGATGCAGCCGCGCCAGGCGTAGGCGTGGGCATATTCCGGGTCCAGTTCGATCGCCCGGTCGATCAGCCGCTTCGCCTCGTCGATGTCCTTGCGGGTGCTGCGATGGTGCAGGACCTTGGCGGCCAGAACACATTCATAGGCGGCCAGGCTGGCGGGAACCTTGCGCGCCACCTGTGTCTGCTGGGCGGCCTCGAGCCGGCCCGGCAGGGTGGCGACAATCGCGGTCGTCATCTCGTCCTGGACCGCGAAGATGTCGTCCAGCCTGCGATCATACTTCTCCGCCCATATGTGGCTGTCGCTGGCCGAGTCGATCAGCTGGACGGTGATGCGCAGGGTCTCGCCCGACCGCCTTACGCTGCCCTCGACGATGTATTGCGCGCCTAGCTTGCGGGCGATCTCGCGGATGTTCACCGGCTGGCCCTTGTAGACGAAGGTGGAATTGCGCGAGATCACGAACAGCTCGTGGCGGCGCGACAGTTCGGTGATGATGTCCTCGGTCAGGCCGTCGGCGAAATATTCCTGTTCATGGTCGCGGCTCATGTTGGCGAAGGGCAGGACCGCCACGGTCGGCTTGACCGCCGCGCGGGCGCCTGCCGGGGCATGGCCGGACACCTTGCCCGCCGGCGCCTCCAGCACCACACGAAAGACACGCACCGGGCGGCTGATGTTCTTCAGGCTCTGATCGCCGAGATCCTCGAAGGCAATGTCCAGCCGTTCGCGGACCTGCTCGTAGACGGCGGCGCTGACGCAGATGCCGCCGGTTTCGGCCATCTGTTCGAGCCGCGCCGCGATGTTCACCCCGTCGCCGAAGATGTCGTCGTCCTGAAAGATGATGTCGCCAAGGTTGATGCCGATGCGGAACTGGATCTGGCGGTCCTTCGGCACATCGGCATTGCGCCGCGCCATCCGCTCCTGGATCTCGGCGGCGCAGCGCACCGCATTGGCGACGCTGGGAAACTCGACCAGCATCCCGTCGCCCGCCGTCTTGATCACATGGCCTTCGTTCTTGGCGATCGCAGGGTCGATCAGCTCGATCCGGTGCGTGCGCAGGCGGGCGAGGGTACCGGTTTCGTCAAGCTCCATCAGCCGGCTGTAGCCGGCCATGTCGGCAGCAAGCACCGCGGCAAGTCGGTGTTCCATCCGGCCTCTCCCTGCCCCATTTCTACGCCGCGCACAGCAGGGAATCCATGTAATTTGCGGTCCGGCGCCGGGCGCGCCAGCGCGAAACAGGGGGGCGGACCGGATGGCCCGATGCCCCGTGGTGCTGTCTGTGCGGCCTCCCCGGCGCATATATGACAGCGATCCCAACCTTGTGGAGGCCAGTGCATTTTTCTCCCAGTACCCCTTCACATTGCGAATCTATGAACATAGAACCGCCGCATGACGAAGCCCCCGCCTGCCTGCCATCGCAACACGAACTCGTCCGACCTTAGAACCGTGTCCCCGATCAGCGCCCGTGCCTAGATCCGGGTGCGCTGTTCGTCACTAGCAAGACTGGCCGCACGGCTGGCATTTCATGCGGCCCCCACAAGCGCGGTGCGGGCCGCTTGCGCGCTGGCCGCCTGACGCATCTGTACTGGACCCGCACCGATGACGAAAACCTCTCTTTGGAAGGTGAAGCGCGAACTGACGCGGCTGGGCCGCCAGATGATTGAACTCCCGGGCCTTACTTGGGAATATTTTGCCCTCAGAACCAGCTACGACCGCAAAGCCACCGGGCTGAGCCAGACCTATGACGGAGCGTTGCCGCTTGCGCGCGAGGCGGCGATCTACCTGATCTTTCCGTCCCAAGGCATCCTCCCTTCGCACCTGAGCGCCTTGCGGCTGATGACTGCGGAAGGCATCAGCCCGGTGGTCGTTTCGAACCTGCCGCTGTCGGACGATGACCGCGCCACGCTCAGACCGTTCTGCACCAAGATCATCACTCGGCCGAACCTCGGCTACGATTTCGGCGGCTATCGCGACGGCATCCTCGATCTGGCGCCGTCCCTGCCCAAGCTCGACCGGCTCTTCATACTCAACGATTCCGCCTGGATGGTCGAAGCCCCTCGAAGCTGGTTCGCCGACGCCCGCAACCTTGACGTTGACTTCTGCGGCGCCACATCGAACTACGGCATCAAGCGCTACGACGCCCACGAGTTCCGTGACTTGCGCTGGGAATACACGGGGCAGCATCGGAACTTTCACTATGCGTCCTATGCCCTCGCAATCGGCAAGCCGATCCTGCTCGACCCCGCCTTCCTGACCTTCTGGCGGCGGTTCCGCCTGTCCAATCACAAGAGACGCACGGTGCGCCGGGGCGAGATCGGCCTGACGCAATGGGTGATCCGGCGTGGCTACAGCCATGACGCGACCTGCTCGGTCGAGGGCCTCGACAAGGAGATCGCGGCCCTCGGCGCGGACGAACTCGATGCGGTGACCCGCCACCTCATCATTCCCGAACGCCCGCGCATCCGCGCCAAGCGCGACGAGGTCCTGCTGAGCGACCCGACGACCGAACAGGGGCGCCGTGATCGCATCCAGATCATCCTGACTGCTGTTTCTGCGCAGGCGATGGGGTATGTGATGCCCTACTACACGCTTCGGCGGCGGGGCTTTCAATTCGTCAAGAAATCACCGCTCTGGATTTCGAAGGCCGGCTCTGACACGACGCTCGACATCCTGTCGCGCCTGTCCGGTCCTATGGGAAGCGAGGCTTACGCCGAGGCCAAGACGTTGGCGGCCCGGCTCGCGCCCGAGTGACGTTGGGCGCACCGCGCGCGGCGGCGGTTCCCCCCACCGGAATGCCCGGTTCGCTGCGAACACTAAGGAGTCTTAGTTTCGCCCGCACCGGCTGCAAAGTCCATCGATTCAAGCAAGCCCGCCAGCGTCCCGAGACGGATCCTGGCCTCGCGGGTCAGGATCGTCTGCTCCGCCTGAAGAGCGCCGGCGAAATCCCGCAATTCCGCCCGTCCACCGCTTTTCGATTTGGCCGCCGCGTAAATCCTGCCAATCTCGCGCGAAGAGGCGACGCCGCCCTCCAGGTCGGCGATCAGCATTGTTGCGGTACGCCTGTCCAGAGACCGCTGCGCCGGCGGCCGCAGCCGGGTCAGTTCGTGGAGCTGTTCAAGCCGTGGATGGGCATGAGGGTGATAGTCCGGCTCGTAGTCGCTGGGCACCATTTCCGCGATGTCCAGTGGATAGTCGAAGTAGCGGAAATCATCCCGGTACAAGTCGATTGCCCGTTCCAGCGCATCGCCCGACCCAGCAAAGAATGTTCCGACTTCGTCCGCCGTCCGGCCGGTTCCCCTGTTGAGCGCCTTGGCCCTCGAAGACTCCCGCCCGAGCGCCTGCACCATGAATTTCGACAGATCGCGGTCAAGGTTTTCGACCCTGCCGATGAAGTTGGGAACGATAAACGGGAATAGCACATTCTTGAACTGCGGCTTGAAATGCTCATCAAGCGTCTGAGGATCCGGGTCCTCGTGAACAAGTTTCATGAACCTTTCGAAGGAAACCGTTTCGGCTTGGTCGATGCCATATCGCTGGCAGAAGCGTCCACGAGTAAACTCGTCGTCCCGCCCCAATACCTTGTCTTTATAGGCGGACACGACCCGCGTCAGTGGATGCCGGACGAACGTCACGATCTTGGCCGTCCCGCACCACGGCATCTGCGACAGCCGGAAGCTGAACCTCGCCGTACCCAGATCATGGATCTCGACCGTGCTCGGCAACTCCACACCGCTTGCGGCCTTCCAGAGCACCTGCATTGCAGCCGTGCACCCCGCCTTGGGGTTTTTCATGTAGACGAGGTTCAAGTCCTCGACGCCCCGCAGCGCCACCTGGAGAGCCATGTCAATCACGTTTTCGATAGACAGGTGTTCCGACATCACGTTTGTCTTTCTGACAGCCCATGCGGCGCTGTCGCACGTTTCTTGCGATTTTCCGGTTTCTATCGAAAGTCGGCGTTGTGGAAAAGTCCCTCGCTCCCAGTCCGGCTGGGCGTATTTTCGCGAACGGCACCCCTTTGGGTTGGGGGTCAATTGCACCAGGCGTCGAGGGGATGTATCAGCGGCGCCGAACCGGGCGGGGTGCGCGCCACAATGCGCATCGCAGCGCCGGGATGGAAAGGATGACGAATGACAGATGCAGAGCTGGAAAACTACGCCAAGGATCTGGAACTGCAACTGGTCCGTGCGCGACGGCATCCGCTCAGGACTGCATCGGACCTGCTTGTCTATCGCATCCTGTCCGCCCTGTCGTCGCCAAGATCGGTGCTCTCCCCGAAAACGACGAGTCGGTTCGCGCGCAGCGCCGCCAAGCGAAGCCCCAGCCGGTCGCTGCTATTGAACGCGCCCGCCGACGCGACGCCGCAAGACAGCTTCGTGCCGCTGAAGGGCGCACGGCCCCGCAACCCGGACCTGCCGACATTGATTGTCGTCACGCACGAGGCCAGCCTGACCGGAGCGCCGATCCTCGCGCTCAATCTCGGCGAAGCGCTGTCGAGCCGCTACAACATCGTGTTCATCACGCTCGGCCCCGGTAAGCTGCTCGGCGCGTTCCGAGAAGCCAGCACCGAGGTTCTGCTGACGGACAGGCAGGTCGTGCGGGCGCAGGTCTATCAAGACATAGTCAAATATGTCATGGCCCGGGATCACGTCGCCTTCGCCGTGGTCAACAGTGTCGAGTCAAGCGCCATCCTGCCGGCCATGAAGAATGCCGGCGTTCGGGTGGTCACGTTGGTTCATGAGTTCGCAGGCTACACGCCGAACCGCGACAAGGTGTTCGGGACTATCGCGGACAGCTCGGTCGCGATGGTGTTTTCCAGCCCGCTCACGCTCGAGAACGCGGTCGAAACCGGTGCAGTCAAGGCAACCGGCGCCGTTCATGTGGTTCCGCAGGGGCGGTGCAGGGTGCCTGCTGCCCCGGTCAGCGAGGCACGGCGGACGGCGGAAACGGCGCGGCTTCTCCAGAAACTGCGGCCCACGGGCTCGGAGGGTCGGTTTCTCGTGATGGGCGCCGGCTCGGTGGAGCTGCGCAAGGGCCTCGACCTCTTCATCGAATGCGCGAACAGGCTCGTCCATGGCCCGGATGGCGACCGGTTCGACTTCGTGTGGATCGGCGGCGGGTACGAGCCGACCAAGGGCTATAACTATTCGGTCTTCCTTGCCGACCAAATCCATCGGTCGGGTCTTGAGACGCGGCTTCGAATCCTTTCTCCGACGAATGAGATCGAAACTGCCTATCGCACCGCGGACCTTTTCCTCCTGTCATCTCGGCTCGATCCTCTCCCGAACGTGACTGTCGATGCCATGAGCCTCGGCCTGCCGATCGTCTGCTTCGAACGGGCCAGCGGCATTGCGCCCATACTGGAGGAAAGCGAGCTGGGCGAAGCCTGCGTCGCGCGGTATCTCGATACAGGCGATCTGAGCGACAAGGTCCGGGCGCTCGCAAATGACAACGATCTGCTGGAAAGGGTCCGGCAGCGGTCAATGGACGTTGCCCGGGCCAGGTTCGACTTTGCTGGCTACGCAGCCCGGATAGAGGAGATGGCCCTGTCGTCGGTGGCCAGAACGGCCCAGACCGTGCCCTCCTGCCAATGACTGGAGCAGGGCTTGGCGCAACCGGCTTGGCGCGCTATCCAGATCACCTGGAAAACAGAAGGGACCGGGCGTGAAGGCTCTTGTCATCGGAGGCTGCGGCTTCATCGGTTCACACGTCGTTGACCGGCTGCTCAGAGACGGCCACGGTGTCCGCTCGTTCAACAGACGACCGGAAAGGTTCCGGGCGCCGCTCGCAAATGTCGACTATCAGTTCGGGAGCCTGGACGACTCCATGGCGCTGATCGAGGCGCTGACGGGAATCGATGTCGTCTTTCACCTGGCCAGCACGACCTTTCCGGGCACCGCCGATCTCAATCCGCAGTCGGATGTGCGCGACAATCTTGTCGGGACGCTGAACCTTGTTGACTCGATGCTCGATCTCGGGATCAGGCGGATCGTCTACATGTCGTCCGGCGGCACGGTCTACGGCATTCCCGAGCAGGTGCCGACACCCGAAAGCCACCCTCTGCGACCGCGGAGTTCCTACGGTATCGTAAAGGTGGCGATCGAGCAGTATTTCGACCAGTACCGCCGTGGCCGCGGTCTTTCGCCGCTGGTCATCCGGGGGTCCAATCCCTATGGCCCCAGGCAGGCGCACTCCGGCGTTCAGGGGGTGATCTCGACCTTCCTGCGGCGTGCCAAGGAGGGCCAGCCCATCGAGATCTGGGGCGATGGGAGCGTTGTGCGGGACTATGTGCATGTGGCCGATCTCGCCGATCTCTGCGTGACGGGTGCCTTCAGCGATATCGAGGGCGCGCTCAATGGCGGCAGCGGTCGAGGGGCAAGCATAAATGAAATCGTAGAGATCGTTTCGGCCGCGACCGGTTTGCATCTCGATGTGATTTACAGGCCCGCGCGTGGTATTGACGTTCCGAAGTCGGTCCTTGATGTACATCGAGCGCGCGAGCTTCTGGGTTGGACGAGTTCCACCGATCTCAAACGCGGCGTAGCCGAAACGTGGGAATGGATGAAGAGGCAGGATGGCCTGGCCGCCGGGCGTCGAAGCTGAGTCCGTTCAAACCCTGGCTGAGGATGCGGATTGCGCAGGCTGCACCCCGACGCTCACGCGGACGGTTTATTCTGTGAGCTTCGGGCCCGGGGGGATGACGGGACTTCCATCCTGAAGGACTGGCTGGTCGAGCAATACCCGGCGTTACCACCCCCGATGATCATCCGATTCGAGATGCAGCCCAGGCCGCCGGCGCGGCTGAGGTTGGAACGCTCCTGCGCAGCTCGAGAAGTAACGGCTTGCGGTGGGCTATCCTGTCCGTCGTGGTCATGTCCGTTGTCCTCGCTCGATGTGTCTGGCGACACCATCAAGTCGATCACAACGCGGCGTGGCCATACCCAAGGGAGGGCCGACTGGCAGAGGGGTGGTTTTCCACCGTGTGCAAGCAACCTGCAAGTACGACGCGGCCCGCCGATCAGTTCAACACTCCGAAATATCTTAAGCCTTTGAAATCATTGGCGCCCCCAGACGGACTTGAACCGCCGACCCTCTGATTACAAATCAGATGCTCTACCAGCTGAGCTATAGGGGCACTGGCGCGGAGATAGTCCCCTCGGGGTCCCGGCGCAAGGATTATCCCTTGCGACGCCCGTCCATGCCCGGGCCGCCAAGGTGGGCGCGTGCCAGAAGGGTCACGGCGGCCAGCCCCACCGCGATGATGAGCAGCGCGGCCGGCGCGGCGTCGGTGATGTTCTCGAGGCTGGCCTTCTCCTGCACCCGCGTGGCCAGCGTCTCGAAGTTGAAGGGCCGCAGGAGCAGCGTCGCCGGCAGCTCCTTCACGCTGTCGACAAAGACGAGCAGGACCGCCGTGCCGAGCGAGGTCCGCATCAGGGGCAGGTAGACGGCGCGGAGCGTGCCGCCGAGGGTCCGCCCGAGCGAGCGCGCCGCAAGCGGCAGAGACGGAGCGATACGGCCGAAGGCGCTGTCGATCGCACCCTGGGCGATCGCGAAGAAGCGCACGGTGTAGGCAAGGATGATCGCCGCCGCCGAGCCGGTCACGATCAGCCCCGGATCGCGGCCGGTCAGGTCGAGGATCAGGTCCGCGAGCAGATGGTCGGCCGCCGCAAGGGGGATCAGGATGCCGACCGCCAGGACCGCCCCGGGAACCGCATAACCGATCGCTGCGACCGGAAACAGGAAGCGCGCGGTCCGCGATTCGGTCAGGCGCACTCCGTAGACCATGAAGATCGCCGCAAGAACCGTCAGGATGGCGGCGCAGCCCGCGACGGTCAGGGTGTTGAGCAGCGCCCGGGCAAGCTCCGGCGACAGCCATGCCTCGGGGCTGCGCAGCGCATGGACGAGCATCACGCCAACCGGCAGGACGAAGCCCGCGAGGAACGGCACGAGGCAGAGGCCGCAGGCCAGCCAGCCGGCGGGGCCGGTCAGCGCCTGCGGCGCGATCGGCCGCCGCTGACGCGCGGCGCCATAGAAGCGCGACTTGCGCCGCCCCGCGCGCTCGAGCACCGACAGCACGAGGATGATCGACAGGATCAGACAGGCGAGCTGCGCCGCGCCGCCGGAATTGCCGGTCTCGAGCCAGACGGAGAAGATCCCGGTGGTCAGGGTCTGCACCGCGAAGAAATCGACCACCCCGAAGTCGTTCACCGTCTCCATCATGACGATCGCCACACCCGCCGCGATCGCCGGGCGCGCCAGCGGCAGGCCGACCCGCCAGAAGAGGGCGAACGGCCCGGAACCGAGTGCGCGCGCCATCTCGTAGCTGCCGCCCGCCTGTTCGCGGAAGGCCGAGCGCGCCAGCAGATAGACATAGGGATAAAGTGCCGCCGCCAGCACCGCTACCGCTGCCCACCGCGAACGGATTTCGGGAAACCAGTAGTCGCGGGCGCTGTGCCAGCCGAAGAGGGCGCGCAGCTCGCTCTGGACCGGGCCGGAATATTGCAGGAAGTCCACCAGGACATAGGCCCCGACATAGGCCGGGATCGCCAGGGGCGCGAGCAGAAGCCATTCGATCAGCCGCGAGGCCGGAAAGCGGTACATCGTGACCAGCCAGGCCGCCCCGGTACCCGCTGCGCCGGCCAGAAGGCCGGTGGCCAGAGCCAGGATCAGCGTATTGCTCAGATAGCGTGGCAGCGTCGTGGCGACGAGGTGCGGCCAGATGTTCTCGGTCGGGTGGAAGGCGGTCCAGATCACCGACCCGATGGGCGCCAGCACCAGCAGCGCGATCGCCACCGCCCCGGCCGACCAGGGCGAGGGCAGCGGAACCGCGAACGGCCGGCGGAAGGCGGGGGCCGCTGTTAGATGAGTGTTTTTATCAGTCATTTCAAGCCGGGTTAATCCAATTCGCACCGTCTGTCCACCGCGGGCGGGCTGCGTCAATCGGCCCCGCGGCAGACCGGGCGAGCGGGGCCTGTTCACGCCCCCCTGCGATTGCTAGTCTGGCGGCAACGAAAGGACGGGCGGATGAAACTTGGCTTTGTGCGGCTCGAGGGGCCGGGCGCGACGGACGCCTTTCTGTCGGCGATGGCCGGGCACCTGTCGTCGTGCGGCTTCAGGCTGGCGGGAACCGTGCAGATCAACACCGACCGCGAGTGCGGGCACCTGTGCGACATGGACCTGTTGCTTCTGCCCGACGGGCCCGAGGTCCGCATCAGCCAGAACCTGGGAACCGGCTCGACGGGCTGCCGTCTGGACGCGGGCGCGCTCGAGCAGGCGGTGGCCATCGCCCGTGCCCGGCTGGGCAATGCCGATCTTTTGATCGTGAACAAGTTCGGCAAGCACGAGGCCGAGGGCCGGGGATTCCGCGAACTGATCGCCGAGGCGCTCGCTGCCGGTCTTCCGGTCCTGATCGGCGTCAATCCGCAGAACTTCGCGGCCTTCCAGGACTTCTGCGGCGGCGCGGCCGTGCCCCTTCCGGCCGAGCCCGGAACGATAGCCGGCTGGCTGGCCGCCGACCCTGTGGCCGCCTGAACCGTTGCCAGCGCCGCCGGGACCGCTATATCTGACGGCATGTTCGAACGGCTTCTCTCCGCACTGACCGCCCCGCACCCGGCGCCCGCCGATCCCGCAGGGCCATTGGCGCTGGCCGCGCTTCTGGTCCGGCTTGCCCGTGCCGACAGCCAGTACGAGCCGGCCGAGATCGCGCGGATCGACCGCATCCTTGCCAGCCGCTACGGCATCTCCCCGTTCGAGGCCGTGCAATTGCGCGAAAGGGCCGAGGCCCTTGAAGCCGCCTCGCCCGACACGGTGCGCTTCACCCGCGCGCTGAAGGATGCCGTCCCGCACGAGGACCGGATCGAGATCCTTCAGGCGCTCTGGTCGGTGGCGCTGGCCGACGAGGAGCGCAGCGCCGATGAAGAGGCGCTGATCCGGCTGGTGGCCAACCTTCTGGGGGTCAGCGACCAGGACAGCGCCCGCGCCCGCCAAAGGGTCCAGTCCCGGTGATCGCGACGCTCGCCATGTACGACTGGCCCGAGGTGCGGGCCGACACCGACCGGCTCTGGCACCATATCCGCGACGGGCTGCGCCGGCGGGGCGTCCCGGCGCCCGACGAACTGACGCGCGGCGGCGATCTCTGGGCGCTTTGGCTGGATGGCGGGCTTGTCCTCGGGCACACCTGCGGCTTTCCCTACCGCACCCGCCTGCATGGCAAGGTTGCGCTGGTCGGCACGCCGGACTACGGCCTCGAGGGGGCGCCGCCGGGATATTACTACTCCCACCTCATCGTCAGGCGCGACGAGACCGGCGCATGGCAGGATTTCCTCGACCGGCGGCTGGCGATGAACGGCCAGGACAGCCAGTCGGGCTGGGCCGCACCGCAGAACCTTGCCGCGCGTGAAGGCAGGCGCTTCAGTCGGCTGATCGACACCGGCGCCCATCTGGAAACCGCCCGGGCCGTCGCCGAGGGGCGTGCCGACATCGGCGCGGTGGATGCCGTGACCTGGCGTCTTCTGGAACGCTACCGGCCCTCCGTCACCGGCCGCCTGCGCGTCGCCGCGCGCACCGAGCCGACTCCGGGCCTGCCCTTGGTCACCGCCCTTGCCGCCCATGCCCCGGCCATCGCCGCCGCCGTCCGCGCCGCGATCGCCGACCTGCCCGGACTGGCCGCATCCGCCCCCGGTCTGCGCGGACTGGCCGATATTCCGGCCGGCGCCTACCTGGCGGTTCCGACCCCGCCCGAGCCCACCCCGGTGGAGTGGACGGGCTGACCAGCGCCAGACGCGCCGTCAGATTCCGCTTGCGCCGGCTCTGGCTCTGATGCTATCACGTTTTTGATCAAATTCACCGGGCACCCGCCCGGACTGCGTTGATGCGGCGCCCGCTCCTGACTTCCGGGACGGATGGGATTGGTCGCAACGGGAGAAAGGACCAAGGGCATGGTCCCCATCCCCGCTCCGGGCACCCTGCCCGGCCTGCGGCGCGGATGTGGCACCGGCCCTGGCTGTGACTGATGATGAAAGACTGGCTGAGGAAGCACCCCCAGGTGCGCACGATCCGCGTGGCAGCGGCGGATCTGAACGGACAGGCGCGCGGCAAGCGCGTGCCGGCACGGTTCGCCGACAAGGTGGAAAGCGACGGAACCCGCTTTCCGATGTCGGTCCTGAACCTCGACATCTGGGGCGAGGATGTCGAAGACAGCCCGCTTCTCTTTGAAAGCGGAGACGCCGACGGCATCCTCAAGCCCACCGAACGCGGCTACATGCCGATGCCCTGGCTCGAGGCGCCGACCGCGCTTCTGCCGATCTGGATGTTCCGCGAGAATGGCCAGCCCTATGACGGCGATCCCCGCCACGCGCTGCGCGCCGTGGTCGAACGCTACAAGGCGCGGGGTCTGACGCCGGTCTGCGCGATGGAACTCGAGTTCTTCCTGATCGACGACAGCGGCAAGACCCTGCAGGTGCCGCCCTCGCCCCGGTCGGGCAAGAGGCGCAAGGCCGCCGAAATCCTGTCGATCCGCGCGCTTGACGCCTTCGACAGCTTCTTCACCGATCTCTATGACGCCTGCGAGGAGATGGACATCCCCGCAGACACCGCGATTTCGGAATCCGGCCTTGGCCAGTTCGAGATCAACCTGATGCATTGCGACGACGCGCTGCGCGCCGCCGACGATGCCTGGCTGTTCAAGATGCTGGTCAAGGGGCTTGCCCGCCGCCACGGTTTCGCCGCCAGCTTCATGGCCAAGCCCTACCCGGAATATTCCGGCAACGGCCTGCACACCCACTTTTCGATCATCGACAAGGACGGCAGGAACGTCTTTTCCAACGGCGGGCCCGAAGGGTCGGAACTGCTGATGAACGCCATCGCCGGATGCCTGTGGGCGATGCCGGACTCGGCGCTTCTCTTCGCGCCCCACGCCAACAGCTATGACCGGCTGATCCCCGAGGCCCACGCCCCGAACGCGGTCTGCTGGGCCTATGAAAACCGGACCTCGGCCATCCGCGTGCCCTCGGGCAGCCCCTCGGCGCGGCGGATCGAACACCGCACCGCCGGCGGCGACGTGAACCCCTACCTGATGCTGGCCGGCATCCTCGGCGCGGCCCTGATCGGCATCGAGGAAAAGATGACGCCCCCACCGCCGATCACCGGCAACGCCTATGCGCTTGACCTGCCGCTGATCCCCGACACCTGGGAAGAGGCCATCGCCGTCTTCGAGAAAAGCGAAAAGATCGCGCGGATCTTTCCGAGGGAGCTCATCACCAACCTGGTCATGACCAAGCGCCAGGAACTGCACTACATGGCCGAGCTGACCCCGGCGGAACAGACGGAAATCTACCTCGATACCGTGTGACCCCCTTGGCCAACCCTGCCCGCCCTTGCCAGCATGGCCGGGGCGGGATTAGCCTGCACCAGACCCAATAGACGAGCGTTTCATGCTGATCGGCATTCTCCAGACCGGCCAGTCGCCCGAAGTCCTTCGCGACGACATGGGCGACTACCCCGACTTCTTCCGCGAGCTTCTGGCCAACAAAGGCCTCCAGTTCCGCACCTTCCATGTCGAGAACATGCAGTTCCCCGTCTCGGTCCATGACTGCGAGGGCTGGCTCATCACCGGGTCGCGCCACGGCGCCTACGAGGATCACCCCTTCGTCAAGCCGCTCGAGACCTTCATCCGCAAGGCGATGGCCGAGAATGTGCCCCTGGTCGGCATCTGCTTTGGCCACCAGATCATCGCCCAGGCGATGGGCGGCAAGGTCGAGCGCTATCCGGGCGGCTGGGCGGTCGGGCCGCAGGACTACGACTTTGACGGCCAGACCGTCCGCATGAACGCCTGGCACCGCGACCAGGTGACCGAACGCCCCGAGGGGGCGGAAGTCTGCGCCGGAAACGAGTTCTGCGAGAATGCCGCGCTGGTCTATGGCGACAAGGCCTTTACCATCCAGGCCCATCCCGAATTCAAGGACGAGTTCATCGGCGGCCTCCTGCGCACCCGGGCGCCGGGGCTTGTGCCCCCCGAGATCATGGCCGAGGCCGCGGCCAAGCTGGGCCATGACAACGATTCCGCCGCGATTGCCGAACGGATCGCGGACTTCTTCAAGAAGCCGCGCGCCTCCTGACCTTCAACCCGCAGATAGTGTGACCCATGTCCGACTGGACCCAGAAACTGCCGCAAGCAGCCCGTGACTATATTGACGGGCGCCGTGTCGACGAAGTGGAATGCATCGTCAGCGACATTGCCGGCGTGGCGCGGGGCAAGGCGATGCCTGCCTCGAAGTTCGCCAAGCAGAAAAGCTTTTTCCTGCCCAATTCGATCTTCCTGCAAACCATCACCGGCGAATGGGCCGACAATCCCCTGGGCGACTTCACCGAACCCGACATGACGCTGGTTCCCGACTTCGCCACCGCCACCGCCGCGCCCTGGACCCAGGATCCGACCCTGCAGGTCATTCACGACGTGGTCGATGCCGACGGCTTCCCGGTGCCGACCGCGCCCCGCAACGTGCTCAAGCGCGTGGTGTCGCTGTTCGAGGCCGAGGGCCTGACCCCCGTGGTGGCGCCCGAGATGGAATTCTTCCTTGTCGCCCGCAACATCGACCCGAACCTGCCGGTCGAGCCGCCCATGGGCCGCTCGGGCCGCCGCGCCGCCGCCAAGCAGGCCTATTCGCTGTCGGCGGTCGACGAATACGGCCGCGTCATCGACGACATCTACGACTTCGCCGAGGCCCAGGGCTTCGAGATCGACGGCATCCTTCAGGAAGGCGGCTCGGGCCAGATCGAAATCAACCTCGCCCACGGCGACCCGATCCGGCTGGCCGACGAGATCTTCTTCTTCAAGCGCCTGATCCGCGAGGCCGCCCTGCGCCACGACTGCTACGCCACCTTCATGGCCAAGCCGATCGAGGGCGAGCCGGGCAGCGCCATGCACATCCATCATTCGGTGGTCAGCAAGGAAACCGGCAAGAACATCTTCTCGGACGGCCGCAAGGAAACGCCCCAGTTCCTGCATTTCATCGGCGGGATGCAGAAATACCTGCCAGCGGCGATCGCCCTTCTGGCGCCCTACGTCAACAGCTATCGCCGCTATGTCCCGGGCTTCGCCGCTCCGATCAACGTGGAGTGGGGCCGCGACAACCGCACGACCGGCCTGCGGGTTCCGGTCTCGCCGCCCTCGGCCCGGCGGGTCGAGAACCGGCTGGCCGGCATGGACTGCAACCCCTACCTCGGGATCGCGGCCTCGCTCGCCTGCGGCTATCTCGGCCTGAAGGAAAGGATCGAGCCGCGCGAGGAACGCTCGATCGAGTTCACCGCCTCGGACGACGACATCCCGCTGAACCTCGGCGACGCGCTCGACCTGCTGGCCGACTGCCCGCCGCTGCGCGAGGTTCTCAGCGAACAGTTCTGCCAGGTCTATGAATCGGTCAAGCGCAACGAGTTCAAGGAGTTCCTTCAGGTCATCAGCCCGTGGGAGCGCGAGCACCTGCTGCTGAACGTGTAGGGGTTGCCATGAACCTCCTCTATGCGAACGACCGGCCCGGCGAATATCCGGCCAGCTGGTATGCCGCGACGGCGGCCAGGATCGACCGTTTCCCGGCGCTGAAGGGCGCGGCCCGCGCCGATGTCTGCATCGTCGGCGGCGGCTATACCGGCCTGTCGGCGGCGCTGCATCTGGCCGAGCGCGGGATGGACGTGCTGCTGCTCGAGGCGCACCGCGTGGGCTTCGGCGCGTCGGGGCGGAACGGCGGGCAGGTCGGGACCGGGCAGCGCCAGGACCAGGACTGGCTGGAAAGGACGATCGGGCGCGACCATGCCCGCAGGCTCTGGGACCTGTCGCTCGAGTCCGTGGGCATGGTCCGGGATCTGGTGGCCCGACATGCCATGCCCTGCACCTTCCACGAAGGCATCGCCCACGCCTGCCGCACAAGCTCCGAGGTCGCCCATGCCCATGCCTACGCCGAACGGCTGTCGCGCGACTATGGCTATGACCGGATCACACCCCTGGGCCGCGACGGGCTGCGGGCGATCCTGCCATCCGAGGCCTATGTCGGCGGCGACATCGACCGGGGCGCGGGCCACCTGCATCCCTTGAACTACGCGATCGGGCTGGCGCAGGCCGCCCGCAAGGCCGGGGCGCGCCTCCACGAGGATTCACCTGTCCTGCGCATCCGCCACGGCCACCGGCCGGCGGTCGAGACCGCCGGGGGCCGGGTCGAATGCGATCATCTCATCCTTGCCTGCAACGGCTATCTCGGCGATCTCGAGCCGCGCATCGCCGCGCGAGTCATGCCGATCAACAACTTCATCGTCGCGACCGAGCCCCTGGGCGACCGCGCGGCCGAGGTTCTGCGCGAGAATGTCGCGGTGGCCGACACCAAGTTCGTCGTCAACTACTGGCGCCTGTCCGAGGACAACCGCCTGCTGTTTGGCGGCGGCGAGACCTACGGCTACCGCTTCCCGGACATCGCGCAGACCGTGCGCAAGCCGATGCTCGAGGTCTATCCGCACCTGCGCGATGCCAGGATCGACTATGCCTGGGGCGGCACGCTCGCGATCACCATGAACCGCATGCCCTGCTTTGCCCGGCCGGCGCCGAACGTCCTGTCGGCCTCGGGCTATTCCGGGCACGGGGTGGCGATGGCGACGCTGGCCGGCCGGCTTCTGGCCGAGGCGACGGCCGGGCAGGCCGAACGGTTCGACGTGATGGCGTCGGTCCCCAGCCACCGCTTCCCGGGCGGCCGGACAACGCGCTGGCCCCTGCTAGTCCTTGCGATGACCTGGTTCTCGCTCCGCGACAGGTTGGGGTTCTGAGCGGGGCCGGCACGATTTCGGTGGCACGGAGGGCCGGTTTCGGCTACAGGATTTCTGAATATGACTTTCAGGAAAGCTGGCGCATGGCCCCCGACACCCTCGCCCGAACCGCCCCCAACGTCTATGACGCCGAACCGATCCCCGAGGCGGCGCGGGCCGAGATCGACCGTCTGCTCGCCTCGGGCGACCTCTTCCGCTACACCGCACCCGAAGGGGCGCCGGTGGCGCGGCTGGAACAGGAATTCGCCGACCTTCTCGGGGTGCGCTATGCGCTGGCGGTCTCATCCTGTTCGGCGGCGCTGTTCCTGGCGCTGAAGGCGCTCGACCTGCCGGCGGGGGCGCGCGTCCTGATCCCGGCCTTCACCTTCGCCGCCGTCCCCTCGGCCGTCCTTCACGCCAACTGCGTCCCCGTCCTGTGCGAGGTCGGGGCCGACCTGCGCATCGACATCAGGGACTTCGCCGCCCGTCTGGACGACGGTATCGCCGCCGTCCTCATCAGCCACATGCGCGGCCACACCTCGGACATGGACCGGATCATGGCGCTGTGCGAAGCTAGGGGCATCCCGGTGATCGAGGACGCCGCCCATTCGCTCGGGACGCTGTGGAACGGCCGCAACATCGGCACCATTGGCAAGGTCGGCTGCTTTTCCTTCCAGTCCTACAAGCTGGTCAACGCCGGCGAGGGCGGAATCCTCGTCACCGACGATCCCGAGATCGCGGCGCGCTCGGTCATCATGTCGGGCGCCTATGAACACAACTGGAAAAAGCACGCAGGACTTCAGAACAGCTACATGCACTGGCAGAACCGCCTGCCGCTTTACAACATGCGGATGCAGAACCTGTCGGCAGCGGTGATCCGCCCGCAATTGCCGCTGGTCGGGGGCCGGGTGGCCGCCGGTCGCGCCAACCACGACCATGTCGCCGAACGGCTGAACCGCTCGGACTGGATCGAGGTGCCGCCCGCCCTGCCGCAAGAGGAGCGCGCGCCCGACAGCCTGCAGTTCCGCCTTCTCGGCACCTGGAGCGATGCCGAAGCCCGCGCCTTCCAGGACGCCGCCAAGGTGCGGGGCGTCGCCGTCCAGATCTTCGGCCTGTCCGAGGACAACGCCCGCGCCTTCTGGAACTGGAAATTCCTGGGCGACCTGCCCGACCTGCCCATGACCCGCGCCATGCTCATGCGCACCTGCGACCTGCGCCTGCCGGCGCGGCTGACCCGGCCGGACCTGGATTTCATTGCCGACGCCATTCTTGCTGCGGTGGGCGCGGTCAAGGCGGCGCGGACCGACGCCGCCTGACCTCAGCCCGGCAAGACCCGCAGCGCATCCTTCATCCACGGGTGCTCTGCCAGCACCGGCGCCACGATCATGTCGCGCAAGAGAAGCCGCAGCCGTCCGGCGATCTCGGCCGGCATCCCGGCCAGAACATCGCGCCGCGCGATCAGGGCGATCTGGCGTGACAGGCCGAAGGGCAAGGGCTCGATCTCGATCCGGTCGCGGAACCGTTCGGCATGAAGGACCGCCAGCGGCGTCAGGATCGTCCAGCCGCCGCCCCCGGCCACCATCGCCATGATCGAGGCATAGCTGTCCAGCTCGAACCGGTGGGCGGGGCGGGCGCTCTGATGGGCCAGCGCATCGGCGATCTGGCGGCCCATGTAGTGGCGCGAGGTGTAGAGGATCAGCGGCAGACCCGGATCGAAGGACCGCACCCCCCGCCCCTTCGGCAGAACGGCCACGAACGGCTCTTCCAGCACCCGGTGCACTTCCAGGCTGTCCGAGCCGAGGCCGACATCGGCGGCGACGATCAGATCGAGCGTCCGTGCCGCGATCCCTTCATGCAGCCGATGGCTGGGGCCGGTTTCCAGCAGGAACCGGCAGTGCGGCCATTCCTGCCCGAGGTCGGACAGAAGGCGCGGCGTCAGTTCCGCCTCGAAATCCTCGATGAGGCCCAGCCGGAAGCTGGCCAGCCCCGACAACCCGCCCAGCCCGATCGCGGCTCGGGCAGCGGCCAGTTCGTTGACGATGGCCCGGGCGTGGCGGCGGAAGGTCTGGCCGGCCACCGTCAACTGGAACGGTCTCTGCCCGCGATCAAGAAGGACCGCGCCAAGCGCCTGCTCCAATGCCGAGATCTGCTGGCTGATCGCCGAGGCCGAGGCATCAAGCCGGCGCGCCGCGCCCTGCACGGTACCCTCCTCGGCCGCGGCCAGAAAGGCCTCGATCGCCCAGAGGGTGATGCGCCCGGGCGCCTCGGTCATGGCATCCCGCCCCGGCCGGTCAGAGCCGGGAGAGTTTCGATTGCAGTTCGGCCAGCTGTTTCTTGATCGCCGCAAGGTCATCCTCGTCGCGCGCCTTGGCGGCGGGCTTGGCCTCGCCCTCGGCAGCCTCGGGCCCGGTCGATCCGGCGAAGCCGCCCATCATCGTCTTGAGGAACGCCTGCTGCTGGCGTTGCAGCGCCTCGAACCCCGGCATCGAGGCCATCGGGTTGGGAAGCTGGGCCAACTGTTCGAGCATCTTCGACTGGCCGCTGCGCAGCATCTCGAAGCTGGCGGCCAGGAACTGCGGCACCACGCTTTGCGCGCTGGTCGCATAGCTGCGCACCAGATCGGTCAGCACATCGACCGGCAGGACATTCTCGCCGCGGCTTTCATGTTCGGCGATGATCTGGAGAAGATACTGCCGGGTCAGGTCGTCGCCGGTCTTCAGATCGACGATCTGCACCTCGCGCCCCTCGCGGATAAAGGCGGCGATATCCTCGAGCGTCACATAATCGCTGGTCTCGGTGTTGTAGAGGCGCCGGCTGGCATAGCGCTTGATCAGCAAGGGCTTCATGTCGTCAGCCATCGTTTCCTCCCCCGGGCATCGCTATTTTTTGGCGCTGCGGCGACATTAAGCTGCGGGCGCGAAAACACAACAAAAGAAAAGGCGGCCCGCAAGGGGGCCGCCAGTCCACGTCCGGGCAGGGAGGAAAGCCCGGGACGGGCTTATTTCGCAGCCGCAGCCGCCTTCTTGGCGACGTTGGTCACTTCGGCGGTGGCCTTCTGCACGGCGGCAGCGGCATCTTCCGAAGCGGTCTTGCCGGCGGCAAGCATCAGCTCGACGGTGTCCATCTGGACCTTCTTGGCCACTTCGGCATAGGCAGCCAGGTTCTCGGCGGCCATTTCGGCAGCGGCCGAAGCGAAGTCGCTGAACGCCTTGGTGTAGTCCGAGGGCTCTTCCTTGACCTTGGCCAGCGAGCCGACGCGGGCCAGCGTGTCCTTGGTCCAGCGCGACGAGATCTCGTTCGACTTCTCGGCGGCTTCCAGCGCCACCTTGGTCAGACGCTCGCCAAGGGCGGCGGTGGTCTTGAACGCGCCCTGCGCGGCAGAGGCGTCAAACGGGAAAGCCTGCATCATGTCCTGCATGACTTTGGTGAAGTCCTGGGTCTTGGCCATTTCATTTCTCCTGAACAGCGGGTCATGCCCGTTTCGCGATGCCGCATAGATACATTCTGCATTGCAGCATTTCAAGAGGCTTTCGCTGCAATGCAGAAAATATTCTGACACGCACCTGTATCAGGTGTTTGGCACTTCCGTGACATAGGTGCCGGGCGCCGGTGCCAGGATCGCCCTTCCGTCCGCGCCCGGCTCGCGCGCGGGCACCTTCTTGCCGGACCGTTCGGCCAGCCAGGCCCCCCACCTCGGCCACCAGCTGCCCTTGTGGAACTCGGCCCCCTCCTTCCACTTCGCCGCATCCTCGATCGGCCCTGTGCTGACGAAATGGCCGTACTTGTCCTTGCCCGGCGGGCTGACGATGCCGGCGATATGGCCGGACTGCGCGAGGATGAAGGTCTTGTCGCGCGACCCCATCCGGCGGACCCCGGTGAAGGACGACCGCCAGGGGGCGATGTGATCGGTCTCGCAGGCGATCGCGCAAAGCGGCACCTTCACATCCTTCAGCGACACCTTCTGCCCGCGAATCTCGAAGGTTCCGCCGGCCAGGCCGTCGCCCTGGCAAAGCTCGCGCAGATACTCGACCGCCATCCGCGACGGAAGATTGGTTCCGTCGCCGTTCCAGAACAGCAGGTCGAACGCCGGGGGTGCCTCGCCCATCATGTAGCTTCGGATCGCCGGCCCGTAGATCAGGTCGTTGGCACGCAGGTACGAGAAGGTCCGCGACATGAAGTACTTGTCCAGATAGCCCGACCGGCGGCATTCCGCCTCGATCCCGTCGACGAAATCGTCGTCGAGATAGACGCCCACCTCGCCCGGGTCCGAGAAGTCGGTCAGGGTGGTGAATAAGGTGGCGGAATTCACCGACTTGTCGCCCCGCTGGCGCATCAGCGCAAGGGTCAGCGAGAGGGTGGTCCCCGCGATGCAGTAGCCGACCGCGTTGACCTTGTCCTGCCCGGTGATTGCCTTGACCTCGCGGATCGCGGTCAGGAAACCTTCTTCGACGTAATCGTCCAGGCCCACTTCGGCATAGCTGGCGTCGGGGTTCTTCCAGCTGACCACGAAGAGCGTGAAGCCCTGATCGACGATCCATTTGATCAGCGAGTTCTGCGGCTTCAGGTCGAGGATGTAGAACTTGTTGATCCAGGGCGGAAAGATCACGATCGGCGTGGCATGGACCTTGTCGGTCGTCGGGGCATACTGGATCAGTTCCAGGAGCCGGTTGCGGAAGACCACCGCCCCCCTGGTCGTGGCGATGTTGCCTCCGACCTGAAAGGCCTCGCGGTCCGCCAGCGTGACGAGAAGGTCGCCCTTGCTTGCCTCGATGTCGCGCACCAGGTTCTCCAGCCCCTTGACCAGACTCTCGCCCTCGGTCGCGACCGCGCGCTCCAGCGCATCGGGATTGGTCGGCAGGAAGTTGGTCGGCGCCAGAAGATCCATGATCTGGCGCGAGAAATACTCGACCCGCCGGCGGTCCTGGGCCTCCAGCCCCTCCAGCCCCTGGACCGCTTCGTGCATGGCCTCGACGTTGCGCAGGTATTGCTGCTTGACGAAGTTGAAATAGGGATGGCTTTGCCACAGCGGGTTGGCAAAGCGGCGGTCCTTGGGCGTCGTGTCCTCGGGGGCCACGAACCCCTCGGCCAGCGCCTTCTGCGCGGTCACATAGTGCTGAAGCGCCTGCCCCCAGTAGGCGGCCTGCTGCTCGATCAGCCGCGCCGGATCGCGGAGCGCCTCGCCCCAATAGGCGGTGGCCGCGCGCGCCAGAAGCTCGGGGCCCGGCCCCTCGAGTGACGGATTGGGGGGGCGTTTCTGCGCCACAGCAGCCACCAGACGCTGTGACAGATCCTCGATTCTGGCCAGATTCGCGTTGAGTTTGTCGAGGTTTGCGGGGGCGTCCGTAACTTTTGTTGTCATGGTAACAAATCCCCCCTACTCTCCTGCACTGCAGCATAGCCGCGCAGGGGCCTTCGGAAAAGCGGCGAATCTGAGTGATCGTGACAGGGGGTGCCGAATGAAAGGCATGTTGATCTACGACTGGATGGAAACCGTCCGCAACACCAACGAATGGCTGGGCGCATCGGCGCGGGCGATGGCCTCCTACCCGGTCTGGGGTCTGGTGCCCCACCCCGCGTTCAAGGTCATGTCGGCCTGGGGGCGCATCACCGAACGCTCGTTCGCGCGCATGGTCATCAAGCCCGACTGGGGCATCCGCACCATGGTCGGCGCCGACGGCCGCGACGTCATCGTTACTGTCGACACGCTGATCAGCCGCCCCTTCGGCGACCTCATCCATTTCCGCGTCTCGGGGCGCGAGCCCATGGCGCGCCGGGTGCTCCTGGTCGCGCCGATGTCGGGCCACTATGCCACCCTTTTGCGCTCGACCGTCGCCTCGCTCCTGCCCGACTGCGAAGTCTATGTGACCGACTGGAAGAACGCCCGCGACATTCCGGTCAGCGAAGGCAAGTTCGATATCGAGGATTACACCCTCTATCTCGTCGATTTCATGCGCCACCTCGGACCCGACATCAACATCGTGGCCGTGTGCCAGCCGGTGCCGCTGGCGCTTGCCGCCACCGCCTACCTGGCCGACGAGGATCCCGAGGCACAGCCGCGCACCCTGACCCTGATCGGCGGCCCGGTTGACCCGGACGCGGCCGCCACGGAAGTCACCGACTTCGGCCGGCGCCTGACGATGGGCCAGCTCGAGCATCTGGCAATCCAGCAGGTCGGCTTCAAGTACGCCGGCGCCGGCCGTTCGGTCTATCCGGGCCTTCTCCAGCTCGCCTCCTTCATCTCGATGAACGCCGAGACCCATGCCAAGGCCTTTCAGGACCAGATCGTCCGCGCCGCCCGCGGCGAGGCGTCCGAGCGTGACAAGCACAACCGCTTCTATGACGAATATCTTGCCGTCATGGACATGACCGCCGAATTCTACCTCTCCACCGTCCAGCGCATCTTCAAACGGCGCGAGATCGCGACCAACAGCTTCACCGTCGGCGGCAAGCGGGTGGACTTCCACAAGGTCACACAGGTCGCGGTCAACGTGATCGAGGGGGAAGAGGACGACATCTCCGCTCCCGGCCAGTGCAGCGCCGCGCTCGGCCTGCTGACCGGCCTGCCCGCCAGCCTCAAGGCCAGCCACATCGAGCCCGAGGCCGGCCATTACGGCATCTTCGCCGGACGCAGCTGGCGCAACAACATCCGCCCGCTGGTCCTTGACTTCATCGACCGCAATGCCGGCGGGGTCCGACCGAAGGGCCGGGCGGCGATGCGCGCCGTCTGACCACCGCAGCGGCGGGTCAGGCGCGCTCCAGCACCTCGGCCACCGATCGCTCGATCAGCCCCAGGCACTCGGGCGTCGAAAACCGGTGGTCGGCGCCCTTCACCAGCGTCAGCCGCACGTCCGGCCCCTCGGCATGATCCATCAGCCGCAGCGCCACCGCCACCGGCACATCGACATCGGCGGTGCCCTGCAGGAACCGCACCGGGAACGGCAGGCCCAGCGGCGCGCGCAGCACCAGATGCCGCCGCCCCTCCTCGATCAGCCGGCGGGTGATGACATAGGGCTCGTCGGCATAGTCCGAGGGCTGCTCGACCCGCCCCCGCTCCTCCAGCGCCGCACGTTCCTCGGGCGAGAACAGCGCCCACATCAGATCCTCGGTGAAATCCGGCGCCGCCGCGATCGTCACCAGCCCGGCGACCCTCTCGGGCTGGTCGCGCGCAAGCAGGAGGGCAATCCACCCCCCCATGCTCGACCCGACCAGAACCTGCGGCCCCTCGGTCAGGCCCTCCACAACCGCCCGCGCATCCTCCAGCCACTCGCCGATGCACCCATCGAGGAAATCGCCCGACGACGACCCGTGGCCGGAATAGTCGAACCGCAGGAACGCCCGGCCGGCGGCCTTCGCCCATGCTTCCAGCGCCAGCGCCTTGGTCCCTTCCTTGTCCGACTTGAAGCCACCCAGGAACACCACGCCCGGCCCCCGTCCGCCGGTCCGGTCATAGGCAATCCGCCGCCCCTCCGGTGTCTCGAAATATGCAGTCACTCTCTTCCCCCCGGTCTCTGGCAATTCATTGTGGTCCAAATATCCCCGGGGGTCCGGGGGTGGAACCCCCGGCTGTTGACTTCATCCCTCAAACCCGCGAAGAACCCCGGACCATACCCGCAACCGGGCGTTCCGTGGGCGCCAGACCGACGAGGAGCAGGCCATGAGCCATATTTCCCTGACATTCCCCGATGGCAACCAGCGCGTCTTCGCCCGTGGCGTGACGCCCGCCGAAGTGGCGGCCGCGATCGCGCCGTCGCTCGGCAAGGCCGCGATCTCGGCCAGCATCGACGGGCGCCACTACGACCTGCAATGGCCGATCGAGGCCGACGGCGCCATCGCCATCCACACCATGAAGGACGACGGCCCGGCGCTGGAACTCATCCGCCACGACCTCGCCCATGTCATGGCCCGCGCCGTCCAGAAACTCTGGCCCGAGGTCAAGGTCACCATCGGCCCGGTGATCGAAAACGGCTGGTACTATGACTTCGACCGCGACGCGCCCTTCACGCCCGAAGACCTCGGCGCGATCGAGAAGGAGATGAAGGCGATCATCAACGCCCGCGATCCGGTCCGCACCGAGGTCTGGGACCGCGCCCGCGCCATCGCCTACTACAAGGCCAAGGGCGAACCCTTCAAGGTCGAACTGGTCGAGGCGATCCCCGACGACGGCCAGCCGATCCGCATGTACTGGCACGGGCCCTGGCAGGATCTCTGCCGCGGCCCGCACTTCCAGCACACCGGCCAGCTTCCCGCCGACGCCTTCAAGCTGATGTCTGTCGCCGGCGCCTATTGGCGCGGCGATCACCGCAACAAGCAGCTGCAGCGCATCTATGGCGTGGCCTTCAGGAACCGCGAGGATCTGAAGGCCCACCTGACCATGCTCGAAGAGGCCGCCAAGCGCGATCACCGCCGGCTGGGCCGCGAAATGGAACTCTTCCATCTTCAGGAAGAAGCGCCGGGCATGGTCTTCTGGCATCCCAACGGCTGGACGATCTACCGCGCGTTGGAAGACTACATGCGCCGACGCCAGCGCCGCGCCGGCTACCGCGAAATCCGCACGCCGCAGGTCGTCGACCGGGTGCTGTGGGAAAAGTCCGGCCACTGGGAGGCCTACCGCGAGAACATGTTCATCGTCGAGGTCGACGAGGAAGGCGCCAAGGAAAAGCGCATCAACGCGCTGAAACCGATGAACTGCCCCTGCCATGTGCAGGTCTACAATCAGGGCCTGAAAAGCTACCGCGACCTGCCCTTGCGGCTCGCCGAATTCGGCTCCTGCCACCGCTACGAATCCTCGGGTTCGATGCACGGCCTCATGCGGGTGCGCGGCTTCGTGCAGGACGACGCCCATATCTTCTGCACCGAGGACCAGATCGGCGCGGAATGCGAAGGCTTCATCCGCCTTCTCTCCTCGGTCTATCAGGATCTCGGCTTCGACGGGTTCGAGATCAAGTTCTCGACCCGCCCCGAGGTGCGCATCGGCTCGGACGAGACCTGGGACAAGGTCGAGGGAATGCTCGAGGCCGCGATCAAGGGCGCGGGCGTGCCCTACGAGATCGACCCCGGCGAAGGCGCCTTCTACGGGCCGAAGCTCGATTTCAAGCTGACCGACGCGATCGGGCGCAAATGGCAGTGCGGCACCTTCCAGGTCGATCCGAACCTGCCCAACCGGCTCGACGCCGAATATGTCGGCGAAGACGGTGCCAAGCACCGGCCCTACATGCTGCATCGCGCCATCCTCGGCTCGTTCGAACGCTTCATCGGCATCCTGATCGAGAATTACGCGGGCAAGCTGCCGTTCTGGCTGGCGCCGCGCCAGGTGGTCGTCGCCTCGATCGTCTCGGACGCCGACGCCTATGTGACCGAGGTGACCGAGGCGCTGAAGGCCCGGGGCCTGCGCGCCGAGGCCGACACCCGCAATGAAAAGATCAACTACAAGGTCCGCGAACATTCGGTCGGCAAGGTGCCGGTGATCTTCGCCATCGGCATGAAGGAGGTCGAGGAGCGTTCGGTTTCGGTTCGCCGCCTGGGCGACACCAGGACTGAAACATTGGCACTGCCGGCAGCCCTCAACGCACTGGCGGCCGAGGCCACGCCGCCGGACCTGCGCTGACCGGCAACCTCTTGCGGGATCGGGCAAAGGCCGTGCCGCCTGTGCCGGAACCTCGAAGGTTGACTATCAGGGCAATGCGTTCAAACTCGTCCTCGTCAGCCCCGTGCCAGACCAGAAAGGAACCCGCATGTCCCCGACCGCCAAATCCCTCGCCGTGGCCGGAAGCCTTGCCGCTGCCCTGGCGGCCCAGTCCGCTGCACCCGCTCGGGCCGAAGGGGCGCAGGAAAAATGCTTCGGCGTCGCGCTCGCCGGCCAGAACGACTGCGCCGGCGGGGCGGGCACCACCTGCGCCGGCACCTCGAAGGTCGACTACCAGGGCAACGAATGGAAACTGGTTCCCGCTGGCACCTGTACGACCATGAAGCTGCCCGAAGGCAGGGTCGGATCGCTCACCCCGCTCGACCGCGACCTGCCCAAGGGCTGATCGCTCCCAGACCGCAAGGGCCGTGACCGATGCTTGACGCCACCTCTCGCGCCCGCCTGCCCGCCCGCCCCGGCGTCGGCTACAAGCCGCAGCATTTCGCCGACATCCTGGCCGACGCGGGCCCGGTCGCCTGGCTGGAGATTCATGCCGAGAACTACATGGGTGACGGCGGCCGGCCGCTGGCCCAACTGCGCCACCTGGCCGAGCGCTTCCCGATCTCGGTGCACGGGGTCGGCCTGTCGATCGGCGGCGAGGGCCCGCTTGACCCCGACCATCTGGCGCGGCTTAAACACCTCTGCGGCTGGCTGGACCCGGCCAGCTTTTCCGAACATCTCGCCTGGTCCACCCATGAAGGCGCCTTCCTGAACGACCTTCTGCCCCTGCCTTACACCGAGGCGACGCTGGCCCGTGTCGCCGCCCATGTCGCGCAGGTTCAGGACCGGATCGGCCGGCGGATGCTTCTGGAAAACCCCTCGACCTATCTCGATTTCACCGAGTCCGAGATGGGCGAGATCGACTTTCTGGCCGAGATCGCCCGCCGCACCGGCTGTGGCCTCCTCCTCGATGTGAACAACGTCTTCGTCAGCTGCACCAACCGCCAGACCGACCCCGCCGGCTACATCGACCGCTTCCCGCATGACCGCGTCGGCGAAATCCATCTTGGCGGCCACGACGCCGGCCGCGACGATGCCGGGGCGGCGCTTTTGATCGACAGCCACGGGCGCGAGGTCGCGGACCCCGTCTGGCATCTCTACGAGCAGACCGTCCGTCTTGGCGGCGCCCGGCCCACGCTGATCGAGTGGGACAATGACGTGCCCGGCTGGGCCACGCTCGCCGCCGAGGCGGGACGTGCCGCACGCATCCTCGATCCGGCAGCCGCATGACTCCGCAGGGCCAGTTCCGCGCCGCGCTTCTGGACCCGGACCTGCCGGTGCCCTCCGGTCTGACCGGCCCGGCGGGCCGCCCCGCCCGCCGTCGCTTCGACATCTACCGCAACAACGTCACCGCCAGCCTGACCGAGGCGCTGCGCCAGTCCTTCCCGGTGGTCCGCGCGCTGGTGGGCGAAGAGTTCTTCATCGCGCTCGCCATCGCCCATCTGCGTGCGTACCCGCCGGCATCGCCGCTGCTGATGTTTTACGGCCAGGACATGCCGGCCTTTCTGGAAAGCTTCCCGGCCGCGCGTGCCCTTGGCTACCTGCCCGACGTCGCCCGGCTGGAACTGGCACTCCGCCAGTCCTACCACGCCGCCGACGCCGACGCGCTCGACCCTGACCGCCTGCGCGCGCTCGCGCCCGAAACCTTCCTCGCTGCCCGCCTGCGCCTTGCCCCCGCCGTGCGGCTTCTGCGCTCGGACTGGCCGGTCCTGTCGATCTGGCGGGCCAACATGCGCGGCGCCGCCCCGCCCCGGGACCGGACCGCCGAGGACATCCTGATCACCCGCACCGAGTTTGACCCCGAACCACAGCTCCTGCCGCCCGGCGCCGCGAGCTTCCTGACCGCGCTCATCGGCGGCGCCACCGTCGGCACCGCCCTCGACCACGCCGGCGCCTTCGACCTGACCGCCACCCTGTCGCTGCTGCTCGCCGACGGCGCCATCACCGACCTCATCACGGACTAGACCATGACCGCGCTTCTGAACCTTTCGGACCGCCTCGCCGGCGGACTGTCCCGGCTTGCCCCCGCCATCCTGCCGACACTCGCCCGGCTGACCTTCGCCGGGGTGCTGCTCGTTTACTTCTGGACCTCGGCCCTGACCAAGATCGGCCCCGGCCCCCTGGGCTTCCCCCATCCCTCCGACGGCGCCTATCTCCAGATCTTCCCCCGCCAGGTCGAGGCTCTCGGCTATGACTTCGGCCAATTGACCTGGTTCCACTGGGCGGTGGCGACAGCCGGCATGTGGGCCGAATTTCTCCTGCCACTCCTCCTCACCCTTGGCCTGTTCACCCGCCTTGCCGCGCTCGGCATGATCGGCTTCGTCACCCTGCAAAGCCTGACCGACATCTACGGCCACGGCGTCGGCGGCGACGACCTCGGGCGCTGGTTCGACGCCGCCTCCGGCGCGCTGATCCTCGACCAGCGCAGCCTGTGGCTGTTCCTGCTGCTGACATTGGTGTTCTGTGGCCCCGGCCCGCTTTCCCTGGATCGCCTCATCGCCCGAACCGTCCGCAAACAGGCCGGCCACGCCCGCCTGTTTCAATTTCCTTGATTTTTGTCTGAAATCCCGCATCCTTCGGCTGCGTGACCGCAGACTTTCCTATCGCTCCCTGCTCACTGGGCAGCCGGAAGACCGAAAGACCTGGCTGCACGGCCCTGGCAATCGCGCCGGGGGAGACCAAAGAGGGAGTTAGACGGATGGCCACTGGCACCGTGAAATGGTTCAATACCACCAAAGGCTTCGGCTTCATCGCCCCCGACGACGGCGGCAAGGATGTGTTCGTCCACATCTCGGCGGTCGAGCGGGCCGGGCTGAAAAGCCTGAACGACAACCAGAAGATCGCCTACGAACTTCAGTCCGGCCGCGACGGGCGTTCCTCGGCGAGCGACCTCAAGCTGCTCTGATCCCGGGGCGGGACGACCTGGTGGCCCGCTTCGGCGGGCCGCTTGCATCCGGGTTCAGGCGCTGCGGTGCAGGGTGGCGAACAGCCGCGGGTCAAGGCTTTCGCTGCGGAAGGTCGGCCCCTCGGTCAGCACCGACACCGCATCATGGCTGTGCAGGCTTTCCTGATGCACCGCGACGATGCGGAAATCGCCGACCCGCGGCTCGGCCAGAAGCCGCTCGGCGAAGCTGCGCGCCGCGTCCTCGACGAAGATCGGATTGGCGGCGTTCAGTTCGGCGAAGGCCTGTTCGTCCTCGCGCTTGACCATCACCTGGGTCTCGGTCGGCACCGCAAGGCGGGCGATGTCGATCAGGTCTTCGTACCAAAGCCGCTTGCAGCCCGCCTCGACCGCCGAAATCCGCGCGAAGGAGCGTTGCGAATGCGGAGTGGCCAGCTGGCCCCGCGCCTGGCGGGCATGTTCGCTCAGTTCCAGCGAGCAGGGGCAGGTCGAGGAATAGACATAGTCCAGATGGATGATCCGCTTCCTGACCCCGTCGGTTTCGGCCAGTTCCAGCGCGATGTCGTAATATTGCCAGCCGGTCAGGCCCGAGCGCAGGCTCTCGACCCGCGCCGGAAAGGAAAAGCGCATCTGCAAGCGCGCGTCCAGGCTGTCGTGGTCGGCCTTGTAGTCGTCCAGCGCCCGGGCCATCACGTCGAAGGAAAAGGTGCGCTCGGCGTGGGCATAGAAGGACCGCATGATGCGGCTCATGTTGATGCCCTTGCGCTCCTCGTTCAGCGATACCGTGCCGGTGACCGAGGTTTCCAGCGTCAGATCGCCGCCGTCGCGGGTATGGTAGCGGATCGGCAGGCGGAAGTTCGAGATGCCGACATGCTGGATCGGCGCGCGGGCGCCCACGATCAGGCTGGACGGGCCGTTCTGCAGGTCAGGCATCGAGGCGCGATAGGCCGCGTCGGGGCGGAAGTCCTCGGGGTAGGTGCGCGACAGGTCGGGATAGTTGCCGACCTCGCGCCCCGGCAGCAGCCGCGCGATCGCGGGGTCAAGCCGCGCCACCTCGGTCGGGTCGGCGCTGGCAGCCCACCGCCGCAAGGTCTCCAGCGCCTCTGCCGCCTCATCGCGGTTCGGGTCGCGTCCGATCTCGCCGACAAAGTTCATGCCCGTTCCCCCTTCGCGCCGGACGCACCCCTGTCCGCCGATCCGATCGTGAAGCCACAATGTAACGCGAAGTGCCGCTTATCGAAAGCGGCCTCGCACATCTGCCGGCGGGAAATCCCTGCCGGCCGTTCATCATTCGCACCCCGCCGTTCAGCGCCCCTCAGGCGGCGGCCAGCGCCGCCGTCAGGTCGGCCAGGATGTCGTCGCAATCCTCGATCCCCAGGGACAGCCGCACCAGACCCGGCGTGATCCCCAGAAGCGCCTTCTGCTCGGGCGGCAGGCGCTGGTGGGTGGTGGTCGCCGGATGGGTGATGATCGACCTGGCGTCACCGAGGTTGTTCGAGATCTTGACGATCCCGAGCGCGTTCAGGAACCGGAAGGCCGCGTCCCTCCCGCCCGCCAGTTCCAGCGTCACCACCGTGCCGCCCGCCCCCATCTGCTCCATCGCGATCCGGTGCTGCGGATGGCCCGGAAGCCCCGGGTAGACCACCTGCGACAGCTTCGGATGCCCGGACAGCGCCTTGGCCACCGCCAGCGCGCTTTCGGCCTGCTGGCGCACCCGCAGGTCCAGCGTCTCCAGTCCCTTCAGCATCACCCAGGCGTTGAACGGGCTCATCGCCGCTCCGGTGTGCTTCATGTAGGGTTCCAGCACCTTGCGGACATAGTCCCGGCTGCCGCAGACCACGCCCCCCAGGCAGCGGCCCGATCCGTCGATGTGCTTGGTTGCCGAATAGACCACCACATCGGCCCCCATCTCGATGGCGCGCGAGAAGGTCGGCGTGGCAAAGACATTGTCGACGACGACGGTGGCGCCGACCTTGTGAGCCAGTTCGGCCACCCCCTTCACGTCGATGACCTCGAGTGTCGGGTTCGATACGCTTTCCAGGAATACCGCCCGCGTCCCGGCCCGCAGGGCGTCTTTCCAGGCGGCCAGGTCGGTGCCGTCCACCAGCGTCACCTCGACTCCGAACCGCCGCAGGACATCGAGGACATAAAGGCACGACCCGAACAGGGCCCGCGCCGCCACCACATGGTCGCCGGCCTTCACCAGTGCCGTCAGCGCCCCGTTGACCGCCGCCATGCCGCTTGCCGTGGCAAAGGCGTCCTCGGTGCCCTCGATCGCGGCCATGCGCTCCTCGAACATCCGCACCGTCGGGTTGCCATAGCGGGCATAGATGAACTCGTCCGGCCCGCTTTCGATGAACCGCGCCTCGGCCTGCTCGGCCGTGTCATAGACGAACCCCTGGGTCAGGAAGATCGCCTCGGACATCTCGCCATACTGGCTGCGCCGCGCGCCCGCATGAACCAGTTTCGTCCGCGTCTTCCAGTCCGTCATGGCCGCCTCCGGCAAAAAGAAACCCCCGACCGGAATGCGGCGGGGGCTGCGGGCCTCCAACCTCTTTAGCGGCTTGTTTAACGTGGCCCGCAATCCGGTCATCAAATCGCCACGGGCCGTGGCATAACGCGGGCGGGCCCGACCGTCAACCGCCGCTCTTGTCGTCGCTGCGGTACTTCTCGATCAGCCTTGCCTGCGCCATGAAGAACAGGAACATCACCCCCGGCAGACCGAAGGTCTTGAAGTCGACCCACATCTGGTCGCTCAGGTTGCGCCAGATCAGCTCGTTGGCGACCGCGAGGCCGCCGAACAGCAGGGCGATGCGCCGGGTCAGGATCATCCAGCCCTCGCGCGCCATCGGCAGCGCCTCGTCCATCACCAGCGCCAGATAGGACTGGCCGCGCAAGAGCCCGAACCCCAGAGCGCCCGCGAACAGGAGATAGATCAGCGTCACCTTCATCTTGAAGAAGCGCGGATCGTTGAACCACACCGACAGGCCGCCGAACACCACGACCAGCACCAGCGTCACCACCTGCATCGCCGACAGCCGCCCGGTCAGGCGCCACAGTACCAGCGTCGACAGCATCAGGACCGGCACGAAGATCGCCGTGGTCAGCACGAAGCCGCCATATTCGGTGCCCCACAGGGTGACGGTCTCCGCCTTCAGCCGCCCGAAGGTCAGGAAGAACACCAGGACCGGCCCCAGCTCCAGCGCGGTCTTGAGCCAGGGGTTGATCTTGCGGCCGCTCACGGCTCGGCTCCGACCAGCGCGCGGGCAAAGTCCTGCGGGTCAAAGGCCGCCAGGTCGTCGATCTGCTCGCCCACGCCGATCGCATGGATCGGCAGGCCGAAGCGATCGGCCAGCGCCACCAGAACCCCGCCCTTGGCCGTGCCGTCGAGCTTGGTCATCACCAGCCCCGACACGTCCGCGAGCTTGCGGAAGATCTCGACCTGGCTCAGCGCGTTCTGCCCGGTGGTCGCGTCGAGGACCAGAAGCGTGTTGTGCGGGGCCTCGGGGTCCTTCTTGCGGATGACGCGGACGATCTTGGCCAGTTCCTCCATCAGGTCCTGGCGGTTCTGCAACCGACCGGCCGTGTCGATCAGCAAGAGGTCGGCCCCGTCCGCCTCGGCCCGCGTCATCGCGTCAAAGGCCAGCGACGCCGGGTCCGACCCCTCGGGCGCGGTCAGGACCGGCACCCCGGCGCGCGCGCCCCAGACCTGCAACTGCTCGACCGCGGCGGCGCGGAACGTGTCTCCGGCGGCGATCACCACCGTCTTGCCGGCGGCGCGGAACTGGCTGGCCAGCTTGCCGATCGTCGTGGTCTTGCCCGAACCGTTGACGCCCACCACCAGCACCACCTGCGGGCGCTTGGAATAGATCGGCATCGGACGGGCCACCGGCTCCATGATCCGCGCGATCTCGGCCGCCAGCAGATCCTTGATCTCGGCGACCGACAGCCGGCGGCCCATGCGCCCCTCGGCCAGGTTGGCCGCAACGCGCAGGGCCGTGTCCACGCCCATGTCCGAACGGATCAGCAACTCCTCGAGGCTTTCGAGCATCGCATCGTCCAGCACACGCCGCGCCTCGGCGGCCGGGGGCTGGGCGCCGCCGAAGATACGCCCGAGAAGTCCTGGCCGGGCGGGCGCGGGATCGGTCCCGGACGGCGGCGCCACGTCCTGCACGGCCAGGTCTGGCACGGCCACGTCTGGCGCCGCCGGTGTCTGCGCGGCCACGGGCGGGGTCGCTTCTGCCGGCTGCAGCCGGGTCTCTGCCGGCGCCTCGGCGACGATCTCAGCCAGCCCCTCGTCAAGCCTCGACGAGGACTTGAACAGACGATCCTTCAGCTTGTTGAAGAAAGACATTCTCTCTCGTGTGCCCCGCTGGCCCTTTTCCCTTCACCTAGTCAATTCGGCCCCGCGATGGAAGGGCCGCATCGCACGGGCGGGCAGCTGCGGGCATCATCCCCCTCGCCTAAGGGGCGCCGATGCGGCAGGATTGCCTGAACGACCCCGGATCCGCCCTTCCAGCCGCGAGCAGCCCATGCGCCTTCCACCCCCCGCCCATCCCGTCTGGCGCTTTGCCGCCGCCAGCCTGTCGCCGGCCCTTCTCCTGGTGATCGGCGCCCTGGCCGGCGGCGCCTGGGCCTGGATCGGCCTTCTGTGGATCACGCTCGTCCTCGCCGCCGCCGACCGCCTCGCCCGGCGGCTTGGGCAAGGCGGGGCGGGGCTCGCCGCCGACCTCTGGACCGGAGGGTTGGCGCTTGGCCTCGGGGCGCTGCATTTCCTCATCCTCGCCTTCGCGATCTTCGCCCTGTCGGGGGGCACCGACCTTGGCCCAGGCGGCTGGATCGCCTGCTTCCTCGGCTTCGGCCTCTGGTTCGGGCAGGTCTCGAACCCCGTCGCGCACGAACTGATCCACCGGGCCGGACGCTGGCCGGTCCGGCTGGGGGCGGCGGTCTATGTCTCGCTGCTCTACGGCCACCATGCCTCGGCCCACCGCCTCGTCCACCACCGCTTCGCCGCCACCCCCGACGATCCGAACAGCGCGGCGGCGGGCGAGGGGTTCTACGATTTTCTCATCCGCGCCTGGCCCGGCGAATTCCTCGCCGGCTACGAGATGGAGCGCAACCTGCGCGACGGCAAGGAACCAGCCTGGCGCAATCCCTACCTCGCCTATGTCGGTGGCGGCCTCGCCTTCGCGGTCGCCATTTCGGTCCTGTTCGGCCTGCTCGGACTGATCGTCTGGCTGCTCCTTTGCGTCCACGCCCAGATCCAGCTTCTCCTTTCGGATTATGTCCAGCACTACGGGCTGGAACGGCGCCGGATCGGGCAGGACGCCTACGAACCCTTCGGCCCCGAACACAGCTGGGACGCGCCCGATCCGGTCTCGGCCCTGATGATGCTGCACGCGCCCCGCCACGCCGACCACCACCTGCACCCGGCACGGCCCTATCCAGCGCTGGAACTGTCGCCGCAGGGCCGCGCGCCGCTTCTGCCCTGGTCCCTGCCGGTGATGGCCACCGCAGCACTGGTTCCGCCGCTGTGGCGGCGGATGATGGACCCGCGCCTGGCCCGCCTGAAGGCCGGACGATGAGCGCCCGCACCCTTCGGGCGATCGCCCTTGCCCTGGCGGGTGCGGCCGCCGCCCCCGTCGCGCGCGCCCTCGACGCCCCGGCGCTGAGCGCGCCCGAGTTCGAGGCCCTGACCACCGGGCACACCTTCTTCTACACCCTCGACGGCCGGCCCTTCGGCGCCGAGCAATACCTGCCCGGCCATCGTGTCATCTGGGCCTTTACCGGGGCGGACTGCGAGAAGGGTGCCTGGACGGCCGAGGGCGATTCGATCTGCTTCACCTACGAGACCAGGCCGGGCCTGCACCAGTGCTGGCGCTTTCGCCAGACCGCCCAAGGACTTCAGGGCAGCTTCGTCGGCGCCGCCCCCGGCGAGCCGCCGCTGGTCGCCCGCCAGTCCAGCCCGGAACCGATGGCCTGCCTCGGGCCGGACGTCGGGGTCTGACGCGGGCGCGGTCGAACCGCTCGCTCAAAACAGCGATCCCTGCCTTGCCCCCTTCGCCGGCAGGACGCCCACCCGCCCGTCATGGAACTCGATCTCCAGCGCCGGCGCGGCGGCCGCATCGGCCTGCGCGGTGACGATCCGCCCGCCCGCGCGCACCACCCCATAGCCGCGCTTCAGGGTTTCGCGATAGCCGAGCGTCTGGCGCGTGCGGTCCAGCGCCGCCAGCCGGTCGGCCAGCCGCGCCATGTGCACGGCAAAGGCGCGGTCAAGCTGTTCCGCGCGGGCGCGCAGCTTCTCGCGCGCCTGCGCGCGGGCGCGCTCCTGCTCGGCCAGGAGCCGGGCCAGGGCCGGGGCCAGCCGGTCGGCCCACTGGCCCAGCGCCCGCCGTTCCTGGCCCAGATAGCGGACCAGCAGCGCGGGCTGCACCCTGGCCCCGACGCCCATGAACCGCGCCCGCTTCTGTGCCGCCGCCATCGACAGCGCCAGCGGCAGCCTGTCGGTCCATGCGTCCAGCCGCTGCCGCGCCGGCTGGGTCAGCGCCTCGGACCGGCCAAGGCCGCGCGCGAGGTCGCTCAGCCGCTGCGCCCGCTGGTCGAGCCGCTGGCGGCTGGCGCGGACGAGCCGCGCGCCCTGTTCAGCCGTCCAGGCCAGCAACTCGACCCGCACCGGCACCGCCATTTCGGCGGCGGCGGTCGGGGTCGGCGCCCGGCGGTCGGCGGCATGGTCGATCAGGGTCGTGTCGGTCTCGTGGCCCACTGCCGAGATCAGCGGAATGGCCGAGGCGGCGGCGGCGCGCACCACCACTTCCTCGTTGAAGCCCCAGAGATCCTCGATCGACCCGCCGCCCCGCGCCACGATCAGAAGGTCGGGGCGAGGGATCGCCCCGACCTCGGGCAGCGCATTGAAGCCACGGATCGCGGCCGCCACCTCGGGCGCGCATTTCTCGCCCTGCACCGCCACCGGCCAGATCAGCACCCGGCGCGGAAAGCGGTCGCGCAGCCGGTGCAGGATGTCGCGGATCACCGCGCCCGAGGGGGAGGTGACGACGCCGATCACCTCGGGCAGGAACGGCAGGGGCTTCTTGCCCTCGGCCGCGAACAGCCCTTCTGCCGCAAGCGCCGCCTTGCGCTTTTCCAGCATCAGCATCAGCGCGCCCGCGCCGGCGGGCACCAGATCCTCGACGATCAGCTGATATTTCGACTGGCCGGGAAAGGTGGTCAGCCGGCCGATGGCGATGACCTCCAGACCCTCCTCGGGGCGCACCGACATCTTCGCGGCCTGCCCCTTCCAGCTGACGGCGGCGATCACCGCGCGATCATCCTTCAGGTCGAAGTACAGGTGCCCCGACGCCGGCCGCGACACCCGGCTGATCTCGCCGCGTACGCGCACATGGCCGAACTCGCCCTCGATCACCCGCTTCACCGCCCCGGAAATTTCCGAGACACTGTATTCGGGGGCATTGCCGGGGGCGTCTTCGAAAATGTCCATGGCTCGCTTGTCTCAGGGTCGACCGCACCTTAAGACGCCTGCAGGCGAAGGGAAAGCGGGGGCGCGGGTGAACATTCTTATCCTCGGCGGCGGCGGGCGCGAACATGCGCTGGCCTGGGCGGTCAAGCAGAACCCGAAGTGCGACCGGCTGATCGCCGCGCCGGGCAATGCCGGGATCGCCGCCATCGCCGAATGCGCCGACCTCGACATCCTCGACGGCGCGGCGGTCCTTGCCTTCGCCGTGGAAAACGCCGTCGATTTCGTCATCGTCGGCCCCGAGGCGCCCTTGGCCGTCGGCGTGGCCGATGCGCTGCGCGCCGGCGGCATCCTCACCTTCGGCCCCTCTGCCGCTGCCGCACGGCTGGAAGCATCCAAGGCCTTCACCAAGGACATCTGCGACGCCTGCGGCGCCCCCACCGCCAGCTGGGCGCGTTTTGCCGACCGCGCGGCGGCGCTGGCCCATGTCCGCGCCAGGGGCGCGCCGATCGTGGTCAAGGCCGACGGGTTGGCCGCGGGCAAGGGGGTGGTGGTGGCCATGACCCTGCCCGAGGCCGAGGCCGCCATCGCCGACATGTTCGGCGGATCGCTGGGCGCGGCCGGGGCCGAGGTGGTGATCGAGGAATTCATGGCGGGCGAGGAAGCCTCGTTCTTCGTCCTGACCGACGGCCATGATGTGCTGCCGATCGGCACCGCCCAGGACCACAAGCGCGCGGGCGACGGCGACGTGGGCCCCAACACCGGCGGCATGGGCGCCTATTCCCCGGCCCCGGTCCTGACCGACGAAATCGCGGCGCAGGCGCTCGACCAGATCATTCGCCCGACCATCGCCGAACTGGCCCGGCGCGGCACCCCCTATCAGGGTGTCCTCTACGCCGGCCTGATGATCGACCAGGGCCGCGCGCGGCTGGTCGAATACAATGTCCGTTTCGGCGATCCCGAATGTCAGGTGCTGATGATGCGGCTCGGCGCCCAGGCGCTCGACCTGATGCTGGCCTGCGCCGAGGGACGGCTGGCCGAGGCCCGGGTCACCTGGGCCGACGACCATGCGCTGACCGTGGTGATGGCGGCCAAGGGCTATCCCGGCGCCCATGAGAAGGGCAGCGCCATCGGCGGGCTGGACAATCTGCCCGAAAGCTCGTCCCAGATGGTGTTCCACGCCGGAACCACACTGAAGGACGGCCAGATCACCGCCACCGGCGGCCGGGTGCTCAGCGTGACCGCGCGGGGCGCAACCCTGGCCGAAGCGCAGGCCCGTGCCTACGGGATGATCGACCGCATCGACTGGCCCCAGGGCTTCTGCCGGCGCGACATCGGCTGGCGGGCGCTGAAGTGATCGTCCGCGACCGGCCCGGCCTCTGGCAGCTGCTCTTCGCGCTCAAGGGCTCGGTCCTGCCGCGCATCGCCGGCCCGATCCTGGGGTTCGCCGCCTTTTCGGCGCTGCTCGTCGGCCTCGACCGCTCGGGGGCATGGCCGGCGCCGCGCCTCGATGCCACCCCCTTCACCGTGTTCGGCATCGCGCTCTCGCTGTTTCTTGGCTTTCGCAACAATGCCGCCTACGACCGCTGGTGGGAGGCGCGGCGGCTCTGGGGCGGGCTGGTCGCCGACCTGCGCACCCTTGGCCGCGAGTGCCAGATCTGCGTGGCCGACACCGGACGGCGGCAGCGCATCCTGCGTCTGGCCCTGGCCTTCATCCATCTGCACCGGCTGAACCTGCGCGGCCTCGCTCCGGACGCCGCCGCGCGGGCCGCAGGGGCCGGAGCCTTTACCGAAGCCGCCCACCCGCCCTGCGCCGCCCTCGACGCCGCCGCCGCCGAAATCGCCGCGGGGCAGGCGGCGGCCGAGATCGACGGCTTCGGCATCCGCACGCTGACCACCCGCCTCGCCAGCATCGCACTCCAGCAGGCCGGCTGCGAGCGGATCGCGGCGACGCCGCTGCCCTTCGTCTATACGCTCCTGATCTTCCGCACCTGCTGGCTCTACTGCCTTCTGTTGCCGCTGGCCCTGATCGGGCCGGCGGGCTGGCTGGCACCCCTGTTCACCGCCATCGTCGCCTATGTGTTCTTCGGACTGGCCGAAGTGACCGAGGAACTGTCGCACCCCTTCGGCCCAACCCTGAACGGCCTGCCGCTCGATGCGCTCTGCCGGACGGTCGAAATCGGCCTCGCCCCGCATCTGGGCGAAGCCGCGCCCGTGCGGCTGGAACCTGCCGACTATTACCTGAGCTGACATGCGTAGGGAGGCGCGCCGCCACGGGCGGCTCCGCCGGAGTGCCGGTCAGATCTGCTTTTCGGGCATGAACACCTTCAACCCGTCCAGCGCATCGCTGACCTTCAGCTGGCAGGTCAGGCGCGAGCGGGCCGGGTCGGGCTCGTAGGCGAAGTCGAGCATGTCTTCCTCCATCGCCTCCTTCTTCGGCAACCGGTCCACCCAGGCGGGATCGACATAGACATGGCAGGTCGAACAGGCGCAGGCGCCGCCGCAATCGGCCTCGATCCCCGGAATGCCGTTGTCGCGCGCGCCCTCCATGACGGTCATGCCATTGGCCACGTCGACGACATGCTCCTTGCCGGAGAATTCAACGTAGGTGATCCTTGCCATCTTGCCCTCGGTCTTGTCCTGCCGCGCCGACATAGGTGAAAAGCCCGGCCTTTGCCAGTGGCCGCGGCTGCCCCTATTCCACCGACACCGCCAGGAACCGCGGGCTGCCCCCCGACCGGATCAGGAGGAGGAGCGACTTGCGCCCGCCATCCTTCGCCTCGCTGATCCGCTTTTCGAGATCGGCGATGGTCGAAAGCTTCTGCTGTCCGGCCTCGGTGATCACGTCGCCGGCACGCAGGCCCTTGGCATAGGCGTCGCTGTCCTGGTCCACGTCGGCGACCAGAAGCCCCTCGGTCCCGTCCGGCAGGCCGAACTGGCTGCGCAGGTCGTCGGTCAGGATCTGCAGGTGGATGCCGAGCAGCGTCTTGGCCTCGGGCGCCGGGGCGGCAGGTGCCGGGGCGGCCTTGCTGTCCTTCTCCGCCTCCTCGCGCCGGCCGAGCGTGACGGTCAGCGCCAGGCTCTTGCCGTCGCGCAGGACCGTCACCGGCACCGCCGTGCCGATCGCGGCGTCTGCCACGCGGCGCACCAGTTCGCGCGAATCCTTCACGCCGGCGCCGTTGAAGCTGACGATGATGTCGCCCGACTGGATCCCCGCGTCCTTCGACGGCCCATCCGGCACGTCGGTCACCAGCGCCCCCGCCGCCTCGGGCAGACCCATCGCTTCGGCCACGTCGGCGGTCACGTCCTGGATGCGCACCCCCAGCCAGCCGCGCCGGGTCTCGCCGAACTGGCGCAGCTGGTCGACGACCTTCGACACCACGTTCGACGCCATCGAGAAGCCGATCCCGATCGAGCCGCCATTGGGGCTGAGGATCGCGGTGTTCACGCCGATCACCTCGCCCGCCATGTTGAACAGCGGCCCGCCCGAGTTGCCGCGGTTGATCGCCGCGTCGGTCTGGATGAAATCGTCATAGGCGCCCTGCAGCTCGCGGTTCCGGGCCGAGATGATTCCGGCCGAGACCGAAAAGCCCTGACCCATCGGGTTGCCCATCGCCAGAACCCAGTCGCCCACCCGCATCTTGTCGCTGTCGCCGAAGCCGACGAACGGCAGGGGGTCGGGGCTGTCGACCTTCAGCAGAGCAATGTCGGTCTTGGTGTCGGTGCCGATCAGCTTGGCGTCCAGCTTCTTGCCAGAGAAGAACTCGATCTGGATCTCGTCGGCGCCTTCGATGACATGGTTGTTGGTGACGATATAGCCGTCGGTCGAGATGACGAAGCCGGACCCCAGGGCCTCGGAGCGCTGCGGCGGCTGGCCGGCGCCATCCTGGCCGCCCTGGTTGTTGTCGCCGTTCTGTCCGTTGAAGTCGTTGAAGAAATCGTCGAACGGCGAACCTTTTGGCGCGTCCTGACCCGACCCGGCCGGTGCTTCGATCACCGTCGATGTGGTGATGTCCACCACCGCCGGGCTGATCCTGGCGGCGAGGTCGGCGAAACTGTCGGGCGCGCCCGCCGCCATCGCGGCCGGCGCCGCGCCAAGCCCCAGACCCAGGCCGAGCACCGCGCCGCGCAGACCACTCGCCGCCCGTCGCATCAGGCCCAGCCCGCCATCGGTTCTCGCCGTCATGTCCGTCACCTCATTCCCTTGCCGGCAGGCGGCGCCCGCCTGCCAGCCTTTCGCCGACCCTCTCCGCAGTCTGGTACGAAGGCAAGGCACAATTGCGCGCGCCGGTGGCAGCGACTCTACTTCTGCACCGGCGTCCCGGCCGACGAGCGCAGATAGTCGAAGAACTCGCTGTCGGGCGACAGGATCAGGCTGGAATTGCCGGCCAGAAGCGAATCCCGATAGGCCGCGAGCGAACGGTAGAAGGCGAAGAAGCCGGGATCGACACCATAGGCCTTGGCGAAGATCGCCGACCGTTTGGCGTCGGCCTCGCCGCGCACGATCTCGGCCTGGCGCTTGGCGTCCGACACCGTCTCGATCACCGAGCGGTCGGCGGCGGCGCGCAGCCTCTGGGCTGCCTCGTTGCCGCGCGCCACCTGGTCGGCGGCCTCGCGCTCGCGCTCGGCGCGCATCCGCGCGAAGGTGGCCTCGAGGTTCTGCTCGGGCAGGTCGGTGCGGCGCAGGCGCACGTCGACCACCTCGACCCCGAGGGCCGCTGCCTCGCCGCGCGCGGCATCGCGGATCTTGGTGGCCAGTTCGGCGCGGTCCTTCGACAGGATGGCCGAAGAATCGACCTCGCCCAGCACTTCGCGGATTTTCGACTTGAGGATGTTGTCCAGCCGGCCTTCGGCAAAGCTCTGGCCGCCCGAACCGGTCGCCCGGCGGAACTTCACCACATCGGCGATGCGGTAGCGGGCGAAGGCATCGACCACCAGACGGCGGTCGTCCGAGGGCGTCACCTCCTGCGGCTCGATGTCGAGGCCGAGGATGCGGTCGTCGTAGCGGACCACCTCGTTGATGAAGGGCACCTTGAAATAGAGGCCTGGCTTGTCACGCACCGCGACGATCTCGCCGAACTTCAGGACCAGCGCCTTGGTGCGCTCGTCCACGATGAAGACCGAGGACAGAAGCGCGGCCAGCACGATTGCGGCGGCGGGCAGGAGAAAGAGGCGCTTGTCCATCAGTTGCCCCCTCCGGCCGGCGCCGTGCCAACGGCAGCGCCCCCGCCCGTGGTGCCGCCTGCCCCGCTGCTTGCCGGCGCCGGCTTCTTCGTCAGCCCGTCCAGCGGCAGGTAGGGCACGACCCCCTGGGCGCCCGCCCTGTCGTCGACGATGACCTTGTTCAACCGTCCCATCACATCTTCCATTGTCTCGAGGTAAAGCCGCTTGCGGGTCACGTCCGGCGCCTTCTGGTATTCGCCGAGGACCGAGGTGAAGCGGCTGGCCTCGCCCTCGGCCTGGTTGACGACCTGGGCGCGGTAGGCCTGGGCCTGTTCCAGCACCTGCGCCGCCTCGCCGCGGGCGCCGGCCAGCACCTTGTTCGAGTAGGCGTCGGCCTCTTTCTGCAGACGGTCGCGCTCCTGCTCGGCCGACTGGACCTCCTTGAAGGCGTCGATCACCTCGCGCGGCGGATCGGCGCGCAGGAAGTTCACCCGCACCACGTTCAGCCCGCTGTTGTAGCTGTCCAGCACCGCCTGGGTGCGCTGCTGCACCGACTGGGCGATCATGCCCCGGTCGCGGTTCAGGATCGGCGCCAGCGCGGTCTGGGCGATGATCTCGCGCATGGCCGATTCGGCCACCGACTGGATGGTCAGCTGCGGATCGCGCAGGTTGAACAGGTACTTCTCGGGGTCCGACACGTTCCAGACCACCTGGAAATCGATATCGACGATGTTCTCGTCGCCGGTCAGCATCAGCCCGGCATCGCCGCCCGACTGGCCGACGCCGATATCTTCGGTCCGCTCGAGAGACACCGGAAAGACTTCGGCGCGCACCAGCGGCCACGGGGCGAAATGCAGGCCCTCGTCGCCGATCCGCGAGAAGCGGCCCAGGAACAGTTCGACCGATTTTTCTTCGGGCCGCACCGTGTAGAATGATTCGTAAGCCCAGAGCGCGACCAGCGCCAGCACGCCCACGCCGATCAGGTTGCGCGGCCGGCCCAGCCAGCCGCCATTGCCACCGTTACCTCCGCCAAATCCGCCGGGCCGGGCCTTGCCGCCCATCAGCACCCGAAGCTGCTCGGTTCCCTTGCGCACCATCTGGTCGATGTCGGGCAACTGGCCGCCCTTCCCGCCGTCCCGGCCCCCGTCCTGCCTGCCGCCCTCGCCGCGCGGCCTGTCGTCATCATCCTTGCCGGGACCACCGCCCCAGGGGCCACCACTGCCAGCCATTCAACATCCTTCCCTGTCGTCCTGCCCTCAACTGGGCATTCGCGATGAATTTTCAAGCGGTCCTGACCGGTTTGCGCATGGTCACCAGCTCTTCCGCCATCGTGGGGTGCACGGCGACGGTCTGGTCGAACTCTTCCTTCGTCGCCCCCATCTTCACCGCAATCGCCGCCAGCTGGATCATCTCGCCGGCATTCGGCGCGACGATCTGGCAGCCCAGGACCCTGCGGCTGGCAGGATCGACCACCAGCTTCATCATCACCTTGTCGGGCCGCCCGGCAAAGGCCGACTGCATCGGGCGGAAGGCGGTCGAATAGATCTCGGCCGGACCCGCTGCCCGCGCCTCCTCCTCGGTCAGGCCCACCGTCCCCAGCTCGGGCTGGGTGAAGACCGCCGAGGCAACCAGAGCATGATCGACCGGGCGGGGGCGCGCGCCGAAGACCGTGTCGGCGAAGGCATGACCCTCGCGGATCGCGACCGGGGTCAGGTTGATGCGGTCGGTCACGTCTCCCACCGCATAGACCGAGGGCACCGCGGTCTGCGACCATTGATCGACGATGACCTCGCCGCGCCCGCCGAGGGCGACGCCGATCGCCTCGAGCCCGAGGCCGCCGGTATTGGGCGCCCGGCCGGTGGCATAGACCACCTTCTCGAACACGCGGACCTCGCCTGTCGTGGCGCGCACCCATGTGCCGCCCTCGGCCGGCTTCAGCTCGGCCGCGTCGGCGCCGGTCAGAAGCTTGATCCCCTGCGCCCGCATCGCCTCGGCGACATGGCCGCGCGCCTCGTCGTCGAAGCCGCGCAAGATCTGTGCGCCGCGGTAGAACTGGGTCACGTCGACCCCCATGCCGTTGAGGATGCAGGCGAACTCGCAGGCGATGAAGCCGCCGCCGACGATCAGCACCGACCTGGGCAGGGTTTCCAGCCGGAAGATGTCGTCCGAGGTCAGCACCCCCGCCCCGGCCACCGCGGGCGGGACCGAGGGCCGTCCCCCGGTCGCGATCAGGATATGCTTCGCCGTGACCCTGCGCCCGTCGGCCAGCGCCACCGTATGCGGATCGGCCACCGTGGCGCGGCAGTCAAAGACCGCAACACCCGCCGACTTCAGTCCGCCGCGATAAGCCGCCTCCAGCCGGTCCAGCTCGGCATCGAGCTTGGCGCGGAACGCCCGCCAGTCGAAGGCGCCGGGCTGGACCTGCCAGCCATAGGCCGCCGCGTCCGCCATCGCGGCCCGGTAGGACGAGGCGAAGACCATCAGCTTCTTGGGCACGCAGCCGCGGATCACGCAGGTGCCGCCCATGCGATCGGCCTCGGCCAGTGCCACCCGCGCGCCATGCTCGCCCGCCGCGATCCGCGCCGCGCGAACGCCGCCCGAGCCGCCACCGATGACGAAGAGGTCATGGTCGAATGTCATGGGTGCCTGCCTTCCTGCCGGGTCCGGCCGATTGTCACTCGCCGATCGCGGCAAAGGGATCCTCCTGCCGCGGCCGTGGCCGGGCCATCGCCTCGGCCAGCCCCGGATGGGCCTCGATCAGCTCGCAGCGCCCGCCTTCTCCGTCGCCGTGGCCGACGATCACGAGGTCGGCCATCTCGATGAAGAGGCCGTTCTCGACCACGCCGGGGATCTGGTTCAGCGCATCGGCCAGCGCCGCCGCATCGGTGATCGCGCCGAGATGCAGGTCGAGGATGGCGTTGCCCTCGTCCGAGATGAAGGGACGCTCGCCCGCCATCCGCCGGGTGACCGGCCGCTCGCCATAGCCCAGGTGGTCGAGGACGCGGGCGATGTGCCGCTCGCTCGAGGCGAGGCCGAAATGCAGCGCCTCGACCGGCAGGGGAAAGGCGCCCAGCCGCGCGACCCGCTTCGCCGGGTCCGAGATGACGATCATCCGCTCGGACGCCGCGGCAACCACCTTTTCCTGCAGATGGGCGCCGCCGCCGCCCTTGATCAGTGTAAGATCGGCGTCGAACTCGTCGGCGCCGTCGATGGTCAGGTCCAGCCAGCCAGCCTGGTCGAGCGTCACCACCCTGATCCCCTCGTCCCGCGCCAGCGCCGCCGTCCGCGACGAGGTCGGAACGCCCACGACCCGCAGCCCCTCCTCGCGCACGCGCTGGCCAAGACGGCGAACCATGAAGGCGGCGGTCGAGCCGGTTCCGAGGCCCAGCCGCATCCCGTCCTGCACGAACGCGCAGGCGCGCTCGGCGGCGGCCTGCTTGGCCCGGTCGGCGGCAGACGGCTGAGCGGCGCCTGACTGGCGTGGGGGGCTCGATGTCATGGATGGGCCTCGTGTCGCGGTTTCCTTGCCAGCCGCTTATAGGCGCAAGACCGCCCCACCGCGAGGGGCAACCGCCCCCCGACGGCGAAACTCGGCGGGCCGGGACGGCCGCCCGCCGATCCGGCCCGCCGGGATGCGGCAGGCTGCCCCGTCCCGCCAGATGCAGACGCGCTCAGCCGCCCGCGACCGGGTCGGCCTCGGCCGCCGCTGCTCCGCCGCCACCAGCGCCAATGGCGCCGTCGGTGGCCTCGCACGCGGCCTGTGCCCCAGCCTTGCCGCCGGCCGGCGCAGGATTGGCCTTGGGCGGCAGGCCGGTCAGCGCGGCTTCGGCCTCGGACGGCGACAGCCTGCCGTCGGCGTTCGCGTCCAGCGCCATCAGCGCCTTCCAGCCCTCGGCCCGCGCCGCGATCGCCGGCTGGCGCGCGGCCTCCCTTGCATGTCCGGCCAGTTCGGCGGCGCTGACCGAACCGTCCTTGTCGGCATCCGCCTGCGTCCAGCCATCGGCAAAGCGCTTTTGCCGGGCCTCGGGCAGGAATTGCAGGGCAGCATCATGCTCGGCCCGGCTGACCGCGCCGTCGGCGTCGAGATCGGCCGCCATCAGCCGCGCCGCCTCGGCTGCAACGGCGCGCGCCCGCTCGGCCGCCGCCATCCGCTCGAACGAGGCCGCCGTCAGATCGCCGCCCTCGCCATAACGCGCGGCAAGCTGCGCGAGTTTCCGGCCGAACCCCACCGGGTCCGCGGCCATCCGCGTCTGAACCGCCTGCGGCAGGGTCTGGCGGAGCACCGCCCCATCCTTCGTCGCCGCCACCGCGCCTGCCCCCGCCATCAGGAACATGCAAAGCCCGCCAAGTCCGACCAGTACCTTCATCATCCGTCCCGTTCCGTTGCTGCCCGGCCAGATTGCGCACTCAGGGTTAACCACGGGTTAACCGCCACAGGACCGGGGACCGGGCCGCAGGAGGCGATTGACTTCCGCACGGCCATCCATGATATTGAGAATTATTCTCATTTGCAAAGATGCCATGAGCGACCAGTTCAGCCCCGCCGCAGTCGCCTCGCCCAGACCCGACTGGCGGCGCTCGCGCGGCGACGCCGCCCTTTCCGAGGTCCACCGCAGCGTCGCCCTGCCCGCCGGGCGCTGGCGGCGGATCGCGGCCTTCCTCGGCCCCGGCTACATGGTCGCGGTCGGCTATATGGACCCCGGCAACTGGGCGACCTCGCTGGCCGGGGGATCGCGCTTCGGCTACACCCTCCTGACCGTCGCGCTCGTCTCGAACATCATGGCGATCGTCCTGCAATCGCTATGCGCGCGCCTCGCCATCGCCACCGGGCGCGACCTTGCCCAGGCCTGCCGCGATGCCTTCCCGCGCGCCGTCGCCCTGCCGCTCTGGGCGCTGGCCGAACTCGCGATCATCGCCACCGACGTGGCCGAGGTGATCGGCACGGCCATCGGCCTCAACCTTCTCTTCGGCATCCCGCTGGAACTGGGCGTCCTCATCACCGCGCTCGACGTGTTCCTGATCCTGTGGCTGCAAAGACGGGGCTTCCGCTGGCTCGAGGCCTTCGTCATCACGCTGCTCGGGGTCATCACTATCTGCTTCGGCATCCAGATCGCGCTGGCCGATCCCGACTGGGGCCAGGTGATCCGCGGCTTCGCCCCCACCGTCGAGATCGTCAGGAACCCCGAGATGCTCTACCTCGCCCTCGGCATCCTCGGCGCGACGGTCATGCCCCACAACCTTTACCTGCATTCGGCCATCGTCCAGACCCGCGCCTACGGCGAGACCCTGCCCGAAAAGCGCGAGGCGCTGCGCTATGCCACCCTCGATTCGACGGCCGCGCTGATGTTCGCGCTCGTCATCAACGCCTCGATCCTGATCCTCGCCGCCGCCAGCTTCCATGCCAGCGGCCAAACCGGGGTGGCGGAACTGGATCGCGCCCATTCGCTGCTCGGGCCGCTCCTCGGCCTGTCGGTGGCCCCGGCGCTCTTTGCCATCGCCCTCCTGTGCTGCGGCCTCAACTCGACCGTCACCGCGACACTCGCCGGCCAGGCGGTGATGGAGGGCTTCCTCGAAATACGCCTCGCCCCGTGGCTCCGGCGCCTCGTGACTCGCGCCATCGCCATCCTGCCGGCGGCGGCGGTGACGCTGCTCTACGGATCGGAAGGCACCGGGCGGCTCCTGATCCTGACCCAGGTGGTCCTGTCGCTGCAACTCTCGTTCGCCGTGGTGCCGCTGGTGATGTTCACCACCGACCGGCGCAAGATGGGTCCGCTGACCGTGCCCGGCTGGCTGACCGCCCTGTCGGTGCTGATCGCCGTCGCCATCGTCGGGCTGAACCTCAAGCTTCTGTGGGATTTCGCCGCCGGGTAGGCGAATGCCACTGGACCCCGCCGCGGCGCGGGCTAAGGTCGGGCCCGAAAGAGGCGACCGAAGGCGAGGCCCGGATGTATGTTCTTCACTATTCCCCCGACACCGCGTCGGTGATCGTGCGGCTGGCGCTTGAAGAACTGGGCCAGCCCTACCAGGCCCGCCGGATCGACCGCGAGGCGGGCGAACTGGCCAGCCCCGCCTACCGCGCGCTCCATCCGCTGGGCCTGATCCCGGCCTTCGAATCGCCCGACGGGCCGATGTTCGAGACCGCCGCCATCCTCCTCTACCTGTCCGAAAAGCACCGCGCCCTTGCCCCGCAGCCCGGATCGCCGGGGCGCGCGGCCTTCCTCAAGTGGCTGTTCTTCACCTCGACCAACATCCACCCGACGCTCCTGCAACTCTTCTACCCCGAGCGCACCGCCGGACCCGGCTGCACCGACGCGGTCCTCGCCCATGCCTCGGACCGGATGCGCACCTACCTCGGCATCATCGACGCCATGATCGCCCGCGATGCGCCCGACTGGCTCTCGCCCGGGCAGCCCTCGGTCCTTGGCTACTATCTCGGCGTCCTCGTCCGCTGGCTGTCCAGCTATGGGACCGGCCACCCCTCGCATTTCAGCGCAGCGGAATTTCCCGCGCTGAACCGGGTGCTGGCCGCCCACGAGGCCCGCCCCGCCGCCCTGCGCACCGCCGAGGCCGAGGGCCTGGGCCCGACCATCTTCACCGCCCCCGTCTACTGAGGGCGCGCAACCCGGCACCCGGCGACGTTCCCGCGTCCAAAGGGTCGCATTTCGCATTCCGTCCGCGCCCGCCGCGCGGCATACTGCGCTGTGCGCAAGAACAGGACAGCAGCATGTTTCTTTCCGTATTCGACATGTTCAAGGTGGGCGTCGGCCCCTCCTCCTCGCACACGATGGGGCCGATGGTCGCCGGGGCACGCTTCCTCGATCTCTTGCGCGCCTCGCCCTTCCATCCCGCCGGGCTCCGCGCCTCGCTGCACGGATCGCTCGCCTTCACCGGCAAGGGCCATGCCACCGACCGGGCGACGATCCTCGGCCTCGCCGGCTTCCTGCCCGACAGCTACGACCACGACAGGGCCGAGGCCGCGCTTGCCGCCATCGCCGCGACCGGCACCGTCACGCCCCCCGGCCTGCCCACCCTTGCCTTCGCGCCCGAGCGCGATCTGGTCTTCGACTACGACCGCCGGCTTCCCGGCCACTCGAACGGCATGATCCTGATGGCCACCGACGCCCAGGGCGACGTGATCCTGCAGGAGACCTACTATTCGATCGGCGGCGGCTTTGTCGTGACCGAGGCCGAACAACAGGCGGGCGATACGCAGAAGGGCGGCGCAGGTTGCCCCCACCCGTTCGAGACCGCGGCACAGATGCTCGAGATGGCCAGGGCCTCGGGCAAGTCCATCGCCCAGATGAAGCGCGCCAACGAGCTCGCCTTCCGCAGCACGGCCGACCTCGACAAGGGGCTGGGCCGGCTCTGGCAGGTGATGAACGACTGCATCGAGCGCGGGCTGAAAGGCGAGGGCATCCTGCCGGGCGGGCTGAAGGTGCGCCGCCGCGCCAAGGCGATCCATGACGCGCTTCTGGCCGAACGCGGGCTGAACCAGGCCCCGCCCCACACGATCAACGACTGGATCAGCCTCTACGCGCTTGCCGTGAACGAAGAGAACGCGGTGGGCGGGCAGGTGGTGACTGCGCCGACGAACGGGGCGGCGGGCGTCCTTCCCGCGGTCCTGCGCTACTGGCTCGACCATGTGCCCGGCGCCGCGCCCGGACGGATCGGCGAGTTTCTCCTGACCGCATCGGCGATCGGCGGCCTGTGCAAGCACAATGCCTCGATCTCCGGCGCCGAGGGCGGCTGCCAGGCCGAGATGGGCAGCGCCGCCGCGATGGCCGCCGCCGGCCTCTGCGCGGTCATGGGCGGCACGCCCGAACAGGTCGAGAACGCCGCCGAGATCGCGCTCGAACATCACCTCGGGATGACATGCGATCCGGTCAAGGGCCTGGTGCAGGTGCCGTGCATCGAAAGGAACGCGCTCGGCGCGATCAAGGCGGTGTCGGCGGCCTCGCTGGCACTTCGCGGCGACGGCAAGCACTTCGTCCCCCTCGACGCCTGCATCGAGACCATGCGCCAGACCGGCCTGGACATGCACGAGAAATACAAGGAAACCTCGCTCGGCGGCCTGGCGGTGAACGTGCCCAACTGCTGAGACCGCTGCAATCCTTCGGCCCCTCTCCGCCTGCGGCCGGCACGCATGGCGCCGGCCGCGCAAATCACCCGAAACCGGCCTTTCGGTCGCGAACAGGCTGGAACCCGCCGCCCCGGCCCGTTAGCCCGTCGCCATGAGCCATTCCGACCGCATCCTTCCCGGCGTCGCCCTGATGCTCGGCTTCTGCGTCATCGCGCCGCTGATCGACGTGTCGTCGAAGCTTGCCGCCCAGGGCGTGCCGGTCGGCACCATCACCCTTGGCCGCTATGTCGTGCAGGGGGCGCTGATGCTGCCGGTCACGCTGGCGATGGGCTTTCCGCTGGCCCTGTCGGGCCGCGCCCTGTGGCTCAGCCTCGCGCGGGCCTTCGTCTCGATCCTCTCGACCTATGCCTTCATCGCGGCACTCAGGGTCATGCCGGTGGCCGATGCGCTGGCCATCGCCTTCGTCGAGCCCTTCATCATCCTCCTGATCGCCCGCCTCGTGCTGAAGGAACCCGTCGGCGCCCGCCGGCTGGGCGCCTGCCTTGTCGGCTTCATGGGTTGCCTGCTGGTCATCCAGCCCTCCTTCGTCCATTTCGGCGCGGTGGCGCTGTTCCCGCTGGGGACGGCGCTGTGCTTTGCGCTCTACATCCTCATCACCCGGTCGCTGTCGCGGCTGGTCCATCCGGTGCCGATGCAGCTCCACACCGCCATCATCGCCGCCCTGATGTGCCTGCCGATGCTGTGGGCCGGCCAGTCCCTGGGCGAGGCGTCCCTGGACCTCGTCTGGCCGCGGGGCCTGTTCCTCCTGTGGTGCTTCTGCGTCGGCCTGGCCGCCACCGTCAGCCACATGTCGATGACCTATGCGCTGCGCTTCGCCCCCACCTCGGTGCTTGCGCCGCTGCACTATCTCGAGATCGTCACCGCCGCGCTGCTCGGGTATCTGGTGTTCGGCGACTTCCCCAACGGGCTGACCTGGACCGGCATCGCCATCATCGTCGGCTCGGGCCTCTACATCATCCACCGCGAGCGTGTCACCGCCCGCCGGGCGACGGCCATCGCGGGCCTGACCGAAGCGCCGTAAGCGCCGGCCCCAGCATCGCGGCCGGCAGGATCGCCAGCATCCCCGGCCCCTCCATCCGCAGATCGAGCGGCCCCGTCACCTCGTTCGAGGTGCCGATCACCCCGTCGGGCGCGAACTCCAGGCCCCCGATCGGCCAGCGCAGGCCCCGGCTCTCGCCCCTGACCGTCCGCATCGGGAACAGCGACAGCCGGGTGCCGGGCGGCAGGTCCAGCGCCAGGCGCGGCGGGGCGGCGAAAACGATGTCCTCGCCCCCGACCAGCAGGCACAGCTTGCCCGCATGGCGGACCAGCGCACTGAACACCGCCAGCGTGTGATCGAAGCGCGGGCCGAGGAACCCCACCCCCAGGACGAAGGGCGCGGCGATCCGGCTCAGGCACTTCTCGAAGTCGGTCGTCTCCTGTTCGGCCAGCCGCATCTGGCGGGCGGGCGGAATCAGCGAAAGGGCCTCGGCCGTCACCGAATCGAAATCGCCGATCACCAGATCGGGAACCAGCCCGGAGGCCACCGCCACATTGGCGCCACCATCGGCGGCTACAAGGCAAGGCGCCAGGCCAAGCGCCCGGCGCAGATCGGCGCCCTCGGCGGCGCCTCCGCCCACCAGGGTCACCGCTTCGGGAAATTCAACAGTCTGGACGTCGATCATGGCATTATCGGCAATTGTGGCAACGGAGCAGGCGGGCGGCCTGAAAGAATCCTTCATTTCACCTATATCTGTTCATGCTCGCGAACCAGTTTCGCTTTCCGATGCAGGGACAGGCAGTAGAAGAAAGCAGGCTTGATATGATCGGGGCAAGCAAGATTCTCACGGTGTCATACGGCACCTTCTCGTGCACCCTCGAAGGGTTCGACGAGCCGTTCTCGACGATGAAGGCCATCGCCGAATATTTCCGCGACCTCGCCGCCGACGACCGCTATTTCGGCGCCGAGCCGCCGACGCCGGACGCCGAGATGCTGCACCGGATCGCCGAAAAGGAGATCCAGCGCCGGGTCGAGGCCAAGATCAGCGAATATGGCGTGGTGCTGCGCCAGACCGAGGAAACCCCCGCCGCCATGCCGGCCGCGGCGCCCGTGGCCGCGCCCGCAGCCGTTCCGGCGCAGCCGGTTGCAGCGCCGGTCGCCGCGGCTGCCGCAGCGGCGCCCGCGGTGGCACCCGTCGCCGTGCCGCTGGTCGAAGCGGCGGCCGAGGCGCCTGCCGAAATGCCCGCGCCCCACCCGACCGAGGCCACCATCGAGTCGGCGGTCGAAGCCGCTGTAGAGGCCATCGCCCTCCCCGAGGAGCCTGCGGCCCCCGTGGCGATCATCGAACCGGTCGCGCCTGAAGCCGTCGCTGTCGATTCAGTCGCCGCCGAACCGGTCGCGATCGCAGAGGACATCGCCGGCGAGCCCGTCCCGGAAGTCGAGGACTTGGCCGCCCTTCCCGCCCTCGAACCGGCCCCCGAAACCGCGGCCGAAACTGCCGCCGATGCCTTCTCGGCCGATGCCTTCTCGATCGACGACATCCTGGCTCAGGTCGACGGCGCCGGTACGGACGGGCCGGACCAGGCGGACACCGCGCCCCTGATCCTGACCGGCGAGGACGCGGCCCCCGCCCAGCCCGCCGCCGAGGACGACAGCATCGCCGCCAAGCTGATGCGCATCCGCGCCGTGGTCGAGAACGTGCGCGCCGCCGCCCCGGCCTATGACGAGGACGAACCCGCCGCCGAGGCTCCGGACACCACGCCGATGCCCGGCGATTTCGGCTTTGCGCTCGATCTCTCCGAGGACATGCCCGAACTCGAGGCCGCCGAAGCCGCCCGCGCCCAGGCGCGCGCCACGGAGGAGATCACCGAGGAGGCGATCGACGAGGAATTCCCCGGCGATTCCCTGCCGGAACCGCTCGCCGAAGCTGACGAGGCCATTCCTGCAGCCGAGGAAATTGCCGCCGAGGACACCGCGGCCGAGGACACTGACGACGCCGACCTTCTGGCCCGCCTCGCCGCGCTTGGCGCCACCAGCGCCCCCGATGCTGCGGAACCGGCGGTGCCGGCCGCCGCCGCGCAAGCCGACCAGGCGCCCGCGGCGCCCGAGCACCACGCCGACACTGCCGACGCCACCGCCGGTTTCGAGGCCGAGGACGAAGGAGAGCCCGAGCCGGCGCCCAGCTTCTACCAGCGCGCCAAGGCCCGCGTGATCCGCCTCAGCAAGGCCGTCACCCACAGCGCGGACGCCCCCGAGGCCGAGGAGACCGAGGCCGCCCCCGCCCCTGCCATGCCCGAGGACCAGCCGGTTGCCGCCCATGAAGCGGCCGAGGACATGGCCCTGACCGGCGAGGACGAGGTTCACGACGACGACCCGGATGTGACCCGGCTGATGGCCGAGGCCAAGGAAAAGCTCGAGGGCGCCGAAAACCGCCGCCGCTTCTCGGCGATCTCGCACCTCAAGGCCGCGGTCGCCGCCACCCTCGCCGACCGCCAGCTGCAACCGGGAGCCGAGCCGACCGAGGCCGCCCCCGAAAGCCCCGAGATCGACCTCTACCGCGAGGATCTGTCCAAGGCCGTCCGCCCGCGCCGCCCGACGACCGAGGCCGGAGCCACCACCCAGCGCCCGTCGCTCGACATGCGCCCGGCCCCCCTGGTCCTCGTCTCCGAACAGCGCGTCGACCGTCCGGCCGGCGATGACGCCGCCAGCGCCATCCGCCCGCGCCGCGTGGTCAAGGCCGCCGCCGCCTATGTCGCCGACGACGAGGAGGAGGATCTCGACGACCTGACCGACCTCTCGCCCGAGGATGTCTCGAGCTTCGAGGAATTCGCCGAACGGCTCGGGGCCACCAGCCTGACCGAACTGCTGGAGGCCGCCGCCGCCTACACCGCGTCGGTCGAGGGCCGCGAAAGCTTCTCGCGCCCGCACCTGCTGCGCAAGGTCGAGTTCGTCTCCTCGCGCGGCGAGTTCAGCCGCGAGGACGGGATGCGCTCGTTTGGGATGCTCCTGCGCCAGGGCAAGCTCCAGAAGGTCGCCCGCGGCCAGTTCACCATCACCGACACGTCGAAATTCATGCACGAGGCCCGCAAGGCGATGTGACCGGACGCGAACCGATGCGAAAGGGCGGCCTCAGCGCCGCCCTTCTTCGTTTTCGTCGGGACCGGCCTGTCCGATTCCGGTGAATATCCGCTTGAACGGCAGCGCCCAGAGGAAGGCCAGCGAGACGAAGATCACCAGTTCCGCCAAGGGTGGCGGCGGACCCCAGGCCGTAACCAGCCGGTTCTCGACCGTGATCACCGCCACCAGGTAAACCGGCAGCCCCACCAGCAGTATCAGCAGCGCCCACCGCTTGCGCGCACGGTATCCGGCCATGTCCTCAGTCCGCGAACGGGTCGGTGACCAGGATCGTGTCGTCGCGCTCGGGGCTCGTCGACAGAAGCGCCACCGGGCACTGGATCAGTTCCTCGATCCGGCGCACATACTTGACTGCCGCGCCCGGCAGGTCGGCCCACGACCGCGCGCCGGCGGTGCTCTCCTGCCAGCCCTCCAGCTCCTCATAGACCGGCTTGCAGCGGGCCTGGGCGTTGGCGGCAGTGGGCAGATGGTCCAGCCGCTGGCCGTCCAGGTCATAGCCCACGCAGATCCTGAGCTGCTCGAACCCATCCAGCACATCGAGCTTGGTCAGCGCGATGCCCTTGACGCCCGAGGTGGCGCAGGTCTGCCTGACCAGCACCGCGTCGAACCAGCCGCAGCGGCGCTTGCGCCCGGTGACGGTGCCGAACTCGTGCCCGCGCGTGCCCAGCCGCTCGCCATCGGCATCGGTCAGCTCGGCCGGGAACGGGCCTTCGCCCACCCGGGTCGTATAGGCCTTGACGATCCCGAGCACAAAGTCGATCGCCCCCGGCCCGATCCCCACCCCGGTCGCCGCCTGCCCGGCGATGACATTGGACGAGGTGACGAACGGATAGGTGCCGAAGTCGATGTCGAGAAGCGCGCCCTGCGCGCCCTCGAACAGGATGCGCTTTCCGGCCCGCCGCGCCTCGGTCATCACCTTCCAGACCGGCTGGGCATAGGCCAGCACCTGCGGCGCGATCTCCTCGAGCGCCGCGATCAGCCCCGCCCGGTCCACCGGCGCGATCCCGAGACCGCGGCGCAGCGCGTCGTGATGGGCGAGAAGTCGATCAACCCGCGCCGCGAGCGTCGCCCGATCGCCCAGGTCCGCGACGCGGATCGCCCGGCGCCCCACCTTGTCCTCGTAGGCCGGGCCGATGCCGCGCCCGGTGGTGCCGATCTTCGCCACGCCGACCTGCGCCTCGCGCGCCCGGTCCAGTTCGCCGTGGATCGGCAGGATCAGCGGCGCATTCTCGGCGATCATCAGGTTCTCGGGCGAGATTTCCACCCCCTGCCCGCGCAGCTTCGCGATCTCGGCCACCAGATGCCAGGGATCGAGCACCACCCCGTTGCCGATCACGCTCAGCTTGCCGCCGCGCACGATCCCCGACGGCAAGAGGCTCAGCTTGTAAACCTTGCCGTCGATGACCAGCGTATGCCCGGCATTGTGCCCGCCCTGAAAGCGCGCGATCACGTCGGCGCGTTCGCTCAGCCAGTCGACGATCTTGCCCTTGCCCTCGTCGCCCCACTGGGCGCCCACCACTACCACGTTGGCCATGCGTTCCGGTCCTTGCATCCAACCCAAACCCTGCGTCCTATAGCGGCGGGGCGCGGCCAGCGAAACACGAAAATGGCCCTTCTGCTCCACAGGAGAAACCATGCTGCTCTACATCACCCTCGGCACCAACGACCTTGCCCGCGCGCGCCGCTTCTATGATGGGGTCATGCCCACGCTCGGAATTGTCCGCCGCGTCGATGGCGAGGACGAGATCGGCTATGGCGCGCCCGGCGACAGCCGCACCCGCCTGTGGATCGTCGCACCCTACGACCAAAAGCCCGCGACCATCGGCAACGGCTCGATGACCGCCTTCGACGCCGCAAGCCGCGCCGCCGTCGACGCCTTCCACAAGGCCGCGCTGGCGGCGGGCGGCAGCGACGAGGGTGCCCCCGGCCTGCGCCCCTATCACGCCCATTTCTACGCGGCCTACGTCCGCGACCCCGACGGCAACAAGCTCTCGGCGGTCTGCGAAACCCCCGGCCCCTGACGGCCAGCGCCCTCTTGCGCGCCCGCCCCCTTCCGCCTAGATAGGCGCGTCAGACCTGAAAGGCCCCGGTTCCGATGGAAAACGTCGTCCTCACCATCCACCTGATCCTCGCGCTCCTCCTGATCGGCGTGGTTCTCCTGCAGCGCAACGAAGGCGGCGCGCTCCTGTCGGGCGGCGGCGCGATGACGGCGCGCGGCGCGGCCAACGCGCTGACCCGGCTGACCTGGATCTTCGCCGCCTGCTTCATCGGCACCTCGATCGCGCTGACCTACCTGTCGGCCCGCAACTCCGCCGGAACCTCGGTCCTCGACACCACGGCGCCGCTGACCGCGCCTGCGCCGGTACCGGCCCAGCCCGCCGCGCCGCCCGCACCCGAGGGCAATCTCCTGCCGCCCTCCGATGCGCCCGCCACCACCGCGCCCGCCTCGACCTCGCCCTGAGGCTCATCGCCCACAAATATGGCGCGCCAACATCGCGCCCCCAAAATCTTGCGGTCCGGTTGCGGGAACCGGCCGAATCGGTTATGACTTGACTCCCGTGATGCTGCATTCCTGACCGTCTGCGGCCATTCAGAAAACCAGTTTCACGGGGGCAATCCGGGCATGGCGCGTTACGTTTTCATCACTGGCGGCGTGGTTTCCTCGCTCGGCAAGGGCCTCGCCTCGGCGGCGCTCGGCGCGCTGTTGCAGGCGCGCGGCTATACGGTGCGCCTGAGGAAACTCGACCCCTACCTGAACGTCGATCCCGGCACCATGTCGCCCTTCGAGCATGGCGAGGTCTTCGTCACCGACGACGGGGCCGAGACCGACCTCGACCTCGGCCATTACGAACGCTTCACCGGCGTCCATGCCCGCAAGAGTGATTCCATCTCGTCGGGGCGCATCTATTCCAACGTCCTGGAAAAGGAGCGGCGCGGCGACTACCTTGGCAAGACCATCCAGGTCATTCCGCACGTCACCAACGAAATCAAGGACTTCCTCCGCATCGGCGACGAGGAAGTCGACTTCATGCTGTGCGAGATCGGCGGCACCGTCGGCGACATCGAGGGCCTGCCCTTCTTCGAATCCATCCGCCAGTTCATCCACGAACGCCCGCGCGGCCAGTCGATCCTGATGCACCTGACGCTTCTGCCCTACCTCGCGGCGTCGGGCGAGCTGAAGACCAAGCCCACCCAGCACTCGGTCAAGGAACTCCAGTCCATCGGCCTTGCCCCCGACGTGCTGGTCTGCCGGTCCGAACATCCGATCCCCGACCGCGAGCGCGAGAAGATCGCGCTCTTTTGCAACGTCCGCCCCGACGCGGTGATCCCCGCCTATGACCTGAAGACGATCTACGAGGCGCCCTTGGCCTACCACCGCGCCGGGCTTGACCGCGCCGTCCTCGACGCCTTCCAGATCCAGCCCGCGCCCAAGCCTAATCTCGACCGCTGGACCGACGTGATGGACCGGCTGACCCATGCCGAGGGCGAGGTGCGCGTCGCCATCGTCGGCAAGTACACCCAGCTTGAGGATGCCTACAAATCAATCGCCGAGGCCCTGACCCACGGCGGCATGGCCAACCGCGTCCGCGTCAAGGCCGAATGGATCGACAGCGAAATCTTCGAACGCGAGGATCCCGCCCCGTATCTCGAGGATTTCCACGCCATCCTCGTCCCCGGCGGCTTCGGCGAAAGGGGCACCGAGGGCAAGATCAAGGCCGCCCAGTTCGCCCGGGAAAAGGGGGTGCCCTACCTCGGCATCTGCCTCGGCATGCAGATGGCGGTGATCGAGACGGCGAGGAACCTTGCTGGCCTTTCGCGCGCCGGGTCCGAGGAATTCGACCATGAAAAGGGCGAGAAACGCTTCGAACCCGTGGTCTACCACCTCAAGGAATGGGTGCAGGGCAACCAGACCGTCGCGCGCAAGGCAGACGACGCCAAGGGCGGCACCATGCGGCTTGGCGCCTATACCGCGATCCTCGCCCCCGGCTCGAAGGCGGCCGAGGTCTACCACGCCACCACCATCGAGGAACGCCACCGCCACCGCTACGAGGTCGACGTGAAATACCGCGACCGCCTGGAAAAATGCGGGCTGGTGTTCTCCGGCATGAGCCCCGACGGCCGCCTCCCCGAGATCGTCGAGGTCAAGGGCCACCCCTGGTTCATCGGCGTCCAGTTCCACCCGGAACTGAAGTCGAAACCCTTCGCGCCGCATCCGCTGTTTGCCGATTTCGTCCGGGCGGCGAAGGAGACGGAGCGGTTGGTGTGAGGGGGGGCTTGAATATGGATAAGCGGGCAAAATTGGCGAGCATAGTTTGTCAAGGCTTGTCTGCATGGTTCAAATACCAAATCTGCACTGGAGCACATGAGCTTTCTGGAGAAGATTCCGCCCAATTAGTAGTGGCAGACTTAATCAGATCCACAAGTGAGATTATACCGCTTGCAAGCTCCATGCCCCCAAACTGGGAGGAATCTCAGAAGCGCGTGGATTTGGGACTTATAGGACGCTATACACGCCCGAATGACGCCGGCAAGTTCAAGAGTTGGATTGGTGCGGTTGAAGTTAAGTGGCTTGGATCTTCTGCAAATACGGTAATTTCACGCGCTTCACTTCTTGCTGATGTTGTACGACTTTCTTCAATTGTCACTCAAAACATTAATGCGAAATTTTTGGTCGTTGGTGGTTTCAAAACTAAGTTTGATGCAGTATTTGATCACAGTGGGCAGGGCCGCACGAAAACTGAGAGCCAAAGAAAGGTATTTCAAAGCATACTCAAACATAACTTGAACGACCACTTTGGGAGATGCGAACTGGTTAGTATTTTCAAGGAGTTTACAAATACGGCATATGCACTACCCTTCAATCTCCGTTCGGGAGTGGGAAGTATTTCAGCCGATCTTCTTGCGGCAGAGACAATTCACGTGGAAACGTTCGCAGGCCCAAAAGAGGATGCACAATTTTTTGTTTGGCAGTGTAATAAAGTCCCTGGACGCCCAAGCAAACACAAGCAGCAAGCGTAGGGTGGGCATTCTGCCCACCATCTTCTGTCGCAACATGGTGGGCAGAATGCCCACCCTACCGACAACCCCACCACCCGTAGGTCGGCCCCCACCCCGCCAGAGGACCGGCAGGGAACGCGCCAGTGGCGCGTTCCCCGGTCCGATTGGCCGGAGGCGCAAGCCGCAGGCCAAGGGGGTCTCCGCCGCGCCGTCCGCTGTAGGCACGGGCGGCGCCCGCCCCGGTGGGGGCGATAGCCCCCGCCGCCCGGGGGGCGGGGGCTGCCCGTGCTCTGGGCGCACGGGCGGGGCAGGCGGCATCCGCCCGCTGAGCGCGGGGCGATGGCCCCGCGCTTACCCGACGCGGTAGATTGGTAGGGTGCGCTTCAGCGCACCACCACCCATCCCTTGTAACTTGGTCTCGGCCAACTCTGGTATAGTTCCGGATGCGGTGGCGAGCGGAAGACCGTCCCCCCTCAGTGTGTCTGTGCCCGTGTGTGAGCAAGGGTCTTCGCTCGTCGTTCCATCGAACCCGAACAGTCGCTTGGGCCGCACGAAGCGAAGCCCGCTTGCGCAAGGACGGGACAG
>JAFEFU010000048.1 GCA_018240425.1 Pseudomonadota bacterium | reverse complement strand
GCCCTGCCCCTGGCCGGCGTCATCGACATCGGAGCGGAAAAAGCGCGCCTTTCCAAGACTTTGGACAAGCTGGAAAAGGACGCGGCCAGCCTGCGCGGGCGCCTCGCAAACCCGAAGTTCACCGCCTCGGCCCCCGAAGAGATCATCGAGGAAACCCGCGACAACCTCGCCCAGAGCGAGGAAGAGGCGGCAAAACTCCGCGCCGCCCTGAACCGTCTGGCCGACGCGGAATAGCCCGGGGGGGAGGCCGCCCCGGCTTTTCCCTTGTCCAGATACTCCGCAGGGGGCGCGGGGGACGCGAAGCCCCCCGCTCGACCGGGCCCCGGCCTCAGCCCTCGCCGGGCGGCGGCTTCAGGCCCAGGTCGTCGCGCAGGGGCACCGTCTGGCGTTCGATCATCCGGTGCACCCGCGGATCGCCCGGTCCGCGGTGCAGCGCCCGCAGCCGCTCATAGCTGCCGGCATCGGCCTTGGTGCGCCGCTCGTGGTGGCGCAGGTACTCCACCCAGGTCGCCACCTGATAGCTTTCGGTCCACAGTTCGGGATTCTCGAGGTCGCGCAGCAGCGCCCACCGCCGCGCCCCGTCGCGCACCCGCACGATCCGCCGCGCCTGCATCGCCCCGAGGAACTCGTCTATATCCTCGTAGGCGATGACATAGTCGATCATGATCTTGATCGGCCCGCTCTGGCTGCGCAGGTCGAAGCGCAACTCCGGCTCGCGGAACTGGCCCAGGGGGTCAAGGTCCAGTTCGGCGAACTCCGACAGGCCCAGCCAGCGTCCCGCGGCGGCGCCCACGACCAGAAGCCCCGCCGAGACCGCGAAGGCCGCCGTCGCGCCGTAGTATTCGGACAGAAGGCCCCACAGCCAGCTTCCCCCCGCCATGCCGCCAAAGACCGCGGTCTGGTAAAAGGACAGCGCCCGGCCCACCACCCAGCGGGGGGACGACAGCTGGACGCTGACATTGAACAGCGACAGGGCCAGCACCCAGGCCGAGCCCGCCACGAACAGGCTCAGGACGCTCAGCGCCAGATGCCGCGACAGGCCGAGGCCGAGCGCGCCGACGGCAAAGGCCAGGAAGGCGCCGCGCACCACCCTCTCGTTCGAATGGGCCGCGCGCACCCTCGGGTTCAGCGCCACCCCGCCGATCGCGCCGATGCCGAAGGCCCCAAGCAGGATGCCGTAGGTCAGCGCCGTGCCGCCCAGGAGATTGCGCGCGACGATCGGCAGAAGCGCCAGGACCGAGGATGCCGCCAGGCCGAAAAGGCCCGCCCGCGCCACGACCCGCATGAGGCCCGGCGACATGGCGACATAACGCAGCCCCGCCCCAAGCGCCGCGCCCAGGGGTTCGCGCGGCAGGCGCGGCCCTCCGGCCGACGCCGGCCGCCAGCGCACCAAGGCGCCCACGAGGGGCAGGTAGGACAGCGCGTTGACGCCAAAGGCCGCGGCCGCACCGAAGGCCGCGACGATCAGGCCGCCCAATGCCGGCCCCACAGATCGCATCAGGTTGAAGCCCATGCTGTTCAGGCTGACCGCCGCCGGCAGGTCGGCCCGTCCGACGATGTCGCCGACCGACGCCTGCCAGGCCGGATTGTTCAGCGCCGTCCCCGCCCCGATCAGGAAGGTGAAGCCCAGAAGCATCCAGGGGGTCAGCTGCCCCTGCCAGGCCGCCAGCGCCAGCGCCGCCGAAACAACCACCATGAACATCTGCGCGCCGATCATCAGGCGCCTGCGGTCATAGCTGTCGGCCAGCGCCCCGCCGATCATCGACAGGGCCATGATCGGCAGCGTGTTCGACGATTGCACCAGCGCGATCATGTCCTGCGACGGGGTGAGCGAGGTCATCAGCCATCCCGCGCCGACGGTCTGGATCAGCCCGCCCAGGTTCGACACCATGATCGCCGCCCACAGGCTGCGATAGGCGGGGTTGCGCAGGGGCGAGAATGTCGGGCGCTGTTCGATGATCGGCCTCGGGCGCGATGGATAGCCTGTTATTGCCATGCCTGTGCGTGCAGGCAAGGGCCGGTGGCGGCGCGCGCCTCACGTTCAGGCGATTTTTCTTGCCCGCCGGAGGCGAAGCGGATTTTGTGGCCCCCATGACCGGACCCCGCTTCACCCCCCTGATCGACAGCCTGCCCGCCACCGTGCCCTTCGTCGGGCCCGAGACCCAGGAACGCGCCCGCGGGCGGCCCTTCGCGGCGCGCCTCGGCGCAAACGAGAATGTCTTCGGCCCCTCGCCCCTCGCCCTCGCGGCCATGCGGGACGCCGCGGCCGAGGTCTGGATGTATGGCGATCCCGAAAGCCACGACCTTCGCCATGCCCTCGCCCGCCATCACGGCGTGGACGCCGGCAACATCATGGTCGGCGAGGGCATCGACGGGCTTCTCGGCTATCTGGTGCGGCTGGTGGTCGGGCCGGGCGATCCGGTGGTGACATCGGATGGCGCCTATCCGACCTTCAACTTCCACGTCGCCGGGCATGGCGGCGTCCTGCACAAGGTCCCCTACAGGGGCGACCGGGAAGACCCCGAGGCGCTGGCCCGGCGCGCCCGCGAGGCCGGGGCGAAGCTCGTCTACTTCGCCAACCCCGACAATCCGATGGGAAGCTGGCACGAGGCCGCGGATGTCCGCCGCCTGATCGAAGCCGTGCCGGAAGGGTGCCTGCTGGCGCTCGACGAGGCCTATGTCGAGTTCGCGCCCGAAGGCACCGCCCCGAAGCTCGACCCTTCCGACCCGCGCGTCGTCCGCCTGCGCACCTTCTCCAAGGCCTACGGGATGGCCGGCGCCCGCGTCGGCTATGCCATCGGCCATGCGGGCCTGATCGGCGCCTTCGACAAGATCCGCAACCACTTCGGCATGTGCCGGATGTCGCAGGCCGGGGCGCTGGCCGCGCTGTCGGACCACGCCCACCTGGCCGCGACCCGCGACAATGTTGCCGCCGCGCGCGCCGAAATCGCCCGGATCGCCCGCGCGAACGGCCTGGCGCCCCTGCCCTCGGCCACTAATTTTGTCACCATCGACGCAGGCGGCGACGGGGCGCTGGCCCGCCGGCTGGTCTCCGAACTGGCCGGCCGCGGCATCTTCGTGCGAATGCCGTTCGTCGCGCCGCACGACCGCTGCATCCGGGTCAGCTGCGGGCGGCCCGGGGATCTGGCGCTCCTCGCTGCCGCCCTGCCCGACGCGCTCGCCGCTGCCCGGCGCTGAGCGGCGGCATGCCGGGCCTCAGCCCCCGGCGACCGCTGCGGCGGCGGCATCGAGTGCGCCGGCCCCGTGCGGAATGGCCAGCGCCTTCATTCCCGCCTCCATCACGCTCAGCGCCCCCAGGACCATGTGGGCATTGACGTGGCCCATGTGGCCGATGCGCAGGTAATCGGCATAGGCCGGCTCGCTCGGTTCGGCCATGCCGAGGGGAATGCCCAGAGTCAGCCCCGCCACTGTCT
>JAFEFU010000047.1 GCA_018240425.1 Pseudomonadota bacterium | reverse complement strand
TCATCCTCGGGCGGCCATAGCTGCCCAGGCTCAGGCGCGACTGCTCCTTGATATGCGCCAGAACCACCATGTCCATGCACTGCCTGCGACTGGCCGGACGGCTGCGGAAGGCCCGCAATCCGCGCTCGGCGACAGGTCCGCGCATGAAGCTCTGCGAGAGAGAGAGCCACGACCGCCGGTGGCGTATGGAACTGGTCGAGGTCTCGGGCGTGCTGCTCTGCCGGTGAAGCCTGTCTGGTCATGGACATGTCCTCGTCGCTTGTGGAGAGGACGTGGGTCGGTTGCCGGCGGCGCGGAAACGCGGCAGGTGCGCGATCGAGGAATTTCCGGGCGACTGACTGTCGCCATGCCCGAAACGGCGGAGGATGGTGCGCGGGGTACCCGAGTCCTCAAGCCGAACGGCAGGCGACATCGAGATCGAACGCGGCGAGTTCATGGTGTCGGGCGGCGGTCACGTCCGCCGTTCCGGCCGAGCGCCGCAGACGATCAGGGCGGCCTGATCGTGTTCACCGCATCGGTAATTCGGACGAGTGTTCCAGACCCGCCGGTCGCCAGCTGACCGGGGGGGGTCATGGCAGCAAGGGTGGAGCGGTGCGCCCGGCTCGGATGCTGCCTGTCATGCTTGCATGATGGCCCTTTGCACCGATAGGCATTTTGGTTGAGTCCGATAAGGAAAGTTATGTATCATATTGATTTTGCTAAGTTATCGCTAATTTCAGAATTTCGGGCATGACGCAAGGGCGGCGTCGGGCCTTACCAGCCTGCGAAGGCGCGCACGGCGCCGGCGTCGACCCGCCCGGCGGCGACATCGGTGAGGGCGTGGTCGAGGATGTCGAGCGCCGCGGCGATGTCGTCCCCGGCCAGGACCAGCGGCGGGGTCAGCTCGAGCACGTTCGACCGCATGCCGACATAGTAGAGGACCAATCCCAGCTGGTGCGCGCGGTAGACGACCTGGGCCGCCTGCGGCGCGGCCGGTGTACGCACGTCCCGGTCGGTCACCAGCTCGATGCCGAGCGCCAGGCCGCGGCCACGCACGTCGCCGATCAGCGCATGGCGCGCGGCCAGCCGCGACAGCCCCGCGCGCAACCGCGCACCTTGCGCCTCGGCCCGCGCCGCCAGCCCCTCGGCCGCGATCGTGTCCAGCACCGCGATCCCCGCCGCGGCGCAGACCGGATTGCCGTGCAGCGTCTGCATCGCGAAGGCGGTGGCGCAGTCCATCACCCGGTCAGGGCCGATCACCGCCGACAGCGGCAGCCCGCCGCCCAGCCCCTTGCCAAGGACCAGGATGTCGGGTCGGAAACCCTCGTGTTCAAAGCAGTGCAGCCGCCCGGAGCGGGCAAGGCCCACCTTGACCTCGTCGCAGACGGTCAGGATTCCGTGGCGCGCGCAGATCGCCGCGAGGCGCGCGAGGAACCCCGGCGGCGGCACGATCAGCCCGCCATCGGACTGGATCGGTTCGATGAAGCAGGCGGCGACGGTGTCCGGGCCGGCCTCGGCCAGCCGCGCCTCGAGCCCGGCCAGCACGGCGTCCCCAGCCGCCGGCGGGTCGCGGTAGGGGTCGGGGAAGGCAAGCTGGATCAGCCCCGCCGCCTTGTCGGCGCCCTCGTGCACCGAGTGGCCCGAGACCGACATCGACCCCATCGTGCCGCCGTGATAGGCGCCGCGAAAGGCGATCACCCCCGTCCGGCCCGTCGCCAGCCGGGCCACGCGCAGCGCACATTCGTTGGCGTCCGACCCGGAATGACCGAGCCAGACCTTCTGCGCCCAGGGTGCGGGGAACAGCGCCAGCAGCCGCTCTGCCAGCGCCGTCGCCGGGGCGTTGGCCGAGGACAGGACGCTGGCCCCCGCCGGATCGGCCACCGCGCGGCTGACCGCCGCGACCAGTGCCGGGTGGCCGTAGCCGAGGCTGGCCGCGCCCCAGGCGCCCGAGAGGTCGATCAGCTCGCGCCCGTCGTCGGAGCGGAGCCGCGCGCCGCTGCCGCCGGTCACGGACTGGGGAAAGAAGCGCAGCTTCTGCACCCCTGCCAGGGCCGCGGCGTCGCGCCCGTATCCGGTCATCGCGCCCTCTCCGCCATCGCGCGCCCGCATGATGCATGACCTTCGGCCTCGCGCAGGGCACTGGCCAGGCGCAGGGTCCAGTCGCCCACGCCCGCCATGTCGTCGATCAGGTCGTGGCGGATTTCCAGCAGCGCCGCCGGCAGACCGCGCGCATCGCCATGCACGGGCACGGTATAGTCGTCGCCGTCGATGCGGTAGGGCTCGTTGGCGGCGACCGACAGCGCGCGATCCTCGGCCAGCGATGCGATCAGCGCCTGTCCGAAGGCCCGGGCTCCGGCGAACAGGATGCCGGCGTGCCAGGGCCGGGCCTGCCCCTTGAAGCGGGGCGTGAAGGAATGGACCCCCACCACCAGCGTCGGTATCCCGGCTGCCTGCCGCGCATCCAGCCGCCGCGCCACCGCCGCGTGATAGGGGCGGTGCAGTGCCTCGATCCGTTCCTGCCGCGCCGCCGCCGTCAGGCCGCGGTTGCCGGGCACCACGGTGGTCTCGCTGAGCTCCGGCATCAGCGAGGCCGCGCCGAGCGGCCGGTTGCAGTCGATCACCAGCCGCGAATAGCAGGTCAGGAACAGGGGCGCGTCCAGCGCCGCCGAAAGGCCAAGCGCCAGCGCCTGCGCGCCGATGTCCCAGCCGATGTGCCGGTGGCGCTCGGCCCGGGGCAGGCCAAGGTTGCCCAGCCGGCGCGGGATGCGCGGCGAGGCGTGTTCGCACAGGAGCACATAGGGCGAGCCGCCGTCGGGATTGACCACCGCGTAGGCCGGCGGTTCGTCGGCGGCAAGGAAGGGTTCGGTCATGGCCCGGTCCCTCGTCAGTAGACAGCCGCGTAGCGGCCGCAGAGCGCGTGGCCGTCGAGACCGGCCACGATCTCGATCTCCTTGCGCTTCATGGCCAGGTAGCAGTCAAGGAAGGTGGGGCTGAGCCAGCCCTTGACCACCGGATCCGCGTCAAGCGCCGCCAGCGCGTCGTGGAGGCTGCCCGGCAGCCGCTGGATGCCTTGCGCCGCGCGGTCCGCCGCGGTCAGGTCGGCCGGATCGCCGCGGGTGATCGGCGGCTGCGGCAGCGAGGCGCGCAACCCCTCCAGCCCGGCGCGGATCAGCAGCGCCAGCGCCAGGTGCGGGCTGGCCGTGGCGTCGGCGGCGCGGAACTCCATGTTGAAGGCGCGCGAGGGGTCATGGCCGGGGCGCTCCGATGTCGGGCAGATCCTGAGCGTGGCCTCGCGGTCCTTCTCGCCAAGCGTGGTCCAGGCGGCGGCCCAGTGGTGCGGCTGGAGACGCATGTAGGACAGGACCGAGGGCGCGGTGATGGCGGTCAGCGCCGGCAGGTGGCGGACGATGCCGGCGGCGAAGGCGCCGGCGCGTTCCGACAGGCGGCCGGGGCGCGCGGGATCGAAGGTGACAGGGCGGCCGTCGCGGTCGGCAAGGCTCAGGTGGATGTGGACGCCGTTGCCGACGCCGTCGGGATCGGTCTTGGGCGCAAAGGTTGCCCGCCAGCCGAACTGGGCGGCAAGCTCGCGGGTGACTTCGCGGATCGTCACCGCCCGGTCGGCTGCCGCCAGCGCCGCCGCCGGCCCGCAGACGATCTCGAACTGGTCGCGCCCGTATTCGGGCAGGAAGGTTTCGGGATCGGCCCCCGCCTCGCGCAGCGCCGCGACCAAGAGCGGCCCGAACGGATCGGCCCGCCGCTGCGCCATGAGCGAGAAGGACGGCGCAGCCGGCCAGTCCGCGCCGAGGATCTGGAATTCCTGCTCGAAGGCGGCGACGACGCGCAGACCGGTTTCGGCCTCGAGATCGGCCACCGCCGCCTTCAGCATCGAGCGGACGCAGCCCTCCCAAGGGCGGCCGTCCAGGCTGGTGATGTCGCTATGGTAGAAATGCAGCGGCGACATGTCGGGAATGGCCGTCACCCGCACCTTTGCCGCCGGATCGGGGATCAGCCGCAGGTCGCCGGCCGATCCGAAGGGATTGGGGCTCGCGATCTCGTCGAAGGGGGTGAGCGCAAGGTTCGCGGGCACCCAGCCCACGCCCCGGTCCATCGCCGCCTCGAGGTCGCGCGCCGCGACGGACCGGCCCCGGGTGATCGCGGCGATGTCGGTGGTGACAAGGCTCACCAGCTCCTCGGGGGCGGGCCCGATCATCGGCGCGCCCCGCCCGCCAGCGCGGCAAGCCGCGCCACCACGGTGTCGGTGTCGGTGATCCAGCAATAGCCGCCATAGGCGCCGAGCGCCGCCTCGTGCCGCTCGGGCGTGTAGGTGGCGCAGGCATCCTCGACCAGCGTCACCAGATAGCCGCGGTCGGAGGCATCGCGCACCGCCATGTCGACGCACTGGTCGGTGACGATCCCTGCGATGATGAGGAACTTCGTGTCGAGGTTGCGCAGGACATAGTCGGCATTGGTCGAGTTGAAGAGGCCGGACGACGACTTCGGCAGCACCGGCTCGTTCTCGGCGGGCGTCAGCGGCGCGACGATCGCCCCTTCGGGCGCCCCCTTCGGGACATGCATGTTCGACAGCTTGTGGTCGAGCGACCGGTCGCGTCCGTCGGCGGTCAGGCTTTCGATGATCGTATGGACCACGTTCTCGCCCGCGGCGCGGCAGGCGTTCAGGATGCGCACCTGGTTGGGAATCACGCTGCCGTGGACGCGGCGCATGAAATAGCCGTCGGCCGGATGCGGGTGGGTCGGGTCCATCATCGGCTCGGCCCAGATGCGCTGCATGTCGACCAGGAGGAAGGTGACCCGCCCCTTCTCGTAGGCGCTCGACCGGCGGATGGTCTGGCCGCCGAACTCGATCGAAAACTCCGTCACTCGACATCTCCCTGTCCTGCCGCGCCAAGCGCGTCCTCGGTGACCGACGACGCGCGGCGCAGGGTTTCCATCTTCTCGATCCGCCCGCGCGACCGGCCGGCCAGCCGCACCGTCAGCGCCGCGATCAGCGCCTCGGTCTGTGCCAGCGCAGGCACCATCGTGTCATAGGGCGAAAGGCTTTCGACCGGCGCGGTCAGGATCGCGTCCGCAACTCCGGCGATCGGCGAGGCCCAGGGGTCGGTGAACAGCACGATGCGTGCCCCCTGCGCCGCGGCGGTCTTCGCGAAGCGGATTGTGTCGACCTGATAGCGGCGATAGTCGTAGACGATGACAAGGTCGCGCCGCCCGATATCGACCAACGCATCCACCTGGTCGGCGCGCGTGCCTTTCACCCAGTGGCAGCCGGGGCGCAGCTGCTTGAGGTGCGACCACAGCATCCCGGCCAGATAGCCCGAAAAGCGCCCGCCGATGCACTGGACGGACAGCGCCGGATCGGCGGCGAGATCCACCGCCCGGTCGAATCCCGCCGAGGGCTGCATCGACATCGCGCCCTCGACCGCCAGCGCGGCGGCATGCAGCGATTCGCGATAGAGGTTGTCGGGCGGCACCGCCCCCTTGCCCGCCGCCATCATCGACAGCGGCGAGGACATCCGCTCCTGTACCTCGGCCAGCAGCGCCTGCTGGAAATCGGGATAGCCCTCGAACCCCAGCCGCGCGACGAAGCGGACCACGGTCGGACCGGAGACCCCCGCCGCCTGCGCCAGATGGGCCACGGTGTTCAGCCCCGCCGCCGGATAGCTGGACAAGAGCACCCGCGCGACCTTCAGGTCGGAACGGGTCAGCGTCACATTGCCATCGGTCAGGCGGTCGCGGATCGCCATGCGCCATCGTCCTTGCACAAGCTCATGCGGCATCGTGGGAACATCCGTTACATTTGTCAATAAACTTGCGTCGAATGAAACGTTATTGACACGCGGGAGGCGGGCGCACATGCTGACCGGCGCCGGCACCGCTGCGGCGGGCCGGTCGGTAGGGGGGCGCCTGTTGGGAATGCGGCATTTCGGAAAGGCGGCCTGGGTCGGATCGGCGATGCTGGCGCTGCCGCTGATCATCGTCGGCGCCCTTGCCGAGACGGTCCTGCCTTCCTGGGGCACCCGGCTGGCGACGCTGTTCCTGATCTATGTCGTCGCGGTCCTCGGCAACCAGATCTATTCCGGCAACTCGGGCATCATGTCCTTCGGCCATACCTCGTTCATGGCCATCGGCGCCTACGCCTCGGCGCTCCTGACCATCGCACCGGCCGCGCAGGCGACGGCGCTGCCGCACCTGCCCGGCTGGATCGCGGCACTGGCGGGGCAGCCGCTGGTCGTGGCCGTCGGGGCGGCGCTGGCCGTCGTCCTTGTGGTCGCGGTGATCTTCGGCCTGCCGGTTGCGCGGCTCGGGGGGTCGGCGGCCTCGATCGCCACGCTCGGGCTTCTGGTCATCACCCATGTGGTGCTGGTCGCCTCGACCGACATCACCCGCGGCAGCCAGACCTTCTTCGGCATTCCGCGTGGCGTGCCGATGTGGCTGGTGCTGGCCTGCGCCGTGGCCGCCACCGTCATCGCGCGGCTCTACCGCAGCTCGCGCGCGGGTCTCGGCCTGCGCGCCGCCCGCGAGGACGAGATCGCCGCCGGCGCGGTCGGGGTCGATGTGGTGCGGCTGCGTTTCGGCGCCTTCGTGCTTGGCGCGCTGCTCTGCGGGGTCTCGGGCGCGCTCTTGGCGCACTTCCTCGGGGCCTTCTCGCCCAAGGACTTCTATTTCAACCTGACCTTCCTTCTGCTTTCGATGCTGATCCTCGGCGGCATCACCACGGTTTCGGGCGCGGTCGGCGGCACGGCGGTGATCGTGCTGCTGGTCGAGGTGCTGCGCCGGATCGAGGCAGGCGGCGCCTTCGGACCGGTCGTGCTGCCGCCGGTCTTCGGCCTGACCGACATCGGCATCGGCCTTGTCATCCTGACGGTGATGTACCGCCTGCGCGAAGGGCTGTTCGGCGTGCGCGAGCTGGACGAGCGGCTTGGTCTCGACGAGGCGCACACGGTCGGGGCGCCGGTATCCGCCGCCCCTCCCGCCGCTGCCGCCGGCGTCGATGCCAGCCTCTCGGTCGAACATGTCGGCAAGAAGTTCGCGGGCCTGACCGCGCTCGAGGATGTGGACTTCATCCTCACACCGGGAGAGGTCGTCGGCCTGATCGGCCCGAACGGCGCGGGGAAGTCGACACTGATCAATGCGGTCTGCGGCATCGTCCCGCCCAGTTCGGGGCGGGTCGCGATCGGCGGTGCGCCGGTCGCGGGGATGGCGGTCCACGATGTGCCGCGCGCCGGGCTCGGGCGGACCTTCCAGAACATCCGCCTGTTCAGGAACCTGACCGTGCTGGAAAACGTCTGCGCCGCCGCGAATTCGGTCGCCGGTGCCGGCGACGATCCGGTGGCCGCCGCGCGCGCCGCGCTGGATGTGGTCGGGCTTGCGGGCCAGGCGGCGCGGATTGCCGCGACCCTGCCCTACGGCGCTCAGCGGCGGCTCGAGATCGCCCGCGCGCTGGCGCTGCGCCCGCGCTTCCTGCTGCTGGACGAACCTGCCGCAGGCATGAACCCGGCCGAGACCGACTCGCTCATGGAGGTGCTGCGCCGGATCCGTGCCGAACACCGGCTTGGCCTTCTGGTGGTCGAACATGACCTCAAGCTCATCATGCGGCTCTGCGACCGGATCGTGGTCCTGGACAAGGGCCGGCAGATCGCCATCGGCACCCCCGCCGAAATCCGCGCCGACCCCGCGGTGATCGAAGCCTACATCGGCCGCAGGCGCGCCGCCGCGCCAGCCGCCAGCCCGCCCGCGCCCGCCGGGCAGGGCCTGCCCGCAACCTGACCACAACCAACCGGGAGAACGACCATGAGACCTGGAATGACCCTGTCGCTGACCGTGCTCGCGCTCGGGCTTGCGGCCCCGGCGCCGGCCGAGGATCTGAAGATCGGCCTTGCGACGGCGCAGACCGGCGCGCTGGCGCCCTATGACCAGCCATCGCTTGCCGGCTTCCAGATGCGGGTGGACGAGATCAACGCCGCCGGCGGCATCGCCGGCAAGTATCCGATCAAGCTGATCGCCAAGGACACCCGGTCGGACGCGGCGCAGACCGCGCTTGTCGCGCAGGAACTGGTGGACGAGGGCGTGCAGATCGTCATCACCCCCTGCGACGCCGACCCGTCGATCGCCGCGGGGATGGTGACGCAGGCCGCGGGCATCCCCGCCTTTTCGTTCTGTGCCACGACGCCGACGCTGCCTCTGGCGGTGGGCGACTACATGTTCGGCAACTACCCTGCCGACAACGTCCAGGCCGCGATGCTGGCCGAGTACGCCATCGGCCAGGGCTACAAGACCGCCTATATCCTGACCTCGCCCGACACCGCCTATACGCTGAAGCTGCCGAAGTATTTCGGCGAGGCCTTCACCGCCAAGGGCGGCACGCTTCTGGGCGAGGGCACCTATGCGATGGGCCAGCAGGACTTCAGCGCCGAAGTCACCAAGATCGCGGCAATGAACCCCAAGCCCGACGTGATCATGACTGCGGCCTATGAACCCGACTTCCCCGCGCTCATGCGGCAGCTGCGCGGCGCCGGGGTGACGACGCCGGTCCTGGGCTCGGACGGAATCGACAGCCCGACGACCTTCGCCATGGGCGGTCTGGTCGAGGGGGTGGTCTTCTCGACCGCGGGCTTTGCCACCGAGGGCAGCCCTCTGGCCGCGTTCAACGCCAAGTACAAGGCAAAGACCGGCGAAGAGCCGAACACCGTCTACATCGCCAACGGCTATGACCTTGGCACCGTGATCGACGCGGCGGTGACCAAGGCCGGCAGCCTTGACCCCAAGGCGATCCGCGACGCCATCGCCAGCCTGACCGACGTGCAGGGGGTGACGGGGGCGATCTCCTATGCCGGCACCAAGGGGATGCCGCTGCGCTCAGTCGCGCTGGTGCGCATCACCGGCGGCAAGCGTGAACTGGTGAAGCAGGGCGTGCCCGCCCCCGCCGACGTGCCGGCCCCCTGAAGCCGCAGCACCGACCGGCCCCCGCGCCAACGGGGGCCGGCGCACAACGAGGATCCACGATGACAAGCCCTGCCCCGCTTCTGGATGTTTCCGGCCTGACCGTCAGCTACGGCGCGGTCGAGGCGGTGCGCGGCATCGACCTGACGGTCGCGAAGGGCGAGATCGTCACCCTTCTGGGCGCCAACGGTGCGGGCAAGAGCTCGACCCTCAACGCGCTGGTCGGCCTTGCCCCGCGCCGGGCTCGTCGGCTGGCCTTCTCCGGGCAGGACATAGCCCACCTGCCGACCGAGATGATCGTGCGCGGCGGCATGACGCTGGTGCCCGAGGGCAGGCGCATCTTCCCGACGCTGACCGTGGCCGAACACCTGCTGCTCGGGGGCGCGAAGCACGCCGGGCGCGGCCCGCTGGCAGAAACCCGGGCCGAGATGCTGGCGCTGTTCCCGATCCTGAACGAGCGGCTCGACCAGAAGGCGGGCTCGCTGTCGGGGGGCGAACAGCAGATGCTGTCGATCGCCCGCGCGCTGATGTCCTCGCCCGACATCCTGCTCCTGGACGAGCCCTCGCTCGGGCTGGCGCCGCAGATCGTGGACCGCATCTTCGCGCTGGTGTCCGACCTGCGGTCGCGCGGTCTGACCATCCTGCTTGTCGAACAGAACGTGGCGCTGGCCCTGGAAATCGCCGACCGCGGCTATGTGCTGGTGAACGGGCGGATCGAGATCTCCGGCTCGGCCGCCGACCTCATGGCCTCGGCCGAAATCCGCGACGCCTATCTGGGGGCCTGAGATGGACATCTTCCTGCAGCAGCTTCTCAACGCCCTGAGCCTCGGCGGCACCTATGCGCTCCTCGCGCTCGGGCTTGCCGTGGTGTTCTCGATCATCGGGCTCATCAACTTCGCGCATGGCGAGCTGATGACGACGGCCGGATATGTCATGGCCTTCGCGCTGGCCGCCGCCCTGCCCTTCCCGCTGGCGATTATCCTTGCCGTCGCCGCGCCGGTGCTGCTTGCCGTGGTGATGGAGCGGGTGGCCTTCCGGCCGGTGCGCGGGGCAAGCGGCACCACGCTGCTTCTGACCTCGTTCGCGGTCAGCGCCATCCTGCGGGTGCTGTTCCAGAACTTCATCTCGGCCCGCCCGGTGCCGGTGCCGATGCCTGCGGCTCTGTCGGGGGTCATCAACATCGGGCCGCTGCATCTGGGCATCATCCAGTCGATCTCGATCGCCACCACGGCGCTGATGCTGGCCGGGCTGACCCTGTTCCTGAATCGCACCGTGGCCGGCCGCGCCATGCGCGCCGCGGCCGAGGATTTCGCCATCGTCCGGCTGATGGGCCTGCGCGCCAACGGGGTCGTGGCCACCGCCTTCGCCATCTCGGGGCTGCTTGCCGGTGTGGCGGGGCTTCTGTGGGTGGCGCAGCGCGGGTCGGTCGATCCGCTGATGGGCTTCCTGCCGGTGCTCAAGGCCTTCATCGCCGCGATCATCGGCGGTCTTGGCAGCCTGACCGGCGCCGTCGCCGGCGGCTTCCTCCTGGGCTTCATCGAGGTCATGCTCCAGGCCTGGCTGCCCGAGGCCTGGCTGCCCTACCGCGATGCCGTGGCGATCATGCTGGTGATCGCGGTGCTGCTGTTCCGGCCGCAGGGCCTTCTGGCCCGCAAGACGGTCCTGAAGCTCTGACCCGGAGGGGCCGCCGCGCGGTCAGGACAGCCAGTCCGGCAGATGCGCCGGAACATGCCCGGTCAGGGCGGCCGCCACGCAATCGGCGAGGCTGCCGAAGCGGACCGGCCGTCCCGAGAGGCCGGGACCGTAATGCGCGTACTTGCCGGAATTGGTCATGACCGCGCGGGTCCGCGTCGGGAAGACCGGCTCGGAGATCGAGCACCAGCACAGGTCGGGCAGCACCTGCACCCCACCCTGCTCGAGCCGCGCCAGCGTGCCGTCGCTGCGCGCCCCGGCGATCACCTGATGGCCCGCCGTCACGATGACCGCGACGCCGGGGCGAGGCTTGCGGCCGTCGAGAGCATCCGCCAGCATCCGGCACTCGGCCAGCGAGGCGTGCGGGCTGCCGATGGCCACCAGTTCCACCTGTTCCGGCCCGGAATTGAGCGTCTTCCACATCGCCGCCATGTCGGCGCGGGTGATCGTCAGGTGGACGGCACCGGCGGCCGCGGCACCTTCGGCTTCGGGCGTCACGCCCTCGATGTGCAGCATCGGCGCCGCCGATGTGGTGCCGAAGGCGGCGCAGAGCGCCTTGAGGTCGTCGCGCGACGGCCGCCCCGGCGCCAGCCCGCGCAAGAGCGGGATGCGGTCGGGCGCGGCATGGCCGGCCAGATAGCCGACCAGCGGCCAGAAGGCGTCGTCGATGCCTTGGGGCAGATCCACGTCGATGATGCAGCCCGCCTTGCGGTGGGCGTCGAGATAGACGCCAGAAAGCGGCGCGCGGCCCGTCAGCGCGATGCAGAGGTCGAGGAAATCAGGGTGCTTCGCCGTCCGCGCGCCAAGCACCGAATTGGCGAAGATCACGGCGTTCGACTCTGCCCAGGCGACCGATTCGCCGTGTTGCGGTGCGGTGTCGAGCAGGTAGGGCGAACAGGTGAAGGTCGGCCGGCAGCCCATGCGCACATAGGCGTCGGCGAGGCCCGCGGCGGGGTCGCCGAAGGCAGGCGGCACACCCTGCGCCTGCCAGTTGGCGCGGTCAACCGAAATGGCGTTCATCGTCGTGGGCACGCGGACGCGCGCGCCGAGATCGGCCATCCTTTCGGCAAAGGTGAGGTTCGCCGGACTGGCATAGATGCAGCCGTCGATATGGGCCTGTGTCACGTCCACCAGGCTGCGGGCGCCCTGCTGGGCCGCCATGGCGCAGATGATGCGCATGGCCTGCTGTGCGGCCATGCCGTCGCGCCCGTCGAGGATGGCGCGGTCGCCATCGCCGAGCGCAAGTGTCGAGGTGGCTGGCGGGCTGACCGGCAGGGTCACGCCGTCGGCCGTGATCGACCCCTCGCCGATCCGCGCCGACCGGGCCTGCGACAGGGCCGCGAAGGCCTGAGGCGCGAGGCGCAGGACCGGCAGCCGAATGTCGAAAAGCTCGGCTGCGATCAGCGCACCGAGCGTCAGCACGTCCTCGGCTTCCGAGAACACCAGCGCCGCCGGGGCGCGTCCGGTCAGCACGAGGTCGAGAAGCACGCCCGATCCCGAGCAGGAGCCGCGGCTGGTCGGCATCATCAGGATGCTGCCGGTCAGGCAGGTGCCGTGCAGCGGGTGATGCGCGTCGATCACCGCGCCGGTGGCGGGATCGACCCCGCCCCAGAAGCTCAGCGCCTCGGCCGATGCGATGACGGGGCCGTCGGCGGTGCCGGCAAGGATGCTGCGGGCGGGCATCTCGGCCATGTCAGAGATCCTTCACCAGCCGCAGCGCATCATAGATGGCCGCATGGGTGTTGCGGGCGGAAACCGCGTCGCCGATGCGGAAAAGCTGGAAGGTTCCGCCGGGATTGCGGACCTGCTCCTGTGGCTTGCCGTCCAGCATCGCGGCATAGTCGACGGCGCCGAGGTTGCGCGACAGGGGCTTGAGGTCGAAGTAGAGCTCGTCCATCGGCAGGGTGCCGTGGTTCACCACCACCTGGTCGACATGCCGTTCGCGCGGCGCGTCGACATAGTCGCTGCCAATGCGCGCGACAAGCCCGTTGCCCGCGCGCGCGACCGCCTCGAGGCGGCTGGCGACGGTGAGGGTGGCGTCCAGCTTCTGGAGCGAGCGCATGTAGGGCACAAGGTTCATCCCCATGATCTCGGGCGCGAAGGTGCGGTCCGGCGTCATGATCTCGAGCCGGGCGCCGGCGGCCGCGATGAACTCGGCGGCCTGCAGCGCGGCATGGTCGCCGACGTCGTCGAAGACCAGGACATTCGCGCCCGGCCTGGCGTCGCCCGAGATGATGTCCCAGGCCGACACGACCAGATCGTTGCCCGCCGTCAGGATCTCTGTCTGCGGATAGCCGCCCGTGGCCACGATCACCACGTCTGGGCGTTCCGCCATGACCGTTCCGGCGTCCGCCCAGCTGTTGAAGTGGACCACCACGCCCAGGGCCTCGCACCGCGCCAGGCGCCAGTCGATGATGCTTGCCATCTCGCGCCGGCGCGGGCTTCGCGCGGTCAGCCGCACCTGGCCGCCGGGCTGGCTGGCGGCCTCGTGCACGACAACCTCGTGGCCGCGCTCGGCGGCGACGCGCGCCGCCTCGAGCCCGGCCGGACCGGCACCGACGACGACGATCCGGCGGCGGCTTTCGGCCTTGGGAATGTCGTGCGGCATGGTCAGTTCCCGGCCGGAGGCGGCATTGTGCAGGCAGAAGGCCGAGCCGCCCTGATAGATCCGGTCAAGGCAGTAGTTCGCGCCGACGCAGGGCCGGATCTCGTCCTCGCGGCCCTCCACGATCCTGCGCACGATATGGGGATCGGCGATGTGTGCGCGCGTCATTCCCACCATGTCGAGCTTGCCGCTGGCGATCGCGTGGCGCGCGGTCGGGACATCGGGGATCCTGGCGGCGTGGAAGGTGGGCATCCCGGTCATCGCGCGGATCTCGCCCGCGAAGTCGAGATGGGGCGCGCTCGCCATGCCCTGGATCGGGATGACGTCGGTCAGGGCCGCATCGGTGGCGGTGTGGCCGCGGATGATGTTGAGGAAATCGACCATGCCGCTGTCCTGCAAGGCGCGGGTGACATTGATCCCTTCCTGCCGGTCCAGCCCGCCGGGGATCGTCGTGTCGGCTGTGTAACGCATGCCGACGATGAAGTCGGGCCCGACGCGCCCGCGCACGGCGCGCAGCACGTCGAGCGAGAAGCGCATCCGGTTGTCGAGCGTGTCGCCGCCATAGGGCCCGTCGAGCCGGTTGGCGAGGGGCGACCAGAAGGCGTCGATGAGATGCCCGTAGGCCTGCAGCTCGATCCCGTCGAGGCCCGCCGCCTGCATCCGTTCGGCCGCATCCGCGTAGTCCTCGATGATCCGCTCGATGTCCCAGTCCTCGAGCTTCTTGGGAAAGGCGCGGTGGGCGGGCTCGCGCGCGTGGGACGGCGACACCGAGGGCAGCCAGTCCCCCTCGTCCCAGCGGGTGCGCCAACCCAGGTGCGTCAGCTGGATCATCACCGCGGTGCCGTGCTCGTGACAGGCGTCCGCCAGATCCCGCAGCCAGGGCACGACCTCGTCGCGATAGACCAGCAGGTTGCCGAAGGCCGGCGGGCTGTCGCGCGACACCACCGCGGAACCCGCCGTCATGGTCAGCGCGATGCCGGCCCTGGCGCGTTCCACATGATAGGCCCGGTAGCGCTCCTTGGGCATGCCGTCCTCGGAATAGGCCGGCTCGTGCGCCGTGGTCATGATCCGGTTTCGCAAGGTGAGGTGCTTCAACTGGAAGGGCTGAAGAAGCGGGTCGTGCGTCATGGCGGCATCCGGGAGCATGCGGGGGCAACGGATGTTGGCTAGCAGAGAATGTACACATGTGTCAACTTTGCTTACGTCGTCGTACATTCCTGTTGCGCCAAGCCCGCGCGGCCTCTATCGTGACCCCATGATGACGCAATCGGCCAATGACAGCGGCTGGCGGGGATCGAAGGAACTCTGGCTGGACGCCGCGTTCGACAGCCTGATCGACTCGGGGATCGAGGCCGTGCGCATCCAGACGCTGGCCCAGAAGCTGCGGCTGTCACGGACCAGCTTCTACTGGTTCTTCCAGGACCGCGAGGAGCTGCTGGCCGCCGTGCTGGAACGCTGGCGCAGCAAGAACACCGGGAATCTGGTCCGGCAGGCGCAGGCCTATGCGGAAAACATCGTCGAGGCGGCGCTGAACGTCTTCGACTGCTGGCATGATGCCGCGCTGTTCGATTCCCGCTGTGAATACGCGGTGCGCGCCTGGGCCCTGCGGTCGCCCGAAGTGGCGGTGGAAGTCGCGGAGGCGGACGCGGTGCGCATCGAGGCGCTGAAGGCCATGTTCCGGCGCTTTGGCCATGACGAGATGCCGGCCGATGTCAGGGCGCGAACCCTTTATCTTACCCAGATCGGCTACATCAGCATGAGGACCGAAGAGGGCGAGGCGCAGCGCATGTTGCGTGTGCCCGACTACGTCCGGATCTTCACCGGCGAGTGTCCGCAGGCGCGCGACCTGGACCGCTTCTTTGCGCGCCGGGGGTACGATCCGCGCCAGCAGGGCGCGGCTGATCCCGGGATGGTTCAATGACCGCGCGGGCCGCCCTCCGGCGCCAGGTGAAACCGGCGCGGAACCCCTGCCCCGTGCCGCGGCACAGGCTGGCAGAGACAGGATTCGACACCACCAACTGGAGGAAGGAACCCATGAAGAAACTACTATCATCGACCGGCGCCGCCCTGGCGCTTTTCGTTGCGGGCGCGGGGGTTGCCTCGGCCGAATGCGGCAGCGTCACCATTGCCAACATGAACTGGCAGTCGGCCGAGTTTCTCGCCAACGTGGACAAGTTCATCCTCAACAACGGCTATGGCTGCAGCGCCGACCTCGTGGTGGGCGACACCGTGCCGACCATCACCTCGATGGTCGAGAAGGGCGAGCCGGACATCGCGCCCGAAGCCTGGGTGAACAACGTCCCCGAGGTGTCCAAGCGCGGCCTGGCCGAAGGCAAGATCGAAAAGGTCTCGGGCGTGCTGAGCGACGGCGGCGTGCAGGGCTGGTGGATCCCGAAATACGTCGCCGACGCCCATCCCGACATCAAGACCATCGGCGACGCGCTCAAGCACCCCGAGCTGTTCCCCGCGCCGGAAGACCCGTCCAAGGGCGCGGTGTTCAACGGGCCGCAGGGCTGGGGGGGCACGGTGATCACCGCGCAGCTCTTCAAGGCCTACGGGGCCGAGAAGGCCGGCTTCACGCTGGTTGACACCGGCTCGGCCGCCGGGCTCGACGGTTCGATCGCCAAGGCCTACGAGCGCAAGGAAGGCTGGATGGGCTACTACTGGGAGCCGACCGCGCTTCTGGGCAAGTATGCGATGGTCAAGCTCGGCTACGGCGTGCCCTATGACGCCGCCGAGTGGAAGCGCTGCAACACCGTCGCCGACTGCCCCGATCCCAAGCCGAACGACTGGCCGGTCGACGAGGTCGACACGCTGGTCAGCAAGAAGTTCGCCGACCGGGCCGATCCTGCGGTCATGGAATATCTCAAGGCCCGCACCCTGAAGAACGAGACCGTCAACACGATCCTGAGCTGGATGGCGGACAATCAGGCCACCGGCGAGGATGGCGCCAAGCACTTCCTCAAGGAGAACCCGGACCTCTGGACGAAATGGGTCTCGCCCGAGGTTGCCGAAAAGGTCAAGTCGGCGCTGTGATGCGCTGAAGGGACGGGATGCGGGGCGGGCCCGAAGTGGCCGCCCCGCATTCTGTCATTCTGCCGCATGGCAATTTCCGCACCGGGCTGGCAGTCCGGTGCGACAAGACCCGGGGGGGCCGAGTAATGGACTGGCTGACACGCTTTCCACACATGAACGACGACACGCTGTTGTTGCTGAAGAAGACGATCGACGAGGGGTTCCGGACCTTCACGCGCGCCTATGGCGATTCGATCGAGGCCTTCTTCGAGCCGCTGCAGTATTTCCTGATCCAGTCCGAGCGCTTCATGACCGGGACGCCCTGGCCGATCATCCTGCTGATCGTGGCGGTGATCTCGTGGCTGGCCAGCCGCAGCTGGCGCATCGTGGCCAGCGCCGTCGTCACGCTGCTGCTGATCGGCTTCTTCGACATGTGGGAGGACACGATGAAGACGATCTCGATGATCTTCGTCTGCACGGTCCTGTCGATCGTTCTTGGCCTTCCCATCGGCATCGTCATGGCCAGGTCCGACCGGCTTCAGCACCTGGTCAACCCGATCCTGGACGTGATGCAGACCATGCCGAGTTTCGTCTATCTGATCCCGGTGGTCATGCTTCTGGGCATCGGCAAGGTTCCCGGCCTGATCGCCGTGGTGGTCTACGCGATCCCGCCGATGATCCGGCTGACCAACCTCGGCATCCGCCAGGTGGACCGCGATGTGCTCGAGGCCGCCGACGCCTTCGGTTCGTCGGGCTGGCAGAAACTGAAGAACGTGCAGATGCCGCTGGCCCTGCCGACCATCATGGCCGGCATCAACCAGACCATCATGATGGCGCTGGCGATGGTCGTCATCGCCTCCATGATCGGTGTGCAGGGGCTTGGCCAGCCGGTGCTGAAGGCCATCGCCAACCAGTATTTCACCCTCGGCGTGTTCAACGGTCTTGCCATCGTCGGCATTGCCATCATCTTCGACCGGGTCAGCCAGGCCTACGGCAAGCGCCTGCAGAAGCATCTGGAGGTCGTTCATGGCTGACACCCAGGCGAGCCCCGCCAACGCCATCCGCATCCGCAATCTCTACAAGATCTTCGGGCCGCGCGCCGCCCAATGTGTCGATCTGGTCAAGCAGGGCATGTCCAAGGCCGAGCTGAACGCGACGCACGGCCATGTCCTGGGGTTGAAGGACATCAACATCGACATGCCCGGCGGCGGGATCTTCGTCATCATGGGCCTCTCGGGTTCGGGCAAGTCGACGCTGATCCGCCACATCAACCGGCTGATCGACCCCACGGCCGGCGAGGTCATCGTCGGCGGCGAGGACGTGGTGAAGATGAACCCGCACGACCTGCGCGAGTTCCGCCGCCACAAGACGGCGATGGTGTTCCAGAAGTTCGCGCTGCTGCCGCACCGCAACGTTCTCGACAATACCGTCTACGGGCTCGAGGTGCGGGGCCTTCCGCGCGCCCGGCAGGAACAGACCGCGATGCGCTGGATCGAGCGGGTCGGTCTGAGCGGCTTCGAGAAGAGCTTTCCGAACCAGCTTTCGGGGGGCATGCAGCAGCGCGTGGGCCTGGCCCGCGCCCTTGCCAACGACGCGCCGATCCTGCTGATGGACGAGGCATTCTCGGCCCTCGATCCCTTGATCCGCATGGACATGCAGTCGGTGCTGCTCGACCTGCAGAAGGAGATACGCAAGACCGTCGTCTTCATCACCCACGATCTCGACGAGGCCCTGCGCCTTGGCGACCGGATCGCGATCCTGCGCGACGGCGAGGTGATCCAGCAGGGCACCGCGCAGGATATCGTGCTGAAGCCGGCCGACGACTACATCGCCAGCTTCGTCAAGGAGGTCAACCGCGGCCGCGTGATCCAGGTCGAGGCGGTCATGCGCCCGGCTGCGGACGGCGCGCACCGGTCGGCTCTTCCGGTTCCGGCCGGGACCACGCTTGACGACGCGGCGCGGGCGCTGGCGCTGGCGGGACGCGACGAGCTCGCCGTGACCGATGCGTCCGGCCGCCCGGTCGGCATCCTGGCGATGGCCGACCTGGTCACGGCCATGGTTCCGCCCGGTGACGCCAGGAAAGGCGGCGCAGGGCCTGCCGGTTAGGACGCGGTGCGAGGGCGCCGCCTACAGCACATGCGACAGGAATGCCCGGGTGCGCTCGGACCGCGCGTCGCGCAGCATCTCGCGCGGGTCGCCCGCCTCTTCGACGACGCCGCCATCCATGAAGATCAGCTGGTCGCCCACCTCGCGGGCGAAGCCGATCTCGTGGGTGACGACGATCATGGTGATCCCGCTTTGCGCCAGATCGCGCATCACCGCCAGCACCTCACCCACAAGTTCAGGGTCAAGCGCCGATGTCGGCTCGTCGAACAAAAGAAGCTTCGGGTCCATCGCCAGCGCGCGGGCGATGGCGACGCGCTGCTGCTGGCCGCCCGACAGCTGGCGCGGCCAGGCGTCGGCCTTGTGCGCCAGCCCCACCCGTTCCAAGAGCGCCATGCCCCGCTCGCGCGCCTCGGCCCGCGACTGGCCGCGCACCTGGATCGGCGCCTCCATCAGGTTTTCAAGCGCGGTCATGTGTCCGAACAGGTTGAAGTTCTGGAACACCATGCCGATGTCGGCCCGCCTGCGGCACAGTTCGGCCGGCCGCACGACATGAAGGCGGCCGTCCACAAGGTCGTATCCGACGAACTTGTCCTCGACCAGCAACAGGCCGCCCGAGATGTCCTCAAGGTGATTGATGCAGCGCAGGAAGGTGCTTTTCCCCGACCCCGAGGGCCCGATGATGCAGGCGACCGATCCGGTCGGGACCTTCAGGTCCACGCCCTTCAGGACCTCGACCTTGCCAAAGCTCTTCCGCACTCCGCGGGCGTAGACCATCGTGTTTTCGGGAACGTGGAAATCCTGTTCGCGGTCGGTCGTCATGCGCGCCTCCCCCGCGACAGGCTGAAGGCCTGGCGAAGCGCCGCCCGGAAGCCCCCGCCGCCTCCGCCGCTGTCGCTGCGGTTGAAATGAAGTTCCAGGAAGTGCTGGCCGATCGACATGATCGTGACCATGGCCAGATACCAGAAGGCCACGACGATCAGGAGCGGGATGGTCTCGAACGTGCGCGCATAGATGGTCTGCGCCGAATAGAGCAGGTCATCGACCGCGATCACCGAGACCAGCGATGTCGCCTTCATCAGGTTGATCGCCTCGTTGCCGGTGGGCGGCACGATGAAGCGCATCGCCTGCGGCAGCACGATCCGCCGCAGGATCCGCCCGCGCGCCATGCCAAGGGTCGACGCCGCCTCGGTCTGGCCGGCCGGAACCGAGGTGATGCCGGCGCGGATGATCTCGGCCATATAGCCCGCCTCGTGCAGCGACAGCGCCACGACGGCCGTCAGAAACGGGGTCATCACGTCATTGGTGCGGGCGCTGAACAGGGTGCCGATCCCCGGCAGGCTCAGCGTGATCTGCGGCATGATGATCGCCAGGTTGAACCAGAAGATCAGCTGGATCAGCGCCGGAGCCCCACGGAAGAACCAGATGTAGGCATTGGCGAAGGTCCGCAGGATCCGGCTGGGCGACAGGCGCATGATCGCCATCACCGTGCCGATGATGGTGGCGAAGACCATGATCGTGACCGTCAGCAGCAGGGTATTGAGCACACCGCGCAGGATCGAGCGATGGAACAGGTACTTGCCGACCGCCGGCCAGTCGAAGGCGGCGTTGGTGCCGACGGCCCAGAACAGCATCGCAAGCAACGCCAGCACCAAGGCGGTCGCAACCCACAGCCCGATGTGGCGCGGCGGAACGACGGTCAGATCCTCGACCCGCAACCTATGGGGCGAGACGCTGTGCGACGGGTTCATGCGGGGTCTCCTCGACGCGGGAAGCGGCATCCGGGAACCCCCGGGATGCCGCAGGGTTTCAGACGCGGCGGATCACTTGATGTCATCCATGCTGTCGACGATGAACGCCTTGTCGATCATCGCGGTCCCCAGGCCGTACTTTTCCATCACCGTCTTGTAGGTGCCATCGGCGATCAGCGCGTTCAGGCCGTCGGCCAGCATCGTCGCGGTGGCGGTGTCGCCCTTCTTGACGGCGATGCCCAGGGGCGCCTCGTCATAAAGGCCGGGCAGCACGACCAGCTGGCCTTTCGACGTCACCTCGAAATAGCCCGAGGCGGTGGCATCGTCCATCTTGCCGTCGATGCGGTCCGACAGCGCGGCCTGGATCACGTCCTTGCCTTCCAGGAAGACCTTCTTGTCCAGCGCGGGCTGGCCCTTGGCGGCACATTCCGCCACCAGCTTGTCGACAAGAAAGTCCGAAACCGTGCCGCCGATCACGCCGATGCGCTTGCCGCAGAGCGGCATGTCGCCGGTGAAGCTGGCCTTCTTGTCGGGCGTGGTCGACACCACGAGGCCCGATTTCAGGAACATCACGAAATCGACCTGCTTCAGCCGCTCCTCGGTGGCCGAGAAGGTTTCCCAGGCGATGCGGAAACGGTCGGCAGCAAGGCCGGGGATCATCGACGGAAAGGGGATGCGCGTCACTTCCAGCTTGGCGCCCATCAGCTTGGCGACCGCGGCGGCAAGCTCGATGTTGGCGCCGACCTGCTGGCCATTCTCGTCGATGAACTCGAACGGCGCATATTCCAGCGTGTTGGCGATCACCATCTTGCCGGTCTCGGCCACCTCGGGCGATTTCGGCACCTCCTGCGCGGTGGCGGTGGTTGCGGCCAGCGCAAGGGCGGCGATGCCGGTCATCAGGATCTTCTTCATCTTGCTCTCCTGTCGGGTTGGCGGGCGGTCCTTCGCCCTTGTTGTCGGTTGCGGTCGTCGTTTCCTGCAATGTGACTGTTGTCTATTCCGCCGCCATAAATCAATATTTCAATATCGAAAATCGCGGGAGGGTCGTCGTCATGGCGCCAAGAAAGATCATCATCGACACCGATCCGGGGCAGGACGACGCCTTCGCGCTCCTGTTCGCGCTCGGCGCACCACATGAGCTGGAGGTTCTGGGCGTGACCACGGTGGGCGGCAACGTGCCCCTGGCGCGCACCACGCGCAATGCGCTGCAACTGACCGAACTCGCCGGCCGCGCCGACCTTCCGGTGTTCGCCGGCTGCCCGCGGCCGATGCTGAAGCGGCTCCAGACCGCCGAATATGTGCATGGCGAATCGGGGATCGACGGCTGCACCCTGCCCGCGCCGTCGCGGCCCGCGCGCGACGAACATGCGGTGAACTGGATGGTGCGCACCATCATGGACGCCCCCGAGGGCGAGATCACCGTCTGCACCCTGGGCCCGATGACCAACCTCGGCATGGCGATGGTGATGGAACCGCGGATCATCCCCCGCCTGCGCGAGGTGGTGCTGATGGGCGGCGGCTATTTCCAGGGCGGCAACGCCACGCCCGCGGCCGAGTTCAACATCTGGGTCGATCCGCAGGCGGCCAGTGTCGTGTTCGACTCCGGCGCGCCGGTGACGATGGCCTCGATCGACTGCACCTGGACAGCGATGATGACGCCGGCCTGGGTCCGCTCGCTCGGCGCGCTGAAATCGGCGTCGGCCGAAGCGCTGATCGGCATGGCCGAATTCTACATGAGCTATGGCAGCCACAAGTTCGACACGCCCGACCGGCCGATCCACGACGCCTGCGTGCCCGGCTATCTGCTGGTGCCCGAGGCCTTCGCCTTTCGGCAGTGCAGCGTGGTGATCGAGACCCGCAGCCCCGAGACCGAGGGCATGACGGTGGTGGACTGGTGGCACTCGACCGGCCGGGCGAGGAACTGCAAGGTTCTGGGCAAGGTCGATGCGCCGCGCTTTTTCGACCGCATGTACCGGGCCTTTGCCACCCTGCCCTGACTGCGGCCCGGCGGGTGCGGCCATCACGCGCCCTCCCCTGCCCCGCCGCGCCGGTAGCGTTCGAGGTTGGCGGCCTTGACCGGCCCGAAGCCCACGACCTCCAGCACGGCGGCGGCGCGGGCCGTGGCCGCGGACAGCCGCCCGGGGGACAGCGCGGCGATCTCGCGCTCCATCGCGGCCAGCCAGTCGTCACGCAGGCGGCGCTCCTCGCGCCGCTCGCGCGACAGGCCGAAGGGGTCGAACGCGGTGCCGCGCAGCCGCTTCATGCGGGCCAGCAGCCGGAACAGCGGCAGCACCCAGGGCCCGAACTCGCGCTTCCGCGGCCGCCCGGTGCGCCGGTCGCGGCCGGGCAGGAACGGCGGCGCAAGGTGGAAGGCAAGGCGCGGCGTGCCCTCGAAGCCCGCGCTCAACCCGGCAAGGAAGTCCGGGTCGCTGTGCAGGCGCGCGACCTCGTATTCGTCCTTCCAGGCCATGACATGGCGCGCCCCGCGCATCAGCGCCAGAAGGAAGTCCTCGCCGGCGGCACCCATGCCGCCCACCTTCGCTTCCGCCCGTGCGACCAGCGCGGCATAGCGGCCGGCATAGGCCGGGTCCTGCCAGGCGGTCAGGTCGGCGATGTGGCGGGCCTTCAGCGCGGCGCGGTCCGGTTGCGCCGCCGCCTCGGGCGCGGCAAAACGCTCGGGGTGCAGCGCCAGCCTCCGGCCCGCGCCAAAGGCGGCAAGGTTCCGGTCCACGCCGGCGCCGTTCATGCGGATCGCCGTCTCGATGGCAGCGGCCGACAGCGGGATCAGCCCCTTCTGAAACGCCAGCCCCGTCAACAGGATGTTGGCCGCGATCCCGTCGCCGAAATGCCTGAGCGCCAGCCCGGTGGCGTCGGCCAGCGTCACCTGCCCCTCGCCGGCCGCAGCGCGCAGGCGCGCGACCGGCAGGTCCAGATGCTGCGGCCCGCGGCTGCCCTGGACGAATCCGGCGGTGGGCGTCACATGCGCGTCGGCCACCAGCCGCGTCCGCCCCGGCGCGACGGTGCCGAGCGCCCGTGGCGAGGCCGCCACCACCGTGTCGAAGGCCAGCACCGCGTCGGCCTCACCCTCGCCGATGCGGGGGGTGGTCAGCGCCGCCATGTCCAGCGCGAAATGCAGGTGCGACATCACCGCGCCGTTCTTCTGTGCCAGCCCGGTCTGGTCCAGCGCCAGCACCGCCAGTCCGTCGATCTGCGCCGCCTGCGCCAGGATCGCGCTGACGGTGATGACGCCGGTGCCGCCGATGCCGGTCAGGAGCAGGTTCCACGCCCGCTCTGGCGGCACCTGAACCGGGTCGGGCAGCGGTCCGGCGAACTCGGGCAGCGGTTGCGGCGCGGCCTTCTTCCGCGTGCCCCGGATGGTCACGAAGCTGGGGCAGAACCCCTTGAGGCAACTCGTGTCGGTGTTGCAGACCGACTGGTTGATCCGCCGCTTGGTGCCAAGCGGCGTTTCCAGCGGCTCGACCGCGATGCAGTTGGACTGCACCGAACAGTCGCCGCAGCCCTCGCAGACCGCCGGGTTGATGACCACCTGCACCGGGCCGGCGGGATAGGTGCCGCGCTTCCTGCGGCGGCGCTTTTCGGCGGCGCAGACCTGATCGTAGACGATCGCGGTCACGCCCGGCACCGCGCGCAGGCGCGCCTGTTCGGCTGTCATGTGGTCGCGGTGCAGGAGCTTCACCCCGCCGGGCAACTGCCCGCGCAGCAGCTCCGGCCGCTCGGACACCACCACCACCTCGCGCAGGCCCTCGGCGCAGAGCTGGCCGACGATGGCGGGAACCGACAGGGGCCCGTCGTGCGGTTGCCCGCCGGTCATCGCCACGGCGTCGTTGAACAGGATCTTGTAGGTCGCCGTCACCTTCGCCGCCACCGCCGCGCGGATCGCCAGCAGGCCGGAATGGAAATAGGTGCCGTCGCCCATGTGGACGAAGATGTGCCGCTCGTCCGTGAAGGGGGCGACGCCCAGCCAGTTCGCCCCCTCGCCGCCCATCTGGGTGAAGGTCTCGACGTTGCGGTCCATGTCCACCGCCAGCATCGAACAGCCGATTCCGGCGATGGCGCGGCTGCCGTCGGGAAGGCTCGTGGAAACCGAATGCGGACAGCCCGAGCAGAAATAGGGCACCCGCATCGGCAGGCCGGGCGCCGGTGCCAGTGCCGCCGCCGGCGCGGCTTCCAACACCGGGAGCCGGCCGGGAAAAGCGCGGTTCAGCGCCGCCGCCACCATGCGGGCGTCGAACTCTGCGATGGAGGGCAGCAGCGGCACACCTTCGGGCGTGGTCTTGCCCCACAGCCGCGGCGCGCCCGCCAGGCCGTAAAACAGCGCGCGGATCTGGTCCTCCAGCACCGGACGCTTTTCCTCGACCACGAGGATGTCGGTCAGCCCGGCGCGGAAGCGGTGCAGGGTCTCGGGGTCGGCCGGCCAGACCAGACCCATCCGCAGCACCCGGATCCCGGCGCGCTCGGGTGTCGTGCCGAGGATCTCGAAGGCGCGCACCAGGTCGCGCCAGGCCTTGCCAGTGGTGACGATCCCCAGCTGCGCCCGCGCCCCGCCGCTGATCCGGTCCAGCCCGTTCGCCCGTGCATAGGCCTGCGCCGCAGCGAGCTTCACCTCCAGCCGCGCCTCCTGCGCCAGCTTCGGATCGGGCCAGCGGATCGACAGCCCGCCGGGCGGCAGCGCGAAATCCGGCAGGGCCGGGCGCCAGTCGCGCGGCGGCAGCTCCAGCGAGGACGAACTCTCGACGATCTCGGTCTGGCATTTCAGCCCGACCCAGGCCCCGCAAAAGCGGCTCATGGCGATGCCGTGCAGGCCCATCCGCACATAGTCGTCCACGCCCGACGGCGACAGGATCGGCACCATCGCGGAGATCAGGTTGTGCTCGGACTGGTGCGGCAGGGTCGAGGAGACCGCCCCATGATCGTCGCCCATCAGAAGAAGCACGCCCCCCTTCGGCGCGGTTCCGGCGGCGTTGGCATGGCGGATCGCGTCCATCGACCGGTCGATCCCCGGCCCCTTGCCATACCAGAGCGCAAAGACCCCGTCGTGCCGCGCCCCCCTGGAAAAGCCCAGCTGCTGCGTGCCCCAGACGGCGGTGGCGGCCAGATCCTCGTTCAGCCCCGGCTGGAACAGGATGTCGGTGCCCTCAAGCTCGCGCCCAGCCTTCTCGATCTCGCGGTCGAACCCGGCCAGGGGCGATCCGCGATAGCCCGAGACATAGCCCGCGGTGCGCAGGCCGTCCGCCCGGTCGCGCGCCGACTGCTCGATCAAGAGCCGAATCAGCGCCTGCGTGCCCGACACGACAATGCGCCCGCCCGCACCGCCATAGCGGCTTGCACTGACCGACATTTCGTCCGCCGTCGCGCGCATTGCCTTCGTTTCCGCCATCCCCGTCCCCAGGTGCCGCTTCGGCCCCGCCGCGAACACTACGCCCGCGCTCGCCCGAGTCAAATCCATATTCCAATATTGAAATTCAGGTTGCGTCGCGGCAGGGAAAGGGGAAACTGGGGGCAAGGCACCGGCGGACCCGCGGACCCGGACGCGAGAGGAGAGTTTCGAATGGGCGACAGCTTCAGGGCAATGGTCATACGCGAGATCGAGGGCAAGCCCCGCGCCGGGTTCGAGGACCTGACGCTGGCCGACCTGCCCGACAATGATGTCCTGGTCGAGATCAGCCATTCCAGCGTCAACTACAAGGACGGGCTGGCGATCACCGGCAAGGGCCGCATCGCCCGCCGCCTGCCGATGGTGGCGGGGGTCGATCTGGCCGGCACGGTGGTCGACTCGCGCGATCCGGCCTGGACGGCTGGCGACCGGGTGATCGTCAACGGCTGGGGCCTGTCGGAAACCGAATGGGGCGCCTTCACCCGCTATCAGCGGCTGAAGCCCGGCCACCTGACCCGCCTGCCCGCAGGCTTCTCGCCGGCCGAGGCGATGGCCATCGGCACGGCGGGCTATACCGCGGCGCTGTGCGTGCTGGCGCTCGAGGAGCACGGCGCGCTCGCCGATCATCCCGGCGAGGTGCTGGTCACCGGTGCGGCAGGCGGCGTCGGCAGCGTTGCCGTGGCGCTCCTGGCGGCACTCGGACACCGCGTCACCGCGTCGACCGGACGCCCGCAGGAACGGGATTTTCTCACCAGGCTTGGTGCCGCCGCGATCATCGACCGGGCCGAGCTTTCGGCGCAGGGCAAGCCCCTGCAGGCCGAGCGCTGGTCGGCGGCGGTGGATTCTGTGGGCAGCCACACGCTTGCGAACGTGCTGGCGCAGGTCCGCTATGGCGGCGCCGTCGCGGCCTGCGGGCTGGCGCAGGGGGCCGACCTTCCTGCAACCGTCCTGCCCCACATCCTGCGTGGCGTGGCGCTTCTGGGGGTGGATTCGGTCATGGCCCCGCAGTCCAGGCGGGCGCGGGCCTGGGACTTCCTCGACCGGCACCTGGACCGGAAAAAGCTGGCCGGACTGACCGTGACCGCGCCGATGTCCGCCCTGCCCGATCTGGCGCAGAAGATCGTCGCCGGGCAGCTGCGTGGCCGCACCGTCATCGAGATTTCCTGAAGGAGGCCCGCATGTCCGAAGATCTGGTGCTGTGGGACAAGGATCCCGACGACGCCTTCGTCACCCTGACGATGAACCGCCCCGGCAAGATGAACGCCATGAACCAGGCCCTGGGCGACGCGCTCGAGGCGGCGGTCCTGCGCGCGGTCAGGGCGCCTGATGTGCGCGCCATCCTGCTGACCGGCGCCGGCCGGGCCTTTTCCGCAGGCTTCGACCTCGGCGGCGAGGATTTCGAGATGGACGCCGACCGCTGGCGCGCCGACATCGGCGAGAACATGCGCCGCTTCGGCCTGATCCGCGAGGCGCCGATCCCGATCATCGCCGCTGTCAACGGCTTCTGCCTTGCCGGCGGGCTGGAACTGATGATGTGCTGCGACATGGCCATCGCCGCCGAGGACGCGAAGCTGGGCGAGCCCGAGGTGCGTCATGTCTCGGCCCCGCCGACGCTGATGCTGCCCTGGACGGTGCCGATGATCCACGCGCGCCACCTGATGTACACCGGCGACCTGATCGACGGGCGCGAAGCGGCGCGCATCCACCTTGTCAACCGGGCGGTGCCCGCGGCCGACCTGATGGACGAGGCCCGCAGGCTGGCGCGCAAGTGCGCCCGCATGCCCGGCGCCGCGATCAAGTATGCCAAGGCGGCGCTCAATCACTGCCAGCAGACCGCGGGCCTCGACAGCAGCTGGACCTACAACCGCGAAACCACGGCCATCCTTCACGCGACCGAGGAAGGCAAACACTGGATGCGGCTTCTCAAGGACAAGTCGCTGAAAGAGTTCCTCGACGAACGCGAGGCACCCTTCCGCGATCTCGACTGAGCCGGCGCGCGGCCTACTTGCCCGGATGGGCCGCCGCGCGCGCCTGCACCGCCCGGTCGTAAACCGCGCCCTGATAGTCGATCAGCGCCTCGAAGGCCAGGGTCGCGGCCGCGGTGTTGCGCGCCTTCAGGGCATCGAAGATGCGGCGCTGGAAGGCCACCACCGTGTCACGCTCGCGGTAGCGGAAGGAAATCATGTTGACCGCCGGGATCAGCGCCTGGTTGGCGATCACCATCACATAGCGCATCACCGCATTGCCGCCGGCCTCGGCCACCGCCTGATGAAAGGCGACCTCCATGCTGCAGAAGTCCTCGTCCGAAATCTCGCCATGATCGCTTTCCAGAAGCGCGGCCTCGATCCTTGCAAGATCGTCGGGGCCGGCGTGCTGGCAGGCCAGCTCGAGCGCCACCCGGCCAAGGCTGCGCCGGGTCTCGACGATGTCGGTCAGGTCGAACACCCCCAGCGACACCAGCCAGTTCGTCGTCTCGTGCACCGACTGCGCCGCCATCTCGAGCGACGGCGTGTTGACGAAGACCCCGCCGCGCGGCCCGCGCTTGGAGCGGATCAGCTTCTTGGCCGCGAGGATCTTCATCGCCTCGCGCACCGTGGGCTGCGAGACGCCGAAGCGGTCCGCCAGATCGGCCTCGGACGGCAGGCGCGCCTCGACGGTCAGGCGGCCCTCCATGATGTCGTTCTGAAGACTGTCGGCGATCTGGCGGGCGAGGCCGGCATTGCGTTCGATCGAAGCCATGAAATCCTTCTTCGGGTTGCCGTGCGGCGAAAGATGCCGGCGGCGCCTGATGTAGCAGGCCGGCCGCCGTTCGCACAGCCCCCGGCCCCGGCCGAAATCCCACATTTAAATATGTAAAAGGATTGACCTCGGCGGGCAATCGCGAAAACACTGCGGCGCCCAGCATCCATGAAAGAGGTGGTCCCCATGCCGCGACAGCCAGGAAAACCGCAGCCCCGGATGGCCGGCGGCACGATCACCGTGGTGCGCCGGCTGGACGGGATCGACGTGTCGCGGCTGGTGAACCTGTCGCTGAACGAGAACGCCTGGGGCACTGTACCCGGCGCCGTTGGGGCGGCAGCCGACGCTGCCACCCATGCCGCGCTCTATGCCGACACCCGCGCCTGGACGCTGCGCGAGGCGATCGGCACCTTCTACGGAGTTGACCCGGCTTGCGTGGTGCCGGGCAACGGGTCCGAGGAGATCCTCGATATCGTCGGGCGGGTCTATGCCCGGCCGGGCGACGAGATCCTTGCCCCGGCCCTGTCTTTCGCGCAGTTCCGCATCGTCGCCTGGCGGCTTGGCGTGGATTATGTGGAAAGCCCGACGGCCGGGGAACTGGACGCCGATATCGAGGCGCTCATCGCCGCCGTCACGCCCCGGACCCGCGTGGTCTATCTCGCCAACCCCGGCAATCCCACCGGCCGCGGCATCGACAGCGCCACGCTGCTGCGGCTGGCCGATGCCTTGCCGGGCAACGTGGTCCTGGTGCTCGACTGCGCCTATGCCGAGTTTGGCGATCCGGGCGCGGCCGCGACGGCGCTGCGCCTGGCGCAGGAGCGGACGAACGTCCTCACCACCCGCACCTTTTCCAAGGCCTGGGGCATGGCCGGGCTGCGGCTCGGCTGGGGCGTGGCGATGCCCGAGATGGCCGATGCCCTGAACGCCATGCGCGGCATCGGCAACGTCTCCGGTCCGACCCAGGCCGCGGGCATCGCCGGACTGCGCCACCCCGACACGCCGGCCTGGCTGGCCCGCACCGGCGCGGCGGTGATCCGGGGGCGCGACCTCCTGACCGGCAGTCTGCGCCAGGCGGGATATGCGGTGCCCGACAGCCAGACCAACTTCGTCATGGCGCGCGTTCCCGGCGGGGCCGGCGTCACCGCAGCCGGCCTCGTGCGCCGCGTGGCCGAGGCCGGCGCCCTGATCCGCGCCTGCGACGACTACGGGCTGGACGACTGGCTGCGCATCTCGATCGGCCAGGACGGGCCGATGCGGATCGTGGCACATACCCTGGCGGCGGTGATCGACCCGTCGCGCCAGACCTGAAGTCTCGGGAAGCCGTTCACCCTTGAACGGCGAGAGGGGCCGTTGAGGGCGGAGTACGGTCTTGAACGGTTGAACCGGTCAGGCCAGCGCGGCAGGCTGCGCCGGACACCATGAGGCAACGGGCCGCGGCCCTGCCCCCGGGGGCCGCTCAGTTCATCGGCGCGCCGCCTTCGGCCTTGCGGCGGGCGACATAGGCCTCGAGTGCCTCGCGCCGGCCAGGGTCGAGCGGCGGGGCCTCATGGTCGGCCACCAGCTGCTTCCAGACCGCGTTGGCGCGTTCGCGCGTCTGGACCGCGCCCCGCTCCAGCCATTGCGGGTGATTGTCCCAGCTGGACAGAAGCGGCGTGTAGAAGGCGGTCTCGTAGCGCGACATGGTGTGGGCGGCGCCGAAGAAATGCCCGCCGGGGCCGACCTCGGCCACCGCCTCCAGCGCCAGGCTGTCCGGCCCGGTGTCGATCGGCTCGAAGAGCGCCTCGAACATCTGCAGCATCTCGGCATCGAGGATCAGCTTCTCGAAGCTGGCGGTCAGCCCGCCATGCAGCCAGCCCGCGGCATGTTCGACCAGATGCGCCCCTCCCATCAGCGCCCCCCATAGCGCCATCTGCGATTCATAGGCCGCCTGGGCATCGACCTCGTTGGCGGTGCAGACGTTGGACGACCGGAACGGCACGCCGGCGCGGCGGGCCAGCTGACCCGAGGCCAGCGCCGCCTTGGCATATTCCGGGGTGCCGAAGGCAGGCGCGCCCGAGCGCATGTCGACGTTCGAGGTGAAGCCCCCGTACATCACCGGCACACCCGGCCGCACGATCTGGGTCAGCACGATGCCGGCCAGAGCCTCGGCATGCTGCTGGGCCAGCGCCCCGGCCAGCGTCACCGGGCTCATGGCGCCGGCCAGGGTGAAGGGGGTGATGACGTTCACCTGCCCGTGCTCGGCAAGGGTCATCAGCCCCTCGGCCATCGGCACGTCAAGCTGCAGGGGCGAATTGGTGTTGATGATGCCCAGAAGCGTCGGCTGCCGGACCAGCGCCTCGCGGTCGAGGCCGAAGGCGATCGCCGCCATCTCGATCCCGTCAAGGGTGCGCCGGCGGCCGAGCGACTGGGTCTGCCAGCTCTTGTCGAGAAGGGTGATCTGGGCAAGGTAGATGTCGAGATGGCGGGTGTGCGCGGGCAGGTCCAGGGGCTCGAACGGGCAGCCCCCCTCCTGGTGGATGACATTCACCTGCTGGACCAGCCGCAGGAAATCGCACATCTCGGCAAAGGTGCCGTCGCGCCGGCCCCGGTCGTTGTCCATGACATAGGCCGGCCCCCCGACCGAGGCGAAGACATGGAATCCGCCGCCGAAGCGAAGCGAGCGGCCGGGGTTGCGCGCCGCAAGGACGAAGGCCGGGGGCACGGTGGCAAGCCGCTCCTCGATCATGCCCGGATCGAGGCGGACGCAGGCGTCATCGACGCGCGCCCCGGCGGCGGCGAACCGCTGGCGCGCGCCGGGATCGAGCACCCGCATCCCGGTCGTCGCCAGCAGGGTCAGCGCGGCGCGATGGATCGCCTCGACCTGGTCGGCCGACAGGATTTCAATCGTCGGCAGGCGCCGCTCGACCTGGCGGAACGGCAGCTGGTGAAGCCCGCCGGCGGCACGGTCGGGACGCGTCCGGCGGCGGCGGACGCCGGTCATTCCGCCGCCCTCGCCGGGGCGGGGACATCGCGCGGGGCAAAGGGCGCGTCGCGAAGGACGCGAAGGTCGGCGGCGGCCAGCCCCACCTCGCGCGCGGTCCGGTGGCCCTGGTAGACCGCATGCGCGATCGCGCCCGGCGCATTCGCGTCTCCGGTCAGGTGCAGCCGGTCGATCCCCGCCCCCTTCAGGTCCGCCAGCCGCAGGCCGTCATGCAGGGCCGACCGCCCCCTCCTCTGGCCGACGATGACCAGCGAGCGCGCGGGGACCGACCGTGCCTCGCCGGAAAAGATCTGCGCAAGCCGCAAGGTCTCGCCGTCAAAGCCGGTGACGATCTCCAGAGTGCGCTGTGCGATGCCGAGCCTGGCGAAGGACTGGTGCACCAGGGACTGTTCGTTGGTCATCACCCCCCAGGCATCCGCCGCGCCCGCGGTGGTGACATAGGTGACCTCCAGCCCCTTGCCGGCCAGGCTCTCGGCCACCGCCGAGCCCATGTAGTTGTTGTCATAGTCAAAGACCGCAACCGGCCCGGCGATCACCGCACCGGCGGCGATGTCGTCGGGGGTATGGACGCGCGGCGCCCCGGTCTGGCCGGCCGGCAGTTCGTTCGCCCCGCACAGCACCGGCAGCCATTCGGCGCCGGTCGCGATCACCACATGGCGGGCGCCGAAGGCCAGCACGTCTTCGGCACCCATCGGGCTTTCGGGATAAAGCGCCACGTTCGCCATCTGGCGCAACTGGCCAAGGCGATAATCGGCCACCCGGCCCCAGGCCCGCAGGCCGGGCAGCGCCGCCTCGAAGCGCAGCCGCCCGCCGAACTCGCGCGCGGCCTCGGCCAGCGCCACGTCGAAGCCGCGCCGGGCCAGCGTCAGCGCCGCCTCGAGGCCGGCCGGCCCGCCGCCCACGACCAGCACCCGGTCGGCCCCGTCCCGACCCACCACCTCGGGGTGCCAGCCGCGCCGCCATTCCTCGCCCGCCGTCGGGTTCTGGGTGCAGCGCACCCAGACGCCGTCATGCCACGAGGAAATGCACATGTTGCAACCGATACATTCGCGGATCTCGGCCTCGCGGCCCTCGGCGATCTTGCGGGGCAGGAACGGATCGGCGATCGAGGGCCGCGCCCCCCCGACCAGGTCGAGGATGCCGCGCCGCACCATCGACACCATCGTGTCGGGCGAGGTGAAACGCCCCACCCCCACCACCGGCCTGTCGGTCAGCGTCTTCACGAAATCGACGACGGGCTCATGGCTCCCTTCGGGCGCATAGCGCGAGGGCGCGCAGTCGGTCGCCGAATAGTCCATCTTCACGTCGAACAGGTCGGGCGCCTCGCGCAGAAGGGAAATCACCTCGTGCCCCTCGCTCTCGGCCACTTCCGAGGGGCGGGCGCGCAACTCCTGAAGCGAGATGCGCAGCGCGACCGCCGCCCGCCCGTGCGTCGCCTCGCGCACCGCGTCGATCAGTTCCTCGGTCAGCCGCACCCGGTTCCTGACCGAGCCGCCATAGGCGTCGGTGCGGTGGTTGTAGTCCGAAAGCAGGAACTGATAGGGCAGATAGCCCATGCCGGCATAGACATAGAGAATGTCGAACCCGGCGCGCTCGGCGCGCACCGCGGCCTCGGCGTGCCAGCGGATCAGGTCGCGGATGTCGGCGGCATCCATCACCCTGGGCCGGGCCGAGGACATGAAGCCCACATGCGTCGCCATCCACGGCACCCCGGACGGCGACAGGGGCGCATGGCGCGTGGTGCGGTTCACCGAGGCCGCGCCCCCGTGCCAGAGCTCGACCCCCGCCAGCGCGCCGTGGGCATGGACGGCCCCGGTCATCAGCGCGTGCGCCCGCACGTCCGCCTCGTCCCAGAGCGAGGCGAAGGGAAACGGGCTGTCGTCCGACGAAGGGTGCACCGAACAGGCCCCGGTGCAGACGACCCCCCATCCGCCTTCGGCCTTCATCCCGCGAAAGGCGGCGCGGGCGTGCGGCGCGGCATTGGTCATGCCGCTGGCGTGCGGCACCTGGTAGAACCGGTTCGGGGCGGTCTTGGGGCCGATGCGCACGGGCTCGAACAGGATGTCGTAACGCGGGTTGCGTGGCATCGGCGCCTCCTTGTTGAACGTTCGTATAGTAAGATTGGCCTGCCGATCCGGTCAAGGGGCGATGTTGGGAAGCAAAATGTTGGGTCGCGAAATGGGGTTGGCGGCTTGGGCAGATTGCGGGCGTTTGTATCGGAGCCTAGTCTGGCCTTGGATAATAGTCGGAGGCCGATGTGCCACTGTTCCGGTACAGCTTTACCTGCGGGAACATCACGAGGATTTCCGAGTTGCGAAAGAGCAATCCTCAAGGATGGTTGCTTCAAGCAGTTGAAGGAGCATTCCCCGAGATTGCCTCACGACGGGCCAACGACATCACGCGACTTAGACTTCAAAAAGTTGAGGGGACGAAGTCTGTCTGGCGGGCCAACCTCAAGGATACGCCCCATGATCTGATCATACAGGTTACCCAGGACTGAACGTCCGCTTCGTCCTGCAAAGCCGACCAACACAGTTCAACGCCACAGCCGAAAAATTTGGCAATGTCCGCAAAGTGTGTTGGCGCGCTTAACTTTCCGGCGACAAAGCCTATTTACCTCCGTCCCTGTTGCGGAGGTGCCTTTGAGATCCCACGACTATCGCCGCTTCGTCACCGCGTTCGATCGCCTGACGCCTGCCCAGATCGAGGATGCGCGGACCAGGCTTGGAGACGCGCGGCGCCGCCGTGAGGCGTTGGCCGAAATCGAAGCACGAACGAAACGAGAACGCAACTGCCCTTTCTGCGCCGGCGATCGGCGGCAGCGGTGGGGCCGGACGCGGACAGGCGTGCAGCGCTACCGCTGCGAGGGATGCCAGCGGACCTGGTCCGGGCGGACCGGGTCGGCGATCCGCGGCATCCATCGGCCCGATCTCTTCCTCGCCGCCGCGCGCGACATGCTCGGCGACCGGAAGCCCTTGTCGGTCCGCAAGCTTGCAGGGCGGCTCGGCCTCGACAAACACACCGTCTGGCGCTGGCGGATGCTGATCCAGCGCGCCCTCTCGGGGGCCTCGGACGCCGCGTTCGTGGGCGTCGTCGAAGCCGACGAGGCCTTCCAGCGCGAGAGCCGCAAGGGCTCGCGGGAATGGGTGCGGCACTTCCGGGATCCACGGGCCTGGCCGGCGCCACCGCGCCGCCGGTGGCACGAATACCGGCACAGGGGCGTCCTGACGATGCGCGGCCTGTCGCGCTGGCAACTGCCGATCCTGACGCTCACCGACCGCAGCGGCGCGCGCCGGCTGGAGCGCATCCCCGACCGAAGGGACAGCACGATCTGCCAGACCCTCAGGCAGGTGATGGCGGCGGACGCGGTCCTCTGCTCCGACGGGCTTTCGGGCTATGCGGCCTATGCGCGGCAGCACCGGATCGACCATTTCGTCGTCGGCTCGAAGCCCGGCACCCGCATGGCGTCGCCCACCCATCACATCCAGAACGCCAATGCGCTGCACGCCCGCCTGAAGGGCTTCATCGCCCCGTTCCGGGGTCCGGCTTCCCGCTATCTCGACGGCTACCTGCAATGGTTCATCGCCCGGGATCGCGGGGTCGATCCGGTCGCGGTGCTGCGCGCCCTGTAGGGGTCATCAGGCCCTACGGGAATGACCGCAGGCTTGCCTCAGGCCGAAACGGCCCCGAGTGCGGCGACAACGGCCCGCGGCTCCCTGTCGATGACGGTCAGCAGAACCCGCGCGGAGCGATCCGGCGCGCGGCGCTTCTGTTCCCAGTCGCGGACGGTGCTGACGCTCAGGCCGTAGGTCTCCGCGAAGCGCCCCTGGGACATCTTCTTGCGTTTGCGGATCGCCGCCACATCGACCTCGTCGGGCACGCAGACGAAGGCCGGCGCGCTGTTGCCGCGCGCAATGTCCAGGGCTTCCCTGGCGCTCTGGATCAGTTCCTCGCCGAAAGTGGCCATGTCCTCACTCCTTCGTCATCCATTGTGCCGCCCGCGCCCGGTGGCCTCCTTCGCGCTGTCCCGGTAGGCATCCGCCAGCTTCGGCAGGATCTTCCTCAGCTCGTTCTTCTCGGCTTCCGTGAGGTTACCCTTCTGGGTCTTGTCGTAGATCGCGAGGAGGAACACCGGCACATTGTCTCCACCCCAGTAGTGGATCGTCCTGTAGCCGCCGCTTTGGACGCCATGCTCGCTCCTGTGCCGCAGTTTCCGCGCGCCTCCGGTCCTGGGGATGAGATCCCCGCCCTGCGGATCCTTCGCTATGGCGTGGCAAATCTCCATCATCTCATCTTCGCTGACCCCGGCCCGCTTGGCCTGTATCTCGAAGGTCCTGGTCGCCACGACGGCATGTGGAAGCGGTAGGTTGTCCATGTCTATATACGGCACTGCCGCACCTCTGTCAATCGCCAACTACGGCAGTGCCTGATAGCCCATTGCGAACCGATCGGCTATCCCTCGATCTCTGCCATCCGGATACATCCTGGCGCGCCGGCCAGGAAGAGCCGCGGCCTTGTTTCCGCGCTACCTCGGCGATGCTTCGGGCCGCGCTCCGCGCCAGCGCGGGACGAGCATCGAAGTGGCGATGTTCCTCGGGCCAACACGCTTTACGGACATTGCCAAAAATTTCCGTTGCCCGACTCTTATCCTTGTTGCATGGTTGTTCAACAAGAGGTGAGGGGACATGGCGGTCGTGGCCGAATTTCCGTTCAAGGTGAGCGTCACGGAAAACCTGTTCGTGACCTTGCCCGACGGCACGCGCCTTGCCGCCAGGCTCTGGCGCCCCGAAGGCGCGGGGCGGGTTCCGGCGATCCTCGAATACCTGCCCTACCGCAAGCATGACGGCACCCGGTCGCGCGACAACGACATGCACGAATATCTGGCCGGGCACGGCTATGCCTGCATCCGCGTCGACATCCGCGGCACCGGCGAAAGCGACGGGACCATCGCCGACGAATATGCCCCGCAGGAACAGGCCGACGGCTGCGAGGTCATCGCCTGGATCGCCGCGCAGGACTGGTGCGACGGGCAGGTCGCGATGATCGGGATCAGCTGGGGCGGCTTCAACGGGCTCCAGATCGCCGCCCGCCAGCCCCCGGCGCTGCGAACCGTCATCACCGTCGGCTCGACCGACGACCGCTATGCGACCGACATCCACTGGGTCGGCGGCTGCCTGTCGAAGGACAATTTCGACTGGTCGGCCACCATGTTCGCCATGAACGACCTGCCGCCCGATCCCGCGATCGTCGGCCCCCGCTGGCGCGAGATCTGGCAGGACCGGCTGCGCGCCAACCGGCCCTGGATCCTGACCTGGCTGGCCCACCAGCGCCGCGACGACTACTGGAAGCAGGGCTCGGTCTGCGAAGACTTCGCCCGCATCCGCGTGCCGGTCTATGCGGTCTCGGGCTGGGCCGACAATTACAGCGAAAGCATCCCGCGCCTGCTTGCCGGCCTCACGGTTCCCTGCCGCGGGCTGATCGGGCCCTGGGCGCATTCCTACCCGTTCGACGTGGCGGTGGCCCCCGCCATCGGCTGGCTGCAAGAGGTGCTGCGCTGGTGCGACCACTGGATGAAGGGGCGCGAGACCGGGATCATGGACGAGCCCGCGCTGAGGGTCTGGATGCAGGAGGGCGTGCCGCCCGCGACCTGCTACACCGAGCGCCCCGGCCGCTGGATCGGCGAGCCGTCCTGGCCCAGCCCCAACATCGGGATGCGCCGCCTGGCCCTGAACCGGGGCGGTGCGCTCGCCCCCCTGCCCGCGCCGCCGGCCGAGGCGCGGATCTGCTCGCCCCTGACGGTCGGCAACGGCGCGGGCGAGGTCGGGCGCTATGGCAACGACGCCGACTGGCCCGGCGACCAGCGCGAGGATGACGGCGGCAGCCTCGTCTTCGTCTCGGACCCGCTGGACGAGCGCCTGGAAATCCTTGGTGCCCCGCTCGTCCACCTGCGCTTTTCCTCGGACAAGCCGCTGGCCCTGGTGTCGGCGCGGCTGAACGACGTCTGGCCCGACGGGCGCTCGACCCGCGTCGGCATCGGCATCCTGAACCTCGCCCACCGCGGCGGACACGACCAGCCGCGCCCGCTCGTCCCCGGCGAGATCGCCGAGGCGACGGTCGAGATGGAGGACATCGCCCATGCCTTCGCCCCCGGCCACCGGCTGGCGGTGTCGCTGTCCACGGCCTACTGGCCGATCGCCTGGCCCTCGCCCGAGATGGCGACGCTGACGATCCTGACCGGCGACAGCGCGCTGTCGCTGCCGGTGCGGCCGCCCCGCCCGGCCGAAGAGGCCGCCCTGCGCCCCTTCGACCCGCCCGAGTCCGCCCCCCCGACCCCGATGATCCACCATCCGCCGCCGGCCCGCGCCCGCCGCACGGTGACGCGCGATCTTCTCTCGGGCCGGATCACCGTCGATTTCCCGCGCTGGACTGCCATCACCGAAATGCCCGACATCGGCCAGACCCACCGGGGCGAGGGGCTGGCGCGCTACGAGATCACCGAGGGCGATCCCCTGTCCGCCGCCACCCTCACCCGCTTCCGCGCCGAGATCGAGCGGGCGGACGGCGTGTTCGCCCATGAAAGCGAGGGGCGGCTGACCTGCGACGCCACTCATTTCCGGGTCGAGATGACCCTGACGGCCAGCGAAAACGGCAAGCCGGTCTACCAGCGCCGATGGGACGAAAGGATAGCGCGTGACCACATCTGACAGGCGCACCGCCGCCCGGGGGCGCCGCCGGTGCTGACCTACGCCATCAAGCGCGTGGGCCTCGCGATCGTGATCCTCTTCACGGTGATGTTCGCCATGTACGCGCTGGTGTTCCTGGTGCCGGGCGATCCGGCCTCTCTGGCGCTCGGACCGCGGGCGACGCCGGCGCTCAAGGCGGAACTGATCGCGCGCATGGGGCTGGACCGGCCGGTTCCCGTGCAGGTGTGGAACTTCTTCGCCAGCGCGCTGCACGGCAACCTCGGGTATGACGTCTGGTCGAGAAGGCCGGTGGCCGCGCAGATCCTCGAAGTCTTTCCCAACACGCTCTTCCTCGGGGCGATGGCGCTCGGCTGGGCGGCGGCGCTTGGCGTGGCGCTCGGCTGCCTGGCGGTCGTCTGGCGCGGGACGCTGATCGACAGGCTTCTCGGCATCCTGTCGGTGTCGATGATCGCGGTCCCGCCCTTCGTCATCGCGCTTTATGCGCTGGCGGTCTTTGCGGTCTGGCTGGGCTGGCTTCCGGCGATCGGGGCGGGAACCCCGGGCGATCCGGTCAGCCAGTTCCGCGCCGTCCTCCTGCCCGCCTTCGCCATCGGCATCACCTGGGTCGGCTATCTGGCGCGGCTGGTGCGGGCCTCGATGCTCGAGGTGATGGGCGCCAACCACATCCGCACCGCCCGCGCCTTCGGCCTGAGCGAGGCACGCATCGTCGGCCGCTATGCGCTGCGGGTGGCGATCATCCCGACCATCGCCGTCCTCGCGGTCGGCTTCGGCTCGATCCTCTCGAGCGCCGTCTTCGTCGAGACGGTCTTTTCCCGGCCGGGGATCGGGATGCTGATCGTCTCGGCGGTGGCCAAGCGCAACTACCCGGTGGTGATGGGCACCGTCCTGTTCATGACCGCCTTCTACCTGCTTGTCGTCACCGCCGCAGATCTTCTGATCGCCCGGCTGGACCCGAGGGTGCGCGATGCCTTCCGCGGTTGACACCGGAACGGCGGCGGCCCCCGCCCACCGGACCCGGGGCGCGCTGGCCCGGCTGGCGCGGGACGGGCTGGGCCTGACCGGCGCGATCCTCGTCGCGGCCTTCATCCTGGTCGCGCTCCTCGCCCCCTGGATCGCGCCCGCCGATCCCCTGCGGCTCGACGTGGCGAACAAGCTGCAGGGCATCAGCCTTGCCCATTGGGCCGGGACAGACCAGCTTGGCCGCGATACCCTGTCGCGGCTGATCTGGGGCGCGCGCATGGCCCTCGGCATCTCGCTGTCCGCGACCGGCCTTGCCGGGGCCATCGGCCTAGTCCTCGGGATGATCGCGGGCTACGGGCCGCGCTGGCTGGACGGGCTGATGGTCCTGTGCTTCGACTCGGTCTCGTCGCTGCCGGTCATCATGTTCGCGCTGGCGGTCATCACCGTCACCGGGCCGGGCGTCGCCACGCTGATCCTCGTCATCGTCACCGTCTCGATCCCCGGCTACGCGCGGCTGATCCGGGCCCAGACCCTGACGATGAGGAACGCCGACTTCATCGTCGCCGAGCGGACGATGGGCGCAAGCACCGCGCGCATCCTCTTGCGCCACATGCTGCCCAATGTCGTCGGGCCCCTGGTCATCGTCCTCAGCATGGACGTGCCGGTGGTCATCATGCTCGAGGCCGGGCTGTCCTACCTGAACCTGGGCGTCCGGCCGCCGCAGCCCAGCTGGGGAAACATGCTTTACGACGGCTATACCTCGCTGCGCCAGCAACCCCTCCTGGTGATCGCCTCGGGCCTGCCGCTGGTGCTGGCGACCGTCGGCTTCACCTTCCTTGGCGAGGGACTGCGCGACGCGCTCGATCCCCGCCTGCGGGTGGCCTCGCGATGACCGCCCCCCTCCTCGACGTGCGCGGCCTCAGCCTGTCCTACGGTCCGGTCCGGGCCCTGCGCGGCGTCAGCATCGACGCGCGCGCGGGCGAGATCATCGGCATCGTCGGCGAAAGCGGCTGCGGCAAGTCCACGCTCGCCTCGGCGCTGATCGGCCTGCCCGCGCCCGGGGCGACGGTCGCGGGCGAGGTCAGGATCGCCGGCGAGGACTTCCTGGCCCTGCCCGAGGCACGGCGGCGCGAATGGCGGGGCGCGCGCGTCGCGATGGTGTTCCAGGATCCGATGACCTCTTTCAACCCGGTCCTGACGCTCGGCGACCAGCTTGTCGACTTCCAGCACCGCTCGCCCGTGCCCCGCGCCGAAAAGCGCGCCCGCGCCGCCGCGATCCTCGCCCGCGTCGGCCTGCCCGACCCCGATCTGGCGCTGCGCCGCCATATCCACGAGCTTTCGGGCGGGATGCGCCAGCGCGCTGCCATCGCCGCAGCACTTCTGATGCGGCCGATGCTTCTGGTCGCCGACGAGCCGACGACCGCGCTCGACGTGACGATGGAGGCGCAGATCATCCATCTGTTGCGCGAGCTTCGGGCCGAGCATCAGGGCGCGATCGTCGTCATCACCCATCATCTGGGCGTGATCGGCGAGCTCTGCGACCGGGTCTATGTGATGTATGCCGGCGAGGTGGTCGAGGAGGGGACGGTGGACGAGATCTACCACAGCCCCCGCCACCCCTACACCCGCGCGCTGATCGACTGCGATCCCGCCCATATCGACGGGCCGGCCGGGCGGCTGCCGACCATTCCGGGACGGCTTCCCGATCTGACCGGGACGCTTCGCGGCTGCGCCTTCCAGCCGCGCTGCCCCAGGGCCGGGCCGCGCTGCCTTGCCCTCGCCCCGCCGCGCGTGGCCTTCGGCCCCACCCAGGCCGCCTTCTGCCACGAGGCCGGACGATGAGCGACCTCTACCGGATCGAGGGCCTGCGCGTCGATCTGCCCCTGCCGGGCGATCTCCTCTCGGCGCTCCTGCCCATCCGCCGGCCGCGGCTGACGATCCTCGACCAGATCGACCTGGCCATCGCGCCCGGCGAGACCTTCGGGCTGGTGGGTGAATCGGGCTCGGGCAAGACCACCCTGGCGCGGACCATGCTGGGCCTTGCCGCGCCGGCGGCGGGGCGGCTTGTCTTTCGCGGAGCCGATCTCACCGGCAGGGCGGCGTGGGCCGGCCTCAGGCGCGGCAGCGCGATGATGTTCCAGGATCCCGTCGGCTCGCTCTCGCCGCGGATGCGGGTCGGCGCGCTGGTCACCGAGCCCCTGATCATCGCCGGACGCCCCATCGCCGACCGCGCCGCCGAGGCGCAGCGCCTCCTTGCGCGCGTCGGCCTGCCGCCGGGACTGGCCGGGCGCTATCCGCACGAACTCTCGGGCGGCCAGGCGCGGCGGGTCTGCGTGGCGCGGGCGCTGGCCCTCGACCCGGCGCTGATCATCGCCGACGAGCCGACAGCCGGGCTCGATGTCTCGATCCAGGGCGAGATCCTGAACCTGATGGCCGATCTCGGGCGCGATCAGGGGGTCGGCTTCCTCGTCATCACCCACAATCTGGCGGTGATCCGCCACAGCGCCGACCGGATCGGCATCCTCTATCTCGGCCGCCTGGTCGAGACCGGCCCGGCCGCGCAGGTCTTCGCCCGCCCCGCGCATCCCTATACCGCCAGCCTGATCGCCTCCGAGCCGAACCCCGACCCGCGCCGCCGCCGCGCCGACCTGGCGATCCGCGGCGAGATTCCAAGCCTCCTGCGCCGCCCCGCGGGCTGCCCATTCCATACCCGCTGCCCGATCGCGGTGGCGAAGTGCCGCAGCATCGACCCCGGCCCCCGCGCGGTCGCGCCGGGCCGCATGGTGCGCTGCCACCTGGCCGAAGACATCCCGCAACCCCGAAACCCAGCAGAGGAGCACTCACGATGAAATGGAGCACTGACCGGCGCGGCCTTCTCAGGGCAGGCGGCGCATTCCTTGCCGGCGCGGCCCTCGGCCCCCGATTTGCCTGGGCTTCGGACGGCAAGACCCTGCGCCTGCGCGTCTCGTCCGACTTCCAGGTCCTCGACCCCAAGGGCGAGATCGGCGAGCTTGACGACATCCTGCCGCGCTGCTGCACCGTGACGCTGGTCCGGCTGCCCGACATGCGCGATGGCCACCAGGTGATCCCCTATGCCGCCAAGGCCTATGAATGGAAGGACCCTCAGACCCTCGCCTTCACCCTGCACGAGGGGCTGGCCTGGACCGGCGGCCACGGGCCGGTGACCGCCGAGGACGTGAAATATTCGTTCGAGCGGATCGCCGGATCGGACAGTGCCTGGGCCTACCAGTTCGAAAAGCTGAAAGGGGTCGAGGTCCTCGACCCCGCCTCGGGCCTCATCCACCTGACAGAACCCTTCCGGCCCTTCGAGGTCATCACCCTGCCCTATTACGGCGGCCACCTCGTCAGCAAGTCGGCGACCGAGGCCGCCGGCGGCAGCTTCACCACCGAATTCCCGGCACAGTGCGGCCCCTACCTCTTCGACAGCTGGCAGCAGAACGCCAAGGTCACGCTGAAGCGCAATCCCGCATGGCCGCTTGCCAGGCCGCAGTTCGACAATGTCGAGATCTACATCGTCACCGACGACCAGGCGGCGCTTCTGGCATGGGAGGCCGACGCCTTCGACTTCACCCGCATCGCCGTCGCCGGGGCGAAGGAGATCAAGGCGAAGGCCCCGCCCGGCAGCGCGCTGATCGAGGCGCCCTCGACCCGCTATGTCTGGCTCACCATCAACATGAACGCCGAGCCGCTGAAGGACCTCCGCGTCCGTCAGGCGATCCAGTATGCCTATGACGGCGATGCCGTCCTGCAGGGCGCCTATGACGGCCTGACCACCCGCGCCACCGGGGTGATCCAGACCGGCACCGAATATGCCCGCGCGAAGAACCTCATCGACAGGCGCGGTGTCGACAAGGCCAGGGCGCTTCTGGCCGAGGCCGGCGCCGAGGGGCTGGCGCTGAAACTGGTCTGCCTGACCGACTCGGTGGCGATGGCGACGGCGCAGATCATCCAGGCCAGCCTCGGCGAGGCGGGGATCACCGTCGAGATCCAGCCGACCGAGGACGCCGCCTACTGGGCGATGGGCGACAAGACGCAGGGCGATGCCTACAAGTCGCTCGAACTGGTGCTGATGAACTTCGCGGGCGGCGTCGAGCCCACCGAAAACCTTGTCTGGTTCCGCCCCGACCAGATCGGCGTCTACAACTGGTCCTTCTTCGACAGCCCGGAATACGAGGATCTCTACCAGAAGGTCCAGGTCGAGACCGACGTGGCGAAGCGCGCGGAAATGTTCCACCGCATGGAAGATCTCATGGAAGAATCGGGCGGATTCATCTTCATCTGCTTCGAGCCCTACCTTGCGATTCTCGACGACAACCTCAAACCGGTGATCCTGCCCGATGGCCACCCCGACCCGACCCGCTTCACCACCACCTGACCGGTGCCGGGCGGCGCGCCACCCGGCCGCCGCCCGTTCGCGGAAACCCCGGTAGGATGGGGGCCGCCCCTCGCCCCCGCTTCCGTCGCTATTCCAGCGGGGAACGCAGCGCCATGCTGATCGAGGCCGGGATGAGGTGCCTTGCCCAGGGCGGCATCACCGCCTTCACCATCGACAACATCTGCCGCGAGGCCAGCGCCTCGCGCGGGCTTGTCACCCACCACTTCGGATCGAAGGACGGGCTTCTGGCCGCGATCTACGCCGCGATGTACGACCGCCTGACCGCGGTCCTGCAGAACGGCCGGTCCGACGCGCGGCCCGGCCCCGGTCCCGACCTCTGCGCCCTGGTCGAATCGACCTTCTCGCCCGAGGTCTTCAACCCCGCCAGCCTCAAGATCTGGCTGGCCCTCTGGGGCGAGATCGCCAACAACGAGGCCCTCCGCCAGGTGCACCGCCAGCGCTACCGCTCGCTCCTCGCCGATGTCTCGGAGGCCGTGGCGGCCGAGGCCGCCCGGTGCGGGGCCGCGGTCGACGCCGACCGGATCGCAGTCATGTTCGTGGCGCTGAACGACGGGCTCTGGCTGGAACAGGGGATCGACCCGGCGATGCTGCCGCTCGATGCGGCACGCGAGGCCTGCTATCTCTTCCTCGAAGCCCACCTCGGCCCCCTGCCCCGCCCGGCGCGCGCCGGATAAGCCTGCGCGGCCGAACAGGGCTGTCCCGCCCGCCGCCGGCCGCGGCCCTCACGCGACGATCCTGACCTCCCTCAGGCTTGGATCGACCGCGCGCAAGGCCGCCATCAGCCGGTCCTTCAGGTTCGTCGCGACATAGCTTGCATGGAACCGCGTCGGCGCCGCCAGGGTCATGCAGTTGTCCTCCATCGCCACTTCGGTCAGGCGGTGGAACCAGGCGCCGTAGACGGGGGCGTCCTCGGCATGGAGCCGTGCCTGCGCCGCGGCCCAGGTCGAGCCATCGGCCAGCGGCGCCGGACCGGCGCGAAGCGGCACGACGTTCGATGCCGCTGCCCCCTGCCCCGCCGCCCGCGGTTCGAGCCGCGCGATGAAGTCCTCGCCGATCAGCGGCCAGGCGGGCCGCGTGTCCTCCATCATCCGGTCCAGATCCATGCCGTAGACGCTGACCCGGCCGCGTGCGCCCTGCCGCTTCAGGACCAGCCAGCCCTGCGCCCGCAGGCGCGCCATCTCGCGCTTGACGGTGCGCTCGTCCACCGACCAGAGCTTCGCGATTTCCCCCTGCCCCATCGTCAGCTCGTCGCGCTGCCAGTTGTAGCGCGTGGTGATCAGCGCCATGATCCGCAGCACCTGCCGCTGGACATGCTTGTCAAGCGACAGCGCATGGGCCATCAGCGCCGACAGGATGTCGTATTTCCGGGATGCGGCCTCGCGCCCCAGGGGCCGGGGAAGCTGCATGTCGCTCTCCTGTTCCTCGCCTCCGCGCCTGGCGTCAGCCTGCCTCGGTCGTCCGGGCCATTGGTGGCCTCTTCGGGGTAAAGATTGCGTTAAGGCAACGCACTTCGCCCCATGTCGGTCATTTGCGTCCGGAAGTTCGATTCTGTCAAGGACGGTGCGGCAGGCCCGGTTCCAAACCCAAATCCTTTTCGAAGAAAATGGGTATCACTGGTTATGGGGGACAACCTGTCTGTCCCGCAGTCCGGGCGAAATGTCCCCCAATATGCGGTAGGCCTCTCGTAGCTGTCCCCCAATATGAGAGTCTTCCGGCGCGTTCCTCCCCTGGCCTCCCCTGCCAGCCGATTCGCGGGCAGCCCCTTGGCCCGCCCGCGGATTCTTCCCCGCGGGGAAGATTACGCCCGATGATAACTTCGGTTTTGCATTCCTGGCAAATTCGGCGTATTTCGGAGAAAAGCAGGAATTTACGTTCCATCGAGGCAGGCATGTTCACCCACGAAGACCTCTCCCGGCTTCAGGCCCAGTCCCTGAAGATGCAGAGCTGGATCCGCCAGCAGACCTTCAGCCCCGAGAACCGCAAGACCCTCCGGCGCTTCTCCTCGTGGGAGGTGGCCGAGCTGGTCTTCCGCATCAACCAGTCGACCTTCCGCGGCCGGCTCGCGGCCGAGCCCGACCTTCCCGGCGGGGAAGTCGAGCCGGACGGCCGCCAGCGCTGGTTCTCGCTGGACGAGATCAACGCCCTGCGGCGCAAGATGAAGATCAACCGCAAGACGCTGATGCCGCCCCGGCCGGCCGGCAAGCGCGCCTTTCGCGCCGCGGTGGCGAACTTCAAGGGCGGCGCCGGCAAGTCGACCGTGGCGCTGCATCTCGCCCATGCCGCGGCGCTCGATGGCTATCGGGTGCTGGTGGTGGACTTCGACCCCCAGGCGACGCTCAGCCATTCGATGGGCCTGACCGACGTGGCCGAGGATTACACGGTCTGGGGCATCATGGCCCGCGACCTGATCCGCGAGACCGACCGGATGAACGCCTCGGCCACCGGCGCGGCCAGCGGCACCGCCCTGCCCCGCCGCCAGATCCCGGCCTCGATCCGCGACCTCGGGCTGGGCGACCTGCGCCACGCCGACTTCATCAAGCAGACCGCCTGGTCCACGATCGACATCGTGCCCTCCTGCGCCAACGCCGCCTTCGTCGAGTTCGCCTCGGCCCAGTACCGCCACCTGAACCCCGAATGGTCCTTCTTCGCCGCCGTCTCGCGCTATCTCGACGGGCTGGGTGACGACGACTATGACCTGATCCTCTTCGACTGTCCGCCGGCGATCGGCTACCAGTCGATGAACGCGGTCTTTGCCGCCGACATGCTCTACATCCCCTCGGGGCCCGGCTACTGGGAATATGATTCGACGACCAGCTTCATCGGCCAGCTTGCCGAGGCGCTCGAGGATCTGTCGGGGTTCGGTCCGACCTTCCCCGCGGGGAAGATCTCGCTGCCCAAGGCCTTTGCCGACATCCGCTTCCTGATGACGCGCTACGAGCCGGGCAACGATTTGCACCGCGCGATGTTCGAGGCCTTCCGCAAGGTTTTCGGCGCACATGTGGCCGAGAATCCGATCGAGATGACCCGTGCCGTCGAACAGTCCGGCCGCTTTCTCTCATCGGTCTACGAGATCGACTACCGCGAGATGACGCGCGAGACCTGGCGGCGCGCCCGGGCCAGCTTCGATCGCGCCTACGAGGAATTCAGGGGCAGCGTCCTGGCTGCCTGGGACCGGATCTGAGGGACGAGCCATGACCAAGAAGCGCCGCATGTTCGACATCGACCTGCCCGACGAGGTCGCCAACGGGGTCGCCAACGGGACCGCTGCCGCCGAACCCTTCCCCGCGGGGAAGATCGCCGAGGCCCCGGCCCGGCGCGGCCCGATGGCCGCCGCCATCGCCGAGACCGCCGGGTCCGCGCGCGAACGCCACGAGATCGAGGCGCGGATCCGTGCCGAGAACGATGCCCTCGCCCACGAGCATGTGCGGCTGAAGCGCCTCGGCCTGGTGGTCGAGATGGTTCCGCTCGACCAGGTCGGGACGTTCAAGCTGGTGCGCGACCGCAAGAAGGGCCTCGATCCCGAACTGGCCGAACTCAAGGCCTCGATCGCCGAGCTTGGCCTGTCGAACCCGATCCGCGTCGAGGCCCGCCCGGAAGGCGGCTACGATCTGATCCAGGGCTATCGCCGGCTGACGGCCTACCGCGAACTGCTGGCCGAAACCGGCGACGGCGGGCGCTTTGGCGCCATCCCGGCGGCGGTCAGCCAGCCCGGCGAGGATCTCGAGGCGCTCTATCGCAAGATGGTCGACGAGAACCTGGTGCGGAAAGACATTTCCTTTGCCGAAATGGCGATGCTCGCCCTCGACTATGCCCGCGATCCCGACACCGGCGCGGACGATCCCGACAAGGCGGTGGCCGTGCTGTTCCGCTCGGCCGGCTATCAGAAGCGCAGCTACATCCGCACCTTCATCCGGGTGGTCGAACAGATCGGCCCCGAACTCCTGTTCCCGCAAGAGATCCCCCGCGCGCTCGGCCTCGCCCTCGCGCGCCGGCTTGACGAGGTCGAGGGGCTGGTGGCGATGCTCCGCGCCGAGCTGAAGGGCTGCGACAACCGCTCGGTCGAGGACGAGCTCGAGGTGCTGAGGCGCCTTGCCGGCGACCTGCCGCCCGAGATCGGCGCGGCCGCAGCCGGGCCGGCAGGGCAGGGGGTGCGGCCGGTGAGGCCCGCGAAGGCCCGCACCAGCTTTCAGTTCGATCGCCGCGAAGGCCGCGGCAAATGCGTGGCGGCGGTCGGCAAGCTCGAGATCCAGCTGGGCCGCGACTTCACCACGATCGACCGGCGCAGGCTGGAACAGGCGGTGCGGCTGATGCTGGACCAGCTGGACGGGTAGGGCAGGGGCCTTCCCCGCGGGGAAGGTCGGGCCCCGCCCGCTCAGTCGACGGATCGGGCGATCAGGGCGTCAACCTCGAGCCCTGACTCGGCGATCTGCTGGTTGATGTCCATCCGGCCATCGAAGATGAACAGGACGAAGGCCACATCGTCGCGCAGGGCGTAGAAGATGTTGTGGCGGCGGCGGAAGATCAGCCGCCGGATGCCGCGCGGGGCATGCCAGACATGGCCGATTTCGGGATTGGCGCCAATGGTATCACGGATGAACCGGTCGATGGCGCGCTGGAAATTGTCCGCCTGGCTTTGCGAATAAAGCCGGTCATGGTCCCAGATCGCCCAAAGGCAGCCCTCGGCGGTCCGGGTCAGGAAGACCTTCATGCTTCGGGGGGCCGCGCCCGGAAGCGCGCGAGGCGTTGCTCGGTCGCGTCATCCGTCATCTCGGTCACACGCCCTTCGGCAGCCTCGGTCAGGCCGGCCGCAATGCCGCGCTCGATGCGCAGGGCAACCAGCTCCTCCCAGTCGGCCACCGAAACCGTGACGGCGACCGGCCGGTCTTTCCTGGTCAGCAGGACGGGTTCGCGCTGCGCCGCGTCGATGAACCGGCCGAATTCCTTGCTGGCGAGGGTGGCAGACATGGTTTTCATGGGCGACTCCCTGGTCTCTGTTCCGGATTATACGGATGTTCCGGGGTCCGGGAAAGACCTCTGCGAGTGTCAGAGCCCCGCCGCCTTGGTCAGGTTGATGCGGAACCTGTCCCTGCGGCGCTGGTAGCGGCGGGTCATTTCGGCCGAGGCGTGGCCGAGCTGCTTCTGGACGTGGCGTTCATCGGCCTCGGCCGAAGAGGCGAGGCCGGCGCGCAGGGAATGGCCGGAATAGAGCCGGATCCGTTCGGCCTCGGGCAGGTCGGGACGCAGGCCGGCGTCCCGGACCGTCCGCTTCACCAGCCGGGCGACATGCTTGTCGGAAAGGCGCGCGTCCGTGGCTTTCAGCCCGTTGCGCGAGACAGAGACAAAGATCGGGCCAAAATTGATCCGGGCGAAGTGCAGCCACTGCTCCAGCGCATGGACCGGGCAGGTCTCATCCGACGATCCCCGCGCGATCTCGACCTCGCGCCAGCCGGTCTTGCCTCGCAACCTGAGGAGCACGCCGTCCTCGAGGATCTCGACCCAGCCACCGGAGTCCGGGGTATCGTCTCTGCCGTGGTCGAGGCTGACGATCTCCGACCGCCTGAGGCCCCCGGCGAAGCCGATCAGCAGGATCGCCCGGTCCCTGAGCCCGCGCAGGTCGTGGGGCAGGGTGGCGAGCATGTCGCGCAGGTCCTCGGGCAGGATCGCTTCCTTCTGCCGGGGCGGGCGGGCGTGCCGCCGGCGGATGCCGGCCAGCACGCTGGCGATGTGGCGGTCCTTGCGGTCGAGCCGCTCCCCGCGCTGCGCATAGGACCAGGCGAGGCCGGAAAGCCGCCGTTCGATCGACGACACCGAGAGGGCAGGGGCCGCACCAGCTGCCTTGCCTTGGGGCGCCGCCAGATCGGCGATGTAGAGGCCGATGAGTTGGGGGGCGGGCGGCAGGGGCTCGGCCCCGCGAATCCGGCACCAGCGGGCGAAGGCGGCCCAGTCCTTGGCATAGGCCTTGAGCGTGTTCTCGGAAGCCGCCTGACGGGCATAGTCACGGGCGGTTTCCACCAGCCGGTCAAGCGCGCCGGAGCCGGCAATTTCGGCGGGCAGGGCGATCTCCTCCGGCTTTTCTTGATCGGGGGGACTGCTCAATCTATACTCCTGCATCATACGGATCATTCAGGAGGCCAGAATGGGCCGCATCAAGGTAAACCTGACGCTGGACGCCGAGGTTGCCGAGACGGCCCGCGCGCTTGGCCTCAACATGTCGCGCCTTGCCGAACAGGCGATTGCCGAAGCGACCAAGGCCGAGCGCAACCGGCTGTGGCGCGCGGAAACCCGGGCGGCCAACGCGGCCTATGCCGAGGAGGTGGCCCGCGACGGGCTGCCGCTGGCGGCCTGGCGCAGCTTCTGAGGGCGCCGGGACATGGCGCAGTTCGATGTGTTTCGCCTGACCGGCGGCCTGCTGGTCGTCGACCTGCAGACCGACCTGATCGGCATCGAGGCCTCGCGGATTGTGGCGCCCCTGCGCGACGCCGGGCGCTATGCGGCGTTTCCGGGGCTGACGCCCCTGGTCGAGATCGACGGCACGGCCTGGATTGTCCGGGTGCAGGAACTGGCGGCCATTCCGGGCGCCGAACTGCGCGATGCGGTCACCAGCCTTGCGGCCGAGCGTGACGCGCTGAAGCGGGCGCTGGACATCCTGATCGACGGGGTTTGAGGCGCGAGAAAGGGTCATGGTGCGAGGCTATCTCTCTACGTCCGATAATGCAAACTTATTGGACATAGCGACGGGCCGCAGAGCGCGGCGGTTTGAACACTATTCTCTGGCAGAAAGCGCCGCGGCCAGGTAGGCTTTGCGGTGATGAAACCGCCAGCACCGCCCGGACCTGACGCGGAAACCGTACCCCGGATGCCGGGCTGGATCAGTTCTGCGCGGGCAGAAACCCCTGAAGATGTGGCGTTTCTGTCTGGTGCGGCGCTCGCCTATCTGCATTTCGCAGCTCAGAGCGAAGAGCTGCCCCATGCCTTGTGGCGGGACCGGTTGGCGCTCCGGGCGGCAGAGGCTTGTGTCGGGCTCTCCGGGCGGCGAGAGACCCAAGCGCAGTTGCGCGATGCCCTGCATCTGACGCGCCCCGGCGATGATCCCGGCCCGGCAGGCCGGGCGTTGCGGCAATGGTCGCGCACGGTGGCCCGGCCGGTTTCCGTGGCGCATCTCGGCAAGGCTCTGGAAGGGATCTCGCCTGATCGGATCGCGCTTTGTCTCGATGCGGCAGGGGACACTCCGCTTGAAAGGGCGGCGGCGGCGCTGGAGGCCGTGCTGACCGACGCTCCGCGCGCCGAGACGGCGGCGCTGATCCTGGCCGATGCGGTACTGTCTCGGAGCATCGGCTGGGACCACCTTGTGCCGCTCTTGTCACTGGCGCTGAAGCGGCGCGACCTGACGTGCCGGGGTGAAGACTTGCGCCTGACCTGCCATCGGGCGGTTGTTGCCGGGTCTCAGGAGGCAATCCGCCTCGCCGCCGATCTGGTCCGAAGAGCCGGGCGCCTGCGCGCCCTCGCGCCCCGGCTGCGGGCCAAGGGCGCGGATCAGGCGGTGGACCTGTTTCTGAGCCGGGATGCGCTGGCGCCCGCCGCGCTCAACGCCTTCATGTCGGATCGCGCCGCGCGGCGGCTCTGCGAGCGGCTGGTCGAGCTCGGGGCCTTGCGCGAACTGACCGGGCGCGACACATTCCGGCTCTACGGGGTGTGAGCATGGCAAAGAACCGCTCCGCCCCCGAACTGGACCGCGAATTGGCCAGTCTGCCGCCCGATCTGCGCTGGCGCGAATGGCTGCGCCGCATCGAGGCGGTGCTGTTCGCCAGTGCCTCGCCGGTGGCGCGCGACGATCTGGCGCGGGTGGTGGGGCAGGGGGCCTCGGTCGATCTTCTGATTGAGGATCTGGCCGCCGGTCTGGCGGACCGGCCCTATGAGCTGGCGCGGATCGGCGGCGGCTGGATGCTGCGCACCAGGCCCGCCTATGCGGCTGCGGTCCGGGCGGCGGCGGATGCGGGGAGCCAGGCGCTCGACTTGAGCGAATTCGACCTCGCGGTGCTGGCGGCGATCGCGTTGCACCAGCCGATCGGCCGCGAGGGGCTGAAGGAGATGTTCGGGCGTGAGGTCAGCCGCGACCTGATCGGGCGCCTGCACGACCGCGGCCTGATCGCCACCGGACCGCGCGCGCCGCGGCGCGGGGCGCCCCATACATTCGTCACCACCGAGACCTTCCTCGCCGCCTTCGGGATCGAGAGCCTGCGCGACCTGCCCGACCCCGAGCAGATGGAGGAGGCCGGACTGGCGGCACCCTGAGGGCCGCGGGCCGGATCCGGGCTGCCGCGACGCCCGCCGAACCTGCACGGACGTTCACGAAGCCATCCCGGCCCATCACGATCACGGGTTCCCGCCTATGCTCCTCGCGCCCTGCTGGTCATATTCGTCCCAGTGGCGGTCGACGGCCCACGGCCCTTCGCCATTGCGCGTTCATCTTGGAATCACGGGGGGCAGATGCCGACACGCGAGGAAAACGTGCTTGTCCTGCAGGGCGGCGGCGCGCTTGGCGCCTATCAGGCCGGCGCCGCCTCCAGACTCGCCGAAAGCGGTATCGACATCGACTGGGTGGCGGGTATTTCCATCGGGTCGGTCAATGCGGCGATCCTGTGCGGCAACCCGCCCGGCCAGAGGTTCGAGCGGCTCCGGGCCTTCTGGGAGAAGATCACCTCGGGATATCTCGCCCCGCCGGTGCAGACGGGCGCGCAATCGCGCCGCCTCTATTCCGAGATCGCTGCGGCCGAAGTGGTGATGTTCGGCGCGCCCGGCTTTTTCCGGCCGCGGCTGCCCCTGGCCTTCTGGCCGATCGCGCCTACCCATCCGCTGGGGGTCTATGATACCTCGCCGCTGGCAGAGACGCTGAACCGGCTGGTCGACTTCGACTATCTCAATGACAAGGGGCCGAGGCTCAGCGTCGGCGCGGTCGACGTGCAGAGCGGCAACTTCGTCTATTTCGACAGCCGCAAGACCCGGATCGACGCGCGGCACATCATGGCCAGCGGTGCCCTGCCGCCGGGATTTCCGCCGGTCGAGATCGACGGGCGGCTTTACTGGGACGGGGGCCTCGTCTCCAACACGCCGCTGCAATATGTGATGGAGCATACCGGCAAGGCGCCGCTCTGCATCTTCCAGGTCGATGTGTTCAGCGCCCGCGGCGAGATCCCCGAAAGCCTTGCCGATGTGCAGCAGCGCGAGAAGGACATCCGCTATTCCAGCCGGACACGGCTGACCACCGACCGGTTCCGCTATCTGCACGCGATCCGCGCCGCCGCGAGCCGGCTGGCCGAGAAACTGCCCCGCGACCTGCGCGATGACCCCGATCTGGCCGTCCTGCGCCGGGCCGGGCCGGATTGCCCGATCACGCTTGTCCACCTGATCCACCGCAAGGCCGGGTTCGAGGGCCTGGCCAAGGACTATGAATTCTCGCGCCTGTCGATGGTCCAGCACTGGGACACGGGCGCGGACGACGTGGCGCGGACCCTGGCGCACGGCCAATGGAAATCCCGCGAGATCGGCAAGGACGCGCTGCAGGTCTTCGACCTCGGCGCAGACACCATCGGCAAAGGAGAGGCAAGATGAACCGTGACGAGGTCCGCAAGCAGGCATTTTCCATGCCGCTGACCAGCCCGAGCTATCCGCGCGGCCCCTACCGCTTCATCAACCGCGAGTTCCTGACCATCACCTATCGCACCGACATGGAGGCGCTGCGCGCGGTGGTCCCCGAGCCGCTGAAGGTCGCCGGGCCGATCGTGAAATACGAGTTCATCCGCATGCCGGATTCGACCGGCTTCGGCGATTACAGCGAAAGCGGCCAGGTGATCCCGGTGACGCTCGACGGGGTCGAGGGCAGCTATGTGCACCTGATGTATCTGAATGACGAGGCGCCGATCGCCGGCGGGCGCGAGATCTGGGGCTTTCCCAAGAAGCTGGCCGATCCCTCGCTGCGGGTGGTGAAGGACACGCTGGTCGGCACGCTGAAGGTCGGCCCGATCAAGGTCGCGACCGGCACGATGGGCTACAAGCACGAGGTTCTTGACCACGCAAAGGTGCTGAAGGCGCTGCAGGCGCCGAATTTCCTGCTCAAGATCATCCCGCATGTCGATTGCACGCCGCGCATCTGCGAACTGGTGCGCTACTACATGACCGACATCACCGTGAAGGGCGCCTGGAGCGGCCCGGCCGGGCTGGAGCTGCATGCCCACGCCCTGGCGCCGGTCGCCGGCCTGCCGGTGCGCGAGGTGCTGTCGGCCACCCATATCCTCACCGATCTGACCCTTGGCCTGGGCGAAGTGGTCCATGACTATCTTGCGCCGGCGGCCCGGTAGGGCTGGCGGGGGGCGGCCCGTCGCCGTCAGGTCGAGGCGACAAGCGCCTTGATCAGGTCACGGCAACGCGCCGCCACCGGCGACAGGCGGCGGTCGCGCAGCGTCACAAGCGAGTAGGGGGCGAGCAGGATCGGATCGCGCAGCGGCAGGATGATAAGATCGCTGCGGCTCTCGGTCAGCAGCAGCGCCACCTCCTGACTTACCGCCGTCACCACTTCGGGGTCGCGCAGCAACGCCAGCGTCATCAGCAGCGAGGTGGTGTTGGTCACGTTGCGGGGCAGGGGCGAACCTTGCGACAGGAACGCTTCCTCGACCGCACGGCGGATCGGCGTGCCTGGACCCTGCATCACCCATTCCTGGTGGACAAGCTCGACGAGCGATACCGGCCCGCGGCCCACCGCCGGATTGTCACCGCGCACGACAAGGAACACCCGCTCGCCCGCCGCCCGGTGCAGGACGAAGCGGCCCGATGGCGTGCTGGGAGGGATGCGCGACATGACCAGGTCGTGACGCTGGGCGAGAAGCTCGGCGATCAGTTCCTCGCTGGCGGCGATCCTCACGTGCACCTCGGCGCCCGGGGCGAGGCGCTTCAGCTGCCGGATCGCCGGCACGACATAGCCGACCGCCGCGCCGGTAACCGCGCCGATCCGCACCACGCCCCCCCGCCCGAGCCGGAGGAGCTCGACTTCCTCGCTGGCGTCGGCCAGCTCATCGACGATGTTGCGCGCCCGCCGCGCCAGCGCCTCGCCGACATCGGTCAGGACCATGCCGCGGGCGTTGCGGTCGAACAGGGCGCTGCCGACCTGCGCCTCGGCCTGGGCCAGGGTGCGCGAAGCGGCGGGCTGGGTCATGCCGAGCGCCTGCGCGGCGATCGACAGCTGGCCATGCTCGACCACGGCGGCGATCAGGCGCAGATGCTTCAACATGAGGCGGGAGGCGAGGGCAGAGGTCATGATATGCCAAATCCGGTATGACTGACGTATGAATACGAATTTGATTGGTATGTGAGGCCCTGTCTAGGGTGCATCCCGGATCAGCCCGATCCGTCAAACAGGGGCCAGGGCCAAACCTCCGCAAGGCGGGCCGTGGCAGGGAGGAGAATTCATGAAGACTTTCACGTCAGTTCTGGCGCTGACCGCGGTTGCGGCGGCGCTTTCCACCGGCCCGGCCGCGGCGCAGGACAAGGGCACGATCGGCATCGCCATGCCGACCAAGTCGTCGGCCCGCTGGATCTCGGACGGCAATTCGATGGTCGAGCAATTCAAGGCGGCCGGCTATAACACCGACCTGCAATATGCCGAGGATGACATCCCGAACCAGCTCAGCCAGATCGAGAACATGATCACCAAGGGCGACAAGGTTCTGGTGATCGCTGCCATTGACGGCACCACGCTGTCGAACGCGCTGGAAAGCGCCCATGCCGCCGGGATCAAGGTCATCGCCTATGACCGGCTGATCCGCGACAGCGCGAATGTCGACTATTACGCGACCTTCGACAACTTCAAGGTTGGCGTGCAGCAGGCCTCGTCGCTGGTGCAGTGCCTGAAAGAGCGCTTCCCCGACACCAAGCCCTGGAATGTCGAGCTGTTCGGCGGCTCGCCCGACGACAACAACGCCTCGTTCTTCTACAATGGCGCCATGTCGGTGCTGCAGCCGATGATAGACGGGGGCGAGATCGCTGTCCCCTCGGGCCAGATGGGGATGGACAAGGTCGGCACGCTGCGCTGGGACGGCGCCGTGGCGCAGGCCCGGATGGACAACCTTCTGTCCGCAAACTATGGCGACAAGACCCTGGACGGCGCGCTGTCGCCCTATGACGGGCTGTCGATCGGCATCCTGTCGTCGGTCAAGGGCGTGGGCTACGGCTCGGGCAACCTGAAGATGCCCTGCGTCACCGGCCAGGACGCCGAAGTGCCGTCGGTCAAGTCGATCATTGCCGGCGAACAGTATTCGACGATCTTCAAGGACACGCGCAACCTTGCGGGCGTGACCGTCAAGATGGTCGACGCGATCCTGTCGGGCGGCGAGCCCGAGATCAACGACACCAAGACCTACAACAACGGCGTGAAGGTCGTGCCCTCCTACCTGCTGGAATCGCAGCCGGTGGACAAGTCGAACTGGGAAAAGATTCTGATCGGGTCCGGCTATTACACCAAGGACAAGTTCCCGTAACCCCGGCCTGATCGCCGACCAGGACATGGCCCGCCGCGCGACCCTTCGGGCGGCGGGCTACTCCCCCAGGGGGGCCAGACAACAGGCAGGGCGGACATGGGCACGCTTCTTGAAATGCGGGCGATCTCCAAGACCTTTCCGGGGGTCCGCGCGCTCGATCACGTCAATCTTTCGGTGCAGGAAGGTGAGATTCACGCGCTTGTGGGCGAAAACGGCGCCGGGAAATCCACCCTGATGAAAGTGCTGTCCGGTGTCTACCCGCACGGCACCTATGAAGGCGAGATCCACTTTTCCGGCGCAGAGGCCCGGTTCGCCGGCATCCACGACAGCGAGTCGAAGGGCATCATCATCATCCATCAGGAACTGGCGCTCGTGCCGCTCCTGTCGATCGCCGAGAACCTGTTTCTTGGCAACGAGGTGGCGCGCGGTGGCGTCATCAACTGGCCCGAAACCCATCAGCGCACCGACAGGCTGCTTGCCAAGGTCGGCCTGCACGAGCCGCCGACCACCCGGGTCGATGCGCTTGGCGTGGGCAAACAGCAGCTGATCGAGATTGCCAAGGCGCTGGCCAAGGACGTGCGCCTGCTGATCCTCGACGAACCGACCGCCGCCCTGCAGGAAAATGACAGCCAGAAGCTGCTTGACCTGCTGCTGGAGCTGAAGGCGCAAGGCATCACGTCGATCCTCATCAGCCACAAGCTTAACGAGGTCAGCCGCGTCGCCGACAACATCACCGTCCTGCGCGATGGATCGACCGTTTCCACCATCCCCCGCGCCGAGATCACTGAGGACCGGATCATCCGCGACATGGTCGGCCGTGACATGGCCCACCGCTATCCCGAGCGCGAGCGCAATCCGGGCCAGGTGATCATGGAGGTGAAGGACTGGAACGTGTTCCACCCGGAGCACAAGGACCGCCAGGTCATCCGCAACGTGAACTTCACCGTCCGCAAGGGCGAAATCGTCGGCATTGCCGGGCTGATGGGTTCGGGGCGGACCGAACTCGCCATGAGCATGTTCGGCCGCAGCTATGGCCGCAACATCTCGGGCGAGATCAGGATATCCGGCCGGCCGGCGGACTGCGCGAACGTGGCCAAGGCGATCGATTCCGGTCTCGCCTATGTCACCGAGGACCGCAAGGCCCTCGGCCTGGTACTGGAAGAGCCGATCCAGTGGAACATCGCGCTGGCGAACCTGGCCGGGATCGCGGCGAACGGCATCATCAACCGGATGAAGGAGCAGGACGTCGCCGAAGGCTACCGCAAGGCGATGAACATCCGCACGCCGTCGGTCTTCCAGAAGGTCGTGAACCTGTCGGGCGGCAATCAGCAGAAGGTGGTGCTGTCCAAGTGGCTGTTCACCGAACCCAAGGTGCTGATCCTCGACGAGCCCACCCGCGGCATCGACGTGGGCGCGAAATTCGAAATCTACGGCCTGATGAACCGCCTTGCCGACGAAGGCCGGGCGGTGGTGATGATCTCGTCCGAAATGCCGGAACTCCTGGGCATGTGCGACCGGATCTATGTGATGAACGAAGGCGAGCTGGTCGGGGAACTCAGCGCCGCCGAAGCCAGTCAGGAACGCATCATGTCCCTGATCGTGACACATTGAGGGGAGGGGCAGGCAATGACGGACCAGACCGCGGGAACCGCCGAGAGAAAGAACGGGGCGAAGCTCAACCTGCGCGAAAACGGGATGCTGATGGCCCTGGTGGCCATCGTGCTGTTCTTCGTGATCGTGGTGCGCGCGCTTCTGGGCGTCGATTTCCTGTCCGCGCAGAACATCACGAACCTGTTCCTGCAGAACAGCTACGTCATCATCATGGCGCTTGGGATGCTGCTGGTGATCGTCGCCGGCCACATCGACCTGTCGGTAGGCTCGGTCGCGGCCTTTACCGGCGCGGTTTCATCGGTGCTGGTGCTGAACCTCGGCTGGCCGACTTTGGCCGTGATCCCGTCCGTGCTGGTGATCGGCGGGCTGATCGGCGCGGCGCAGGGGTATTGGATCGCCTACTGGCGCATCCCCTCGTTCATCGTGACGCTGGCGGGGATGCTTGTCTTTCGCGGCCTGACCCTGTGGCTTCTGGGCGGGCAGAACCTTGGCCCCTTTCCGAAAAGCTTCCAGCTGCTGTCCACCGGCTTCGTCCCCGACGTGTTCGCGCTCGACAAGCCGAACCTGACGGCGCTTCTGGTCGTGGCGCTGGCGGCGGCGGTGCTGATCTGGATCGGCTGGCGCGCCCGCAAGCGGAACGAGGCCTACGGCATCACCCAGGAGCCCGACGCCCTGTTCTGGCTTCGCAACCTGGTCGTGACCGCCGCGCTGATCTTCGTCGGCTACAAGCTGGCGAGCTTCCGCGGCCTGCCGAACGTGCTGGTGGTGATGGCCTTGCTGATCGTGCTCTACGCATTCTTCACCGAGGCGACCACCACCGGCCGCCGCGTCTATGCCATCGGCGGCAACCTGAAGGCCGCAAGACTGTCCGGCATCAAGACCGAGCGGCTGACCTTCCTGACCTTCGTCAACATGGGCGTGCTGGCGGCGCTGGCCGGCATGATCGTGACCGCGCGGCTGAACTCGGCCACGCCGAAGGCCGGTGTCGGCTTTGAACTTGACGTGATCGCGGCCGTGTTCATCGGCGGCGCGTCGATGTCGGGCGGGTCGGGCAAGATTGTCGGCGTCGTGGTCGGGGCCTTCATCATGGGCGTGATGAACAACGGCATGTCGATCCTTGGCATCGGCATCGACTACCAGCAGGTCATCAAGGGGCTGGTGCTGCTCGCGGCGGTGATCTTCGACGTCTACAACAAGTCCAAGTCCTGAGGCGGACCCATGCATCTCTCCCAACTGATCGGCGGCGGCGTGATCGTCCGCAACGGCAGCGACGCGCGGTTCGTCCCCGGCGCGACCTCGATCCTCGAGCTGGCAACCCTGGCCGTTGCCGCGCGCAACCCGTTGTCCGAAATCGTGGCCGGGCGCGGGCCGGGCGCGGCCGCGGACCTTCGGGCGCTTGTTGCGGCGGGACGCATCGACTGCCCGGTCCGCCATCCCGACCCGGCGCACATGCACCTGACCGGCACCGGCCTGACGCATCTGGGTTCTGCGTCGGCGCGCGATGCGATGCATGCCAACGCCGATCCGTCGAAGATGACCGACAGCATGAAGATGTTCCGCATGGGGATCGAGGGGGGAAAGCCGGCTGCTGGCCAGACCGGCGTTCAGCCCGAATGGTTCTACAAGGGTACCGGCCAGGCCGCCGTCGGCCCCGGCCAGCCCCTGACCTCGCCGTCCTTCGCGCTGGATGGCGGCGAAGAGCCCGAGATCGCCGCCTTCTATCTCATCGGCCCGGATGGCGCGGCCAACCGCATCGGCTTTTCGCTCGCCAATGAATTTTCCGATCATGTGACCGAACGGATCAACTACCTTTACCTTGCCCATTCCAAGCTGCGGCAGGCCTCGTTCGGGCCCGAGCTGCTGGTGGGCGATCTTCCCGCCGACATCCGGGGCACCAGCCGCCTGACGCGCGATGGCAAGGTGATCTGGGAAAAGCCGTTCCTGTCGGGCGAGGCCAACATGTCGCACCGGCTGTCAAACCTCGAATACCATCACTTCAAGTACGATATCTTCCGCGTCCCCGGCGACCTGCACGTCCATATGTTCGGCACCGCGACCCTGAGCTTTGCCGACGGGGTCCGAACCGTTCCCGGCGATGTATTCGAGATCGGCGCTCCCGATTTCGGCCTGCCGCTGGCCAACCCGCTGGCCATCGCGCCAGAAACCAAACCCACGATACACGCTCTCTGAGGACAGGATCATGACCTTCAAGCCCGCCCCTTGGCCCCGCAAGCTCCGGTCTCAGGAATGGTTCGGCGGCACCTCGAAGGACGCGATCTATCATCGCGGCTGGATGAAGAACCAGGGGATCCCCGCCGACCTGTTCGACGGGCGCCCGGTGATCGG
>JAFEFU010000046.1 GCA_018240425.1 Pseudomonadota bacterium | reverse complement strand
GGGCGGCCGTATTTCGCGAAATAGGCGGGCGCGCCGATCATGCGCTTGGCCGTGTCGGTCAGCTTGCGGGCACGCAGCGTACTGTCCTCAAGCTCACCGACCCGGATCGCCATGTCGAACCCTTCGGAAATCAGTTCGACGTACCGGTTGTTCAGAACCATGTTCACCGTGATCTCGGGATATTCGAGCAGGAAATCCCCAAGGATCGGCGACAGAAGATTCACGCCGAAGTCGGTCGCCACCGAAATCCGCAGCAGGCCCGAGGGCGCCGACTGCATCGAGGTCACCAGCGCATCGGCCTCGCCCGCGTCGTTCAGGACGCGCCGGGCGCGGTCGTAGTAAGCCAGTCCGATCTCGGTCGGCGACACGCGCCTTGTGGTTCGGTTCAGAAGCCGCGCCCCCAGGCGCGCCTCCAGCGCCGAGACATGCTTCGAGACGGCGGACTTGGAAATCCCCATCTTTTTCGCCGCATCCGTAAACCCCCCCTGGTCTACGACGGTGGCGAAGGCCTCCATTTCCGTCAGTCGGTCCATTGTGCACCCTGAATAGACATTGCCCGCCGTGAACCGGTATCGGACCCAATTCGGGCAAGAATGCGGAAACGCGCGGTCAAGACTTGGGTATTGTGACGAACCTATATGGCGGGTTGGCCGGCAAAGGTTCCCGATCCGTGGACATTCGCCTCAGCCAAAGCGGTTGCGGCCCGGGGTCGGGCGCAGGCAGAGAAGGACCAGCAACACGACCGGCCCGATCCAGGGCACCACCTGAATCAGCAACCACCAGCCGGACCGGTCGGTGTCATGCAAGCGGCGCACCGCAGCGGTCCACTGCGGAATGACCGCTGCAAGAAAGACGAGAATTACGGCCAGACTGACCAGCGGATGCGGCGACTCAATCGCTGCAAGAAAAGCGAAAAACAACCCAAAGCACAGCAAGACGAATAGCTGATAATACCAGTATTCCGACCGGCTGGCCCGGCCCGAGAACTGGAAGTACTTGTTCAGGCAGGAAATAATCGCCTCAACCGGCCCCATCGGCGCGCCCGGACCGCCCGTGCCATCGGGTGTCCACGGCGTCTCGGCCGCCACTGCCGCCTCCGCCAATGGAGTCTGCCGCAGCGGCTTCCAGTCCAACATCCCGTCGCACCAGACCAGTGTATTGGCCGTCACCCGCCCCTGCCGCAGCAGATCGCGCAGGGCCGCCTCGCCGGCCGGGCCGTTGCGCTTCCCGTCCGCCACATAGAACCACTGCGCCTCGTCCACCATTCGCCTGCCCCGCAATCTTCCGGCGCACAACGCCGCCGCGCTCATCTTTTGCGAAAGTGGTAGCTCACGGCCGTCGTCCCGTCCAGCCGCCTTACAGCCGCGCCGCCAGCCTTGTGCCCTGGTCGATCGCCCGCTTGGCGTCCAGTTCCGCCGCCAGGTCGGCCCCGCCGATCAGATGCACCATCCGACCCCCGGCCAGCAGCGCCTGCGCCAGCCGCGTCTCGCTTTCCTGGCCGGTGCACAGGACCACGGTGTCGGCAGCGATCAGGCGCGGGTTCTCGCGCCCCGGTCCGAAACTGACCCGGACGCCCGCCGCCTCGATCCGCTCGTAGTTCACCCCGCCGATCATCTCGACCCCCTTGGCCTGCAAAGCCGCCCGGTGGATCCACCCCGTCGTCTTGCCCAGCCCGCGCCCCGGCCGCTCGGGCTTGCGCTGCATCAGCGTCACCTGGCGCGCCGCCGGCTCGGGCCTGGGCGCGCGCAGCCCGCCGCGCCAGGCCGCGGGATCGCCCACCCCCCATTCCTCCCGCCAGTCCCCGGGCCGCAGCGTCGGAGAGGGCCGGCCCTGCACCAGGAACTCGGCCACGTCAAAGCCGATGCCCCCCGCCCCGATCACCGCCACCCTCGGCCCCGCCGTCACCGCGCCACTGAGGATCTCGGCATAGCTCGCCGCCCTGCTGCCCGGCGCCGTCTCGATCGTGGGCAGGCGCGGACGCACGCCGGTGGCAATCACCACCTCGTCGAACCCGTCCAGCATCTCGGGTCCAGCCGCGCAGTTCAGCCGGACCTCGACGCGGCTCTGCCCGAGCATGGTCGAAAACCACGCCACCAGCCCGTCGAATTCCTCCTTGCCCGGCACCTGCCGCGCCAGGTTCAACTGCCCCCCGATCGCCGGGGCCTGCTCGAACAGCACCACCCGGTGTCCGCGCCGGTCCAGCGCCAAGGCCGCCGCCAGCCCTGCCGGTCCCGCGCCCACCACCGCGATCCGCTTCACCACCGGCGCCGGGGCCAGCACCAGCTCGGTCTCGTGACAGGCGAGCGGATTGACCAGGCAGGACGCGACCTTGCCTGCGAAGGTGTGGTCAAGGCAGGCCTGGTTGCAGGCGATGCAGGGCGCGATCTCGGCCGCGCGCCCCGCCGCCGCCTTCCTGACGAACTCCGGGTCGGCCAGGAAGGGCCGGGCCATGCTGACCATGTCGGCACAGCCTTCGGCCAAAACCGCCTCGGCCACCTCCGGGCTGTTGATCCGGTTCGAGGTGACAAGCGGCACCCCCACCGCGCCCATCAGCTTCTTCGTCACCCAGGCAAAGGCCGCGCGCGGGACGCTGGTGGCGATGGTCGGCACCCGCGCCTCGTGCCAGCCGATGCCGGTGTTGATGGCATCCGCCCCCGCCGCCTCGACCGCACGCGCCAGCGCCACCACCTCGTCCCAGACCGAGCCCTCGGGGACCAGATCGATCATCGACAGCCGGTAGATCAGGACGAAATCCGCCCCCGCCGCCGCCCGCACCCGCCGCACCACCTCCAGGGGCAGGCGCATCCGGTTCTCGTAAGACCCGCCCCAGCGGTCGCTGCGCCGGTTGGTGCGGGCCGCCAGGAACTGGTTGAGGAAATAGCCCTCCGACCCCATCACCTCGACCCCGTCGTAACCGGCCTCGCGCGCCCGCGCCGCCGCCGTGGCGATATCGGCGATCTGCTTCTCGATCCCCGCCTCGTCCAGTTCCCTGGGCACAAACGGCGAGATCGGCGACTTCACCGCCGAGGGTGCCACGCAGTCCGCCCCATAGGCATAGCGGCCAGCGTGAAGGATCTGCATGGCGATCCGCCCGCCCGCGTCATGGACCCGGTCGGTCACCAGCCGGTGATTGGTGATGTCTCCGGGCGAAAACAGCCCCGCGGCACCGGAAAAGACCGCCCCTTCGCGGTTGGGCGCCACGCCCCCGGTCACGATCAGCCCGACCCCGCCGCGCGCCCGCGCCGCATGGAACTCGGCCACCCGGTTCCAGTCGCCGGTCTCCTCGAGGTTGGTGTGCATCGAGCCCATCAGCACCCGGTTGGGCAGGGTCAGATGGCCCAGGCGAATCGGCGACAGAAGGCGGGGATAGTCGGTCATCTTCTCCTCGGGCTGGCGGACCCATCTTGCCCGGCGCGAACGTGGGCTGTCACCGGCGACGCCGCGTCACGCCTCGGTCGCCGCGCAATGCCGCCGGAACGCCGCCTTCAGAAGGTCGAGTTCCGCCCGCAGCAGCGCGACCTCGGCGACAAGATCGCTGCCGGGATCGCCCGTGACCGCATCGCCCGCGATCAGCACGAAGCGGCCGAGGATCTCCGTGCCGTCAGCCTGGGTGACCAGAAAGACCTGCGCCCCCTCGGCGATCACCGACCCCGGCAGGTCCAGCGTCAGCCGGACCAGCCCCTCGCCCGCCGGCGCCTCGACCAGACCCGGCAGCGCGCTTCCGCCCGCCATCACCGCGAACCCCGGCGACGGCCCGGACAGCCTGACCAGCCCGCTCCACCGGCCCGCGTCGATCCGGCTCTCAATCAGTTCTTCGCCCGCCATCGCCCACCCCCGCCTAGAGTTCCGCCCGCGGCCGCCGGCCGAAGGTCAGGTCGCGCAGGACGACCCGGTTCATCCGCGGAGCCTCGAAGAACAGATCGACCCAGGCCTTGCTTACCCGCCGCTCGTCGAAGGCCAGATGCGCCAGATCGAACTCCGCCGCCCGCTCGCCCTGCCCAAGCGTGATCTCCGCCGCGATCCGGTCCGTGTTGGGACCGTGCTCGATGTTCAGCCAGACCAGCGCCTTCTGCGCCCTCTCGCTGTCGGCAACCAGATCGGCCCGGATCAGGTGGCCCCGGCCCAGCCCCGCGATCGCCTCGGGCGGCAGCCGCACCGACAGCGAAAGGAACCCCCCGTCAAAGCCCAGCGCCTCGATCCGCAGCCCGAAGGCGGCAAGGTCGCCGGGATCGCGGTTGCGGACCTGCCGCACCATGACCTCGCTGTCGCGGCAATCGTGAAAAAGGGCGCATTCGCCGTCCAGAACCGTGCGCGCCGGCGCCGGCGCATGGCCTTGCGGAGCCAGGGGCAGCCGCCAGAGCCGCGGCCGCCAGGCCCAGTCGGTCAGCGGCACCCGGCGCAGCGTCTCGGAGCCGACCGCCGGCAGGGCCAGCCGCTCGTCGGCCATGTCTGTCACATGATCCAGCACCCGGCGCAGCGCCCGCGCGTCGGCACGCAGCTGGCGCAAGGCCGCGGGGTCCAGCGTGGCCCCGCGCCGCGCCTCGGCCTGCCAGTGCGCCAGCCGCGCCTTCTGCCTCAGCCTGTCAAGCCAGCGCCCAACCATCCTGCCCCGCCATACCGCCCCCGCTCGGCCTGCTCATTGCCGGTTGGCCGCCTGCACCCGCGCGACGAACCGGCGCAAGAGTGCCTGCTTGTCGCCCGACGCCAGCGGGTGCGCCTTCAGCCCCAGCACCGACAGCGACACGATCTGCCCCTTCGCTGTCAGGATCGCCCGCCAGTACTCCGGCTCGACCTCCTGGCCGGGCGCAGGGGCGCTGTCGGCAGCGCGAATGTACAGCACCGGGCCTTCGGTCGAGATCGCACCAATGGTCACGCTTGCCGCCTTGCCGCTACGGCTCAGCGCCTTGCGCCCGGCGGGCGAGGCCAGGAAGGCGGCCATGCCCGGCAGGCCGGCCTCGAAATTGTCGCCGCCCGGATAGACCGAAGCGGTCAGGATTGCCGGGTCCCTCGGCCGCGAGGCCGTGAACGACTGGCTGAGCGAGGCACAGCTGCCCATCAGCACGAACGCGCCCTTTGCCCCGTCCCTGCTGGCCGAGCGATCGATGCAGAAGCCCTGCGGCGCGGCGATCGTCACCAGCCGCCCGGCCACCAGCACCTCTTTCGGCGCATTGCCCGAACCCGTGTCGACGCAGCCGCCCAGCGCCAGCGCAAGCGCCAGCCCCGCCGCCAGATGCCGCTGGCGCCATCCGTCCGGGGGCATGTAGGGTCGCGGCATGATCGAAGGGTCCGTCGGTTGCCCGCCAAGGGATAGTGAGGCCGCCCCCGCCTGACAAGCGGATTGCAACCCCGGGGCGGCACCGATAGCTTTTGCGCCATGACGTTCAGCCCGCCGTCCTATCGGCCGCACATCGCCTTTTCCGCACCCGCCCGCGCCCGGTCCGAACTCTGGCGGACGCTTCTCGGGGCCGGGATGATCCTTTCGGTCTACCTCGCGATGATGGCGGGCTTCGGGGCTCTGCTGCGCCTTCACTTCGGGCCGCTTCTGGCCCGGACCATCCTGACCGCGATGTTCAGGGGCGAGACCCCCGGCATGGCGCTCTTGCTTCTGGCCTCGTTTCTTGGCGTGCTGGCCGGCACCTTCGCCACCGTCCGCCTGTTGCACCGGCGCCGCGCCGGCACGCTCTTCGGCCCCCCCGGCCGGGTGGCGCGCGACTTCCGCGCCACCGCGCTGGCGGTGCTGGCCTTCAACTGCCTCTTCCTGCCGTTCGCGCTTGCCGACGGCAGCCTGCGGCCGGGACAGGCCCCCGCTGCCTTCCTTGTGCACCTGCCCCTGGCGCTCGTCTGCCTCGCGATCCAGACCGGGGCCGAGGAACTGACCTTCCGCGCCTATTTCCAGCAGCAGCTTGCCGCCCGCTTCGCCTCGCCGCTCGTCTGGATGCTGGCCCCCGCGCTCCTTTTCACCGCCGGCCATTACGCGCCCGACACCTACGGGGCCAGCGCCGCCTATGTGCTGATCTGGGTGCTGCTCTTCGGCCTGTTCACCGCCGACCTGACCGCCCGCACCGGCTCGATCGGCGCGTCATGGGGCTTTCACTTCGCCAACAACGCCGCCGCTTTTCTGCTGATCGGATCGGGCCGGAGCATGAGCGGCCTCGCCCTCTGGGTCCAGCCCGACGGGCTGGGGACATCCCCCGCCCCGCTCGCCGCCATCCTTGTCCAGTGCGCGACACTCACCTGCGCCTGGCTCGCGGCCCGTATTGCGCTGCGCCGGTGAACTCCCTCGCTCAGATCCCGGCGTACCAGTCATAACCGCGGTCGGCCCAATAGCTGCCGTGCCCCTCGCCATAGCCCTTCAGGTCGGCGGCCAGCTCGATCGTGTGCACATACTTGGCCATCTTGTAGCCCAGCTGCCGCTCGACCCGCAGCCGCAGGGGCGCGCCGTTGGCCACCGGCAGGTCGGCGCCGTTCATCCCGTAGGCGAGGATCGTCTGCGGGTGGCGCGCGTCGATCATGTCGATGCTCTCGTAATAGAGGATGCCCCCCGCCAGGCTCTGCTCGATCACGTCATAGCAGCGAAAGACGGCAAAGCGCGCCGCCGCCTGCGGTCCGGCCCGGTCCAGCACCAGCGCCAAGGGCACGCCGGTCCACTTGGCGATGCAGCTCCAGCCCTCGACACAGTCGTGGCGGGTGATCTGGGTGCGCGACGGCATTGCCCGCAGATCCGCAAGGCTCAGGCTCTGCGGCCGCTCGACCAGCCCCTTGACGGCCAGGCGGTAGCCGGCCCACCCGCCCGCTTCCAGCGCCAGATACTCCGCGCCGTCCGGGTTGGTGCTGCCGTTCGGCCGCTGCCCCTGGCGGATGTCGGCCTCGGCATACTCCGGCGCCAGCGTGTGCCCGCCGCCGATCAGCCGCTGCGCCCGGTAGCTCAGCCCGTTGGCCGACGCGACCGCCCGGTGCAGCGCCCCCTCCTGATCGGCCAGCCCGTCCAGAACCTTGCACCCCGACAACCCCAGGACCGAGGCCCCCGCCACACCCTTCGCCAGAAATCCCCGCCGGTTCATTCCGCCTCTCCCTCTGCATCCGCATCGACCCGGTACCAGCCGGTCAGGATCGAGCGCAGTTCGTTCAGCGGCCCCGCCGCCAGGATCATCAGCATGTGCACCAGGAAAAACACGACCAGCGCCAGCATCACCAGGAAATGGATGGTCCGCGCCGTCTGCCGCCCGTGGAACAGGGCCAGAAGCCAGGGCGCGAAAGCATCTGCCCCCGGCGACATGGTCAGCCCGGTGGCGATCATCAGCGGCAGCGCCAGGAACATGACCCCGGCATAAGCCAGCTTCTGCAGGACATTGTAGCGCCGCCCGTGGCGAAAGCGCAGCCGCGCATGGTTGGCGATGTCGCTGGGCAGGGCCCGCAGGTCGGCGCCCGTCACCCACAGGTCGCGGCGCAGATGGCCCGAGCGCAACCCCGCCGCCAGCCAGACGAGAAGCGTCCCGACCAGCACCCAGGCAAAGAAGAAATGAACGATCCGCGAGGTCGCCAGACTGTAATAGGACGGGATGGTGACCGCGGGCGGAAAGGCCTGCACATCCTCGCCCGAGACCCCCAGCCAGCCGGTCGTGTCGGCCTCGTGGCCGAGGATGCGCACAAAGCCGCGCGGGCCCTCCGCCCCGTCGCGCGCCCCGATCTCGAGAAGGGCATTGTCATAGGCAAAGCCGCTCTCCTTGCCCAGATAGAGGACCGGATGGGCGTTGAAGATCCCCAGACCCGACAGCAGAAGGAAGAACAGGCAGACAGCCCACAGCCAGTGCGCCGCCCGCATCCAGACCGTCTGCCGATAGACCAGTGACCCTGCCATGACCGTCCTCCCGCCGCTGCGTCCCTGGCGATGATACGCCCCCGCACGGGTAAAGTTGCATCACGTCCCGATGTGCGCCCCCACATGCGGCCCGTTCCGCCGCGCCGCGCGCGATTGCATTTCGGCCCCGCCCGGCTTATTTCGGGGGCCTGTCCACAGGGCAAAGGCAAGACGACGATGAACTGGATCACCAATTATGTCCGGCCCAAGATCAATTCCTTGTTCTCGCGCCGGGAAGTGCCCGAGAACCTGTGGACCAAGTGCCCGGAATGCGGGACCATGCTCTTCCACCGCGAACTGGCCGACAACCTGAACGTCTGCACCAACTGCGATCACCATATGGCGATCGCGCCCGCCGAACGCTTCGCCGCGCTCTTCGACAACGGCACCTTTGCCGAGGTCAAGGTGCCCGAGCCGGTGGCAGACCCGCTGCATTTCCGCGACCAGAAGAAATACACTGACCGGCTGAAGGCCGCGCAGAAGACCGGCGGAGCCAAGGACGCCATGCTGGTGGCCGAAGGCGAGATCGCCCGCACCCCGGTCGTCGCCGTCGCCCAGGACTTCACCTTCATGGCCGGCTCGATGGGCATGTATGTCGGCAACGCCATCATTGCCGCCGCCGAGCGCGCGACCAAGCGCAAGCTGCCGCTGATCCTCTTCGCCGCCTCGGGCGGCGCGCGCATGCAGGAGGGCATCCTGTCGCTGATGCAGATGCCGCGCACCACTGTTGCGGTGCAGATGCTGAAAGAGGCGGGCCTGCCCTATATCGTCGTTCTCACCCACCCGACCACTGGCGGAGTCACCGCCTCCTACGCGATGCTCGGCGACGTGCAGATTTCCGAGCCGAACGCGCTGATCTGCTTTGCCGGTCCGCGCGTGATCGAACAGACCATCCGCGAAAAGCTGCCCGAGGGCTTCCAGCGCGCCGAATACCTGCTCGACCACGGGATGCTTGACCGCGTCGTCCACCGCAAGCGGCTCCGCGACGAACTGGTGACCATCGTCCGCCTGCTCACGCGCCAGCCCCCTGCGGTCAAGGGCGACCTGCCTGCGCCGAAACCCGAACCCGCCGCAGCCGAAGTCTGATTCTTCCCTTCACCGTGGTCCAAATATCCTCGGGGGGCACGGGGGGCGGACAGCCCCCCGCCGCGCCGCCGGGGCCCCAGCCCGAGGCAGTCATGGCCCAGACCTCCGACCTCATCCTTGCGCGGATGATGTCCCTCCATCCCAAGATCATCGACCTGACGCTCGACCGCGTGCACCGGCTTCTCGCCGCCCTCGGCCATCCCGAACGGGCCGTCCCGCCGGTCATCCATGTCGCCGGCACCAACGGCAAGGGCTCGACCCAGGCGATGATCCGCGCCGGACTTGAGGCGATGGGCACCCGCGTCCATGCTTATACCTCGCCGCACCTCGCCCGCTTCCACGAACGCATCCGCCTGGCGGGCGAACTGATTTCCGAATCCTACCTGACCGAAGTGCTCGACGAATGCGTGCAGGCCAACGGCGGCGAGGAGATCACCTTCTTCGAGATCACCACCTGCGCCGCCTTCCTCGCCTTCGCCCGCACCCCCGCCGACTGGACCCTGCTCGAGGTCGGCCTCGGCGGCCGGCTCGACGCCACCAATGTCGTCGACCATCCGCGCCTGACCATCATCACCCCGGTCTCGATCGACCATCAGCAGTATCTGGGCGAGACGCTGGCCGAGATCGCCGGCGAAAAGGCGGGGATCATCAAGCGCGGCGTGCCTTGCGTGGTCGGCCCCCAGGAAGAGGCCGGCCTTGCGGTCATCGAGGCCCGCGCCGCCCGGCTCGGCGCTCCCCTCCTGGTCCACGGCCAGCACTGGCACGCATTCGAGGAACGCGGGCGACTCGTCTTCCAAGACGAAAACGGCCTCATCGACCTGCCCCTACCCAACCTGCCCGGACTCCACCAGATCGACAACGCCGGCGCCGCCCTCGCCGCGCTGCGCCATCTGGGCGCCGACGCCGCCGCCTGCGAGGCTGCTGTGACCCGCGCCGACTGGCCGGCGCGGATGCAGCGTCTGAAGTCCGGTCCGCTGGTTCAGGCGGCGGGCACCTGCGAACTCTGGCTCGACGGTGGCCACAACCCCGCGGGCGGCAGCGCGGTCGCCGCCACCCTGGCACGGATGGCCCCGAAACCCGCGCATCTGATCTGCGGAATGCTGAACACCAAGGATGTCACCGGCTACATGCGGCCCCTGGCGGCCCAGGTCGCCAGCCTCACCGCCGTCTCGATCCCCGGCGAAGCCAACACCCTGCCCGCTGAGACCACGCGCGACGCCGCCCTCGCCGCCGGGATCAGGGCCGAAACCGCAGCCGACGTGCTCTCGGCCGTCCAGGCGATCGCCGCCGCCGCCCCCGGCGCCCGCATCCTGATCTGTGGTTCGCTCTACCTGGCCGGCTCGGTGCTGCGCGACAACGGCTGAGGCCGCAAGCGTCCGACCCGCTCACAACACCTGTGCGTTCCCGCACACTTTCCGCCGCGCCGGACTGCGACTAACTCTGAGGCAGCGCAAAGGAACCGAACATGCCCCAGACCCTCGAGCTTGCCATTGACACCTTCGGCGACGTGACCCTCGGCGCCGACGGCCAGCGCCTGCCGCACGACCAGGTGATCCGCAATGTGGTCGATCAGGCGGTGCTCGCCGATCAGGCCGGCATCGACTACATCGGCCTCGGCGAACACCACCGCGACGACTTCGCCATCTCTGCCCCCGAGCCGATCCTTGGTGCCATCGCCGCGAAGACCTCGCGCATCCGCATGGGGACGGCGGTCACGGTCCTGTCCTCCGACGACCCGATCCGGCTTTTCCAGCGTTTCTCGACACTTGACGCGCTGTCGGGCGGGCGCGCCGAAGTCATTCTCGGCCGCGGCTCCTTCACGGAGAGCTTCCCGCTCTTCGGGTTCGATCTGTCGGACTACGAACTGCTGTTCAACGAAAAGCTCGACCTCTTCGCCAGGCTGATCCGTGAAAAGTCCATCACCTGGTCGGGCAAGACCCGCCCGCCTCTGAAGGGGCAGAAGGTCTTTCCGCCGCTTGGGCCCAAGGGTCTCAAGGTCTGGATCGGCATGGGCGGCAGCCCTGAATCGGTCATCCGCGCGGTCAGCCACGACCTGCCGATGATGATGGCGATCATCGGCGGCGCCCCCGCCCGTTTCCGGCCCTTCGTCGATCTCTACCAGCGCGCCTACGACCAGATCGGCAAGACACCCCAGCCGCTCGGCGTCCACTCGCCCGGCCATGTTGCACCGACCGACGAACAGGCCCGGGACGAGCTTTGGCCCGGCTACAAGGCGCTCCATGACCGGATCGGGCGCGAACGCGGCTGGCCGCCGACCAGCCGCGCCACCTTCGACCACGAGGCCGACCACGGCTCGCTCTATGTCGGCGCGCCCGAGACGGTGACGCGCAAGATCGTGCAGACGGTCAAGGCGCTCGGCCTTGCGCGGTTCGAGATGAAATATTCCTCGGGCACGCTGGCGCACGAAAAGCTGATGGCCTCGGTCGAACTCTACGGTACCCGCGTCGCCCCCCTGGTCCGCGACATGCTGGCCTGAGCCTTCAGTCCGGCCGGCCCCAGTCCGCCGCCTGCATCTCGCGCAGGCGGCTGGCGGTGCGCTCGAACTCGAACGACCCGGCGCCTTCGATATAAAGCCGCTCGGGCTGGTCCGCCGCCGAGCAGATCAGCCGCACCTTCGCCTCGTAAAGCGCGTCGATCAGGATGACGAACCGCTTGGCCTCATTGTAGTTGGCGGCCGACAGGTGAGGGATGTCCTCAAGGATCAGGACCCGCACCGCCTGCGCCAGCGCCAGATAATCCGCCGGTCCCAGGGGTCTGCCGCAGAGATCCCAGAACCCGGCCCGCGCCACGCCCGAGCGGTGATCCGGGATCTCGACGATCCGCCCGTTCACCGTGAGGCGCAAGGGCTGGCCCCCCTCGCGCCCGCCGGTCAGGTCGTGCCAGAGCAACCGCAGCGCCCGGCTGGCCGCCTGGTCGGCAGGGGTGAAATAAACCTTCGCGCCGGCCAGCATGTCGCGGCGATAGTCGGTCGGACCCTGCAGTTCGATGACCTCCAGCCGGTCCTTCAGGAGGGCAATGAAGGGCAGGAACAGGGGCCGGTTCAGCCCGTCCTTGTAGAGATCGTCCGGCGGCCGGTTCGAGGTGGTCACGATCGCCACCCCGCGGTCGAGAAGCAGCTGGAACAGCCGCCCGACGATCATCGCATCGGCGATGTCGGTGATCTGCATCTCGTCGAAACACAGAAGCCGCAGCCCCGCCGACAGGTCAGCCGCCACCGGGCGCAGCGCGTCGTCCACCCCCGTCTTGCGCGCCGCATCCAGCCCGGCCTGCACCTCCTGCATGAAGGCGTGGAAATGCACGCGCCGCTTGCCTGCAATGGCGACATGTGCCTCGAACATGTCCATCAGCATCGACTTGCCGCGCCCGACCCCGCCCCAGAGGTAAAGCCCCCTTGGCGCCACCGGCGGCTTGCCGAACAGCCCGCCAAGAAAACGCTTGGGGCGTACCGCCGCGGCCTCGAGCTCGTCGCCGATGCGCTGAAGGTGGGGCAGAAGCGCACGCTGCGCCGGATCGGGCCTCATCGTGCCCTCCTGCACCTGGCGGTCGTAGATCTCGGTCAGGGTCTGGCGCGCGTCGGACATGGTCAGGGGATAGCCTGCCGGGCGCGCGCTGTCACCCTGCCACGCCCGATGACGGGGCGCGATTGTGGCAATCACAATTCTTGGTTTGACCTTGCCCTCCGCCCGCGCATAGCTGCGCCGGACAGGAGACCACCATGCAGCAGCGCGCCCCCCTCATCACGCCGGTCCTGATGGCCGGCTGCTTCATCATCCTGGCCGGATTCGCCATCCGCGCCAGCTTCGGCGTGTTCCAGATCCCGATCTCGCACCAGTTCGGCTGGCCCCGCAGCGACTTCTCGCTGGCCATCGCCATCCAGAACCTGGCCTGGGGCATCGGCCAGCCGATCTTCGGGGCGCTGGCCGAGAAGTTCGGCGACCGGCGCGCGATCGTTGCCGGCGCCCTGTCCTATGCTGCCGGTCTTCTCCTGTCATCCTTCGCGGTGACACCGCTCCAGCATCAGCTTCTGGAAATCCTTGTGGGCTTCGGTATCGCCGGCACCGGCTTCGGCGTCATCCTTGCCGTGGTCGGCCGCGCCGCCAGCCCCGAGAACCGCTCCCTGGCCCTTGGCATCACCACCGCGGCGGGATCGGCCGGGCAGGTCATCGGCGCCCCGGTGGCGGCGGCGCTTCTGGACCACTACCCTTGGCAGACGGTGTTCGTGATCTTCTCCGTGGCCATCCTCGCGGTCCTCTTCGTCCTGCCGATGATCCGCTCGCCGGAACCGGCAAGCCGCCACGAGCTGCACGAAAGCATGGGTGCGGTCCTGTCGCGCGCCTTCCGCGATCCCTCCTACACGATGATCTTCCTCGGCTTCTTTTCCTGCGGCTACCAGCTGGCCTTCATCACCGCCCATTTCCCTGCCTTCGTCACCGAGGTCTGCGGCGCGATCGACCCGCACGGCAGCCTGGCCGCGCTCGGCATCACCTCGACCTCGACGCTGGGGGCCGTGGCGATCTCGCTGATCGGGCTGGCCAATGTCGCCGGTTCGCTCGCCGCAGGCTGGCTCGGCAAGCGCTATACGAAGAAATACCTCCTGTCCGGCGTCTATGCCGCCCGCACCGTGATTTCGGCCTGGTTTATCCTGACGCCGATGACGCCCACGACCGTCATCGTCTTTGCCGTCGCGATGGGGGCGCTGTGGCTGGCAACGGTGCCGCTGACCTCGGGGCTTGTCGCCCATATCTACGGCCTGCGCTACATGGGGACGCTCTACGGGATCGTGTTCCTGTCCCACCAGCTGGGCAGCTTCCTGGGCGTCTGGCTGGGCGGGCGGATGTATGACGCCTATGGCAGCTATACCGCGGTCTGGTGGATCGGCGTGGGCATCGGGGCCTTTTCGGCGCTGATCCACCTGCCCATCCGCGAGGACCGGACCCTGGACGCGGTGCCCGCCGAATAGGCCGTCTGCCCCCGCGCGCGCCAAGGATACCTGGACCCGAGCGAACGGGGTCAGGCCCCGGCCGCCCCGAGGATATAGCGCGCCGTCATCAGGTCGAGGTGCGCGCCGCCGCCGTTCTTGCACAGGGTGATCTCGTCGGCTGTGCTGCGGGCGAAGCGGCCCGAGGGCAGGTCGTAGAAGTCGGCAATCACGTCGGCCTCGGTGATCGCCCTTTCGGCAAGGGGTGCCATCAGCTCGCCGATGTGGTGGAGCGTCGTGGCGCGGGCATCGACGAAGACCCGGGCCCGGCGGAAACAGTCGCTGTCGGCCTCGCGCATGTCGGGGCGGTAGGCGCCGATCAGATCAAGGTGGGTGCCGGGCGACAGCCAGGCGCCGCGGATCACCGGTTCGGTCGCCATCGTGGTCGTGGCGATGATTTCGGCCCGGCGCACCGCCGCCTGAAGATCGGGTTCGGGCGTGGCCCCGGTGGCCTCGGCATAGGCGCGGGCAGCGTCGGGGTTGCGTGCCCAGACATGAAGGCGCGCCCCTGGAAAGGCCGCGGCATAGGCCTCGGCCATCGAGCGCGCCACCGCCCCGGCGCCGACGATCAGGATGCGCCGGGCGTCGGGGCGCGCAAGGCGCCGCGCCGCCAGAAGCGAATCGCCCGCGGTCTTCCACTTGGTGACCAGGGCGAAGTCCACCAGCGCCTCGAGCCGGCCGTCGCGGCCCGACAAGAGATTGACCGCGCCGCCGATCGCCGGAAGCCCCGCCGCCCCGTTGCCGGGAAACACCGCCGCCGCCTTGACCGCTATCCCCATCCCGTCGATCCAGGCCGAGCGGGTCAGGAGCGAGTCGGCGCCGCGGCGCAAGAGCGTGTCGGCGACTTCCGCGCGCGGCAGCGCATGGCCCGCGGCCAATGCCTCGGTCAGGGCCAGCCAGTCGAGTTCCGCCTCGGCCTCTGGGCCGATGATGGTCAGGGTCATGCCAGTGCCTCGGCCTCCGAAAGCAGCCCCTCGGCAACCAGGCGCGCGGCCAGGCCGTCGGGGCCGGTGAAATGATGGGTCTGCCAGCCGCGCGCCGCGGCGGCGGCAATGTTCTCGGCCCGGTCGTCGGTGAAGAGAAGCGCCTCGGGCGCCAGGCCGCAATCCTCCTCGACCATCGCGTAGATGCGCGGATCGGGCTTGATCACCCCCATCCGCCCCGAGATGTAGCGCCGGTCAAAGTCCGACAGGAACGGGTAGAGCGGCTCGGCGAAGGCGAAGGAATGGGTGCCGAAGTTGGTCAGGGCAAAGACCGGAACACCCCTGGCCCTCAACGCCCGCTGCAACCGGATCGATCCGTCGATCAAGGGACTGAAGATCTCGGTCCAGCGGTCGTGCCAGAGCCGGATCTCGTCGGTCCACCGGCTGTGGCGCCCGGCCCAGTCATAGATCGTCTCGCGAAACGGGGCGCCCTCGTCGATCAGTTCGTTCATTCCATGCAGATCGACCTCGGCGAACAGCGCCCGGCGCGCCTCGGGGCCGATCGCCCTGTCATAGAACGCCTCGGGCTGCCAGCCGGCCAGCACGTTGCCTATGTCAAAGATCACCGCTTGGGGCCGCAACGTCATCCACCTTTTTCCGAACCGTTTCCCGCCAGAGCGTATAAAGCCCGGCCCCGACGATGAGCGCAATCCCCAGCCAGCCGACCGCGTCGGGCCAGGTACTGAAGATCACCGCCCCCCAGAAGATCGCCATCGGCATCCCGGCGTACTCGAAGGGCGCGACCAGCGCCGCCTGGGTGGTCCGGTAAGCCTGGCTCATCATCATCCCGCCGATGCCGACCGCCATGCCGGTTGCCAGGAAGGCCGGCCAGTCCGCCGGCGGCGGCACTACCCATTGCCGGAAGAGAAACGCGAGCGAGGGGTCGGACGAGCCCGACAGATGGCCGTCGCCCACCCACAGGCCCATCGAGGCGCTGACCAGGATGAAGCCGATCTGGACGAAGAAGTTCAGCGTCATCGCACTTTCCGTGTCGCGCATCCGCCGGGTCATCATGTGCGACGAGGCGTAGCAGAAGGCCGAGATCAGGACGAGGATCGCCGCCGGATGGATCACGCCCGCACCGGGCCGCAGCATCACCAGCACCCCCAGCATCCCCACCCCCACCGCTGCCCAGCGGCGCGGGCCGACGGGCTCGTGCAGAAGGACGCTGGACAGAAGCGTGACGAAGATCGGCGCGATGAAGGCGGTCGCCACCGCATCGGCCAGCGGCATCGCCGCCAGCCCGAGGAAATAGGTGACGTTCGACACCATCACGATCGAGACGCGGATCAGGTGGTCCTTCGGGCGGCGGGTCACAAGCTGGCGGAACCCGCTGCCCGACCAGGCGATGACCAGCAGGACCAGCGCGATCGAGATGAAGGCGCGGGTCAGGATCACCTGATGCAGCGCATATTTCCCCGACAGCGACTTGATCGAGACATCGTTGACCGACAGGATCAGCGCGCCGCCAAGGGCGAACAGGATGCCTCTCAGGGGCGAATGGGCGGGGGTCGCGGCGGCAAGGGTCATGGCGCACCTGACCCCGGCGTCTGGCGGAAATCTGTCGCCGGCGCGACATCGGGGTCGGAAGGCGGCAGCTCCATCTTAGCGACAGGCGAGTTCGACCTAAATTGCCGGGCCAGATTTCTGCCCACGCCAGAACTTGTCAGCCGCTTCATGGACGGCAAGGCGCACAGCTGCAGCCATCTCTGCATGCTCAATGACCACCGACTTGTTGGAATTCAACTCTTGCTTGCCGCTCGAGTTCATGAGCCAGTTAAAACTTCCGATCGCCAGTTCTCGATCATCAATAGCAACTTCTTTGATATGTGTCGGCGTTTTTATGAGACGTAGACGCCCAGCCCCGTTCTTGGCGTGCGCGTCGCTGAGTTCCGCCAGTCGGCGTATCGCTTCTTGCATATCCTGACGATATTCCGCGGTCTCACGCAGGGACTGATAACCGAACTCGATCAGAATTTCTACGCCCCGCTGCAGAGCATCATCGAGCCACGAAATGAATTCTGCATCGACAGCGTAGGTGGATAGAAACGCAGACCGTATAGTGATCCACTTTTCAGAACGTTTGATCGCACAATGCAGATAGTCTCGGTGGGCTGTACTTCCTTCGAGTACACTGACTCCGGCCCTTCGCGTTGGAAACAGACCGACGATCTCCCTCACTCGACCAGCTCGGTCGGCAGTCGCTTTCCACTGTTGAATTAACGGCAGCAAGTCGCGATAGCCGAAATCGGCAATGACGGCCCCAAGGATGCCGGTAACGAGTACCACGGGAATGCCTATGGCCATGCCAAGGCCAACCACGCCTATGGCACCGCCTCCAAGTATCCAGCCGACAGCAACACCCGTTGCGCCACCGCCGGCGCTGAACTTGCCGCGCGGACCGAGTCTTTCACCCACCTCAGTGGTGGCCCGGTCGACAAAGCCGGAGGTCGTATCGGCAAGTGTTCGTAGCAATGCAACTGCGTCGCGACCGAGTTCGCGCTCCAAATATTCAGCCGACCGACCGGTCCGCATTTTGCTTATTGTATGCGCAAGGGAACGGCCTGTTCTGGCTACGGACAGGCCGAGTCGCTGAGCCCAACGCTCAATATTGTTTGACATTCCCAGTTCCCCGTAGCCCGTCCGATGAAGATAAATCTGTTCAAGTCATTAGCAATCCCTATCGCGTGATCCGCTGCGCCTCCCGCATCACCCGCTCCAGCGCGTCAAGGAAGCGCGAGCGGTCGGCGCGCGAAAATCCCCGGCCGCCGCCGGGGCGGAAAGGGTCGGCGGCGCGCAGGTCGGCCATCAGGTCGCGCGCGGCGAGGGCGTTGCCGATGTTGGCCGGTGTCAGCGCCTCGCCATTCGGCTTGACCACCCTGGCCCCCGCCGCCACGCATTTCGCCGCAAGCGGGATGTCGGCGGTCACCACCACGTCGCCCGCGACCGCCTGCCCGGCGATCCAGCGGTCGGCGGCGTCGGGGCCCTCGGCGACATAGACCATCTCGACCAGGGGATGGGCGACCGGGCGGATGCCGCCGTTGCAGACGAGATAGACCCTGGCCCCCTGCCTCTCGGCCACCCGCAGGCACTCGTCCCGGACCGGGCAGGCATCGGCGTCGACGTAAAGGCTCATGCCCCCTCGGCCTTGCGCCGGACCTTGTATTCCTCAGGGATCGGCATCCGGTTGAAGGCGTTGAGGCCGGCGATCTTGTAGGCTTCGGCCAGCGTCGGATAGTTGAAGGAATTCTCGACGAAATAATCCACCGTCCCCTTCAGGTTCAGCACCGCCTGGGCGATGTGGATCAGTTCCGTCGCCCCTTCTCCGACGATCTGCACCCCGAGAAGCCGCCGGGTCTTGAGGCTGACCAGCATCTTCAGCAGGCCCTGTTCCAGCCCCATGATATGCCCGCGCGAGGTTTCGCGGAACCGCGCGATGCCGACCTCGTAGGGAATGCCGCGGCCCTGGGCCTCTTCCTCGGACATGCCGCAGGTCGAGATCTCGGGCACCGAATAGATGCCGTAGGGGTACCAGGGGCTTTCCGGCAGGGTCGGCGTCTCGAGCGCATGGCAGGCCGCGACCCGCCCCTGCTGCAACGCGGTCGAGGCCAGCGACGGATGCCCGATCACGTCGCCCGCCGCATAGATGTGCGGCACCCTGGTCTGATAGGTCTTGCGGTCCACCTCCAGCCGGTCGCGGCTGTCGGCCGCCAGCCCCACCGCCGCCAGGTTCAGGTGGCGCGTCGCCCCCATCCGCCCGGCGGCGTAAAGAAGCATCTCGGCACGCACATGCCGGCCGTTGGCAAGGCTGACCTCGATATGGGTGCCCTCGTCCTCGATCTTCGCGATCGCCGAGCCCAGCCGCAGGTCCAGGCCGTTCTCGCGGATCTGGTGGGTGAATTCGCCGATCGTCTGGCGGTCGATGAAATCAAGGAAACTGTCGCGCGGCTCGATCAGCGTCACGCGCACGTCAAGCGCGGTGAACATCGTCGCATATTCGACCCCGATGACCCCGGCCCCCACCACCACCAGGCTGCGCGGGATGCGGGCAAGTTCGAGGAATTCGTCGCTGTCCACCACGGTCGAGCCGTTGAAGGGCACGTCCTCGGGCCGGTGGGTGCGGGTGCCGGTCGCGATCAGGAAGCGGTCCGAGGTGATGTGCACCGTCTCTCCGGCGTGGGTCGCCACCTCGATCCGGTGCGGATCGACGAACCGCGCGCTGCCCATCAGCGTCGCCACATGGTTGCGGTTGAACTGGTGTTCGAGAACATCGACCTCGTAGTCGAGCGTCTTGTTCAGCCGCGCCTTCAGGTCGCCGGCATGGATGTCGTCCTTCACCCGGTAGGACCGGCCATAGAACGACCGCTCGCGCCAGCCGGAGAGGTTCAGCACCGTCTCGCGCAGGGTCTTGGACGGGATGGTGCCGGTATGGACCGACACGCCCCCCAGCCGGTCCTTGCGGTCGATGACCAGGACCTTGCGCTTCAGCTTGCCGGCCTGGATGGCGGCGGCACGCCCGGCCGGCCCGCTGCCGATCACGATCAGGTCATAGTGGCTCATCCCGATCAGTCCCGATACAGCGCTTCGGCGTGGAACGCGACGTGGTCGGCCATGAAGGTCGAGACGAAGAAATAGCTGTGGTCATAGCCGGGCTGCATCCGCACCTGGCCATTCTGCCGCCGCTCCATCATCGCGTGGGCCAGGGCTTCGGGCTTCAGAAGGTCAAGGAACTGGTCCTTGGAACCCTGATCGACCAGCACCGGCCCGTCGAACCCCAGCCGCCGCATCAGCAGGCTGGCATCATGGGCCGCCCAGGCGGCCTCGTCCTTGCCGAGATAGGCGGCGAACTGCTTGCGCCCCCAGTCCGAGGCCGTGGGACTGGCGATCGGCGCGAAGGCCGAGACCGAGCGGAACCGCCCCGGCAGCCGCATGGCGAGTGTCAGCGCCCCGTGGCCGCCCATCGAATGGCCGGTGATCGACTGGCGCTCGTCATCAATGGCGAAGGTCGCGGTCACCAGCGCCGGCAGTTCTTCGGCCACATAGTCCCACATCCGGTAATGCGCGGCCCAGGGCGCCTCGGTGGCGTTGACGTAGAAGCCCGCGCCCTGGCCCAGATCATAGGCCGCGTCGTCCGCAACGCCCTCGCCGCGCGGCGAGGTGTCGGGAAAGACCAGCGCCACCGCGTGATCGGCGGCCCAGGCCTGGGCGCCGGCCTTGATCATCGCGTTCTCGTGGGTGCAGGTCAGGCCGGACAGATACCAGAGAACCGGCACCGGCTCTTCCGCCGCCTCGCGCGGCAGGAACAGGCCGAAGGTCATGTCGCAGCCGCAGACCTCGGAGGCATGGGAATAGACCCCCTGCACCCCGCCGAAGCACTTGTTTTCCGAAATGGTCTTCATGGCCGCGCCTCCGTCCTTGCGGCGCGCACCCTGCCGCAAGCGGCCGGGATGGGCAATGGCCGATCAGGGCTGCCGGACGGTCAGGATCTCGTCCAGCGGTTTTTTCAGCTTGGCCACGGCGGGCACCGTTGCCTCGGCCGCCGGATGGCCCACCGCGAGGATCATCACCGGCTTCTCGCTGTCGGGCCGGCCGCACAGCCCGTTCAGGAACTTCATCGGATTGGGCGTATGGGTCAGGGCGGTCAGCCCCGCGTGATGCAGCGCCGCGATCAGGAACCCGGTGGCGATGCCGACGCTTTCGGGCACATAGTAATTCTTGTAGCGCTGGCCGTCGCGGGTCGTGCCGTAGCGCTGCGCGAAGATCACCACCAGCCAGGGCGCCACGTCCAGATGCGGCTTCGAGACCCCGGTTCCGATCGGCTCGAGCGCCCTCAGCCATTCGTCGCCGGCGCCGCCGGCGTAGAAGGCCTGTTCCTCTTCCTCGGCGGCGGCGCGAATCCGCGCCTTCATCGCCGTGTCCGAGATCGCCACGAAGTGCCAGGGCTGATGGTTCGCCCCGGACGGCGCGGTTCCGGCGGCGGCAACACAGGCCTCGATCACCGCCAGCGGCACCGGATCGGGGGCGAAATCGCGCACAGTGTGGCGGCGGGCCATATAGTCGCGGAAGGCCCCGGCCGCGGCCAGCGCCTCGGCGTCGGGCAGCCGCACCCGGTGGGGCAGCGGCAGCGGCTGATAGGATACCTTGTCGCGGAAATACATGCCTGCTCCCTTCTCGAACCGCCCCGAACTCATCCGCCGCCAATCAGAACGCCAGAGGCAAAGACCAGCGCGCCGCCCAGCACCACCTGGAAGGCCGCGCGCAGGAACGGCGTTTCCATGTAGCGGTTCTGAATCCAGGCGATCGCCCACAGTTCGACGAAGACCACCGCCATCGCCAAAGCCGTCGCTGTCCAGAAATCGGAAATCAGGTAGGGCAGCGCGTGGCCCAGCCCGCCCGCCGCCGTCATCAGCCCCGAGGCCAGCCCGCGCTTGACCGGCGAGCCGCGCCCCGACAGGACGCCGTCGTCATGCGCGGCCTCGGTAAAGCCCATCGAGATGCCGGCCCCGACCGAGGCCGCCAGCCCGACCAGCAGCGTCGTCCGCGGGTCATGGGTGGCAAAGGCCGTGGCGAAGATCGGCGCCAGGGTCGACACCGATCCGTCCATCAGCCCCGCCAGCCCCGGCTGCACCCAGGTCAGGATGAACTGGCGGTGGGCGGCGCGGTCCTCCTCGCCGCGCGCCCCGGTGCCCAGATACTCTTCGGCCAGATCACCCGCCTTCGCCTCGTGCCGTGACTCGGCCGCCGCCAGATCGCCCAAGAGCTTGCGGGTCTCGGCGTCCGTGGTGCGCGCCGCCGCCCGGGTGTAGAAGTCTGCCGCCTCGCGCTCCATCGCCTCGGCCTCGGCACGGATCCGCTCGAGCCCGAGGTTCTGCATCAGCCAGACCGGCCGGCGCGCATAGAAGCCGGCCACGTGATCGCGCCGGATCAGGGGGATGACCTCGCCGAACCGCGTCCGGTGACGCTCGATCAGCCAGCGGCGGTGGGTGTCCTCCTCGGCCGCCATCGCCTCGAACAGTGCCGCCGAGGCCGGGTAGGCCTGCTTCAGCTGGTCGGCATAGGTCCGGTAGATGCGCGCATCATCCTCCTCGGACGAAATCGCGAGGGCGAGGATCTCCTGCTCGCTCAGGTCGGAAAAACGCCTGCGCGATGCGATGCCGGGAATCATTGCCGCCTCCGATTTGGAATGATTCTAAATTAGCCATCCGCCGGAAAACGGCAAGCGCCCGCGAGGCAAGCCTAGTCGACCCGCCGCACCAGAAGCGAATTGCCCTCGCGCCGGGTCTCGAAGCGCTTCAGCTCGCCGATCAGGTCGCTCAGCTTGCGCTTGCCGTAGGTGCGGCTGTCGAAATCGGGATATTCGGCGGTCAGCCCCTGCCCGATCTGCCCGAGCGGGAACCACTCGTCCTCCTGCGGGAACTTGTCCATCACCTTCAGGATCAGCGGCAACGCATCGCGCGGCGTCCTGCGCGCCGGAGAAGCGGCGCCCCTTTCGGGCGGCTGGTCGTCGGCGATGATGTTCTCGATCAGGATGAAGCGGTTGCAGACCTTGCGCAGGCTTTCCGGCGCCTTCTCCTCGCCGATGCCGATCACGTCCAGCCCCTGCTCGCGGATGCGGTTGGCCAGCGCGGTGAAGTCGCTGTCCGACGATACCAGCACGAACCCGTCGAACCGCCCCGTGTGCAGGATGTCCAGCGCGTCGATCACCAGCCCGATGTCGCTGGCGTTCTTGCCGGTGGTGTTGGCGGTTTCCTGGTGCGCGACCAGCCCGAGGTCGCGCACTTCCTTTGTCCAGTTTCCCAGCCGCCCCGACGACCAGTCACCATAGACCCGCCGCAACGCCGGCTCGCCCAGCGCGGTGATCTCCTTCAGGATCGCGCTGGCGAACTTGGCCGGGATATTGTCGGCGTCGATCAGGACGGCATAGAGTGGCCGGGAACCCCGCACCATCAATAAACCACGACCGAGCGGATCGACTTGCCCTCGTGCATCAGGTCGAAGCCCTTGTTGATCTCGTCAAGCTTCAGCTTGTGGGTGATCATCGGGTCGATCTGGATCTTTCCCTCCATGTACCAGTCGACGATCTTCGGCACGTCGGTGCGCCCGCGCGCGCCGCCGAAGGCCGTCCCCTTCCACACCCGGCCGGTGACCAGCTGGAAGGGCCGGGTCTCGATCGTGGCTCCGGCCGGCGCGACCCCGATGATGATCGACTGGCCCCAGCCCCGGTGGGTGCATTCCAGCGCGTCGCGCATCACTTTCACATTGCCGGTGCAGTCGAACGAATAGTCCGCCCCGCCGATCTTGTCGAAAGGCGTCTTGGTCATCTCGACGATATGCTGGACGACCGATCCTTCGATCTCCTTCGGGTTGACGAAATGGGTCATGCCGAAGCGTTCGCCCCATGCCTTCTTGTCGTTGTTCAGGTCGACGCCGATGATCATGTCGGCACCGGCAAGGCGCAGGCCCTGGATCACGTTCAGGCCGATCCCGCCCAGGCCGAACACCACCGCCTTGGCGCCGATCTCGACCTTGGCGGTGTTGATGACGGCGCCGATCCCGGTCGTCACCCCGCAGCCGATGTAGCAGATCTTGTCGAAGGGCGCGTCTTCGCGGACCTTGGCCAAGGCGATCTCGGGCAGGACCGTATAGTTCGAGAAGGTCGAACAGCCCATGTAATGCAGGATCGGCGTGCCATCGAGCATCGAGAAGCGCGAGGTTCCGTCCGGCATCAGCCCCTGGCCCTGGGTGGCCCGGATCGAGGTGCAGAGGTTGGTCTTCTGCGACAGGCACGAGGGGCAGGCCCGGCATTCCGGCGTGTAAAGCGGGATGACATGGTCGCCCTTCTTCAGGCTGGTCACGCCGGGGCCGACCTCGACCACCACGCCCGCGCCCTCATGGCCGAGAATCGCCGGGAACAGCCCCTCGGGGTCGGCGCCAGACAGGGTGAACTCGTCGGTATGGCAGATGCCGGTGGCCTTGATCTCGACCATCACCTCGCCGGCCTTCGGGCCGTCCAGGTTCACATCCATGATCTCCAACGGCTTTCCGGCGGCGACGGCCACGGCGGCACGGGTTTTCATTCGGCTTCTCCCTGCTATTCTCTTGGCGCAGACATTCCGCCAAACCGGCGGCTTACGCAAGGAACAGGTGCCCGCTTGAAACAGATAATCGCCATGACCGCATTCCTGCCCTTGGCCGGATGTCTTGCCGGCGGTGTCGGCCCCGGCAGCTGCCATGCCTCGGCCTATTCGCGCTACATCGGCCAGCCCGCCAGTTCGATGATCGCGGTCGGCGCCGAGGGGCCGGTGCGCTTCCTCAGGCCGAACCAGCCGATGACGATGGATCTGGAGCCGACACGGCTGAACGTCCACATCGGCGAGGACGGGATCATCAAGCGCATGACCTGCGGGTGACGCGGCAAAGAGAAAGCCCCGCCGAGGCGGGGCTTGTGGCGAGAGACGGTCCCGACGGGGCGAACTGGGTGGGGGCTGTTGGCCGCCCCGCCGGGACCTAGCGTTTCTCGCTGACATTGAACATCGGCGCCGAACCGGGCGATTCGCGGGAGGGAACGCGGAAGCCGCGCGGTCATTTTGCGACATTTTCGGGGCAGCTTGATTTGCCGGCAAAGCGGCGTAAGATTCTCTCCATGACGGTCCAGACGCCGACGCCCTATCCCTTTCCCGCCCCCTTGCCCGAGCAGGTTTCCTTCAACCGTGCCGAACTCGGCATCATCCTCGGTCTTTACGGGCGCATGGTCGCGGCGGGCGAATGGCGCGACTATGCCATGTCCTTCCTGCGCGACATGGCGATCTTCTCGGTCTTTCGCCGGTCGGCCGAGACCCCTGTCTACCGGATCGAGAAGCATCCGCGCCTCAGGCTGCGCCAGGGCCTCTATGCCCTGATCGGCATGGACGGCCAGGTGCTGCGGCGCGGCCACGAGTTGCCCGCCGTCCTGCACATCCTGGAACGCAAGCTCATCCGCCCGGTGGATTGAGAGGTGGATCGACGGGCGGGCCGATGGGCGCGACAGCGGCCAGCAGTTCCTCGATCGGTCGGGCGACCTCGGCCCGCTTGAGCGGCTTGGCAAGATAGCGGTCGAGGCCGGCGGAAAGGATCCGTTCGGCGTCTCCCTCAAGCGCGTGGGCGGTCATCGCGATCATCGGCACATGCGCCCCGAGCCCCTCCGCGGCCTCGCGCGCGCGGATCGCCTGCGCAGCCTGCCGCCCGTCCATCTCGGGCATGGAAATGTCCATGTAGATCAGGTCGGGGCGCAGCCGCTCCCACAGGTCGACCGCCTCGCGCCCGCTGGCCGCGAACGCAAGGTCGATGTCCAGCCCCTCGACCATCTTGCGGAAGACCAGCCGGTTGGTGCGGTTGTCGTCGGCGGCGAGCACCCGCAGCCGCCCGGCCGCTGGCGGGGCAGCAGGCTGGCCACCGGCCGCGGCCAGTCCGCGCGACAGATCCTGAAGCTTGCGGAAGAGGTCGCTGCGCAGGATCGGCTTTTGCAGGAACCCGTCGGTCAGATCCTCTCCCGGCGGCACGAGCGGCGGGCTCGTCCCGGCCACAAGAAGCGCCGCCTCGGGCCGCAGGGCGCGCAGGCGCACGACAAGATCGGCCACCGTCGAACCGCCGCCTTCGCCGTCCAGGTCGATGATCAGCAGGTCGCAGATGGCGCCCCCTGCCAGATGGCCGGCGGCCTCGGCACCGCTGCGCAGGGCGCGGACCTGAAGTCCGATGGTTTCCAGCTGCCGCGCGAGGATCGACCGGCTGACCAGCGCCCCGTCGGCGATGACGGCGCGTTTCAGCGCCACCGGACAATCCGACCCCTCGGCCGCAACCGGCTCGGCCGGGGCCAGGGTGATGCGGAAGCCGAAGCAGGAGCCGCGCCCCGGCTCGCTGTCCACCCAGATCTCGCCGCCCATCAGCGCGACAAGCTGGCGGGTGATCGCCAGCCCGAGGCCCGTGCCCTCGTACTTGCGGTCGCTCTGGTCCTCGACCTGGCTGAACTCGGCGAAGATTCGGTCCAGGTCTTCGGCGGCAATCCCGATGCCGGTGTCCTCGATGCTGAAATGCATGTCGAACCTTCCGTCGCCCCGCTCAAGCCCGACCACGCGGGCCAGGACATGACCGGCGGCGGTGAACTTGACCGCGTTGCCCAGAAGGTTGGTCAGAACCTGCCGCATCCGGCCGGGGTCGGCGACGAAGCGCGTCGGAAGGAACAGGTCGAAATCGACGGCAAGGCTGATGCCCTTTTCCCGCGCCCGCGGCGAGAGAAGCAGCATGACCTCGTGCAGGCAGCGCTCGAGGTCGAAGGGCTGGGGGCAGAGCCGCAGCTTTTCGGCCTCGGCCTTGGAATAGTCCAGCACGTCGTTGATGATGGTCAGAAGCGCCTCGCCCGAGGTGCGGATGGTTTCGGCGAACAGGCGTTGTTCCTCGGTCAGGTCGGTCGCGCAGAGAAGGTCGGCCATGCCCACCACCCCGTTCATCGGGGTGCGGATCTCGTGGCTCATGTTGGCAAGGAAGGCCGACTTGGCACGGCTCGCCGCCTCGGCCCGTGTCCGCGCCTCCTCCAGTTCGGCCTCGCGCGCCATGCTTTCGCTGATGTCGGTGGCAAGGCAGACCAGATCGCCCCCCTCGCCGCGCCGGTCGCTCAGCCTGAGGAACCGCCCGTCGGCAAGCCGCACGACCCGGGGCGCGATCTCGGGCTGGAGAAGGCGCGCGGCCATCTCGTGATGCCAGTCATGTTCGTCGCACCCGTCGAGGTCGATGATGCCGTCGCGTGCAAAGGCACGGACGACCTCGTCATAAGTCTGGCCGGCGCGCAGGGCGAACCGCCCCTGAAACAGGGCCACGAAGGCACCGTTGGCGATGATGAGCTTCTGGTCGCCATCGAACACGGCGAAACCGTCGCGCATCGTCTCGAGCGCCTGCCAGAGCCGCCGCTGCGCCTGCCGCGCCGCCGCCAGCGCCCGTTCGAGATCCGATTCGATCTCGTTGTTGCGGCCCTGAAGCGCGGCGGCCCGGCTCCGGGCTGCGTGCAGATCCTGGCGCTGCCCGTCCACAAGGTCCGAGAGGCTGCGGGCATGTTCCGCTAGGCGGCCGTTGGCCGCCACCAGTTCGCGGCTTTTCTGCTCAAGCAGCCGTTCCGCCGCCAGCCGCGCCCGCCGCTCCCTGACCAGCTTGTCGGCGATGTTCACCTTTGCCCCCGGATCGCTCGGCCCCTCGGGCGACACTGCCCGTCCGGGGTGAACAACCGCTGAACACCGCCCCGGCAACGCCCCATTGATCAGGATGGCTTGTCCGTGGCAGCCTGCCGGTGGTTCCCGCAGGAGGTTCAGATGTCGGTTCTCCGCCTGGCGCTTGCGCTCGCCCTTTCCGGTCTCGTCCAGCCCGCCTTCGCCGACGAACGCGCCCCGGTCCCGGCAAAGCGCTTCGTCCTGACCGAGGACACCGATCTGGCCGGCAGCGACATCCGCTCGATCTTCGACACCACCATCGAGACCTGCGAACAATCCTGCCTGGCCGACAGCCAGTGCCTGGCCATGACCTTCAACACCCGCGCCAGTTCCTGCTTCCTCAAGTCGGCCGCCGGGAACCCGAAGCCCTACAAGGGCGCCTATTCCGGGCGGGTCGTCGCCACCGGCGCCGGGGTGCTGGCCGCAGCGGCCGCGCGCGCCGCCGAGCTGACGTTCCTCTCGCCCGACGATCTGGGCGCGGCGCTGGCCCAGGCGCAGGGCCTTGCCAACGATTATGTCGCCGGCGACGGCACCGCCGACGATCTGCTGGCCGAGGCACGCGCCGCACGCGCCGCCGGGGCACTGGCCGACGCGGCCGGCTATCAGGCGGCGGCGGTGGGGGTCAGCGACGCCCCCGACCTCTGGGCCGACTGGGCCGGGGCGCTTCTCGACCTGCCGGCCGAACAATCCTCGGGCAAGGACGGCGACAATGCCCGTGCGCTCCAGGCGGCGACCAACGCCTACCTGCGCAGCACCACGAAGGGCGAGCGCGCCGGGGCCCTCCAGGTCCTCGCCCGCGCGCTCGAGGCAAACGGCCGTGGCCGCGACATGATTCCGGCGCTGAAGCTCGCGCAGGAGATCCAGCCCCGCGACGAGGCTGCCGCCCTCCTCGCCGACGCATCCGCCAAGTATGGCTTCAACATCTCGGACAATTCCGTGGACAGCGACAGCGCCGCGCCGCGTCTCTGCGCCACCTTCAACGGCCCGCTGGCGGCCTCTGGCGTCGACTACTCGACCTTCGTGCAGCTCCCGGAAAGCGGCCTGTCGGTCGAGGCCTCCGAGAACCAGATCTGCGTCAGCGGCGTCCAGCACGGCAAGCGCTACAGCCTGACCTTCCGCAAGGGCCTCCCGGCGGCCGACGGCGAGTCGCTGGCAAAGGACACGCAGCTCTCCCTCTATGTCCGCGACCGCGCGCCCTCGGTGCTGTTTCCGGGCCGCGCCTATATCCTGCCGCGCGCCGGGCGCGCGGGCATTCCCGTGCAGACCGTCAACGCCGGCAAGCTCGACCTGAAACTGGTCCGCATCTCCGACCGCAATCTGGTGCGCACCATCGAGCAGGACTATTTCGCCCGCCCGCTCGACAGCTGGTCGATGGCCGACTTCAACGCCACCTATGCCGAGGAGGTCTGGAAGGGCAGCGCCGACATGGCCCACGGCGACACCAACCAGGACGTGACCACCAGCCTGCCGATGGACGCGGCGCTGAAGGATGTCGGCCCCGGCATCTACGCGCTCCAGGCCGCGATCCCCGGGGCCGATCCCGGGCAGGTTGCGCCCGCCCAGCAATGGTTCGTCGTCTCCGACCTCGGGCTGACCACACTTTCGGGCACGGACGGGCTGCATGTCTTCGTCCGCTCGCTGGCCGACGCCTCGGCCCGCGAAGGGGTCGACGTCGCGCTTCTGTCCCGCGCCAACGCGGTGATCGCCACGGCGCGGACCGACTCCCGGGGCTACGCGCGCTTTGACGCGCCGCTGACCGCCGGCACCGGCAGTTCCGCCCCGGCGATGGTGACGGCGGGGCAGGGCGACGACTTCTCGTTCCTGTCGCTGACCGAGCCCGAATTCGACCTGTCCGACCGCGGCGTCACCGGCCGCGCCCCGGCCCCCGCCGTCGATGTGTTCCTCGCCACCGACCGCGGCGCCTACCGGGCCGGCGAGACGGTGAACGCCACCATCCTCGCCCGCGACGCGACGATGACCGGGATCGAGGGCCTGCCCCTGACCGTGCGCCTGATCCGCCCCGACGGGGTGGAATACAGCCGCCTTCTTGCCCCCGACGCGGGCGGCGGCGGTCGCGCGGTCAGCCTGCCCCTGGGCGGCGGCGCCCCGCGCGGCACCTGGCGGATCGAGACCTTCGCCGAGGACGAGAACGCCCCCCTCGCCTCGGCCCCCTTCCTCGTCGAGGATTTCCTGCCCGAGCGCATCGACTTTTCCCTGAGCCTGCCCGAAGGCCCGCTGCCGCTGGACGGGGGCGGGCAGATCGCCCTGTCTGCCCGCTACCTCTTCGGCGCGCCGGGCGCCGGCCTCGCGATGGAAGGCGACTACCGGATCAGCGCGGCGACCACCCTTGACGCCTTCCCCGGCTATTCCTTCGGCCGCTACGACCGTGCGCCCGATCCGCTGGGTGACAGCTTCCAGAGCCTCGGCACCACCGACGAGAAGGGCGAGGCGACCATCCCGCTGCCCGCGCCCGCCTTCGATCCCGAGCCCGCGCAACCGATGCTCGCACGCTATGCCATCCGCCTGACCGAAGGGTCGGGCCGCCCGGTGGAACGCACCATCGAGCGGACGCTCCTGCCCAGGGCGCCGGTGATCGGCATCAGGCCCGCCTTCGCCGAGGGTGGCCCCGCCGCCAATTCCGACGCGGCCTTCGATCTCATCGCCGTCGGCCCCGAGGGCGCGCGGACCGGCCTGAAAGTCCACTGGAAGCTGAACCGGGTGCGGACCGACTATCAATGGTATTCGGTCGGCGGCCAGTGGAACTGGGAGCCGACCACCACCCGCCAGCGCATCGCCGAAGGCGACGCCGACCTGACTGCCGATGCCCCCGCGCCGATCACCGCGCATGTCGAGTGGGGCGAATATGAACTGGTCGCGGAAAGCGGCGACCGCAGTGCGGGCGCCGGTTCGGTGCGCTTCTATGCCGGCGGATATGTCCCGGCCGACGCCGGCCAGACCCCGGACACGCTGGACCTCTCGCTCGACAAGCCCTCCTACCGGCCGGGCGAGACCGCCCGCATCCGCCTTGCGCCGCGCGCCGCCGGGGTGGCGCTGGTCACGGTCATGTCGAACCACCTGATCGACATGAAGGCCGTGGACGTGAAGGAGGGCGAGAACATCGTCACCCTGCCGGTCACCGACGCCTGGGGCGCCGGCGCCTATGTCACCGCCACCGCGCTCAAGCCCGGCAATGCCGATGCCAAGGGCCATCTGCCGGCCCGGGCCATCGGCCTGTCCTATGCCACGGTCGAGCCCGGCCCCCGCAAGCTGGCCGCCACCATCGAGGCCCCCGACCGCGCAAGTCCGCGCGGCCCGCTGCCGGTCGCGGTCAAGGTCGCGGGCGTGGCACCGGGCGAAACCGCCTGGGTCACGATCGCCGCCGTCGACCAGGGTATCCTCAACCTGACCGCCTACCAGCCGCCCGACCCCGAAGGCCACTACCTGGGGCAGCAGCGGCTGGGCATGGCGATCCGCGATGTCTACGGCCGGCTGATCGACAGTGCCAACGGCGCACCCGGCACCGTCCGCTCGGGCGGCGACGCGGGCGGGGTCCGGCTCAAGGCGCCGCCGCCGACCGAGGAACTGGTGGCCTATTTCTCGGGCCCGGTTGCGGTCGGCGCCGACGGCTATGCCCGCACCGAGTTCACCCTGCCCAGCTTCAACGGCACGGTGAAGCTCATGGCGGTCGCCTGGTCGAAGACCGGGGTGGGCGAGGCCAGCCGCGATGTCCTCGTCCATGATCCGGTGGTGGTCACCGCCTCGGTCCCGCGCTTCCTCCAGCCCGGCGACAGGACCACCCTGCGCCTCGAACTGGTCCATGCCGAAGGCCCCTCGGGCAGGATGGCCCTGTCGCTGACCGCCGAGGGGCTGACCGCGGGCCAACTGCCTGCGGCCGTCGATCTGGCCGACCACGGCAAGGCCACCCTGTCGGTCCCGCTGACCGCGCCCGACGGCGCCACCGGCGAGGCGAAGGTGACGCTGACCCTGACCACTCCCGACGGCAAGGCGCTGGCCAAGACCCTGACCATCCCGGTGCAGGCGGGCGACCCGCTGGTCTCGCGCCAGAGCCAGCTGTCGCTGGCGGCGGGCGACCATTTCGCGCTCGACGCCAACGTCTTCGCCGGGCTCGAGCCGGGCACCGCCCACGCGACCCTGGCCCTCGGCGCCGCGGCCCGCTTCAACGCGCCGGCGATTCTCGCGACGCTCGACCGCTATCCCTATGGTTGCACCGAACAGCTGACCTCGAAAGCCTTGCCGCTGCTTTACTTCGGCGAGATGGCGCAGGCGATGGAGGCCCAGGGCGCAGGGGACGTGCATGACCGCGTCCAGCAGGCCATCGGGCAGATCCTGCTGAACCAGGACACCAACGGCGCCTTCGGCCTCTGGTATCCCGAATCGGGCGACCTGTGGCTCGATGCCTATGTCACCGACTTCCTCGGCCGCGCCCGCGCGCAAGGATACGCGGTGCCCGATGCCGCCTTCCGGCAGGCGCTCGACAACCTGCACAACCAGGTCAACTACACCCAGGACTTCGACAAGGACGGCGGCCCGGTCGCCTATGCGCTGATGGTCCTCGCCCGCGAGGGCGCGGCGGCAATCGGCGACCTGCGCTATTACGCCGACGTGAAGGCCGGGGCCTTCGACACCCCCATCGCCGCCGCCCAGCTGGGCGCGGCGCTGGCGGCCTATGGCGACCAGACCCGCGCCGACCGGATGTTCCGTCAGGCGGCCGAGCAGGTGGCGCGCAACATGGGCACCAGCGCCCGCCCCGAGGCCCAGGTCTGGCGCGCCGACTACGGCACCAATCTGCGCGACGCCACCGCCCTTCTCGCGCTGGCGACCGAGGCCGGATCGAAGTCCTTCCCCGCCGACCGTCTGGGGCAGGAGATCGCCGGCCAGATCGCCGGGCGCACCCTCTCGACACAAGAGGCGACCTGGGCGCTGATGGCGACCCACGCGCTGATGGGCGAGGGGTCGGGGGGCGGCTTCACCCTTGACGGCGCGCCGATGGCCGGACCCTGGCTGAAGGTCGGGGACGGCGAACTGGCGGGCGGCGCGGCAAAGGTCGTCGCCAACACCGGATCCCAGGCCGCGACGCTGACGCTGACCACCTTCGGCGTGCCGTCCGAGCCCGAACCGGCAGGCGGCAAGGGCTATCAGATCACCCGCCGCTGGTTCACGCTCGACGGGCAGGAAATCAACCCGGCATCCGTCAAACAAGGCACCCGCATGGTCGCGGTTCTCGAAGTCACACCGCTCGGACCGGCGGCCGGCAGGCTGATGATCACCGACCCGCTGCCCGCGGGATTCGAGATCGATAACCCCAACCTGATCCGCGGCGGAGACATCGCGGCACTCGACTGGCTGACCACGGTCGAGAACACCCGCACCACCGAATTCCGCCAGGACCGCTTCGTCGCGGCGGTGGACTGGACCACCTCCGACCCGTTCCGGCTGGCCTATATCGTGCGCGCCATCTCGCCGGGCACCTACCACCTGCCCGCCGCCTCGGTCGAGGACATGTATCGCCCCGACTACCGGGCGAGGACCGCGACCGGCAGCGTCACCGTGACCGACTGAGATGCGCGCCCACCGCCTGGGCTTCCTTCTCGCCGCCGCCCTGTTCGGGGCGGCGCTCACCCGCGACCTTTTCGACGGCTGGGTCGCGCGCACCGACCTTCCGGCCCTGACCGTCGCCACCTCGGCCGAAGTTCTCGACCGCGACGGCACGCTTCTGCGCGCCTTCACCGTGACCGACGGCCGCTGGCGGCTTGACCCCGGGCCGGTCGATCCCCTGTTCACCGCCATGCTCCTCGACTACGAGGATCGCCGCTTCTACCGCCATGCCGGCATCGACCCCCTCGCCCTTGCCCGCGCGGCGGCGCAGGCGCTCTGGCACGGGCATGTCGTCTCGGGCGGCTCGACCCTGACCATGCAGGTCGCCCGCCTGCTGGAAGACAGCGGCACCGGCCGCTGGAGCGGCAAGCTGCGCCAGATCCGCCTGGCTCTGGCGCTGGAGCGGCGCATGACCAAGGACCAGATCCTGGGCCTCTACCTGCGCCTCGCCCCCTATGGCGGCAATGTCGAGGGGGTGCGCGCCGCGGCGCTGAGCTGGTTCGGCAAGGAGCCCCGCCGCCTGACCGCAGCCGAGGCGGCGCTGCTCGTTGCGCTGCCGCAGTCGCCCGAGGCCCGCCGCCCCGACCGCTTTGCCGAAACGGCCTATGCGGCGCGCAGCCGGGTTCTGGCCCGCGCCGCCGCGTCCGGCGTTCTGACCGCCGAAAAGGCCGCCGCCGCCGAAACCGAGCCGGTGCCCGGGGCGCGGCGCGACTTTCCGCAGCGGGCCGCCCTTCTGGCCGAGGCACTCCACCGCGCCGACCCCGGGGCGGGCGCGATCCGCACCACGATCGACGCTGGCCTCCAGGCGGCGCTCGAGCGGCTGGCCGCCGGGGTGGCCGACCGGGCGGGCGAGAAACTGTCGCTGGCGATCCTCGTCGCCGACCACCGGACCGGCGAGATCCTTGCCTCGGTCGGCACCGCCCAATGGGCCGACGACCGGCGCGGCGGCTTCATCGACATGACCGCAGCCCTGCGCTCGCCCGGATCGACGCTCAAGCCCTTCGTCTATGGCCTCGTCTTCGATCAGGGGCTGGCCAACCCCGAGACGCTGATCGACGACCGGCCCACCGCCTTCGGCAGCTATGCGCCGCAGAATTTCGACGGCACCTTTCGCGGCACGCTGAGTCTGCGGTCCGCCCTGCAGCAGTCGCTGAACATCCCCGCCGTCAGCCTGACCGACGCGCTTGGCCCGGCCAAGCTCCTCACCGCGCTGAACCGGACGGGCGCGCGCCCTTCGGTGCCGGGGGACCAGCCCGGCCTTGCCGTCGCGCTCGGCGGGCTGGGGATCACCCTTCAGGATCTGGTGCAGGCCTATGCTGCACTGGCCCGTCTGGGCGCGCCCGTCCGCCTGTCGGTCCTGCCCGGCCAGTCCGCGCCCCTGCCAGGGCGCCTGTTCTCGCCCGAGGCCGCCTGGCAAGTGGATGACATCCTCGCCGGCCTGCCGCCGCCCCCCGGCGCCGCACCCGGGCGGCTGGCCTACAAGACCGGAACCAGCTATGGCCACCGCGATGCGCTGGCCGTGGGCTTCGACGGCCGCCATGTCGCCGGCGTGTGGATCGGCCGCGCCGACGGCTCGCCCGTCCCCGGCGCCTTCGGCGGCGATCTGGCCGCGCCCGTCCTGTTCGAGGTGTTCGGCCGGCTGAAGCCGGCCTTCGACCCCTTGCCCGCGCCGCCGCCCGCGACCCTGATCCTGCCCAACGACCGGCTTCCGCCGCCGCTCCGCCATTTCCGCTCGCGCGCTGCCGCCCTGACGGTGCTGGCAAGCGACGCCCCAAAGGTCGCCTTCCCCCCAGACGGGGCCGATGTCGAGACCGGAGGCGGACCGCTTGTCGTCAAGGTCCGCGACGGGGTGGCACCCTTCGTCTGGATGGCCAACGGCCAGTCTCTCGTCACCGGCGACGAGGGCCGCGAGGCCGCGCTGCCCCTGGCTGGACCGGGCTTCTTCCGGCTGTCGGTCATCGACGCCCGCGGCCGCAGCGCCACCGTCGGCGTCACGCTGCGCTGAGGGCAGACAGGCCCTTGCCCGCGGCACACAAGACCGTGAACGGATTGACAACAATATTGACAACACTTCTCCGCCCCGGCGAATGGGCCGCGTGCAGCACCTGTCCGCCGCGCAGTCACTGGCCGGATCTTTCTGGCTGCCGGGTGCCCGCTTCGGGCGCCCCCCAACCGAGGACCAACCATGAAACCCATGCTCCCGCTTCTTGTCGCGACGCTGCTGGCCCCCGCCGCCGCCTTCGCCCAGACCAGCCTGCCGACCGCGCCCTACCTGCCTCTCGACCTGGCGGTAAAAGCCGCCCAGGCCGCGCTCGCATCCTGCGCGGAAGGCGGCAACAACGTCTCGGTCGCCATCGTCGACCGGGCCGGCGCGCTCAAGGTGCTGCTCAAGGCCGACAATTCCGGCCCCCACACCGGCAGCAGCGCCACGGGCAAGGCCTTCACCTCGGCGGCGCTCGGCCGCGATTCGGCCGGGCTTGCCGAGTTCATCGCCAAGAACCCGCAGAACGAGGGGCTGCGCGACATGGACCCGCGCTTCGTCATCCAGGCCGGCGGTTTGCCGATCAAGTTCGACAAGGCCCTGGTCGGCGGCATCGGCGTGGGCGGCGCACCCTCGGGCGATCTCGACCAGGCCTGCGCCCGCAAGGGCCTCGACGCGATCAGCGCCGAATGACCCCTTCCGGCCCGCCCCGGCGGGCCGGTCTCTCTCCCGCCGCTGCCCTGATCCTCAGCCCAGGGCCTGGCGCAGGTCTCGGGCGACGGGCGTTGCCTCGCCCAGGTCGAGTTCGGCCTCGACATGGTCGATATGTTCGCGCATCGCCGCCTGCGCGGGCCCCGGCGCCCGGGCGCGGATGGCGTTGATCAGGCCTTCGTGATCCTCGGGCGCGCAATTGTTCAGGTGCCGCACCCGGTACATCGAGGTGATGAGGGTGCTGCGCGAGACCAGGATGCGCACCATCGAGGCGAGGAAGTCCGAACCGGCGAGATCGGCCAGCACCAGGTGGAAGCCACCGGCCAGCTGCACCGCCGCCGAAGTGTCGCCGCGGTCGTGCGCGGCACGTTCCTCGGCCAGATGCGCCTCGAGCTGGCGGATGCCGTCCTCGGTGATGCGCTCGACCACCCGCTCGATCACCCGAGCCTCGAGCTGCTTGCGGAAGAGGAAGACATCGCGCGCCTCCTCGATCGTCGGCTGCGCAACGAAGGCGCCGCGATTGGGCAGGATCGTGACCAGACCATCGCTTTCCAGCAGCGACAGGGCCTGGCGCACGCGGGCGCGGCTGAGATCGAATATCTCGGAAAGCTCTTCCTCTTTCAGATGCGCTCCGGGGCGAAGCCGCTTCTCCGCGATCGACAGCCAGATCCTTTCGCAGATTTCCGCGACCGGACCGCTTACGGCTTCCCTGCCCTGGTACATGTGAACTCCTGAACCCCGGCCGAATTCGGCAAGAACCGGCGCGAATGTCAATGATGGAACGTCATTCGCAATTGACAACACGATTGTTGACAATATTATGTACCAAGAACAACTCACATGCAAGCCACCGCTCCCACCCTTCTGGGCAAAGGAAGAACCAGGGATGGAATTCGACTTCACGCGCATCAGGCCCGAGGAACGCTACCGCCTGCTGACCAATTTCATCGGCCCGCGCCCGATCGCGCTTGTCACCACCCTCTCGGAGGGTGGCCACAACAATGCCGCGCCGATGAGTTTCTTCAACGTCTTTTCCCACGATCCCGCAATCGTGATCCTGGGAATCCAGACCCGGCCGGACGGGACCGAGAAGGACACCGTGCGCAACATCCGCCGCACCGGCGAATTCGTGGTGAACATGGTCGACATGGCCATCGCCGACGCGATGCTGGTCTGCGGCCTGGGCGTCGCCCCCGACATCGACGAGGTGTCGCTGGCCGGGCTGAGCGCGCTGGACTGCCAGCAGGTCGCGGCCCGGCGCCTGGCCGAAACCCCCTGCGCGATGGAATGCCGGGTCGAGCGGCTGATCGACTATGACCGCCGGGTCATCGTGCTGGGCGAGGTCGTGCACATGCACATCCGCCGCGACTGCCTGGATGCCCAGGGCCGCTATGTGAACCCCGAGACCTACCAGCCCATCGCCCGGCTCCACGCCGACAACTACATCACCTCGGACCGCCAGTTCCACATGCCATCGCCGGGCCTCGAGTCGGTGCGCCACCGCCTCGGCGAAAAGGTCTGAGCCATGCGCATCCCCGTCATTGGCAGGGATCCGCGCCCAGGACCGCCCGCAGGCCGGCGGCGCGTCCGGCGCGATGGCGCAGAGGGGCGGGGCCGGCCATCCATCCAGGCCTTTCTGCACCCTTCCTTCCCCTGAAAGCACCGCAGAAAGGAACTGGCCGCGCCGGGGGCACCCGGCGCGGCCAATCTTTTCCCGGCCAGTCTTTTCCCGGCCTATCCTGCCGCCCTCGGTTCAGGCCGGCAGGCGCACCGCCCCGGCCCCCTTCAGCGGCCCCCTGGCCGGTGCCGGGACGGCCAGCGCCGCCATCGCCTCGGCGACGCGGTGGCAGGCCACCCGGCTGCCGTCGGGCTGGGCCAGGACCTCGGGCCGCTCGGCCCGGCAGCGCGCATCGGCCTCGGGGCAGCGGGGATGGAAGGTGCAGCCCGTCGGCGGGTTCAGCGGGCTCGGCACCTCGCCCGTCTGGGTCTGGCGGCGCCGACGCGGGCTTTGTACGTTGGGAATCGTGTCGAGAAGCAACCTTGTATAGGGATGCTTCGGCCCGGCGAACAGCACCTCGGTCGGCGCCTGTTCGACGATGCGCCCCAGATACATGACCGCGATCTCGTCCGACATGTGACGCACCACGCTCATGTCATGGCTGATGAACAGGTAGGTCAGGCCCATCTCGTCCTGAAGCCTGCGCATCAGGTTCAGGATCTGCGCCTGCACCGACACGTCCAGCGCCGAGGTCGGCTCGTCGCAGATCAGGAACTCGGGCTCGCTGGCCAGCGCGCGGGCGATAGAGATGCGCTGGCGCTGGCCGCCCGAGAATTCGTGCGGGAACTTGCGCCCGTCGCTGGCCGAAAGGCCGACCGTCGCCAGGAGCTCGGCCACCCGCGCCCGCACATCGGCCTCTCCCTTGCGCAGGCTCATCTCGCGCAGGGGCTCGGCGATGATGTCGCCGACCCGCCAGCGCGGATTGAGGCTGGCATAGGGATCCTGAAAGATCATCTGCGCCGACAGGGGCTTGCCAGCCGGCCCCGGGCCAAAGGCGATGCTGCCCGCGCTTGGCGCAATCAGGCCCGAGACCAGCTTGGCCACCGTGGACTTGCCGCAGCCCGATTCGCCCACCAGGCTCAGGCAGCTTCCCCTGGGGACCGGGAATGAAATATCGTCCACCGCCCGCAAGAAACGCTGCGGCTGGCGTTCGATCAGCCGGTTCAGCCAGGGCGCGGAAACATCGAAGACGCGGGTCAGGCCGGTGACGGTCAGGGCAGGAACGGCGGCGGTCATGCCAGGGCCTCCTCTTGGGCCAGCCAGCAGGCGGCAAGGCCAGCGCCGGCAGGGGTGAGTCCCGGCCTCTCGGTCCGGCAGCGCGCCATCACCTGCGGGCAGCGGGGATTGAACGAACATCCGGGCGGAATGGCATCCAGCCGCGGCATCGACCCGTCGATCTGCGCCAGACGCGCGACCCGCGCCCCCAGCGCCGGGATCGAGCCCATCAGGCCGCGCGTATAGGGATGGCGGGGCCGGGCGATGACCTCGGCCACCGGGCCGATCTCGACCAGCCGCCCGGCGTACATGACCGCCACCCGGTCCGCGGTTTCGGCGATCACGCCCATGTCGTGCGTGACCAGCATCACCGCCGTGCCGTGATCGTCGCACAGGCGGCGCAGAAGCGCGGTGATCTGCGCCTGGATCGACACGTCGAGCGCCGTCGTCGGCTCGTCGGCGATGATGAGCCTTGGCCGCGCCGCGAGGGCCAGGGCGATCACCACCCGCTGCCGCATCCCGCCCGAGAACTGGTGGGGGTAATGGTCCACCCTTTCCTCCGGCGCGGGAATGCCGACTTCGGTCAGAAGTTCGACGGCGCGGCGGCGGGCATCGGCGCGGCCAAGGCCCAGGTGCAGGCGGATGGTCTCGACCAGTTGCGCCCCCACCGAAAAGAGCGGGTTGAGCGAGGTCAGCGGATCCTGGAAGATCGCCCCGATCTCGCGGCCCCGGATCTTCTCCATCTCGCGGTTCGACAGATGGTCGATGCGCCGCCCGTTCAGCCAGACCTCGCCCCCGGCGACATGGCCGGGGGGCTCCAGCAAACCCTGGACCGCCAGCCCGGTCATCGACTTGCCCGCACCGGATTCGCCGACGACGCCGAGGATTTCGCCCGGCCGGATCGCCAGCGACACCTCGGACAGCGCCGTCACCGTACCGTGGCGGCCGGGAAAATCGACGCGCAGGTTGCGCACGTCGAGGACAGGGGGTTCGGTCATGGCGCGCCTCCTTCGACCGGATAGCTTGCGGGGAAAATCTCGTCGACCGGGGGATGGCCCCAGGTGCGGTCTGGGTATTTCGCGACCAGCCCGTCGAACTGGACCTGCGCGCGGGCCTGCGCGGCGGCAAGGTCGAGACCCGCCACCTGGCGGTCGCGCATCGACAGCCGCCCGTCGACGAAGACCGCCTTGGTCACCTTGCCGGACCCGCCGTTGACCAGGGTGGTGATCGGGTCGATTGCCGGGGTCATCGGAACGTCGTCCAGCGCGAAGATTGCAATGTCGGCGCGGGCGCCGGGCTGGAGCCTGCCCAGATCGCTGCGCCCCAGCGCCTTCGCCCCGCCCAGCGTCGCCGCGTCCCACAGATCGGCGGACTTCACCGCTGCCGCATCCCCGTCGGCGATCCGTGCGGTCAGAAGCCCGACCATCAGGTTCATCAGCATGTCGGCGGGCGCGGTGTCGGTGCCCATCGCGATGGTGATGCCGCGATCCTTCAGCCGCCGGAACGAGCGCAGGACCGAGCCGAAACGCGCCGAGACCAGGGGGCAATGGATGACCGAAACCCCGTGCGCGGCGTAGAGGTCGAGGTCGGCGTCGGTCGCGTTGGTGGCATGGGGCGCCAGCAGCCGGTCGGACAGGAGCCCCAGCCCCGACAGCCAGCCGGGCGCGGTGGTGCCGTGCAGCTTCCGGACCGCCGCCACCTCCATCTCGCCCTGCGCCATGTGCAGCCGCACCTTGCAGTTCAGGTCGCGCGCGGCGTCCAGCGTGCGGCGCAAGAGTGCCTCGGTGCAGGTCTCGACCCGGTCAGGCGCCAGCATGCCCCGGATCAGCCCCTCGTGGCCCCCTTCCTGGGCGCCGATAAAGGCGACAGCGTCGGCCAGTCCGCGCATCCCGGGCTCCTCGTCGAAGACCGCCTCCAGCCGCCCCGGCGCCTCGCAGACCATGCCCCCCGAGCGATAGGCGGGCGACAGATAGACGCGCAGGCCCAGATCGCCTGCCGCTTCCGCCGCCGCCTCAAACTCGGCGACCGTCTCGCCCCATTCGCGGTAGAAGAGCGAGGCGATGGGCGCGGCCGTGGTGATGCCGTTCAGCAGCAGCTGCGCGAAAGCGAAGCGTTTCTGGAAGGCCAGTTCCTCGGGCGCATACATCTCGTAAGGGCCGCGTTCGACATAGCTGCGGGGCCAGACCCGGCCCTTGGCCCAGCCCGGCCCGTGGTCGATGGCCAGAAGCGTCGTGTCGAGGTCGGAGAGCGCGTCGAGGTCGATGAGGCCCGGCGAGATGAGCGCCCGGCCAAGGTCGATGCGCCGCGCCACCTCACCCTCGAACCGGCCGCCGGCATGAAGGATCGCACCGCCGTCAATCACCACCTCGCCGTCTGGGATAAGGCAATGCCGTCCGTCGCGGTGGCCCAGCACCCACTGGGCGGTCAGCGCCGTGCGGCCCTTCGGCCGCTGGCCCAGCGCGAGGTCGGACAGCGCCGTCACGGCATCACCACGCCCGGCGCGGCGATCTGGCCGCCCCGCGCCACCACCCGGCCGTCCTTGACGACCAGCGGGCGCGGCGCCTCCTCGACGACCGCATGGGCCAGCGTCTCGCCCGCCACCAGCGTCAGGTCGGCCGCCGCCCCCACCTTGACCTCATGCCCCGCGACGCCGATCGCCTCGGCGCCGCCGCGCGCGGTGCAGTCCAGCAGCAGCTCCAACTCGTCGTCCCGGCGCATCGCGTTCTTCATGCCGACGATGCGGGCGCGGTGCAGCATGTCGGGCTGGCCCCAGGGCCCCCAGGTGTCGCGGATTCCGTCGCAGCCGAGGCCGACCTTGATCCCGGCCTTGCGCATCGCCTGCAAGGACGGCACCTGCGCCGAAGGATGCCCGGTCGTGAAGATGCGCACATCCTCGCGCGCGACCTCGTCCATGAGGCGCGCGTTCAGCGCCGGATCGCGCGAGCCCATGCAGAAACAGTGCGACACGCCGACCCGGCCCTGCATCCCGTGCGCGCGGGTCCGTTCAAGGATCATCTCGAGCGTGAAGGCACCCAGCTCGCCATATTCGTGCAGGTGGATGTCGATCGGCTTGCCGTGCTTTTCGGCAAGCCGGAACACCGCGTCGAGCGACCCCTTCGGGTCGCGGTCCATCGACGAAGGATCCAGTCCACCGACAATGTCGGCCCCTGCCGCCAGCGCCCGGTCCAGAAGGTCATAGGTGCCGGGCCGCACCATCAGCCCCGATTGCGGGAAGGCGACGATCTGGATGTCGATGACGCCCTTCAGCGCCGCGCGCGTCGCCATCTTGCCTTCCAGAAGCGTCAGCCCGTGGTCGGTGTCCACGTCCACATGGCTGCGGATGTGGCCCGCGCCGTTCTCGGCCAGCTGGATCGCATGGCGCATCGACTGGCGGTGCACGTCCAGCCCCAGGGGACCGCGCGAATTGCGTTCGTTGTCGATCAGATCCTGAAGGCTGCCGCCCTTGCGGCCCTTGTACCAGCCCATACCCCAGGTGGTCTTGTCGAGATGGGTGTGCGCGTCGACCAGCGACGGGATGGCGATGTGGCCGCCGCCGTCCTCGGCCGCCACGCCGTCGGCCTTCAGTCCCGGCCCGATTTCGGCGATGCGCCCGGTCCGTATCAGGATGTCGGCGGGCGCGCCGCCCATCGGCCGGACGTTGCGGATCAGAAGGTCAGGCATGGTTCACCTCAGTTTGGGATTGAGCGCATCGCGCAGCCAGTCGCCCAGCAGATTGACCGACACGACCAGAAGGCACAGGTCGAGGACCGGGAAGATCACCACCCACCACAGGCCCGAGAACAGGAACTGGTTTCCGAGCCGGATCAGGGTGCCAAGGCTGGGCTGGCTGGCCGGCATCCCGATCCCGAGGAACGAGAGCGTCGCCTCGGTCAGGATCGCCATGCCGAAGTTCAGGGTCGCCGCGACCAGGATCGGAGTCAGGGTGTTGGGCAGGATGTGGCGCAGCATGATCCGCCGCGCCGGCACCTTCAGCAGTCGCGCCGCCTGGACATATTCCTTGCCCTTCTCGACCGCGGCCTGCGCCCGGACGGTGCGCGCATATTGCACCCATGCCGACAGCACGATCGCCAGCACCAGAACCCCGGCCGCCCCGTAGTCGCGCAGCCCCGGCGGCAGGAGGCCGCGGACGATGGCGCTGACCAGGATGGCGATCAGGATCGTCGGGATCGACAGGAGCACGTCGCCCACCCGCATCAGCAGATTGTCGGTGATCCCGCCGAAATAGCCCGCGACCAGCCCCAGCCCGATCCCCACCACCAGCGACAGCGCCACCGAGGCGATGCCGATCAGGATCGAGATGCGCGACCCGTAAAGGATCGCCGACAGGATGTCGCGGCCCTGCGTGTCGGTGCCCAGAAGATAGGGCCACTGGCCCCCTTCCATCCAGTAGGGCGGATATTCGGCGTTCATCAGGTCAAGCTGGGCCGGATCGAACGGGTTCTGCGGAACGTAGAGCGGCGCGGCGAAGGCCGTCAGGATCAGGGCCGCCAGAAGGATCGCCGCAGCCACCGCCGACTTGTGGTGGCAGAAGGACCACCAGAGATCGCTCTGGCGCAGTCGGGCGAGGCGGCCGGGGGCGGGGGTGTCCGTCGAGGTCATGGCTCAGCTCCTTGCCGCGCGCAGCCGCGGGTCGATCAGCGCATAGGTGATGTCGACCAGCGTGTTCAGCGCGACGAAAATGAAGGACACGATGCACAGGTAGGCAGCCATCACGGGAATGTCGACGAAAGTGACGGCCTGCAGGAACAGAAGCCCCATGCCCGGCCACTGGAACACCGTCTCGGTGATCAGCGCAAAGGCGATCAGCGAACCCACGTTCATCGCGGTCATGGTGACGACCGGCATCAGGCAGTTCCTCAGCGCGTGGCGGTAGTGGATGCGCCAGGCGGGAATGCCCCGGGCGCGGGCGAACTTCACGAAATCGGACCGCAGCACCTCAAGCATCTCGGCCCTGACGAGGCGCATGACCAGGGTGATCTGGTAGAAGGACAGCGCGATCGAGGGCAGGACCAGCGCCGCCCGTCCCGATGGCGTCAGGAATCCGGTCGTCCACCAGCCGATCGCCACCACGTCGCCCCGCCCGAACGAGGGCGCGATGTTCAGCATCACCGCAAAGACCAGGATCAGGAGGATGCCGATGACGAAACTGGGCAGGCTGACGCCGATGATCGACAGGAATTGCAAGCCTTCGGAAAACCATCGGCCCCGGTGGATCGCGGTGACGACGCCCAGCGGCACCCCGACGACGAGCGAGATGATCGTCGCCACCAGAACCAGCTCGAACGTGGCCGGGAACCGTTCGGCGATCAGGCTCATCACGTCCTGCTGGTTGCGGTAGGACACGCCGAAATCGCCCTGCACCGCGTGAGCCACGAAGCGCGCATACTGGACCGGGAACGGGTCGTTCAGGCCCAGGCTCTGGCGCAGGGCGTCCTTCTCGGCCTGGGTCGTCTGTTCGTTGACCATCAGCTGGATCGGATCGCCGACGAAGCGGAAGATCATGAAGGCCATCAGCGCCACGACCAGCATGACCATTACGGCGTTGAACAGGCGCTTGATCAGAAAGACTATCATCGCATCCTCCCCCCAAAGGATGGCGCCGGACGGACCCCGCCCGGCGCCGGCGGTCAGTTGGTGGCCTTCATCACCGTCAGCCAGTGGCGCGCCTTGTTGTCGGACTGCTGGACGACCGATTCAACCTTGTCGGACACGGCCCAGGACATCGGCTGCTGATGGAAGGGGATCATGATCAGATTGTCCTTCACCAGCTTCAGCGCGTCGCTTTCCATCTTCAGCCGCTTGTCACGGTCCATCTCGACCGAGGCCGACTGGATCAGCTTGTCGATCTCGGGATAGGACCAGCCGCCCCAGTTGAAGACGCCGGCATTGTCGGACTTGGTCTCGAACACCTGCAGCAGGATCGAATAGGCGTCCAGCATCGGCTCGTTCGCCCAGCCGAAGCTGAACATGTCGGCCTCGCCGCTCGACTGCTTGATCTGCTGGACGGCGTTCGGCCCGATCGACAGCGTCGGCTTCAGCCCGACGCGGGTCAGCATCGACACGACGGCATTGCAGATCTCTTCCTCGTTCACCCAGACATCGTTGGCGCAGACCAGTTCGAACGACGCGCCCTCGGCGCCGGCCTCCTTGATGAGCTGCGCCGCCTTGTCCGGGTCATAGGCGACCGGCACGTCCTGGTCGGCGGAATAGCCGGGGATCTTGGGCGCGACATAGGTGCCCGAAACCCGGCCCTTGCCGCGCATGACCTTGTCGTGGATGCGGTTCAGGTCGATGGCCATCGCCACCGCCTGCCGCACCTTCAGGTCCTTGAACGGGTTCGGCTGGCCGTTGTGCAGCTTGTCGCGCATGTTGAAGCCGAACATGATGGTGCGCAGTTCGCTTCCTTCCAGCACCTTCAGGTTGGGCGATGCCGCCAGGCGCGGCAGATCCTGCAGGGGCGCGGCTTCGGTAAAGTCGATCTCGCCGCCCAGAAGTGCGGCCACCCGCGTCGCCGCCGAGGCGATCGGCGTGAACTCGATCCGGTCGACGTTGCCCTGGCGCTTGTCCCACCAGTTGGGGTTGGCGACCAGCACCGTCTTGCTGTCCGGCACCCGGCTTTCGACCATGAACGGGCCGGTGCCGTTGGCATGGAAGGTCGCGTAGCCCTCGATCTTCTTGGCCACGTCGGTCGGCTTTTCGGCATCGTGCGCCTTCAGCCAGCCGGCGTCGAACATGTGGATGTTGGTCAGGTCGTTCAGCAGCAGCGGATAGGTGCCGTTGACCTGGATATCGACGGTGTGGTCGTCGACCTTCTTCGACGACACATAGGCCGGCAGGTTGCCCTTCAAGGGCGAGGCCGGATCGCTGACCCGCGTCAGCGAGGCAACCACATCGTCGGCGGTGAAATCGGCCCCGTCCTGGAACTTGACCCCTTCGCGCAGGTGGAACCGCCAGATGTTGCCGGGCAGGACTTCCCAACTGGTCGCCAGCGCCGGCTCGATCTTCAGGTCGGCATTGTAGCGCACCAGCCCTTCGTAGACATGGTTGAGGAAGCTGATGGTGAAGGTCGACCCGTAGGAATAGGGATCGAGCGAATTGATGTCGCGCGCCGAACCCCAGCGCAGCGTGTTGGCCGAGACGGCGCCCGCCAGGCAGGCAATCGCGGCCCCGGTCAGCAGGATCTTCTTCAGGTTCATTCTCTCTCCCCGTTGGCTTGACCGCCGCCGGCCCGGACTGCGGGCCCCTGCGCGTCGGTCGATCCGTGATGGCCGCCACGGCGCGGTCGTCTCCTCCGGGGATCTCCCCGCGACCAGTATCTTCGGTGGTGGTCACATTTGTGTCAACTAGTTTGTTAACAATTTTGGCGGCACAATAAAACCAAGCTTTACCAAAGCCTTGCGTAACATCAGGCCCCCTGCGCCACGCGGAGCGCGGATCGTGTGCCGGTGAATCACCCGTCGTCTTTCCGGGGACCGCCGGACGGCGGGGCTTGCTTGCCGGCCCGAATATGCTCATCTGGCGACAGAGCCAAAGGGAGAGCATGATGGACGTTCAGGATCTGGTCGGCGGCAACACCGTCTTTCTGGCAATCGCCTTCTTCATACTGCTCTGCGTCTGGCTTGGCGTGCGCATCGTGCCCCAGTCCGAAAAGCATGTCGTCGAGCGGTTCGGGCGTCTGCGCTCGGTCCTCGGACCGGGGATCAACTTCATCGTCCCCTTCCTCGACCGCGTCGCCCACCGGGTCTCGGTCCTCGAACGCCAGCTGCCCACCGCCCACCAGGACGCCTTCACCACCGACAACGTCCTCGTGAAGGTCGAGACCAGCGTCTTCTACCGGATCACCGCCCCCGAAAAGACCGTCTACCGCATCCGCGACGTGGACGGCGCCATCGCCACCACCGTCGCCGGCATCGTGCGCAGCGAGATCGGCAAGATGGAACTCGATCAGGTCCAGGCCAACCGCAACGAGCTGATCGCCAACATCCGCGAGCATGTCCGCGCGATGGTCGACGACTGGGGGATCGAGGTGACGCGCACCGAGATCCTCGATGTCGGCCTGGACGAGGCGACCCGCCACGCCATGCTCCAGCAGCTGAACGCCGAGCGCGCCCGCCGCGCCCAGGTGGCCGAGGCCGAAGGCAAGAAGCGCGCGGTCGAGCTGAACGCCGAGGCCGAGCTTTACGCCGCCGAGCAGAAGGCCAAGGCCCGGCGCATCACCGCCGACGCCGAGGCCTACGCCACCCAGGTCATCGCCGCCGCCATCAAGGAAAACGGCATCGAGGCGGCGCAGTACCAGGTCGCCCTGAAGCAGGTCGAGGCCCTGACCGTCGTTGGCCAGGGGACCGGCAAGCAGACGATCATCGTCCCGGCCCAGGCGCTCGACGCCTTCGGCGACGCCTTCAAGCTCCTCAAGGGGCGGGCATGATGCAGCTCTGGCAGGAATGGTGGGTGTGGATGGCCGCCGGGCTGGTCCTGGCGATGCTCGAGGTTCTGGTCTCGGGCTATGTGCTCTTGGGCTTCGCCTGCGGCGCTGTCCTGACCGGGGCGCTGACCGCCGTCGGGCTGGTCGGGGCCAGCATCGGCCCGGTGGTGCTGGTCTTTGCGCTGGCCTCGCTGGCGGCCTGGTGGCTCTTGACCCGGATCTTCGGGCTGCCCAGGGACGAAAAGAAGATCATCCACCGGGACATCAACGAGAACTGACGGGCACGTTTCAGCCCCGCAACTCCGCCAGGATCGCCTGCGCCGCCGCGCGCGGGTCGGGCGCAGCCCAGACCGGGCGGCCGACGACGATGTGGTCAGCCCCGTCGGCGATCGCCTGCGCCGGGGTCGCCACCCGCTTCTGGTCGCCGAGCGCGCTGCCCGCCGGCCGCACCCCCGGCGTGACGATCAGCCGCCCCGCCGCCTCGGGCAGGCCGCGGATGGCGCGGGCCTCCTGCGGGCTGGCGATCACCCCGTCGGCTCCGGCGCCAAGGGCGCGAGCCGCCCGCTCGCGCACGATCTCGGCCAGATCGCCCGAACGGATCAACCCGGCATCCAGATCGGCCCGGTCGAGCGAGGTCAGCACCGTCACCGCCAGGATCTTCAGCCCGCGCCCGCCCGCCCCTTCCCTGGCTGCCCTGACCACATGCGGATCGCCGTGCACGGTCAGGAAATCCAGGTCGTGACGCGCGATGCCGCGCACCGCGGCCTCGATCGTGGCGCCGATGTCGAACAGCTTGAGGTCGAGGAAGATTCGCTTGCCATGTTCGGACTTCAATTCGTTGGCCAGGGCGAGGCCGCCGCCGGTCAGCATCCCCAGCCCGATCTTGTAGAAGCCGACCGCATCGCCCAGCGCCTCGGCCAGCTTCAGCCCGGCAAGGGCGTCGGGAACGTCGAGGGCGACGATCAGGCGGTCATCGGCGGTCACGGGCATACTCCTGCGCAGGGTCGCGCGCTTGTGCGGCCCGCCCCGCCCCCTGTCAAGTCCCGTGCCTCAGGGCCCTCAGGCCGCGGTGCGGATCACCTCGGCCTCGGGCAGCGCCGCACCCCCGCCGCCCATCGCCACGATCAGCTTGGCCGAGGCGATCAGCCGCTCCTTCAGCGGTGCGCCCCCGGCGGCGCGGATCGGCGCCGCAGTCCGCACCCGCACCTCGTGCTCGCCCCCGGCGGCCGCGACGCGCAGGATCACCGTCGCCTCGATCCGGCGCTGGGCGCGGTTCAGGACGATCTCGCGGGCACGGGCTGACAGGATGCGCATGGCGGGGCCTTTCCGGGTTGCCCGCCCAGATTAACCACGCCCCCTTACCAAAGCCTTTCGACCCGCCCGTCAGGCGACATAGCCCGAATGGCCCGCGTGCTTCCTGCGAAAGGCCGAGGGGCTTTCGCCGAACCTCTGCCCGAAGGCGCGCGAAAAGCCGGCCGGCGACGAGAACCCGGCCCGCAGCGCGATGAAAGCCAGGGGATGGCGGGTATCGACGATCATCCGCTTGGCGGCCTGAAGGCGCATCTCCAGGAAGAAGGCCCCCGGCGTCACCCCGTAGGCGGCGCGGAACAGGGCCTCGAGCCGCCGCGCGGTCAGTCCGACCGCCCGCGCCACCTCGGCCACCGCCATCGGGCTGTCGATGCGGCTCTCCATCAGGCTCGCGGCCCGCGCCACCCGCGCATCCACCCCCGGCTCGCCCCTCCTGACCTGCAACTGCGGTTCGGACGGCGACAGGACCGTGGTGATGAAGCTTGCGGCCACCTCAAGCGCGACCTGGGCGCCGTGCCGGGCCCGGATCAGGCCGACCATCATGTCGAAGGCCGGCGCCGCACCCCCCGCCGTGATGCGGTTGCGGCTGATCACATAGCGGTCGGGCATCACCGCCACCTCGGGAAAGCTCACGGCGAAGTCCTCGAGATCCTCCCAGTGCGTCGTTGCCCGATAGCCGTCCAGCAGCCCGGCCTTGGCCAGAACCCAGGCCCCGGCGTCCACCGCGCCGATGGTGCCGATGCCCCCGGCGATGCGCTGGATCGTCTGGATGATCGGGCGCGTCGCCACCTCGGTGATGCGGAACCCGGCGATGACCAGCAAAAGGTCCGCCCCCTCGGCCGCCGCCAGGTCGGGCACCGCCGGAATGGTGAAGCCGCAGGTCAGCGGCACCTCGCTGCGCCCCGGAGAGACAATGGTCCAGCGGAACGCCTCGTATCCCAGATGCCGGTTGGCACAGCGCAGCGGATCAAGCGTTGAACCCAGCGTCAGAAGCGAGGCATGTTCAAGGACCAGCACCGCCACCCGAAGCGGCGGCCGCCGCCCCTCGGCCAAAGGCCCGGACATTGCATTTTGCTCCATGTCGATTTCGTAAATCGTGAAGCGTCGAAAATCAACTGTGCTAAACCATCTGCGAATCAGGAGGACACCCATGCCGCTTTCCATGAACCGCGAAGTCTTCATCACCTGCGCCGTGACCGGCTCGGGCGGCACCCAGGATCGCAGCCCGCATGTGCCGCGCTCGCCCGAGCAGATCGCCAAGTCGGCGATCGACGCGGCCAAGGCCGGTGCCGCCATCGTCCATTGCCACGTCCGCGATCCCGAAAGCGGCAAGCCCTCACGCGATCCGAAGCTCTACCGCGAAGTCACCGAGCGTGTCCGCGACAGCGCGACCGACGTGGTCCTGAACCTGACCGCCGGCATGGGCGGCGACATGGTGTTCGGGCCGGTGGAAAGCCCGCTGCCGCTCAACCCGGCCGGCACCGACATGGGCGGCGCGACGAACCGCATGGAGCATGTGGTCGACTGCCTGCCGGAAATCTGCACGCTCGACTGCGGCACCATGAACTTCGCCGAAGCCGACTATGTGATGACCAACACCCCCGGCATGTTGCGCGCGATGGGCCGGATGATGACCGAGGCCGGCGTCAAGCCCGAGATCGAGGCCTTCGACACCGGCCATCTCTGGTTCGCGAAGGAACTGGTGAAGGAGGGCGTCCTGGCCCCGAACGCGCTCGTCCAGCTCTGCATGGGCGTTCCGTGGGGGGCGCCGAACGACCTCAACACCTTCATGGCGATGGTCAACGCGGTGCCGTCCGACTGGAACTGGTCGGCCTTCTCGCTGGGCCGCGACCAGATGGCCTATGCGGCGGCGGCGGTCCTTGCCGGCGGCAACGTCCGCGTCGGTCTCGAGGACAACCTCTGGCTGGGCAAGGGCCAACTGGCGACCAACGCCCAGCTGGTCGAACGCGCGGTCACGATCATCGAGAACATGGGCGCGCGGATTATCACCCCGGCGGAAGTGCGGGCGCGGCTCGGCCTGACCAAGCGGGCGCCCCGCGCCCGCTGATCGCCCCCGGCACGGGATCGGCCGGGACGGGCGGCACGCCCCGGCCGAACGCGAAACTTACTGCGACACTACGCCGAGATTTCGGCGATCACAGAGGCTTAGGAAGGAACTCGGAAAAATGGCGCGCAAGGCGGCAATCATCGGCGGTGGCGTTATCGGCGGCGGCTGGGCCGCGCGCTTTCTTCTGAACGGCTGGAATGTCAACGTCTTCGATCCCGATCCCCAGGCCGAGCGCAAGATCGGCGAGGTTCTCGCCAACGCCCGCGCCAGCCTGCCCGCGCTGTCGGACGTTCCCCTGCCTGCCGAAGGCAAGATCACCTTCTGCGGCACGATCACCGAAGCCGTCGAAGGCGCCGACTATATCCAGGAATCGGTTTCCGAACGGCTGGAACTGAAACACCGGGTCTTCGCCCAGATCCAGCAGGCCAGCCACGGCGTGCCGATCGGCTCCTCGACCTCGGGGTTCAAGCCCTCGGAATTGCAGGAAAATGCTGCCGACCCGTCGGTGATCCTTGTCGCGCACCCCTTCAACCCGGTCTATCTTCTGCCCCTGGCCGAAGTGGTGCCCAGCGCCAAATCCGACCCCAAGGTCATCGAGCGGGCCAAGGAGATCCTGCGCGAGATCGGGATGTTCCCGCTGCATGTGCGGAAGGAAATCGACGCCCACATCGCCGACCGCTTCCTCGAGGCCGTCTGGCGCGAGGCCCTGTGGCTGGTCAAGGACGGCGTCGCCACGACCGAGGAGATTGACGAGGCGATCCGCATGGGCTTCGGCCTGCGCTGGGGGCAGATGGGCCTCTTCGAGACCTACCGCGTCGCCGGTGGCGAGGCCGGGATGAAGCACTTCATGGCCCAGTTCGGCCCGGCGCTGAAATGGCCCTGGACGAAACTCATGGACGTGCCCGAATTCAATGACGAGCTGGTCGACCTGATCGCCGGCCAGTCCGACGCGCAATCCGGCAAGTACACGATCCGCGAGCTTGAGCGCATCCGCGACCAGAACCTTATCGGGTTCCTGCGCGCGCTGAAGGACCGCGACTGGGGCGCAGGCAAAGTGTTGAAAGAACACGACAAGATGCTGGCCGCCAAGCTGCCGGCACCGCCCAAGGCCGAGCCGATGGCAATGGCACAGATGCAGGTGCTGCCCGGCTGGATCGACTATAACGGCCACATGACCGAAAGCCGCTACCTGTTCGCAAGCTCGGAAACCTGCGACAACTTCCTGCGCCTGATCGGTGCCGACATGGACTATGTGAAGGGCGGCCACTCCTACTACACCGCCGAATCCCACATCATGCACCTGGGCGAGGCCAAGCTGGGCGACCGGCTGACCGGCTCGGTCCAGGTCCTGTCGGCCGACGAAAAGCGCCTGCACATCCTGATCCGCATCCAGCGCGGCGACGAGGTCGTGGCAAGCGTCGAACAGATCCTGCTGCATGTGGACATGAAGGCCGGCAAGACCTGCCCCGCCGCACCCGCCGTGCTGTCCCGCCTCATGCCGATCGCCGAGGCCCACAAGTCGTTGGCCCGGCCCGACTCGGTCGGCCGCCACGTCGGCCAGCGCAAGTAAGGGAGGCCGCCATGCATTTCGGACTGACCGAAGAACAGCAGATGATCGTCGACACGACGCGGGCCTTCGTCGAGAACGAGCTTTACCCGCACGAACTGACGGTCGAGCGCAGCGGCCATCTGCCGATGGAACTGATCAAGGAGCTGCAGAAAAAGGCGATGGCCGCCGGCCTTTACGCGGCCAACATGCCGGCCGAGGTCGGGGGCGCGGGTCTCGATACCCTGGCCTGGCTGCTGTACGAAAAGGAACTGGGGCGCGCCAACTATGCGCTGCACTGGACCTGCGTGGCGCGGCCGTCGAACATCCTTCTGGCCGGCAACACCGAGCAGCGCGAACGCTACCTGATGCCCTGCATCCGCGGCGAGACCTGGGATTGCCTCGCCATGACCGAGCCGGGCGCCGGCTCGGACCTGCGCGGCATGAAGGCCAGCGCGCGGCAGGACGGCGACGACTGGATCCTGAACGGGACCAAGCATTTCATCAGCCACGCCGACATCGCCGGCTTCACCATCGCCTTCATGGCGACCGGCGAAGAGGACACGCCGCGCGGCAAGAAGAAGAAGATCACCGCCTTCTTCGTCGACAAGGGCACCAAGGGCTTCACCGTCCGCGACGGCTACCGCAACGTCAGCCACCGGGGCTACACCAACGCGGTCCTCGAGTTCGACGACTGCCGCATCAACAAGCGCCAGATCCTCGGCGAGGCCCACAAGGGTTTTGAGGTGGCGAATTCCTGGCTGGGCGCGACCCGCCTTCAGGTCGCCTCGACCTGCCTTGGCCGCGCCGAGCGGGCCCTCGGCCATGCCCTGTCCTACGCCGCCGAGCGCGAGCAGTTCGGCCAGAAGATCGGCAAGTTCCAGGGCATTTCCTTCAAGCTTGCCGACATGGCGATGGAACTGAAGGCCGCCGAACTGCTGACCCGCGAGGCCGCCTGGAAGTACGACCAGGGCACGGTGACCGAGGCGGACATGTCGATGGCCAAGCTGAAGGCGACCGAGGTGCTGGCCTATATCGCCGACGAGGCGATCCAGATTCACGGCGGCATGGGCCTGATGGACGAACTGCCGCTGGAGCGCATCTGGCGCGACGCAAGGGTCGAGCGGATCTGGGAAGGCACCAGCGAAATCCAGCGCCACATCATCAGCCGGGAACTCTTGCGCCCGCTCGGGGCCTGACGCCCGCCTGCAACCCACGCGCCGGGGGGCTGTCTGCCCCCCGGAACCCCCCGAGGATATTTTGACCACAATGAAAGCAAGCGATCTTCCAGCCAGGGCGGCACTGGACACGCGGCGCGACCTGACCCGGCTTTTCCGGCCGAAATCCATCGCGCTGTTCGGCGGCGGCTGGGTGGCGAATGTCGTCGCCCAGTTGCTCAAGTCGGGCTACCAGGGCCAGATCTGGCCGGTGAACCCCAGGCGCGCCGACATCCTGGGCGTGCCGTGCCTTGCCTCGATCGCCGACCTGCCTGGCGTGCCCGACGCGGCCTTTGTCGGCGTCAACCGCGAGGCGTCGGTCGAGGTCATCGCCACGCTCGCGGCGATGGGGGCGGGCGGGGCGACCTGCTTTGCCTCGGGATTCGCGGAAAGCGAGGCCGAAGGCACCGGCGGCGCCGACCTTCAGGCGCGGCTGGTCGCGGCGGCGGGCGACATGCCGATCGTCGGGCCGAACTGCTATGGCTTTTTGAACTATCTCGACAACGTGACCTTCTGGCCCGACCAGCATGGCGGGATTCCGGTCGCCAGCGGCGTGGCCATTGTCGGCCAGTCGTCGAACATGGCGATCAACATGACCATGCAGCGCCGTGGCCTGCCGATCGCCTATGTGCTGACCGCCGGCAACCAGGCCCAGACCTCGCTGTCGGATCTGGCGATGATGGCGCTCGACGACGAACGGGTGACGGCGCTCGGCCTGCATATCGAAGGCTTCGGCGACATTCGCGCCTTCGAGGCGATGGCGGCTCTGGCCCGCGCCAGGGGGAAGTCGGTCGTCGTGCTGAAATCCGGCCATTCCGAGGCGGCGCAGGCCGCAACCATGACCCACACCGCCTCGCTTGCCGGTGGCGCCGCGGCCTCATCGGCACTGATCAAGCGGCTGGGGCTGGTCGAGGTGCGCAGCCTTTCGACATTTCTGGAAACTCTGAAACTGCTGCATTTTGGCGGACCGTTGCGGGACGCAGGCATCGGTTCGGTCAGCTGTTCGGGCGGCGAAGCCGGCCTGATGGCCGACTGCGCCCTTGGCAGCGCGATCGAATGGCCGGCCTTCAGCGCCGAAGGCAAGGCGCGGCTGAACGCCATCCTCGGCCCGATCGTCACGGTTGCCAACCCGCTGGACTACCATACCTTCATCTGGGGCGACGTGGCGCGGATGACCGACTGTTTCGCAGCGGTCCTGGGTGAGAACCGGGCACTGACCGCCTTCGTCTTCGACGTACCCCGCGACGACCGCTGCGACCCCTCGGGCTACCGCTCGGCGGTCGATGCGATCATCGGCGCGGCGCGGCGCACCGGGGCGCGGGCGGCAGTCCTGGTCAGCCTGCCCGAGAACATGACCGAGGCGATGGCCGCCGAGTTCGGCGCCGCCGGGGTCGTAACCCTGTTCGGGCTGACCGAAGGCCTTGGCGCGATCGACGCGGCGATCCGCGCCGGCCGGCTGGCGAAGGCCCCGGCGCCGCCGCCGGTCCTCTTGCGCGCTGAGCCCGCCGGCGCGCAGACGCTGAGCGAGGCCGAGGCCAAGGCGGCGCTGGCCGCCCACGGACTTGATGTTCCGCAGTCGGTGACGGCACCGTCGCCCGACGCGCTGGCCGACGCGGCCGCCGGCCTGCGGCTGCCCCTGGCGGTCAAGGGACTGGGGATCGCCCACAAGACCGAGGCCGGGGCGGTCAGGCTGAACATCCGTTCCGCCGACGAGGCGCGGGCGGCGGCCCAGGCGATGAGCGGGGCGACCGGCTGGCTGGCCGAAGAGATGGTGACGGGCGCCGTGGCCGAGCTTCTGGTCGGCATCACCCGTGATCCGACCGGGCTGATGATGCTGACCCTCGGGGCGGGCGGGGTGATGACCGAACTGCTGGCCGACACCGCCTCGATCCTGCTGCCGGCCACCGGCGCGGACATCCGCCAGGCCCTGTCGCGGCTGAAGGTGGCGAAGCTGCTCGCCGGCTGGCGGGGGGCGAAAGGCGCCGACCTCGACGCGGTTGTGCGCGCGGTGCAGGCGGTCGCCGCCTATGCCGAAGCCGAGCCGGGGCTTCTGGAACTGGACGTCAACCCCCTGATCGCCACGCCGGAACGGGCGGTGGCGGTCGATGCGCTGATCAGAAAGGCGATGTGATGGCTGAGATGAAGATGCTGACCGAAGGACCGATCCGCACCCGGCGCGAGGGCGCGATCCTCGAACTGACGCTTGACCGGCCGAAAGCCAATGCGATCGACCTGAAGACCAGCCGGATCATGGGGCTGGCGTTCCGCGCCTTCCGTGACGACGAGTCCTTGCGGATCTGCATCCTGCGTGCCGAGGGCGAAAAATTCTTCTGCCCCGGCTGGGACCTGAAGGCCGCGGCCGATGGCGACGCAGTCGACGGCGACTATGGCGTCGGCGGTTTCGGCGGCCTTCAGGAGTTGCCGAACCTCAACAAGCCGGTGATCTGCGCTGTCAATGGCATCTGCTGCGGCGGCGGGCTGGAACTTGCCCTCTCGTGCGACCTGATCCTCTGCTCGGACAACGCGACCTTCGCCCTGCCGGAAATCCGCTCGGGCACGGTTGCCGATGCGGCCTCGATCAAGCTGCCGAAGCGCATCCCCTACCACGTCGCGATGGATCTCTTGCTGACCGGCCGCTGGTTTGACGCCGAGGAGGCGCTGCGCTGGGGGATCGTCAAGGAGATCACCACCCAGGCCGACCTCCTGTCCAAGGCCTGGGATCTGGCGCGGCTTCTCGAATCCGGCCCGCCGCTCGTCTACGCCGCGATCAAGGAAGTGGTGCGCGAGGCCGAGAACATGCGCTTCCAGGACGCGCTGAACCGGGTCTCCAAGCGGCTCTTGCCGACGGTGGACCGCCTCTACTCGTCCGAGGATCAGCTGGAAGGCGCCCGCGCCTTTGCCGAGAAGCGCAATCCGGTCTGGAAGGGGCGCTGAACGGCACGCGGGCCGCGACCGGCCTGCCCCGGGGCATCACCGGGACGACGGACAGGACAGCGGCGCCTCGCCGCTGCTTTCGTTTGCCGATTGCCTGAGTTTGGTGGTGCCGCAGAAGGGACTCGAACCCCCGACCCCATCATTACGAATGACGTGCTCTACCAGCTGAGCTACTGCGGCCCGGTGCGGCCTGATAGCACCATCGAAACCGCGAGTGTAGCCCTATTTTGCGCTTTTTCGGTCGGTGCCGGCGTCGAAGAATTCGGCGTCGTAGACTGCCCCGCGGTCGGGCTCGGGGGCTGGCGGCGCGGCTGGCTCGGGGACCGGATCGGGCGGCGGTGCCGGCCTGCCCACCACCAGCGGCAGGAGATCGGTCGGCGAGGCGGCCGGGGCCGGGCCGGGCGCCTCGCGCCAGCTGAGCGTGTCGAACCCGCCGCAATGGTCGCAGACCGGCGCCCAGACCGCGTTCACATGCTGGCACTTGTCGCAGACCCACTGCGGCCCGCGGCTGGCCGACAGGGCCCGCGTCAGCCAGCCACGCACCACCATGTCGTCGCTGCCCTCGCCGCGCTCGATCGCGGCCATCAGGGTCAGGGCGCGCATCGTCGGGTGGCGTTCGGCCAGATCGCCGAGGGCGCGGCGCGCGGCGGGAAAATCCTCGGCCGCGATGTTCAGCTCAGCCGCCAGCATCCGGGTCTCGTCCTCTTCGGGCCGCAGCTTCAGAAGCGCGCCGAACCGTTTCAACCGCTCGGCCGGGGTTTCCTCGGGCGCAAGGGCGGCAAAGGCCGCGGCGAGGTCGGGATGCGGCGCGGCCTCCCAGGCCTTGGTCAGGATCCGCGCCGCCTGCTTGCCCTTGCCCGCCGCCTGCAAGCCGTGCGCGGCCATGACGGCTGCGGGCACCAGGTCGGGCGACAGTTTGTTGGCGGCGATCGCGGCCTCGCGCGCTTCGATCGGCAAGTCGTCCGACAGGACGGCCCGGGCCTCCTGCAGGGCAAGCAGCGCGTCGCGGCGGCGATGCACATCGCGCGGCAGGTGGCCGTGCTTCAGCCCCGCCCCCAGCACCTTGCGCGCACCGCCCCAGTCGCCCGATCCGGTCTGGAGATCGAAGAGCGTGTCCTGGATGTCGCGGTTCGACGGGCGCATCTGAAAGGCCTTTTCCGCCAGCCGGAGTGCGGTTTCCCGGTCGCCTTCGGCCAGCTTCTGCCGCAGGAGGCCGCGCACCCCCACGAACCGGGTGCGCTCGTCGGCCAGCAGGCGGCGATAGACCTCGCCGGCCTTGCGGGCATCTCCGGTCATCTCGGCGGCCTGCGCCGACAGAAGGTTGGTCAGCTGCGGCTGGCGCAGGAACCGCTCTGCCCGTGCGGCATGGGTCATCGCCTGCGCCCCGTCGCCGGAAGCCAACGCCATCAGCCCGTCAGTCAGCGCCTGATAGCCCTTGCGCTCGCGGTTGCGGTCGAAATAGCGGCTGAGGGCAGTTTCATCGCCGTTGATGAAGCGCAGGATGGCGAGCGCCAGGCCCAGAAGCCGCAGGATCAGCCACAGACCGGCCAGGGCCAGGATCAGGCCGATCACCGCCTGGACCGGCCCCAGGAAGAACTCGGTTCCCGGCAGCTCGATCCTTATGCCGCCGCCGCTGGCCCCGAGGTAGTTGGCAAGAAGCGCCGCCCCCGCGACCAGGGCGATGAAGGCGGCGATTTTCAGGAAGGACCAGATCATCCCCTGCCCCTAGTTCGACGTGGCCGACAGCGCGGCAATCGCGGCCTTGGCCTCAAGCCGCCGGCGCGCCAGGCCTGCCCACTCTGCCATGCGCGCCTGCCCGGCCGGCGGCAGGGCGGCGATCTCGTCCAGCGCGGCCGCGAGGTCGTCCATCTTCAGCGCCGCCTCGGCGCGGCTGAGGACCGCGTCGGGGTCGGTCCCGGCGCGCGGGGTCAGCGAGCGCTCCCCGCTCTGGCTGCGCAGGAACGCCACCGTCCGCGCCCAAAGCCCGGTGCCCGCCGTCGCGGCCAGTGACTGGGCCAGGGCATCGCGTGCCGCGTCCGGGAAGGCAGCGCGCAGCGCCGCCAGGGTCGGCACCCCCTGGGCCTGCGCCGCAAGCGCTTCGGGAACCGCAACCCCGGCCTTGGTCAGCTGCGCCAGCCCCGGGCCAAGTGCGGCGCCGCTGTCCAGCGCCGCTGTCAGGCTTGCCATCGCCGTGTCGACGGCAGCCCTGTGCAGAGTGGCGTCGGCCGCGTCCTTCAGTTTCTGCGCCGCGGTCTGGGCGGCGCGGGCATTCTCTTCGGCCCGGGCGGTCTGCGTGGCGATCTGCACCGCGGTCTCGCCGGTTGCCGCGACGGGCAGCGATTCCACCTTGGCGATCCGCTCTGACAGGGACTGGAGGTCGTGCGACAGCGCCTCCTGCCCCGCCGTCAGGTCGGCCAGCGCCGTTGTCTGCTGGCTGCGCAGCGCCTCGATCGCCGCTGCCGAACCCGGCTGGCCGGCCAGTTGCGCCTGGCGCGCGGCCAGATCATCCAGCCGCTTGCCAAGGTCGGACAGCCTCTGGTCGACGCCCGCGCCCCCCGTCAGCCCCAGGATCTCGGGATAGCGCTGGACCAACAGGACCCCTCCGGCAAACCCGGCGGCGGCCGTCACGGCGCCGGCAAGCACCGCCACCGGAAACCACCAGCTGCGCCGCCGCGGCGGCGGGGACGGGGCGGCATCGGTGGACTCGGCGGGCGCGATCGCCTCGGCGGGCGCCTCATCGGTGGCCGGGGTCTGCGCATTGCTGTCTGGCTGATCCATCGGCCTCTCCGATTCCCACCTTGGCGCGCCGGCCCTTCTGCCCACTCTAGTCACCGGACCGGAGCCGCTCAACCCGTCGCCGCGCATTCGGCAAGCCGCCTCAACGTCTCGATCAGCGCGGCGCTGTCGGGGCGAGCGGCGACGAGGGACAGGCGGGTGGCAGGGGGCGGCGTGATCGAGGGGGCGAGCAGCGCCGTGAACAGCGGGCAGCGCGTCGGCAGCCGCGCCACCAGATCGGCCGAGCGCGCCGAGAAGAGCGGGAGAAGGACGGGGGCGTCTCCCTCCAGAAGGCCGGTCATCCCGGCGCTCGGCGCCAGCGGCATCTGCTCGTAGAGCGTGCAGGAAATCGTCTCTATGCCGGCGGATTCAAGCAAGATCGCCATATCCTTCGCGACATGCCGGCCATGCGCCCACAGCATCCGCGCCCCAGGCCGTTCGGCGCGGATGGTCGCGGCAAGGCCCGTTGCATCCCCCGGCCCGCAGCGGGCCGCAAAGCCCGCCCGCTCGGCCGCCTTGGCGGTACGCCCACCCACGCACCAGGCGAGAAGGTCGCGGCGATCCGACAGGCGGCAAAAGGCCGCGACCCCGGTTTCCGAGGTGAAGATGATGTCGCCGGCCCCTTCGCAGGCCGGCGGCTCGTCCAGCCAGACGGTGCGCATCAGCGGCGAGATCACGACCGGCCAGTCCCCCCCGAGCGTCGCACGGAACTGGCCGGCGAAACGCTCGGACTGGGGCCGGGGGCGGGTCAGAAGAAGGGTCGGGCGCACGCTGCGGGAACCGCCGGGATTGTCTGGAGCCTTGGCCGGTGTTACCTGCCCGGTGGCACAGATGCAACGGCGGAGCCATGACGGCCACACTGACCATCCTCGGGCTGGAAAGCAGCTGCGACGATACGGCGGCGGCGGTGGTGCGCCGCCAGGGCGGGCGGGCGCAGATCCTGTCGTCCGTCGTCGAGGGCCAGGCGCCGCTTCATGCCGCTTTTGGCGGCGTTGTTCCCGAGATTGCCGCCCGCGCCCATGCCGAACGGCTGGATCATTGCATCGAGGCCGCGCTGGCGCAGGCCGGTCTGACGCTTGCGGGAGTCGACGGGATCGCCGTCACCGCCGGGCCGGGCCTGATCGGCGGCGTCCTGTCGGGGGTGATGTGCGCCAAGGCCATCGCGGCGGCGTGCGGCCTGCCGCTGGTCGGGGTGAACCACCTCGCCGGCCACGCATTGACCCCGCGGCTGACCGATGGGCTGGACTACCCCTATCTGATGCTTCTGGTGTCCGGCGGTCATTGCCAGTTCCTGCTCGTGCGCGGGCCCGACAGCTTCGACCGGCTGGGCGGCACGATCGACGACGCGCCGGGCGAGGCCTTCGACAAGACCGCAAAGCTCCTGGGACTCGGGCAGCCCGGCGGGCCGCAGGTCGAAGCAGCCGCCACCGGCGGCAATCCCGCCCGGTTTGCCTTTCCGCGCCCGCTTCTGGACCGGCCGGGGTGCGACATGTCCTTTTCCGGGCTGAAGACCGCGCTGCTTCGGGCGCGCGACGGCCTGATCGCCGCGCAAGGCGGTCTCCACCGCCAGGACCGCGCCGATCTGTGCGCAGGGTTTCAGGCCGCGGTCGCCGCGGTCCTGGCCGAGAAGTCGCGCCGGGCGCTGGCGGTCTATCTGGACGAGAGGCCGGAACGCCCTGCCTTTGCCGTTGCCGGCGGGGTTGCCGCCAACCTCGCGGTGCGTACCGCCCTCCAGGATCTGTGCGCGGCGGCGGGAGTGCGGTTCCTGGCGCCGCCGCTGGCCCTGTGCACCGACAATGCGGCGATGATCGCCTGGGCAGGCATCGAACTGCTGGCGGCCGGCCGCCGGGACGATCTGTCGCTGGCCGCACGGCCGCGCTGGCCGCTTGACCTGCAGGCGGCACCGATGCTCGGGTCGGGCAGGAAAGGGGCCAAGGCATGAAGCTCGCGGTGCTTGGGGCAGGTGCGTTCGGAACGGCTCTGGCCGTGGCGCTGGCCCGCGACGGGCGCGCCGCCGGTCTCTGGGCGCGCGACCCGGTCGCTGCCGCGCGGATCAGCCGTGACCGCGAGAACGCTGCCCGGCTGCCGGGTGTCCGGCTGCCGGATTCAGTCTCTGTTTCGGCGGGATTGAAGGATTTCGCGGCAGCGGACACCCTGCTTTTGGCGATGCCGATGCAGGCGCTGGCGGGCTTTGTCCGCGACCACCGGCCGGCGCTGGAGGCGAGGGATCTGGTGGCCTGTGCCAAGGGCATCGACCTTGGCAGCGGACGCGGCCCCATCGCCATCCTGAAAGAGGCGTTCCCCGGCAGCCACCCGTCGGTCCTGACCGGACCCAGCTTTGCCGCCGACATCGCCCGGGGCCTGCCCACCGCCCTGACGCTGGCCTGCGGCGACGACGCGACCGGCTTTCGCCTGGTGCAGGGCCTCTCGACCCCGGTCCTGCGGCTTTACCTCAGCAACGACACCACCGGCGCAGAGCTGGGCGGGGCGCTGAAGAATGTCATGGCGATTGCGGCGGGCGTGGTGATCGGCGCGGGCCTGGGCGAAAGCGCCCGGGCAGCACTGATGACCCGCGGCTTCGCCGAGATGACCCGCCTTGCGCTGGCGCTTGGCGCACAGGCCGAGACCTTGGGCGGCCTGTCGGGACTGGGCGATCTGGTCCTGACCTGCACGTCGCAACAGTCGCGCAACTTCCGCTTTGGCCAGGCGATGGGCCGGGGCGAAGTGTTTGATCCCGCAGTTACCGTCGAGGGCGTGGCCACCGCCCGTGCAGTCGTCGGCCTTGCCCGCGACCGGCAGGTCGACATGCCGATCGCGCGCATGGTCGCCGGACTGGTTGACCGCCGCATCGGTGTGAACGAGGCTGTGGCCGAACTGATGTCCCGCCCATTGAAGAAGGAATGACCATGCGATTTGCCGTCATCTGCCGCGACAAGCCCGGCCATCTGGAGGTGCGGCAGGCCAACCGCGCCGCGCACCTCGCCTATATCGACACCACCGGCATCGTCGAGATGGCCGGCCCCTTCATCGAGGACGGCAAGATGTGCGGGACGCTCATCGTTCTTCAGGCCGACAGCCTTGACGAGGCCCGCCAATGGGTAGCGGGCGATCCTTACGGCAAGGCCGGCCTCTTCGAAAGCGTCAGCGTCACGGAATGGAAGAAGGTCATCGGCTGATGAATTACTGGCTGTTCAAATCCGAGCCTGACACCTGGAGCTGGGACCAGCAGGTCGGCAGGGGCGCCGAGGGCGAAGAATGGCATGGCGTGCGCAACTATCAGGCGCGCAACAACATGCGGGCGATGAAGGTCGGCGACCTCGGGTTCTACTACCATTCCAATGTCGGCAAGGAGATCGTCGGCATCGTCGAGGTCTGCCGCGAAAGCGCGCCGGACAGCACCACGGACGATCCCCGCTGGGACTGCGTCCATATCCGTGCGGTGCGGCCTCTGGCGCGGCCGGTGACGCTCGAGGACTGCAAGGCGCACCCCGAGCTGGAGGGCATGGTTCTGGTCAACAATTCGCGCCTGTCAGTGCAGCCGGTGACGGCGGCGGAGTGGCAGACGATCTGCCTGCTGGGCGGTCTTTAGCCGCCGCATGACCCCCGGCAGGCGAGTCCCTCGCGCCTGACCCTGGCCGAGGCGCTGCGCGACGAAAGGGAAATGGTCTGATGCTGCCCGATCTGTTGCTCGAACCGCTGGTGCGTGCCGCCCTTCACTAGGATCTGGGGCCGGCGGGCGACATCACCTGCCGGGCGGTGATTCCGCCCGCGCTGCCCCATGACGCCGCCCTGGTCGCGCGGCGGGCGGGCGTCATCTCGGGCCGGGGACTGGTTTTCTGACCCGCCGCCCGTCGAAAAGCCAAGGGCCCCGGCCGCATGACCGGGACCCTTGCCACCCCGGTGCACCCCTGCACCAACTGTGACACGCGATCTCGGCCGTCCTGGCCCTTGCGACGAAACTAGCCCCGGCGGTGCCCGCCGGGCAAGCCGGAAGTGCAGAAAACTTGGTTCAAAACAAGGCGTCCGCACCGGCCGGCGGACCCGTGGCGGACGCCCCGTCCTGGCCTTACTTGTAGGCCGATTCCTTGCCGAAATGCTTGGTCAGCATGTAATAGACGACGGCACGATACTTGTTGCGCTCGGACTTGCCGTAGGTCTCGATCACCGCGTTCAGGGCGGCGTTCAGTTCGGGGCCATCCTTCAGGCCAAGCTTCTTGACGAGGAAATTCGACTTCACAAGGTCAAGCTCGGACTGCTGGCTGGCGGCAATGGTTGCGGAATCCGCATTGTAGATCGCGGGGCCGCAGCCGATCGTGACCTTGGTCAGCAGGTCCATGTCCGGCGTCATCTTGCACTTGTTCTTCAGATCGTCCGCATACTTGGCGATCAGTTCGTCTCTCTTACCCATCTCACGCTCCAACTCTGGCTTCGGTTCGCTGCCATTAAGCGTCAGCTTCCTCCGACGCCCAGTGGGAAAGATAGCGACATGTTCACCGCAGAGGCAAAGGCTTTTCGCGCGCGGAATCGCCGCAAGCGGAGGGGCGCGCAGGCCGGACAGCACGCCCGACCCGCGGACGGGCTGACCTCAATAGCGGTAGTGCTCGGGCTTGTAGGGTCCGTTCACGGCCACGCCGATATAATCGGCCTGCTCCTTGCGCAGTTCGGTCAGCCTGACGCCAATCCGCGTCAGGTGCAGGCGCGCGACCTTTTCGTCGAGATGCTTGGGCAGGATATAGACGCCGGGCTTGTATTCAGCCCCCTTGGTCCACAGTTCGATCTGCGCCAGGACCTGGTTGGTGAACGACGCCGACATCACGAAGGACGGGTGCCCGGTGGCGTTGCCGAGGTTCAGGAGCCGCCCCTCGGACAGAAGTATGATCTTGCTGCCCGACGGCATCTCGATCATGTCCACCTGGTCCTTGATGTTGGTCCACTTGTGGTTCTTCAGCGCCGCGACCTGGATTTCATTGTCGAAGTGGCCGATGTTCCCGACGATGGCCATGTTCTTCATCTCGCGCATGTGCTCGATGCGGATCACGTCCTTGTTGCCGGTGGTGGTGATGAAGATGTCGGCGCTGGCCACCTCGTCTTCCAGCAGCGTGACCTCATAGCCGTCCATTGCGGCCTGAAGCGCGCAGATCGGATCGACCTCGGTCACCTTCACCCGGGCACCCGCGCCGCGGAGCGAGGCGGCCGAGCCCTTGCCCACGTCGCCATAACCGCAGACGACGGCGACCTTGCCGGCCATCATCGTGTCGGTCGCGCGGCGGATGCCGTCCACCAGCGATTCCTTGCAGCCGTACTTGTTGTCGAACTTCGACTTGGTGACGGAATCGTTCACGTTGATCGCCGGGAAGGGCAGCAGGCCCTTCTTGTGCAGTTCGTAAAGCCGGTGGACACCGGTGGTGGTTTCCTCGCTGACACCCTTGATGGCGGCGCGCTGTTTGGTGAACCAGCCGGGGCTGGCGGCGAGACGCTTCCTGATCTGGTTGAAGAGGCAGACCTCCTCGTCCGAGGTCGGCACCGCGATCAGGTCTTTCTCGCCGGCCTCGACCCGCGCGCCGAGCAGGATGTAGAGAGTCGCGTCCCCGCCGTCATCGAGGATCATGTTGCAGGTGCCGCCCTCTCCGCCGAACTGGAAGATCCGGTCGGTATAGGCCCAGTAATCCTCAAGCGTCTCGCCCTTGATGGCAAAGACCGGGATCCCGGCTTCGGCGATGGCCGCCGCCGCATGGTCCTGGGTCGAGAAGATGTTGCACGAGGCCCAGCGCACATCAGCGCCAAGGGCCTTCAGCGTCTCGATCAGGACTGCGGTCTGGATCGTCATGTGCAGCGACCCGGCGATGCGCGCGCCCTTCAGCGGCTGGGCCTTGCCGAACTCCTCGCGCAGGGCCATCAGGCCGGGCATCTCGGTTTCGGCGATGTCCAGTTCCTTGCGGCCGAAGGCTGCCAGCGAAATATCCCTGATGATGTAGTCCTTCGGCATCGCCGACACTCCTTCTGGATGCGTGTTGGCGCGCCAGATACCATCAGCCGCTGCCTACTGCAAACGGCACCCGCCGGTCTCGGCCGGCGCGGCCCCGCAGCAGCAACTGCAGAACCCGGGGGGCGCGGTCGAGCAGGGTGCCCGCGATGACGGCCAGCGCGAAAGCGAGGAACGGCGCGGCGAGGTAGAATGCCAGATAGGACGGCGCGTTCTCGTCACCGACCGCCATCGTCCAGGCGACCCAGAACACGCCGATCACCGAGGCATGACTGAGATAGGCCAGGAAGCTGTGCCGGCCCAGCCGCGCCACCGGGCCGACGGGAAACAGCTTCATTCCCGTGCCGGTCAGAACCAGGACGAAGGCGCCGACGCTGGCGCGGCGCAGAAGGTCGACCCCCTGGACCACAAGGGCGCTGTCCAGCCCGCCGCTGTAAGCCAACAGTGCTTCGGTGGCGATCAGGATGAACCCGGCAGGAAGGGCCAGGGCCGGGCGGGACAGGGTTCCGACCGTCAGCCCGCCCCGGCTGGCCAGGGCGCCAAGGGTCATGAAGAACAGAATCGAGGGCCGAAAGATCAGAGGCGCGGTCAGCTGGCCAAGCGTGACTGCCAGCACCAGGGCCGCAACCGGCAGGGGCGCACGGTCGAGGGCCCGGCCGGCAAGGCAAAGAAGCACGGTGGCCACGAACAGGTCGCGCAGGAAAAGCAGCGAGTCGTTGGCCATCGGGCCGCCAAGCCCGGTCCAGGCATTGAAAAGGCCGCGCGGATCGGTCCCGAGGTTGCGCAGGGCCGTCGAGGGGTGGTTCAGGACCACCTCCTTGCCGACGGCAAGCATAAGGAAGATCGCGCTCCAGGCCAGCATCGGCACCATCACCGCCCCGAACCGCCGCCGGATCAGGTCGACGGCACGACGCTCTTGCCGGTTCTGCCAAAGGAGAAACCCCGAGATGAAGCTGAGCGTCGTCACGCTGACCCGCCCGAGGGTGTAGCCCAGCAGGTTTCCCAGCCAGTCGTAGCTGCCGCCGCTGACCACCGAGGGGACCGACAGGCTGGGGCTGACGTGGGCCCACATCATCGAAACGATGCAGAACACGCGGATCACCTCGATCTGCGTGCTGTCCCGGTCCTCCATCCGTCCGCCGCGCCGGCGAAAAGGCTCTGCTTGCTGCACGATCCCGGCCAAACTCCCCCTCACCCGACAAGCGCACAGTGCCGGATTTCCGTCAAGCGGGGTGTGCGGGGCGCGATTGCCCTGCCGGCCGCCAGGCGCTAGCAAGGGGGCCAAAGAGGTGTTCATGCCGCCCAAGACGGTTCGTGCCTGGCAAAGGATGCTGTCGGGACGCAGGCTCGACCTGCTCGATCCCGCGCCGCTGGATATCGAGGTCGAGGACATTGCCCACGGCCTGTCGTTCGTCGCGCGCTGGAACGGGCAGACGATCGGCGACTGGCCCTATTCGGTGGCCGAGCATTCGCTGTTGGTCGAGGCGATCTTCAGCCGGCTCAATCCCGGCATCGGGGCGCGCTGGCAGCTGGCGGCGCTGCTGCACGACGCGCCGGAGTATGTGATCGGCGACATGATCAGCCCGGTGAAGGCCGCGATCGGCGCGGGCTACGGCCAGCTGGACGAAAGGCTGACCGCCGCGGTCCATCTGCGCTTTGGCCTGCCCGCCATCCTTCCTGCCGCCATCAAGAAAGAGATCAAGCGCGCCGACCGCCTGTCGGCCTGGCTCGAGGCCGTGCAGATCGCGGGCTTTGCTCTGGATGAGGCCGACAGGTTCTTCGGCCGCCCGCCCGCCGCCGAAATGGACGGCCTGCAAATCAGGCTGCGCCCCCCAAAGGAGGTGCGCGCCGATTTCGTCGCACGGCACACGGCCCTGCAATCGGGCCTCTGACCGCCAGGCGCGCGCCTATTTGATCAGCATGCTTTCCAGGCTGCGGCCAGTCTTCAGCGCCGCTTCCATCCAGCGCGGCTTGCGGCCGCGGCCGGTCCAGGTTTCCGCCGCATTGGCCGGATTGGCATATTTGGCCCTTGCCGGGCGCCGCTTGCGCGCCGGCGCAGCCCCCACAAGCTCGTTCAGCGAAAAGCCCAGAGACTTGGCCTGCTCTTCCAGCGCGCTGATTGCCTGCTGCTTCTTGCGATCGACAAAGCTGGCAATGGCCCTGGCCGTCTGCGCATGGAGATCCCGCAGTTCCTTCAGCGACATCGAATCGAGATCGATCTTCATTTGTCCGCCCCGCATCTGTTTGCCGGGTTAAAATCGCAAACGCCAATTGCAAAAACAAGACGTCATTTCTGCCTTTTGGAACAGGTCACGCATTATTTAGGGCTGCGCTTGGCGAGTATTCTCTGCAGGGTGCGGCGGTGCATGCTCAGGCGGCGCGCGGTTTCAGAGACATTGCGGTCGCACAATTCATAGACGCGCTGAATATGTTCCCACCGCACACGGTCCGCCGACATCGGGTTTTCCGGCGGCGGCGGCGCTTCGCCACGCGCCAGAAGCGCGTTGGTCACATCATTGGCGTCGGCCGGCTTTGACAGATAGTCGATCGCGCCGAACTTGACGGCGGCGACGGCGGTTGCGATCGCGCCATAGCCGGTCAGGACCACGATCCGGCAATCGGGCCGCCGGTGGCGCAGGATCTCGACCACGTCCAGTCCGTTCCCGTCCTCGAGACGCAGATCGACCACGGCATAGGCCGGGGGGCGGCTTTCGGCGATGGCCCGGCCGGCGGCGACGCTTTCGGCGGTCTCGGGGATGAAGCCGCGCCTCTCCATCGCCCGCGCAAGCCGGTTCACGAAGGCGGCGTCGTCGTCCACCAGAAGAAGTGTCCGGTCCGGCCCCAGTTCTGAGAAATCGCCCTCGGTCATCGGCTGTCCTTCGCGCTTAGTGCTGACGTTCTAGGACGCAGCCCAGCCCGGGTCAATTTGTGCCTTTTGCCGCCTCGACGAAACATGCGGTGCGGTCGGCCACCTTGTCGGCCGAATCGTCGCGGCTGAAGAAATCGACAAAGCCGATGCCCGGCATCATCAGATAGGTCTGGGTCATATGCTCGACCTCATAGTTCGCGTCGGCGGGTTTGTCGGGCACCTGGAAATAGGTCTTGTATTCCAGCGCCACCGCCTTCAGTTCTTCGGGGGTTCCGGTAAGGCCGATCATCTTGGGGTGCATGTAGCCGGTCCATTCCTTCAGGACCGCCGGCGTATCGCGGCGCGGATCGACGGAAATGAATACCGGGGTCACATCGTCGCCCTTTTCCTCGAGGATATCGACCGCCTGCGCATTTCTCGCCATGTCGGTCGGGCAGACATCGGGGCAGTTCGTATAGCCGAAATAGACAAGCGCGGGCTTTGCCAGCACCTCCTTGTCGGTGACCTGCTTGCCCTCGGCATTGGTCAGCGTGAAGGGTCCGCCGATTGCCGCGGTGCCTCCGGCCACCTGGGATCCGCCGCATGCGTTTAGCGCCTCTTTCGCTGACCACATCTTCCAGCCCGTGAACGTCACGAGTCCGACTGCCAAAGCAGCAGCAGCAGCCAAAGCGTAGCGCTCCATTGAGACCGCCATATCAAACTCCCGTATTCCGACAATCGACCGCATTGATCGCCGATCCTGCGCCGACTATCAATGTCATCCGTCCCTTGCGGACGACAGGACAAGGGCCACGGGATAGGGGCCATGACGCAATCCGCTGAAGCCACCGGGCCGGACCCGGGCACCGGCCGCGCCAACTGGGTCAGGCTGCGCACCCTGGTCCTTCTGCGCTGGATGGCGGTGGCCGGCCAGCTGACCGCGATCGCGGCCGCGGTCTGGTATTTCGACATCGACATCCGCATCGTGCCCTGCCTGCTCCTGGTCGGGCTCTCGGTTCTGGCCAACCTGATCTCGGGCTTTCTCTTCGCCCGCAACCGCCGCCTGACCGAGGGCCAGGCGCTGGCCGCGCTGATGTTCGACAGCCTTCAGCTGGCAGCGCTTCTCTACCTGACCGGCGGGCTGAACAATCCCTTCGCCCTCCTCATCCTCGCCCCTGCAACCATCGCGGCGACCGCGCTCGAGGGGCGGGCCACGATCCTTGTCTGCGGGATGACCGTCGTGCTTGTCACCGGGCTGGCCTGGGTCGACACGCCGCTGCAACATGGCGACGGCAGCGAAATCCTCGTGTCGGACGAGTTCGGTTTCGGGTTCTGGCTGGCGATCGTCATCGGCGTGATCTTTCTGGCGCTTTATGCGCGCAAGGTCAGCGGCGAACTGCATTCGATGAGCGAGGCGCTGCTTGCGACCCAGATGGCCCTGGCGCGCGAACAGAAGCTGACCGACCTGTCGGGCGTGGTCGCGGCCGCGGCGCACGAGCTGGGGACGCCCTTGGCCACGATCAAGCTCGCCAGCTCGGAACTGGCCGAGGAACTGGCCGCCATGCCCGACCTGCGCGCCGATGCCGTGCTCATCCGCGATCAGGCCGACCGTTGCCGCGATATCCTGCGGGCGATGGGCCGGCGCGGCAACGACGACCTGCACATGCATTCGGCCCCGCTCATGGCGGTCATCGAAGAAGCCGCCGAGCCGCACCGGGACCGCGGTGCGGCGCTGCATCTCGACGCGCCCGGCTGCGACCTTCAGGCCCAGCCCGAGGTGGCGCGGCGGCCCGAAATCATCCACGGGCTGCGCAACCTCATCCAGAACGCCGTCGATTTCTCGCGCGGGAATGTCTGGGTGGACCTTTCGTGGACCGACCGGGTGCTGTCGGTGCGCATCACCGACGACGGCCCCGGCATCCCGCCCAGCATCATCGACCGGATCGGCGACCCGTTCGTGCATGGCCGCCACCGGTCCGACACCCCCTCCGGCCAGCGCCCGCAGTACGAGGGGATGGGTCTCGGCCTGTTCATCGCCAAGACCCTTCTGGAAAGAACGGGCGCCGAACTGGTCTTTTCGGCGCAAGCCGAATCCCAGGGCGGTGGCCGGGGAAGCGAAGGTGCCGGCGGGCAGCGCTCCGGCGCCTCGGTCCTGGTCCGCTGGCCGCGCGCCAGGATCGAGGCCGCCGCCCGGCAAGCCCACGGCAGGAACCAGCCAATTCCGACATAAGCCCATGACTTTCATCGGCTTCGCGCCACTTCTCCCATCGGCGTTAAGGCACCGTTAACCCTTTCTCCGAAGATTGGGCCGGGGGCTCGGCGATCGGAAAGGGCAAGTTTCATGGCACCAATGGCTCAGGCGCTGCTGTTCGCGGCCGCATCCGTCGCCTCGGCCTTCGTCGCGCTCTTCCTTCTGTCGCTCCTGGATCAGCGGCGGCGGCTGGCGGCGGGGCGGCCCGATCTGCTGGCGGCGGCCGCGTCGGCGGTCTTCCTGTTCGAAGGGCAGGATCTGATCGACGCGACACCCGCCGCCCGCCGCCTGCTCGGCACCGGAGGCCGCGCAGAAGACGAATGGGGCAGGCTTCAATCCTATCTCCGCGCCCGCTTCCCGGGCGTTCTGGCGGCCCTCGCCGATACGCCGCCGGGGGGCGAGATCTGCCTGCCGGGGGCGCCCGACCCGAACCTGCGGCTCCGGGTCGAGCGTCCAGGCCAGACGCTCCGCCTGACGATCGAGGACATGGGCCGCGAGGGCGGGCAGATGGTCGTCGATTGCCTGAGCGCCCGCGCCCAGGAAGAGGAGATCGGCGCCCTGCGCGAGATTCTCGGCCGCCTGCCATTGCCAGTCTGGCGCACGGATGACGACGGGGCCATCCAGTGGACCAACGACACCTACCTGGCCATCGCCGGCAAGCTTGGCGAGGACGAGGACATGGTCTGGCCGCTGCCGGCGCTGTTCGACCTTCCGCGCGAAAGCGAGCGTGGCGGCGCGATCCGGCGCGCCAGCCTTGTCAGGCCCGCCCCGCCCTGGGGCCAATGGTTCGATTGCCATGTGGTCGCGCTCGGGTCGGGCTTTCTCCACCTGGCGATGCCCGCCGACCGGCTGATGAAGGCCGAGGCCGCGCTGAAGGATTTCGTGCAGACCCTGACCAAGACCTTCGCGCACCTGTCAGTGGGCCTCGCGATCTTCGACGCCGGACGGCGGCTGGCCCTGTTCAATCCGGCGCTCACCGACCTGACGTCGCTGGGGCCGGACTTCCTGACCGCGCGCCCGACCCTTCCTGCCTTCCTCGACCGGCTGCGCGAGGCCCGGATCCTGCCCGAACCCCGGGACTACGCCAGCTGGCGGCAGAAGATGAGCGATCTGGAAAAGGCGGCGACCGCGGGATCATACGAAGAAACCTGGGTTCTGCCCGGAGGCCAGACCTACCGTGTCACCGGCCGGCCCCATCCCGACGGCGCCCTTGCCTTCCTGATCGAGGACATCACCGCCGAAATCTCGCTGACCCGGCGCTTCCGGTCCGAGATCGAGTTTGGCCAGTCGGTGATGGACGCGCTGGACGAGGCGGTGGCGGTCTTTTCCCCCTCGGGCGAGCTGGTCATGTCGAACGCCGCCTATGCCGCACTCTGGGGCAGCGATCCGCAGACCACGCTGGGCAGCATCACCATCATCGAGGCGACCCGCCAATGGCAATCGCTCTGCCAGCCTTCGCCGGCCTGGGGCGATCTGCGCGACTTCGTCGGCGCCCCCTCCGACCGCGCCGAATGGGCAGCCGACCTGACAATGACCGACGGGCGCCAGCTGTCGGGCACGTTCGCGCCCCTGCCAGGCGGCGCGACGCTGGTGCGTTTCGCCCGCCTCGCGCCGGGCCGGTCGCTGGCCGTCCGCCACAGCCGGCGCCATCCCCCGGCGCCCGCGGACGCCTATCCGTTCCCGGAGACCTGAGGCGGACCCGCGCCCGTCTCGGACCGGGTGCTCAGCGGACCTGCGACAACATCTGGCAGAGATCGTCCAGTTGCTCCAGGCTGCGGTAGGTGATGACCATCTGGCCACCATCATGGCCGCGATGCTCGATCGCCACCTTCATCCGCAGGTTCGCCGACAGATCTTGCTCGAGCGCACGGGTATCGGCATCCTTCTCGTCCCGGCGGCGCTGACTTGCGCCATCCTTGCGCGACTTCGGCGCCTGGGCCAGCCGTTCGGTCTCGCGCACCGAAAGCTCTCGGGCGATCACCTCGCGCGCAAGACCGGCCGGATCGGCGGTGGCGACCAGCGCCCGGGCATGGCCGGCGGTCAGCTTGCCCTCGCGCAACCAGGCCAGGACCGGCTCGGGCAGGGTCAGCAGGCGCAGGAGGTTGGCGATGTGGCTGCGGCTCTTCGACAGCGCCTCGGCCAGCTTTTCCTGGGTATGGCCGAACCGGTCCATCAGCTGGCGATAGGCCATCGCCTCTTCGACCGCATTCAGGTCGGCGCGCTGGATATTCTCGATGATCGCCAGTTCGAGAAGCTCGGAGTCCGAGATGTCGCGCACCAGGACCGGCAGTTCGTGCAACTGCGCCAACTGCGCCGCTCGCCAGCGACGCTCGCCGGCGACGATCTCATAACTACCTGTTTTTCTGGGGTTATTTCTGACAATCAGAGGTTGAATGACGCCCTTTTCCCGGATCGAGGCCGCCAGCTCCTCAAGCGCCTCGACCGGAAAGCTGCGGCGCGGCTGGTCCGGGTTCGGCTCGATCCTTTCGATCGGGACCAGCAGGTCTGGCCGACGCGCCACCCCTTCGCCACTCTCCGCCGACACCGCTCCGACGTCGGCCATCAGGGCCGACAGGCCCCGGCCCAGCCCGCGGCGTTCAGGTTTCTTTTCGGCCATGTCCTGTCCCTTCATTGAACTCTCGAATGCCGCGCCAGCATTTCCCGCGCCAGCGCGCGATAGGCCTGACTGCCCTTCGAGGCGCTGTCGTAGGTCAGCACCGGCACGGCGTAGGACGGCGCCTCGCTGACCCGGACGTTGCGGGGAATCATGGTGCGGAACACCAGTTCACCCAGATTGGCCCGCGCGTCCGACTCGACCTGCTGCGACAGGTTGTTGCGGACATCATACATGGTCAGCACAACGCCCTCGATCCGCAGGTCGCGGTTGGCCGACTGGCGCAGGGTGCGAAACGTCAGCAACAGCTGCGAGAGCCCCTCGAGCGCGAAGAATTCGGCCTGAAGCGGGACCAGGACCGAATCGGCCGCGATCATGGCGTTGACGGTCAGAAGGCTGAGTGACGGCGGGCAGTCGATCAGGGCATAGTCGAAGCCGAACGCGTCGATCGCCGGCTGGCGGAGCGCGTCATGCAGGAGAAAACTGCGTTTTTCGTTCGAGACCAGCTCGATGTCCGCCGACGAGAGGTCGGTCGTCGCCGGGCAGATATAAAGCCCGGGGACCGAACTCGGGCGGATCACGTCGCCAAGGCTCGCGTCCTCGAGAAGAAGATCATAGGTGGTCAGCCCGCGGCCTGCCGGCTCGAACCCGAGGCCGGTCGAGGCATTGCCCTGCGGGTCGAGATCGACCAGCAGCACCCGCTTTCCGGCTTCGGCCAGCGCTGCGGCAAGGTTTATTGCCGTTGTCGTCTTGCCGACGCCGCCCTTCTGGTTGGCGATGGCGATGATTCGCGGCCCGCCCGGCCGGGTGGGATCAGACACGGGAAATCCCCTTTATCCTGTAGATCACCGCGTCGGGGTCGGTGCTGCTGGCCGTCGTCTGCCAGGAAAACTGCCATTTTTCCTGTGCCGCGCGCAACTCTTCCAAATGCCGCGCGCCCTTGGGAAACAACGCCATCCCGCCCGGCCGAAGATGGCGGTCGGCCAGGGCGATCAGTTGGTCGAGCGGAGCCATCGCCCGGGCGCTGACGACATCGGCACCAAGGGGTGGTATGACTTCCGCCCGCGCGGACAAGACCTTGAGCGCCACCCCGCATTCGCGGGCGATCGTCGACAGGAATGCAGCCTTGCGCGAATCGCTTTCAACGAGCGTGAAGGCGGCCGCCAGCCCATCGCCCTGCGCGAGGATCGCTGCCACCATGCCGGGAAAGCCGCCGCCGCTTCCGAGATCGGCCCAGGCCCCGATCGGCCGTGGCGCCAAGGCATAGACCTGCGCGGAATCTTGGAAATGGCGGGTCCAGATGGCGTCGATCGTGGTTCTCGACACCAGATTGATCGCTGGATTCCACTTGCGCAGCAGCGACTCGTAGAGCTTCAGCCGCTCGAGTGTTTCACGTGAAACATCTGGCGCCGCCCAAGGCCCGGCAGCGTTCATCCGCTTGCCCTTTTGCGCTGGTCGCGGCGCAAGACCGCCAGGATCAGGGTCAGCGCGGCCGGGGTCATCCCCTCGATCCGCGCTGCCATAGCCAGGGTTCCGGGACGCAGGCGCGTGAGTTTGGCCTTCAGTTCCGCCGACAGGCCGTCCAGTCGCGCATAGTCGAAACCGTCCGGAATCACCTGCGCCTCGTCGCGCTTGAGAAGCTCGGCATCCTGGGCCTGGCGGTCGATGAAGCTGGCATAGAGCGCGTCGCGCGCAAGCTGCTCGCGGATGTCGGGCGCGACTTCCGCCAGGCCGGGGAGCGCCGCCACCAGCCGGTCGAACGTCACCTCGGGCATCGACAAGAGCTGGAGCGCGCTGCGCCGCAGCCCGTCCTGGTTGACGTGAAATCCGTGCTGCACCGCCTCTTTCGGGGTGAAGGTCCGCGACCCGAGAAGGTCGCGGCCCCGGGCCAGCGCCTCCATCTTCTCGTCAAAGCGGCGGTGGCGAAGCGCGCCGACACAGCCAAGCGCGATTCCGCGTCCGGTCAGCCGCTGGTCGGCATTGTCCGCCCGCAGCGACAGGCGGAACTCGGCGCGCGAGGTGAACATGCGATAGGGCTCCGACACGCCGCGGGTGATCAGGTCGTCGATCATCACGCCGATATAGCTGTCGGTCCGGCTGAAGGTGGCCGCCGGCCGATCCGCGGCAAGCAGTGCCGCGTTCAGCCCCGCCACCAGCCCCTGGGCCGCCGCCTCCTCGTAGCCGGTCGTGCCGTTGATCTGGCCGGCAAGGAAAAGGCCGGGGACATTCTTCAGGGCCAGACCGGCGTTCAGCGCCCGCGGATCGACATAGTCATACTCGATGGCATAGCCCGGCTGGGTGATCCTTGCCCCTTCCAGCCCGACGATCGAGCGCACATAGCTTTCCTGCACATCGGCCGGAAGCGAGGTGGAGACGCCATTGGGATAGACCGTCGGATCGTCCAGCCCCTCCGGCTCGAGAAAGACCTGGTGCGACTCCTTGTCGGCAAAGCGCACCACCTTGTCCTCGATCGACGGGCAATAGCGCGGCCCGACTCCGTCGATATGGCCGCCATACATGGCCGACCGGTCAAGGTTCGCGCGGATGATCTCGTGGGTCCGGGCATTGGTATGGGTGATGCCGCAGGCCACCTGCCGCACGAATGGCCGATCGTGGAGGAACGAGAACAGGGCGGGATCATCGTCGCCGGGCTGCGAGTCCAGCCGGTCCCAGTCGATGGTGCGGCCGTCGAGCCGCGGCGGCGTCCCGGTCTTGAGGCGGCCCATCGGCAGGCCGAATCCGTGAATCTGCTCGGCCAGCGTGACCGAGGGCCGGTCGCCCATCCGCCCGCCCTCTCGGCGGGAATCGCCGATATGGATCACGCCGCGGAGGAATGTGCCGGTGCAGAGGACCACGGCGCGCGCCGCGAGCGTGGCGCCGCCGGCCAGCGTCACGCCGGTGATGCGGCCGCCCTCCATGCGCAGAGCCGCGGCCTCTCCTTCAATGATCTCAAGGCCTTGCGTGGACGCGAGCGCCGCCTGGACCGCTGCCCGATACAGCCGCCGGTCGGCCTGCGCCCGCGGGCCCTGCACCGCCGGACCCTTGCGCCGGTTCAGAAGCCGGAACTGGATCCCCGCCCGGTCTGCCATCCGCCCCATCAGGCCGTCCAGCGCATCGACCTCGCGCACCAGATGGCCCTTGCCCAGCCCGCCGATGGCGGGATTGCACGACATGACGCCGATCGTCTCGGCCCGCATGGTCAGCAGCGCGGTCCGGGCACCCATCCGCGCCGCGGCATGGGCGGCCTCGACGCCCGCATGGCCGCCGCCGACGACGATGACATCAAGATGTTTCACGTGAAACACTCCTACTTGCCGATGCAGAAGCTGGCAAAGATTTCGTCAAGAAGATCCTCGACATCCACCCGACCGACCAGCGAATCGAGCGCGCGAATGGCCTGCCGGATCAGTTCCGCCGCCAGCTCGACCCGCCCGGATCCGCCTTCTATCTCGTTCCGCGCCGATTCCAAAGCCCCAATCGCCCGCGCCATCGCCTCCCGGTGCCGCTGCCGGGTCATGGTACCGGCCCGCGCCGCCCGACCGGCCAGAACGGCGCCGATCCGCGCCACCAGGTCGTCAAGGCCTTGCCCGGTCCTGCCCGAGACAGCCAGCCCTTCCGCCCCGCCGAGGTCAGCCTTGCCATGCACGAGAAGGTCGTCCTTCCGCGGCACCAGCAGCGGGACATCGGCCCCGTCCAGAAGGAAGACCCGCAGGTCCGCCTCGGCAGCACGCTCCAGCGCCCGACCGATCCCGATCTGCTCGACCCGGTCGCCGCCCTCCCGCAGTCCGGCGGTGTCCAGCAATGTCACCGGCAGGCCGGCAAGATCCATCCTGACCTCGATGATATCGCGCGTCGTCCCCGCCACGTCCGAGGTTATCGCGGCCTCGCGCCCGGCCAGGGCATTGAGAAGCGTCGATTTTCCGCTGTTCGGCCTTCCGACGATTGCCACTTCGAACCCGTCGCGTATCCGCTCGGCGATCCCGATGCCGGCGAGTTCGTGGCCCAGGTCGTCTCGGACCGCTGCGGTCAGCGCGGCAACCTCGGGCGACACATCGACGGGCACATCCTCGTCGGCGAAGTCGATCGTCGCCTCAAGCAGGGCCGCCGCCCGGATAAGGTCACGGCGCCACCCTTCCGCCCTGACCCCGACCGCGCCCGACAGAACCCGCAGCGCCTGCTTGCGCTGCGCCTCGGTCTCGGCCTCGATCAGGTCCGCCAGTCCCTCGACCTGCGCCAGGTCAAGCCGGCCGTTTTCCAGCGCGCGCCGGGTGAATTCGCCCGGCTCGGCTAGGCGCAACCCCGGTTGCAGCCCGATCGCCCGCAAGACCGCACTGACCGTCGCCGCCGCCCCATGCAGGTGCAGCTCGACTGATTCCTCTCCGGTGAAGCTGGCCCCGGCCGCAAAGGTCAGCACGATCGCCTCGTCCAGAACCTCGCCACCCTGCGCCAGCCGGCAGAGCACCGCCCGCCGCGGCGCCGGCACGCGCCCGCACAGCGCCTTGACCGCGGCATGGGAGTTCGGCCCCGACAGACGAACGACCGCGACCCCGGCCTTTCCGCGCGCCGTGGCGCAGGCAAAGATGGTGTCCATAGGCAACCCTTTGTTCTAAAAGAACAATCAGGCGTTCATCGATTCGAAGAACTCGCCGTTCGTCTTGGTCTGTTTCAGCTTCGAGATTAGGAATTCGATCGCGTCGGTGGTGCCCATCGGATTCAGGATGCGGCGCAGGACATAGGTCTTCTGCAGGTCCTTCTGGTCGACCAGCAGATCCTCTTTGCGCGTGCCCGATTTGAGGATGTCCATCGCCGGGAAGACGCGCTTGTCGGCCACCTTGCGGTCCAGGACGATCTCGCTGTTGCCGGTGCCCTTGAATTCTTCGAAGATCACCTCGTCCATGCGCGAACCAGTATCGATCAGCGCGGTGGCGATGATCGTCAGGCTGCCGCCTTCCTCGATGTTGCGGGCCGCACCGAAGAACCGTTTGGGCCGCTGGAGCGCGTTGGCATCGACGCCGCCGGTCAGCACCTTGCCCGAGGACGGCACCACCGTGTTGAAGGCGCGGCCGAGGCGCGTGATCGAATCGAGCAGGATCACCACGTCGCGCTTGTGCTCGACCAGCCTCTTGGCCTTCTCGATCACCATCTCCGACACCGCCACATGCCGCGTCGCCGGTTCGTCGAAGGTCGAGGAGATGACCTCGCCCTTCACGCTGCGCTGCATGTCGGTGACTTCCTCGGGCCGCTCGTCGATCAGAAGCACGATCAGGTAGCACTCGGGATGGTTCTTCTCGATCGAATGGGCGATGTTCTGCAACAGGACGGTCTTGCCGGTCCGGGGCGGCGCCACGATCAGGGCGCGCTGGCCCTTGCCGATCGGGCACACGAGGTCGATGATCCGCGCCGAACGATCCTTGATCGTCGGGTCCTCGATCTCCATCTTCAGCCGCTCGTCGGGATAAAGCGGCGTCAGGTTGTCGAAGGCGACCTTGTGGCGGGCGCGCTCGGGGTCTTCGAAGTTGATCTTCGTCACCTTGGTCAGCGCGAAGTAGCGCTCATTCTCGCCGGGCGCGCGGATCACGCCCTCGACCGTGTCGCCGGTTCGCAACGAATACTGGCGCAGCATGTCGGGGCTGACATAGATGTCGTCCGGCCCCGGCAGATAGTTCGCCGCCGCCGAGCGCAGGAAGCCGAACCCGTCCTGCAGGACTTCCAGAACCCCGTCGCCACCGATCTCATAGCCTTCCTCGGCATATTCGCGCAGGATCGAGAACATCATCTCGCCCTTGCGCATGGTCGAGGCGTTCTCGATCTCCAGCTCTTCGGCCATCGCCAGCAGGTCGGCGGGGCTTTTCAGCTTCAGGTCGGCAAGATTCAGGCGTTCATCGGTCATCCGCGGAAACTCGTGGGGCAGCCTCTGGGGCTGCGCTGTCTGGGTCAGGGGGAATGCACTCTGCGGACGCAGGGCTTTCGTCAGATACGCATGGACCGGAGCAAAGTCAACAAAAGCTCAGAATTTGACGATGACCGACAGGATGATCAGCACCAGGAAAACCGTCGGCACCTCGTTCATCACCCGGTAGGTGCGCCCCGACCGCACGTTGTTTCCGGCCAGGAAATCCTTGCGCCGATAGCCCAGCCAGTGATGGAACCAGCTCATCCCAAGGACGCCCGCCGCCTTCGTCCAGGGCCAGACTTCCGACCAGCTGACGATCCCCGGCGTGAAGACCAGTGCCAGCCCGAGGATCCAGACCGCTATCATTGCCGGGTTCATGATCGCCCGCAGAAGCCGCCGCTCCATCTTCTGGAACAGAAGGTCAGTGGCACTGCCCTTCTCGACCTCTTCGGCGTGATAGACGTACAGCCGCGGCAGGTAGAAGATCCCGGCCATCCAGGTGATCACCGCGATCACATGCAGGGCCTTCGTCCAGGGATAGACCGACGCCAGAAAGTCACTCATCAGCGGCTCCGTTGTTCTTTCCCCTCTTAATGAAATGAAAAGAGAAAGAGAAAGATGTTGTTGAACTTGGCCCTGTGGGCATCTGGATAAGTTTTCCTTCCCCGCATCCATCCACAAGGGACAAAAGCGGGGACGAATCTATGGGGAACCACGGGTGACTTACAAAACAACGCAGTATCAGATATTTGCGGCAAAAGTGGCGGCCACGGATGCGGCATTTGTCCACACCGGCCCGCTCCCGGGACGGTCATCAACAGGGCTGGGCAGCCCCGGTCCACAAAGGGATGATCTGCCGCCTGGCCCTTGACAGGATGGCACTTTCCCACATCTTCCCGCCAGCCGCGATCTTGTCCGCAGATGCCGGCGGAATTGCCCCTGCCCTTGCCCACAGGCCTGTCCCCATGCCCGCCGCCAGCCACCCGCCGATCATCCTGGCCTCCGCATCCGAGGTGCGGGCGCAGATGTTGCGAAACGCGGGCCTTGGCTTCGAGGTCATGCCCGGCCGGATCGACGAGGAGGCGGTGCGCCAGTCGCACCTGTCCGAGGGCGGCAGCCCCCGCGATCTTGCCGATCTCCTGGCAGAAATGAAGGCCCAGAAGATTTCGGAGAAACGGCCCGAGGCGCTGGTCATCGGCGCCGATCAGGTGCTGGAATGCAGCGGCCGGGTCTTCGCCAAGCCCGCCGACCGGATCGAGGCTGCCGGGCATCTGTCCTTCCTGTCGGGACGCGGCCATCGCCTTTTGTCGGCGGCGGTGGTCTGTCACGGCGGGCGGCCGCTCTGGCGCCATGTCGGCCAGGTGCGGATGGCGATGCACACGCTCGGCCCCGACTTCATCCATTCCTATCTCGACCGGAACTGGGAAACGGTACGCCATTCCGTCGGCTGCTACCAGATCGAGGGCGAGGGAGTGCGGCTTTTCAACCGGGTCGAGGGCGATTTCTTCCATATCCTCGGGCTTCCGCTGATCGAACTCTTGACCTGGCTTCACAATCGCGGCGACATCAGCACATGACCGAACTTCCCCGCATTCCCCTGGCCGGCGTCATCGGCGCCCCGGTGGCGCATTCGAAATCGCCGCGCCTGCATGGCTACTGGCTGAAGAAATACGGCATAGCCGGCCACTACGTCCCGCTTCATGTAGCGCCCGAAGACCTCGAGCAGGTCATCCGCGCCCTGCCCAAGTGCGGCTTCGTCGGCTGCAACGTCACTATACCCCACAAGGAGGCGGTGCTGTCCCTGGCCGATGTGGTCACCGACCGCGCGGCGTTGATCGGGGCGGCGAACACGCTGATCTTCCGCCGCGATGGAAGGATCCACGCCGACAACACCGACGGCTACGGCTTTACCGCCAACCTGCGCCAGAACGCGCCCGACTGGCGTCCCGCCTCGGGGCCGGCGGCGGTGATCGGTGCCGGCGGCGCGGCGCGGGCGGTCATCGCCTCGCTGCTCGAGGTGGGCGTGCCAGAAATCCGCCTTTCGAACCGCACAAGGGCGCGGGCCGAGGCGCTGCGGACCGAGTTCGGCGCCAAGGTCGTCGTCCTGGACTGGTCGCAGGCCGGGAACATGATGGAAGATGCGGTGACGGTGGTGAATTCTTCGTCGCTCGGCATGGTCGGAAAGCCCGAATTCCGCATTCCGCTTGACGCGCTCTCGCCCCGCGCCGTCGTGACCGATCTGGTCTACAACCCGCTCAAGACCCGGCTTCTGGCCGAGGCCGAGGCCAACGGCTGCATAGTGGTGGACGGGCTGGGAATGCTTCTCCACCAGGCGGTTCCGGGGTTCGAGCGCTGGTTCGGCCACAAGCCCGAAGTCGATCAGGCCGCCCGCGACGCGGTCCTGGCGGAATGACGCGGCCGTTCCTTCTCGGCCTGACCGGGTCGATCGGCATGGGAAAATCGACCACGGCGGCGATGTTTGCCGAAGAAGGTGTTCCGGTCTGGGACGCCGACGCGACGGTCCACGCGCTTTATGCCGAGGGTGGCGCGGCAGTGCCGGCCATCGGCGCCCTGTTCGCGGACGCGATCGAAGGCGGCGCGGTCAGCCGCCACCGGCTGAAACGGCATATCGCCGCCGATCCCGGCGCGCTGGCGCGGATCGAGGAGATCGTGCATCCTCTCGTGGCCGCTCATCGCGCCGGTTTCGTCGCGGGCGCGGCGGCAATGGGTGCGCGGCTCGTGGTCCTGGACATTCCGCTGCTTTTTGAAACCGGGGCCGACCGGGCGCTGGATGCGACCTTGGTCGTGTCGGCGCCGCCCGAGGTCCAGCGCGAAAGGGTCATGGCCCGTCCGGGCATGACCGGCCAGCATCTGGGTAGGCTGCTTGCCCGCCAGATGCCCGACGCGGAAAAGCGTGCGCGGGCCGACCATGTGATCGAAACCGCGGCGATGGAACCGGCCCGGGCGGCGGTTCGCGCCCTCATCGGCCGGCTGGTGAATGCCCATGCGTGAGATCGTCCTCGACACCGAAACCACCGGCTTCGAGCCGTCCGAAGGCCATCGCATCGTCGAGATCGGCGCGATCGAGCTGATCAACCACATGCCGACCGGGCGCAGCTTCCACGAATACATCAATCCCGACCGCGCGATGCCGAAAGATGCGTTCGAGGTCCACGGCCTTGGCGACGATTTCCTGCGCGACAAGCCGCGCTTTGCCGCCATCGCGCCCCGGTTTCTCGAATTCATCGGGGCCGATGCCCGGCTGGTGATCCACAACGCCGCATTCGACATCAAGTTCCTCAATGCCGAACTGGGCTGGGCGGGTCACCCCGCCCTGGAGGTCGAGCGGGTTCTGGACACGCTCGCCCTCGCCCGGCGAAAGTTTCCCGGCGCGCCTGCCTCGCTCGATGCGCTTTGCCGGCGGTTCGCCATCGACAATTCGGCCCGCGAAAGGCATGGGGCGCTTCTCGACAGCGAGCTGCTGGCCGAGGTCTATCTTGAACTGGTGGGCGGTCGCCAACCCGATTTCGCCCTGGGAGCCGTCGCCGGCCCTGCCGCGGAAACCGAAAGCGCCGACACCGTTGCCTGGACGGCGCCGCGCCGCGCCGCGACCCTCGCCCCCCGGCTGACAGGGGCAGAGGCCGCGGCACATGCCGCGTTCGTCGACAGCATGGGCGACAGGGCAATCTGGAAGAAATTCGGTGGCGGCAGCTAGATCCCGGTCGCGGACAGGACGACCGAGACCGTGCTGAACAGGATCCAGAGGTCGAAGGCCAGCGTAAGGTGCCGGCCATACTCCTCGTCATAGCGCACGCGCTCGGCGAACGAACCGGCGTTGCGGCGGCTGATCTGCCACAGGCCCGACAGGCCCGGCCGCAGCGCGTAGTAGGCGGCGCTGTCCCGCCCGCCCGCGTAAATCTGCCGTTGGTCCGGCGTGAAGGGCCGCGGGCCGACCAGCGACATGGTGCCGTTCAGGACATTCCACAACTGCGGCAACTCATCCAGGCTGGTGCGGCGCAGCAGCCGTCCGAAGGCGGTGATCCGCGGATCGCAGGACAGTTTCTGCCGTTCGCGCCATTCGTGGGCCACCTCCGGGTCGCGGCGCATGAGATCGTCCAGCACCCGGTCGGCATCATGGACCATCGTGCGCACCTTCCAGCAAAGGAACTCGCGCCCGCCGCGCCCGATGCGCCGCTGGACATATAGCGGCTTGCCGCCGTCCAGCGCCGTGATCCCGAGGATCAGCACCAGCAGCGGCACGACCACCGGCAGCGAGATGACGACCAGAGCTATGTCAAGAAGTCGTTTGCCGATATTTGAATAGAAACCTGTCGGCACATACACGGGAGTCACATCCGAGAAGTCGGCATAGGGCACAGTCATACAGGCGCACTCCGCGTTCGGCTGCAAGCGGAAACCCAGCCCCCTGGTTCCGCAAAGATCACTACGTGGTTGATAAGATACTGAAAATGCATTTCGCAACGCCTGCGTTCGCCGTCACAAGAAACGAATTGTCCGCGACTGGCCAACAGTGAGGCGATGCCGGATCCGGTTGGTCAAAAAACAGAAAGCCCATGAAATACATATTGTTACCCGGGCGGAAAGAATCAGCCGCCTGGGCCCCTTCCGGCAATTATGACGAAAGAGGGCCGAAACTCAGACAAACTTGTTCCAGATATTCTCCAGCCGTTCCTGCCGGCCGGACCTCGGGCGCGGATTCAGGCCCCGGTCCAGCGCGCCTTTCGCCACGGACGCCAGGTCCGAGGCCAGGATTCGCTGATTCTCCGGCCGGTCCCAGCCGGCGTAGCGGGCCTTTCTCGCCGCCTCCAGCGCCCCGTCCTCCAGAAGCGCGGCGGCGGCTTTCAGTGCCCGGGCGCAGACATCCATCGCCCCCACATGCGCAAGGATCAGATCTTCGGGGTCCAGCGACTGGCGCCTGATCTTGGCATCGAAATTCGTGCCGCCGGTGGTGAATCCGCCGGCCCGCAGCACCTCGTAATAGGCGCGCGCCATCTCGGGAACATTGTCGGGAAACTGGTCCGTGTCCCAGCCCGACTGATAGTCGTTGCGGTTCATGTCGATCGAGCCGAAAAGGCCCAGCGAGGCGGCAAGTGCCAGTTCATGCTCGAACGAATGTCCCGCCAGGATTGCGTGCCCCGCCTCGATGTTCAGCTTGACCTCGCCCTCCAGCCCGAAGCGCCTGAGGAAGCCGTAGACCGTCGCCACATCGTAATCATACTGGTGCTTGGACGGTTCCTGCGGCTTCGGCTCGACCAGGATCGCGCCCTTGAAGCCGATCTTGTGCTTGTAGTCGACGACCATCCGCAGGAAGCGGCCGGCATGGTCGGCCTCGCGGGTCAGGTCGGTGTTCAGAAGCGTCTCGTATCCCTCGCGCCCGCCCCACAGCACGTAGTTCTGTCCGCCCAGCCGATGGGTCGCGTCCATGCAGCCCTTCACCGTCGCGGCGGCATAGGCAAAGACATCGGGATCCGGGTTGGTGGCGGCACCGGACATGTAGCGCCGGTGCGAAAAGAGGTTTGCGGTGCCCCACAGCAGCCGCGTGCCGGTCTCCTCCATCTTCTGCCCGAAAAGGTCGGTGATCTCGTCGAGGTTCCCCAGGCTTTCGGCAAGCGTGGCGCCCTCGGGCCGCACGTCGGCATCGTGGAAGCAGAAGAAGGGAACCCCGAGGATGGCGAACATCTCGAACGCCGCGTCGGCCTTCTGGCGGGCCTTGTCCATCGTGTCGCCGAACCAGGGCCGCTCGAACGTCTGGCCGCCGAACGGGTCGCCACCCGGCCAGGCCAGGCTGTGCCAGTAGGCCACGGCAAAGCGCAGGTGATCCTCCATGCGCTTGCCCATGACGATCTCGTCGGGATTGTAGTGTCGAAAGGCGAAGTCGCCGGCGGCCTGCGCGCCCTCGTACCTGATCTTCTGGATACCGTGAAAATAGCTGCTCATCTCAGCCCCCCGAGTGCGGCCTGCGCCGCGTGAAACCTTGCGTAGGCGGCATCGAACGCATCCGACAGCGCGCGGTCGGGCTGGATCACCCGATCCAGCGCCGGGGCATGGGCGATCTCGGCCCCCGCTCCGGTCGCCGCCATCATCGCCAGTCGCGCCGCGCCGAAAGCGCCGCCGAAATCGCCGGCCACCGGCACCGAGACCGGGGTGCCGAGTGCGGTCGCGATCACCGACAGCCAGTAGCCCGACCGCGAGCCGCCCCCCACCGCCAGCAGCCGCGAGATCCTGGTTCCGGTCGCCGCCAGCACATCGCGGCAGTCGCGGATCGCGAAGGCCACCCCCTCGAGAACCGCCCGCGTGGCTGCTAGGCGATCGGTCGCATGGTCCAGCCCGATGAACCCGCCGCGGATCGCCGCGTCGTTGAGGGGTGTCCGCTCGCCGCCGAGATAGGGCAGGAAACATGTCCTGCCCGGCGGCTTCAGCGGCCCGAGGGCCCCGGTCAGGGCCGCCGCGTCCGTGCCCGCCAGCCGCGCGAACCAGTTCAGCGCATCGGTGGCGGCAAGAACCACCCCCATCTGGTGCCACATCCCGGGCAGTGCGTGGCAAAAGGTGTGGACGGCGGTCGCCGCGTCCGGGCGATAGCCGTCGTTGGCGGCAAAAAGCACCCCTGACGTGCCCAGCGAGACAAAGGCCTGCCCGGCGGTCACGACGCCTGCCCCGATCGCCGAGGCCGCATTGTCGCCGCCGCCGCCCGCCACCGGAATCCCCGCGGCCATCCCGAAGCGCACCGCCAGCTCGCCGCGAAGGCCGCCAGAGACCTCGGGCCCTTCGACAAGGCGCGGCATGTGGTCACGCGCAAGGCGGGTTGCGGCAAGAAGATCGTCCGACCAGTCGCGCCGGGCGCAGTCCAGCCAGCTTGTTCCCGCCGCATCCGACATGTCGGACACATGCTCTCCGGTCAGCCACAGGCGCAGGTAATCCTTGGGCAAGAGAACCTTGGCCACGCGGCGGAATGTCTCGGGTTCATGAGCCTCAACCCAGGCCAGCTTCGGGGCGGTGAAGCCGGGAAAGACGATGTTTCCGGTCAGCGCTCGGAAGCGCGGGTCGCCATCGAGGCGTGCGGCCTCGGCATGGGCGCGGGTGTCGTTCCACAGGATCGAGGGGCGCAGCACATTGTCGGCCGCATCGAGAAGCGTCGCCCCGTGCATCTGGCCCGAGAGGCCGATGCCGCGCACCGCCCCAAGCGCCGCGCGCGGCAAGGCGGCAAACACCGCCTCGCAGGCGGCGATCCATTCGGCGGGCAACTGTTCGGACCAGCCGTCCCTGGGGCGGGCAACCGCGAGCGGCGCCGACGCCTCGGCGACGATCCCTTGCGCCGCATCCATCACCATGCCCTTCAGGCCCGACGTACCGAGATCGAGCCCCAGATACATCACTGCGCCTTTGCCGGCTGCTTGCCCAGGATGATCATGCCAAGGATGTCGTCGTCGGTCACGTCCTTGACATTGACGGTGCCGACAAGCTGGCCGTTCTTCATCACGCTGGCCCGGTCGCACAGCTTCATCACCGCATGGATGTCATGGTCGATGAGGAAGATGCCCAGCCCCTGGCGCTTCAGTTCCTGGATCAGTTCGGCGACCATCTGGGTCTCGTGCGGGCCAAGGGCGGCGGTCGGCTCGTCCATGATCAGGATCTTCGCATCGAAGTAGACCGCGCGCGCAATGGCGACCGACTGGCGCTGGCCCCCCGACAGGGCCGAGACCGGCACGTTGAACTTGCGGAAGTTGGGATTGAGCCGCGCCATGATCTTGCGCGTTTCCGCCTCCATCCGCGCGTCGTCAAGGAACCCGCCGGCGCCGACCAACTCGCGCCCGAGGAACAGGTTCGAGGCCGCATCGAGATTGTCGGCCAGCGCGAGCGTCTGGTAGATCGTCTCGATATTGTGGGCGCGCGCGTCGCGCGGATTGGCGATCACCACCTTCTGGCCGTTGATGTAGATGTCGCCCGAGTCGGCGCGATAGGCCCCCGACAGACACTTGATCAGCGTCGACTTTCCGGCGCCGTTGTGGCCGAGCAGGCCGACGACCTCGCCGGCATGGACATCGATCGTGACATGGTCGACGGCCTTGATGCCGCCGAAGGAAATCGAGATGTCGCGCATCTCGACCAGGGGCGTCTTGGGTTCCGCGTTCATGTTCGCCCTCTCATGTGGACTTCCGGCGGTAGAGGATGTCGAGATAGACGGCCAGCACCAGGACCCCACCTACGACGACCTGCTGGATCGCCGCGTCGAAGCCGATGAGAACCATCCCGGTTTGCAGCGACTGCATGACCAGCGCGCCGAGGATCGCGCCGTAGATCGTGCCGATGCCCCCGGCCAGCGACGTGCCGCCGATCACCGCCGAGGCGATGACGTAAAGCTCGTCGAGCGTGCCAAGCGCGTTGGTGGCCGAGTTCAGCCGCGCCGAGGACACGACCGCCGACAGGCCCGCCAGAACCCCCATGAGCGCGAAGATCTTCACGGTCATCAGCCGGGTGTTGATCCCTGAAAGCTCGGCTGCGTCCGGGTTGCCGCCCATCGCGAAGACATAGCGGCCAAAGCGGGTGCGGGTGGCGAGGACCGTCACCAGGATGCCGACCGCGATCAGGATGAGAACCGGGATCGCGAACCCGTGCGAGATGAAGAGGCCGCCCTCGGGGACGGTGATGCCGTGGGTTGCGGCGTAGGCCTTCACGATACCCGCCGGCCAGGGATAGGCATTCACCAGAAGCACCGCCCCGATGACCAGACCGCAGCCCAGGGCGGCAAGGACATATTCGGCCCACATCGGCCGCAGCGCGAATCCATGCTTGCGCCGCCGGTCGCGGCCGCTTTTCAGCATCCACAGGATCGCGGCCACCGCGATCAGGCCGACGATCCAGCTGCCGGTCGCGCCGACCGAGCCATAGGGCCCGCCGCCCAGAAGCTGAAAGGTCGGATCGATGGGCGAGATCGTCTCGCCGCGAGCCACCAGGAAAGCCGCGCCGCGCCAGACCAGAAGGCCCCCCAACGTGACGATGAACGAGGGAATCCGACCGTAGGCGACAAGAAATCCGTGCAGCGCGCCGATCAGCCCGCCGACCGTCAGCCCGCACAGCACGGCGATGATCCAGATCAGCGGGTGGCCAAGCCCCAGATACTGCGGCAGGATATTGACCTGAATTTCGCCCATGACGATGGCGCACAGGCCCAGGATCGAGCCGACCGACAGGTCGATGTTGCGGGTCACGATCACCATGACCATCCCCGTCGCCATGATCCCGATCGAGGCTGTCTGCACCGACAGGTTCCAGAGGTTGCGCGGGGTCAGGAACTGGCCGCCGTTCTTGAACATCTCGCCATACAGATCGAACCCCACCCAGATCAGGACCAGTGCGCCCACCATGCCCAGAAGCCGGGTGTCGATCTCGGTGGCGCGGAGGAAGCGCGCCGCCGCGCCCTCGCTGGTCTGGGATGCCGACGGAGTGGGGGTGGTTTGGGTCATGTCCTTGCACCAGAGGTTCCGGGTTGCCGGGCCAGGGTCCGCGCGCACCCTGCGTGCCGCCCGGCCGGAGCAACGGAAGAAAGGGGGCGGGCGTCAGACCGACGCCCGCCGCGCGGAGTGCTACTTGCAGGCGGCCACGTCGGCCATTGCACCTTCGCAGGCCTGGGCCTTGGTGATGTGGCCGGCGTCGATCACGACCTCGAGGTTGTCCTTGGTGATCGGGGTCGGGTCAAGGAATACGGCGTTCATCTCGACGCCCTTCGCGCCGCCCTTCCACTTGACCGCACCGTCGATCTTGTCCATCGCCGTGCCTTCGGCCAGCGCCGCCGCGATCTCGGCCGCCTTCTTGCCGAGCGCCCGCGAATCCTTCCAGACCGACACGGTCTGGGTGCCACGCGCAACCCGGTTCAGCGCCGCAAGATCGCCGTCCTGCCCGCCGATCGGGACGTTCATGCCCTGCGCCGAAAGCGCTGCGATCGCACCGCCGGCCATGCCGTCGTTTTCGGCCAGGACAGCGTCGACCGCGTTGTTGTTGGCGGTCAGGATCTGCTCCATGTTTTTCTGGGCATTGTCCGGCTTCCAGCCATCGGTGAAGGCCTCGCCGACGATCTTGATCTTGCCGGCGTCGATCGAGGGCTTCAGCACTTCCATCATGCCTTCCAGCAGGAAGCCGACGTTGGGGTCGCCCTTGTCGCCCTTGATGATCGCGTAGTTGCCCTCGGGCTTCACCGCCGAGACCTTTTCGGCGATGATCGAGCCGACCTTCTTGTTGTCGAAGGTCAGATAGAAGGCACGGCTGTCCTCGATCAGCCGGTCATAGCCGACGACCGGGATGCCTTCGCCAGCGGCCTTGTCGACGGCCGGTCCGATCGCGTCCTTGTCGACCGACAGGATGATCAGCGCGTTCGCCCCCTGGGTGATGAGCGATTCGACATCCGAGAGCTGCTTTTCGGCGGACAGCTGGGCGTCGGCCGAGATATAGGTATCGCCCGCCGCCTCGATCGCGGCCTTCATCGCAGCCTCGTCGGTTTTCCAGCGCTCTTCCTGAAAGTTGGACCAGCTGACGCCGATCACCTTGCCGTTGGCAAGCGCGGCCGACGAAAAGCCGACCACCGCTATGACAGCGGCCAGAACAGTCTTGTGCATGTGTTCCTCCCGTTTTCGGGCTCCGGGCCCGGTCCGGCCTTGCGCGCCGACCGCAAAAATCTGCCGGTATTAAATTCAGTTGTCAAAGTAAAAACCACGTATCACACTACGGTGGCGCCAATGACTTGCGGGTTTTTGCCGATATTCGCCGTTCCTTCGGGCGACGCTGCTGAAAACAGTCGGTTTTTTGTTCGGGAACCTAAGAAATGAGGGTCGGAAAGGCCGAGGAAAGGCGCATGGGCGCGGCCCAGAACGGCTGCGGGCCGATGATTCCGCCGTTGTCGGAATCGTCGCGGCCGCTGCGCCAGCAGATCTTCGAAAGGGTGCGCGCCGCCGGCACCATGCCGCGCGTCCAGGTCGCGCGCGAGCTGTCCGTCAGTCCGGCGACGGTGACGACCCTGACATCGGAACTGATCGAGCTCGGCCTGCTGGAAGAGGTCGCCGCCCCGCGCGAGGCCGACACCGGCCGCGGCCGGCCGGCGGTGGCGCTTGGCGTCAGGGCCGCGGCGCATCTGGTGGTCGGCATCAAGCTGTCCGACCGAGAACATACCGCCGTGATCGTCGATTTCGCCGGCAATCTCGTGGCTGACGTGGCCCGGCCCCGTGTTCCCGGCCCCACCGAGCTGCCGGCGCTGGTCGATGCGACCGAGGCCCTCGTGCAGGAGGTCTGCGCCAAGGCGGGGGTGGAGCCAGCGCGGCTGTCGGCAGTCGGGCTTGGCCTGCCGGGCTTTGTCGATTCGGAACTCGGCCTCGTCCACTGGTCGCCGATCCTGGCCGCGCGCCATGTGCCGCTGGCCGCCACGGTTGCCGCGCGGCTGGGGCTGGCCGTCCATGTCGACAACGACGCCAACCTGGTGACTCTGGCCGAACTGTGGTTCGGTGCCGGTCGCCGGCTGTCCGATTTTGCCGTGGTGACGATCGAGCACGGCGTCGGCATGGGCTTCGTGCTGAACCACCGGATCTATCGCGGCGCGCGCGGCCTGGGGATGGAGCTTGGCCATACCAAGGTCCAGCTTGACGGCGCGCTCTGCCGTTGCGGCCAGCGCGGCTGTCTCGAGGCCTATGTCGCCGACTATGCCCTGGCCCGCGAGGCGACCACCGCCCTCAACTGGGGCGGACGCGAGGCACAGCCGGTCAACATCCTGCTGGAAAGCCTCTATGATCACGCCAAGGCCGGCAATGCCGCGGCAAGGTCGATCTTTCACCGGGCCGGGCGGTTTCTCGCGCTCGGGCTTGCCAACGTGGTCAACCTTTTTGACCCCGAACTCATCATCCTTTCGGGCGAGCGGATGCGGTATGATTACCTCTATGCCAACGAGACCCTGGCCGAGATCAAGGCCCTGGCGCTGAACACGGGCCGCGAGGCGCCCAGGATCGAGATTCACGCCTGGGGCGATCTTCTGTGGGCGCACGGGGCGGCGGCGCTGGCCCTGTCCGAAATCACCGAGGGCCTTCTCGGTCAGGTCAGGGAGATGGCCGCGCAATGAGGCCCAAGGCGATTCCCGCCCTCGCGGCCCGGTCCGGCCGCCTTTGCCTCAGGCATCGCGCAGGTCGGGAAACAGCCTGAACGCGGTTTCCCGCAGTCCCGAAAGGCGCAGCGCCTGCACGATGGCACCTGCCCCCGGATCCGCGGGCAGCTTCAGCCACTCGCGGATCAGCTGGACCCCGGCCAGAAATCCGATCGCCGCATCGTCGGGCCGCGCGAAGCCATATCCGGCGAAAAAGGCGGCCTGGTCGCCGCCGGACAGCAACTGGCCATCGGCGATCTTGCGATGATCGCCATAGACCGAGACATAATCGACAAGAATGCGCGCGACGTCATGGCCCGCCGGGGCCGAATGCTCGGGCTGAAAGCCGACCGCCGCCACGGTATCGGCGGCGATATAGACGTTGCGCAGGGTATAGTCGCCATGCTGCTGGGCGTGTCGCGCCCTCCTTCCGTCATGCTCGCCTGCCGCCGCTTCCACCGCATCGAACAGGCGTAGCAGAAGGCCGGGCTCGGCCGTCCCTGCCCTGCCGCGCAAGAGCTGCTCGCGGCGTTCGCGCAGGAAGGCCAGGGCAAAGCGGGTCTGATAGGGCCGCGCCGCCGTCCTGCCCGACTGGTGAAAGCCCGAAAGCCAGCGTCCGCAGGCCGCAAGGATCGACCGCCGCGCCGCGTTGCTGTCGGCCAGCTCCATCAGTGCCGCCGCGCTCGGCCCCGGGGCGGCATCGCTCAACGCGATCCGGGCCTGCGGCACTTCGGCCAGGACCCGCGGCACCTGGAGACCCAGAAGGTTGCCCTGCATCCGCAGCCGGGCCATGCGCTGTGCGTTGACCGATCGGGCAAAGCGGTCGGGCATGTCGAAATGGTCGCGCCCGTCGCGGCAGAGAACCAGCGCCGTCCCGTCGGGCAGCTTCAGATCCAGCACCAGCAGCCCGCCGCCTTCATCACCCCCGGCCGACAGGGCGCGCGCCGCCGGCAGGTCCGGCGACAGCCCGGCCTGCGCGGCCAGCGCCGGCCAATTGCGCCGCAAAAGCCGATCGACCTGCGAGATCTGGTCCAAACCCGCCCTCCGTTGCGGCCAGACTGCCCGATTGGCGGGTCCGGGGAAAGGCCGCTTGTCCTTGCGGTGCCCCGCCGCCATATATTTGCCAATGACGAACGGAGGCCCGATGGCGGACGACAGATTTCCAGGCTGGCATGGCACGACCATTCTTGCGGTTCGCCGCGCGGGCGAGGTGGTGGTGGCCGGCGACGGGCAGGTCAGCCTTGGCGCGACCGTGATCAAGGGCACCGCGCGCAAGGTCCGCCGCCTGTCTCCCGGCGGGCACGAGGTGGTGGCGGGCTTTGCCGGATCGACGGCGGACGCGTTCACCCTGCTGGAGCGGCTTGAGAAAAAACTGGAATCGGCGCCGGGGCAATTGCAGCGCGCTTCGGTCGAACTGGCCAAGGACTGGCGCACCGACAAGTATCTGCGCAACCTCGAGGCGATGCTGATCGTCACCGACGGGCGCGCGCTCTACGTCATCACCGGCGCGGGCGACGTGCTGGAGCCGGAACATGATGTGGCCGCGATCGGCTCGGGCGGGAACTTCGCGCTGGCTGCCGCCCGGGGCCTGATGACCACCGACATGCCCGCGGAAGAGATCGCCCGCCGGGCAATGGCGATCGCCGCCGACATCTGCGTCTACACGAACGGCAACCTGACGGTGGAGACGATCCGTGGCTGATGAAGAAAAGCAGATCGGTCCCACCGACCTGAGGGCCGCAGTCGCGGCGGGCATCCTGTCTGAGGCCCAGGCCGCCCACCTGTCGGCGCTGGCCCATGACCGGGCTGGCAGGCGCGCCGCCCTGCCCGCCGAGGACGAGCCCTTCGAGTTCTTCCGGGGATTCTCGGAAATCTTCGTGTCGGTCGGCCTTGTCATCCTTCTGACCGGGATCGCGCTGCTGCTGGCCTGGTTCGGCGGCCCGCTGCTCCTGATCTTCCTGCCGGCGGTCTGCGCCGCCATCTCCTGGTGGTGGGCGACCTATTTCACGCTCGAGCGGCGGATGAACCTGCCGTCGATGGTGCTGGCCCTCGCCTTCGGCGCGGGCGTCCACGTGTCGGCGTTGACCGTCCTTGCGGAATCGGGCCTCTCGCACCGGGGCACCTTCGTCCTGGCGGCGCTGATCGCGATGGCGGCGCTGGCGCTGTGGTACCGGCATTTCCGCCTGCCCTTCACCATGTTCATCCTCGGGCTCTTCGGGCTTCAGGCTATCTACGGGCTGACGGCCTCGGTCGAATCGGTCGGCGGCCTGACCGCTGGGATCGGCGGCTTTGCCTTCGACCTGCGCAACAGCCCGCATTTCGCGCTCGCCACGCTGATCTTCGGGGTGGCGGCCTTTCTGGGCGGCATGTGGTTCGACACCCGCGACCCCCATCGCCTTGGCCGCCATGCCGCCACCGCCTTCTGGCTGCACATGCTGGCGGCGCCGGCGCTGGTGAACACCGTGGCCATGACGCTCTACAACATCGGCGGCAGCGTCGGCATGACCGCGACCGCCGTGGCGCTGGCCGCCGTCGCCTGCCTGGCGCTGGTCATCGACCGCCGGTCGTTCCTGACCGCCGGCATCGCCTATATCGCCCTGGTCATTTCATGGGCGGTGCGCGGCGGCGGCGATGGCGGCGTCGGCCACTGGTCGGCGATCCTTCTGATCCTCGGCTTCCTTGTCACCGCGCTCGGCACCTGGTGGGTGCCCCTGCGCCGCCGTCTCATGCAGGCCCTGCCCGACTTTCCCGGCAAGGCCAGCCTGCCCCCCTACGAGCAGTCCAGCCAATGACCGACCTTACCCCCCGCGAAATCGTCTCTGAACTCGACCGGTTCATCATCGGCCAGGACGAAGCGAAACGTGCCGTTGCCGTGGCGCTGCGCAACCGCTGGCGCCGCCGCCGCCTGCCCGACGCCCTGCGCGACGAGGTCTATCCCAAGAACATCCTGATGATCGGCCCGACCGGCGTCGGCAAGACCGAGATTTCGCGCCGCCTCGCACGGCTTGCGCGGGCGCCGTTCCTGAAGGTCGAGGCGACCAAGTTCACCGAGGTGGGCTATGTCGGCCGCGATGTCGACCAGATCATCCGCGACCTGACCGACGCCGCGATGATCGAGACCCGCGCCCGGATGCGCGACGAGGTCAAGGCCCGCGCCCACAAGGCCGCCGAGGACCGGGTGATCGAGGCGATCGCCGGCAAGGACGCCCGCGAGCAGACGCGCGAGATGTTCCGCACCCGCCTGAACCGGGGCGAACTGGACGATACCGTCATCGAGATCGAGGTGGCCGACACCTCCAGCCCGATGCCCGCCTTCGACATTCCCGGCCAGCCGGGGGGCATGGGGCTGATGAACCTGGGCGACATCTTCGGCAAGGCTTTCGGCGGGCGGCGCATCCGCCGCAAGCTGACAGTGGCGGAAAGCCACGACATCCTGGTTTCCGAAGAGGCCGACAAGCTTCTCGACGATGACGCGGTCAAGGCCGCGGCGCTTGGCTCGGTTCAGGAAAACGGCATCGTCTTCATCGACGAGATCGACAAGATCTGTGCCCGCGCCGAAACCCGCGGCGCCGATGTCAGCCGCGAGGGCGTGCAGCGCGACCTGCTGCCCCTGATCGAGGGAACCACGGTCTCGACCAAGTACGGGCCGGTCAGGACCGATCACATTCTGTTCATCGCGTCGGGCGCGTTCCACATCGCCAAGCCCTCGGACCTTCTGCCCGAGCTTCAGGGCCGCCTGCCGATCAGGGTCGAGCTGAAGCCGCTGACCGAAGACGACTTCGTGCGCATCCTGACCGAGACCGACAATGCCCTGACCCGGCAATATTCGGCGCTTCTGGCGACCGAGGACGTGACCGTCACCTTTTCCGGCGACGGCATTGCCGCGCTGGCCCGCATCGCCGCCGAAGTGAACCGCAGCATCGAGAATATCGGCGCCCGGCGCCTCTACACCGTGATGGAGCGGGTGTTCGAGGAGCTGTCCTTTGCCGCCCTGGATCGCTCGGGCCAGTCGGTCACGGTGGATGCGGCCTTTGTCGAGGCAAACATCGGCATGCTGGCGCGGTCGGCCGACCTTGGCCGCTATGTGCTCTGACCGATGGCGCGCCGGACAATCCTTCTGGTCATGGCCCTGTCGCTGGCCGCCTGCGAACAGCGCGGCGAGATCCGGCTGATGCCCCAGGCACGCGGAATCGGCGCCGACGAGACTGTCTTCGTCGGCACCACCCGCGGCCCGGACCCCGACGACGGCGACCCCTACGGGCGCATCCGAAGCGAAAGGATGCGCTATCTGCGCATGGATGTCTCGGTGCCGCCCGACCGCGTACCCGGCCAGATCGCCTGGCCGCACCCGAACCGCCCGCCCGACCCCCTCACCCAGTTCGTCACGCTGGATGCCAGCGCCTATTCCACGGCTTCGGCCTTTCGCGCCGACCTGTCGCGCGCCCTCGCCCGCCAGCCCGCGCGCCGGGCCGAGGCGCTGGTCTTCGTCCACGGCTTCAACACCACCTTTGCGGAAGGTATCTACCGGCTTGCGCAGCTTGGCCATGACCTGAACGTCACCGGAACCCTGGTCCACTATTCCTGGCCGTCGCGCGCGCATCCGCTCGGCTATGTCTACGACCGCGACAGCGCGCTTTTCGCCCGCGACGGGCTCGAGACGCTCTTGCGCGAGACCGAGGCGGCTGGCGCCCGCAAGATCATCATCGTTGCACATTCGATGGGGTCCGCCGTGGTGATGGAGGCGCTGCGCCAGCTGGCGCTGGAAGGCGACGGCCGGCTGATCTCGCGGATCGGCGGCGTGGTCCTGATGTCGCCCGACATTGATGTCGACGTGTTCCGCGAGGAGGCCGCCCGGATCGGCCGGCTCCCGCAGCCCTTCCTGATCTTCACCTCGAAGAAGGACCGGGCCCTGGCCCTTTCCGCCCGCCTGACCGGCCAGCAGGACCGCGTGGGCAACCTGACCGATGCGACCGAACTGGGCGGCCTGAAGGTGACGCTGATCGACACCACCGCCTTCTCGACCGGCCTTGGCCACTTCAATGTCGGCAACTCGCCCGCGCTTCTGGCGATCCTGGGGCGCATCAAGGATGTGGAAAGCGCCTTTGCCACCGACCAGACCGGCCGGCCCGGCCTTCTTGGCGGCGCGGTCCTGACCGTGCAGAACGCCACGCAGATCATCCTGTCGCCGGTTGCGGCAATCGCCAGATAGTCACCGCGCCCGGCGCAGATAGACGTAGTAGGCGCCCTGGCCGCCATGCTTGAGGTTGGCGGGCGCGACCTGGAGGATCGCCGAGCCCAGCGGCGGCAGCGCCAGCCACTGCGGCACCTGATGGCGCAGCGCGCCGACGCGGGCAGGGATCGGGCCCGCATCCTCGCCGCGCTTGCCCTTGCCGGTGATCACGAGGACCAGCCGCAGCCCGCCGGCGTGGGCGCGCTGGACAAAGCGGACCAGCGCGCCGTGGGCTTCGGCCAGGGTCATGCCGTGCAGGTCGATCCTTGCGTCCGGGGTCAGCTTGCCCCGCGCCATCTTCTCGAAGGTCTTGCGGTCCATGCGCAGGGGCTGGGCGGCAAGACGGTCGTGCAGCGCGGACACAAGATCGTGGGACGGCACATGGGCCCGCAGCCTTTCGCCGACATGAAAGGCCGGGATCGCACCCGCCGCCGGCCGGGGCGTCGCCGGCACCTCGGGCGGCGCTTGCCTTGCCGGCCGCTCGGGATGCAGGGCGCGAGTGCTTTTCGCGATCATCTGCCAAAGCTCGCGCTCTTCGGGTCGCAGGCCCCGCGGCCGGCGGCTCATGGCGCGGCCCCGCACGGCAGAAGGACGGTCATGCGGCCCGGGGCCTTCAGTGCCCCCGCCGCCTGCCCGGCCTCGGCCCCGCTGCCAAGGAAGATGTCGCCCCGCCCCGCCCCCTTGATCGCGCTTCCGGTGTCCTGGGCGATCATCAGGCGGCCCTGTCCCTGCCATTCGACCCAGACCGGCGCGCCAAGCGGCACATGATCGGGATCGACCGCGATCGACCGCAGCGCCGTGACCGGTCGCCCCAGGGTTCCGAGGGGGCCGCTCTCGGGGGGCAGATCGAGGTGGCGGAAAAAGACGAACGAGGCATTGGTGCGCAGAAGGCCGGGCAGAAGGCCGGGGTTGCGCGCCGCCCAGTCGCGGATCGCCGCGACCGAGGCATTCTCGGCGTCCAGCTCTCCGCGCCGGATCAGTTCCTTGCCGATCGAGGCATAGGGATGGCCGTTCTTGCCGGCAAACCCCAGCCGCAGCCTGCGCCCGTCCGCCAGCCGCACCCGCACCGATCCCTGCACCTGCGCCAGAAAGGCCTCGAGCCGGCTCTCGAGCCAGACGAGTTCCCGCCCGGCGAGCAGGTTCCCGTCCTCGATTTCGGCGCGGCTGAACCAGAGGGCGGTGGCCGGCAGGTCGCAAGGTGGGCCGTAGAGGGCAAAGCGAAAGCGCGCGTCGGGGGACAGCCGGCCATCAAGTTCGGGCTCGTAGTAGCCGGTCAGCAGCCCCTCGCTGCCCGGCAGGGCGATGCGGAACGCGGATTCGAAGAAGTGCCGCGCCGCGTCGTCGCCGGCGCGGGGCCAGCCTTCGGGCAAGAGATCCTGTGTCACCCGGTAGGCGGCCAGCGCGGCGTCAAGGTCATCCTTGGCCCACCCGGACAGAAGTGCCGGCGACGCGCACTCCCCGCTGCTGTCCTTCGGCGCGGGCAAGCTCAGGCCCCGGTGGCGACCAGCTGCCAGTTCGGGTCGGCCGAACCCATCTTGCGGGCGAAGGTCCACAGGTCCTTCTGCTTGCGCGGCCGTTTCGGATCGCCTTCGACCACCTGGCCGTTCGCATCCAGGGTTGCCGAAATCAGCTCGGCGACGAAGCGCACGGTCACCTCGGCCTCCTGGGTGTCGCGGTTGAATTCGGCAGTCTCCAGGGCCAGTTCGCGGATGCCCAGAACCTGGCTGTCCACCCGCAGGCCCTTGGCCTGGCGGTCATCGACAACGCCGGCAAAGCTTTGCGCCACCTCGGGCGAGAGATAGGGGCGAAGCGCGGCCATGTCGCCCTTGGCAAAGCCTTCAAGGATCATCTCGTAGGCGCCCCGCGCGCCCTGCAGGAAGCCCGCGACTGAAAAGGACGGCTCGACCAGCTTCATCGCGGTCAGGGCCTGGGCCGCCGGGCTGCCGGCCGCCACCTGGTCGGTGATGTCGCGGTCGGGACCGCCCTCGATCACCTCGAACCCGGCGCGGGCGGCGCGGTCGGCGGGCAAGGGCGGCGGCGGCGCGGCGGGCCCCTCGAATCCGTCGCGCGTCCCGAGGACGCTGCGCAGCTTGAGGATGAGAAAGACCGCAACGCCGGCAAGCACGAGAAGCTGGATGATGGAATTGTTCATCTTGGTGGTCCTGTTCCATCCGCGGGCGGGTTGGCAGTTCGGGTCATGCCCACCTATGTAGGGCACGGGTGGGGCCAAGTCCATGTTGCCCCCGAAACTGATTGGTGCCGCATGTGGATTCTCGTCCTGTTCATCGTCGTGCCGATGATCGAGATCGCGCTGTTCATCAAGGTCGGCGGGCTGATCGGCCTGTGGCCGACCCTCGGGCTGATCGTGGCGCTCGCGCTTCTCGGCTCGTGGCTGGTACGCACCCAGGGGCTGCGGGCCTTTGCGGACCTGCAACTGGCGCTCGAGACCGGCGGCAACCCCTCTCCGGCGCTTTTGCACGGGGTGATGATCTTCTTCGGCGGGCTTCTGCTGATGGTGCCGGGCTTCTTCACCGACGCGCTCGGCCTCCTGCTTCTGGTCCGCCCGGTGCGCAGCCTGGCGATCCGCGCCTTGGGCGCGCGCCTCGGGCCGATCCTGACCGGTCGGCCCGGCCGGGGCGGGCCGCGCCCCCCGAGGGACGGCGGCGATGTCGTCGAAGGCACCTTCACCGACCTCGATCCCGCCGATCCGCCGCCGCGCCGGCCCGGGCCACCCTCGGGCTGGACGCGGCATTGAGACATCCGACCCGACCTGCTAGAGGAGGGCAAACCCGAAACCAACGGAGTCCCCGATGTCCGAAACCGCCAACGGCGCGGCCGCCCCGCAACCGACGATGCAGGTGCTCGCCCAGTTCGTCCGCGACCTCTCGTTCGAGAATGTCGTGGCCCAGAAGGGCCTTTCCGCCGGCGAGGTTCAGCCCGACATCCAGATTCAGGTCAGCCTCGACGGCCGCGCCCGGCAGGTGCAGCACCAGTACGAGGTCTTCACCAAGGTCAAGGCCACCTCGCTCAACAAGGTGGACAATACGCCCCTGTTCGTGCTCGAGGTCGATTATGGCGGGATCTTCCACGTCGAGGGCGTTCCCGACGAACAGCTGCACCCCTATCTGATGATCGAATGCCCGCGGATCCTGTTCCCCTTCCTGCGCCGCATCATCTCGGACATCACCCGCGATGGCGGTTTCCCCCCGCTCAATCTCGATCAGATCGACTTCCTCGCGCTCTACCGTCAGGAAGCGCAGCGCCGCGCGGCCGCGCAGGCGCCGCAGACGGTGTCCTGAAGCGGGGCGATGGGACAGGCGGACCTGATCCCGGCCTGGATCGACGGGCGGCTTCAGCCTGCCGACAAGCTCGAGGTTCATCGGCGCGGAGACCGGCACCCGGCGGTGTCGGTCTTTGTCGTCTGCCGGGGGGAAATCCTGATCCAGCGCCGGGCGATGGCCAAGTATCACACGCCCGGCCTGTGGGCCAACAGCTGCTGCACCCACTCCCGCTGGGGCGAGGCGCCCGGCGATTGTGCGGTCCGCCGCCTGCGCGAGGAACTCGGGCTGGCGGTTCCGTCGGTCGAATTCGCGGGCCAGGTCGAATATCGTGCCGACGTGGGCGGGGGCCTGACCGAGCATGAACTGGTGGATGTGTTCCTTGCCCGCCTTGATCGCCGCCCCGACCTTGCACCGGACCCCGTCGAAGTGATGGGCACCCGCTGGCTGGGCCTCGTGGCCCTTGAAGCCGAGATCGCCGCCGATCCCGCCCGATTCACCCCCTGGCTGCATGTCTATCTGCGCGACCACCGTCACCTGGTCGCCGGCTGAAAGCCGCGCCTCGGCGCGTCAGGGACAGTCCGGCTGCCGCCCGCATCTGGCAATTGTGGCCGAATGCTGCAAGGAAGGGACATTCGGGTCAGGTCGCGGGTCGCGGGGGGTCAGTGAAAGGGTCATCGGCAACGCGCCCGGGATGGAGCGGATGGCTGGGCGCCGCGGCGCTGGCCGCCCAGCTTCTGTGGCCAGCCGCCGGCGCGGGCGACGTGACTCTCTCGGCCCCCGGTGCCGACCGAAGGCTTGAACGGGATCTCGAGGCGGCGTCGCTGCTCTTGCAGGCCGGGCGCGAGCCCGATGCATCGGCGCAGGATCTGTTCGTGGCCGCGCGCGCCGACTATGCGCGCTATCTCTCGGTCCTCTATGCGCACGGGTTCTATGGCCCGACCATTCACATCCTGCTCGACGGGCGCGAGGCCGCGGACTTCGCAGCCGTGGATGCGCCCGACCGTATCGGCAGCGTCCGCATCACCATCGACCCCGGCCCCGCCTTCCGCTTCGGCAAGGCGCGGATGAAGCCCTATGCCCCGGGGACCAGGCTTCCGCCTGACTACCGCGATGGCCGCCCCGCCTATTCGACCGCGATCGAAGATGCGGCCAGGGCGGGCGTCGAAGGCTGGCGCGAGCTCGGCCATGCCAAGGCCGCGGTCGACGGACAAAGCATCACCGCCGATCACCGGACCGGACTTCTCGATGCCGAGGTGCATCTGCGGGCCGGGCCGAAGCTCAGCTTCGGGCGGCTGCACATCGTCGGCAACCAGCGGATGCGCCCGCGCCCGATTACCAAGATCGCAGGCTATCCCGAGGGCGCGCCCTTCGACCCCGACACGCTGGACAAGATGGCCAGCCGCCTGCGCCGTGCCGGGGTCTTCCGCTCGGTCGTGGTGCGCGAGGCCGCGAATGTCAGCCCCGGCGACCGGCTGGACATCACGCTTCTGCTTGAGGAGGAGGCCCCGCGCCGCCTGGGCTTCGGAGCCGAATATTCCAGCCTCGACGGGGCGAACCTGTCGGCCTTCTGGCTGCACCGCAACCTCTTTGGCGGGGCCGAGCGCCTGCGCGTCGATCTTCTCGCCAAGGGCATCGGCGCCAAGACCGACCTGTCCGACTATCGCCTCGGCCTGCGGCTTGAGCGACCGGGCACACCCTTCACCGACAGTTCCGCCTTCGTCACCGCCGGGGCCGAGCGCGAGGTGAACGGCAGCGCCATCACCCGCAGCCTCAGGCTCGGGATCGGCGCCGAGCGGGTGATCACGCCGACGCTGACCGCCGATGCCAGCCTGACCTACCTGGACCAGTCGTTTGAGGACCTGGGCTTTCGCGCGACCTACCGGCTTCTGTCGCTGCCGCTCAGCCTGAAATGGGACCGGCGGGACGATCTGCTGGCGCCCAAGCGGGGCACCTACCTGCTGGTGGGGGCGACGCCGTTCATGGGGTTCGGCACCACGGAATCCGGCACCCAGTTCAAGCTGGACGCGCGGATCTACCGCCCGGTCGCCGCCGATGACCGCGTGGTGCTGGCCGGGCGGCTGCAACTGGGAACCGTCACCACCGCGGGCCTTCTGAACACCGCGCCGGACTTCCTGTTCCTGTCCGGCGGCGGCGGCACGGTGCGCGGCCATCCTTTCCAGTCGCTCGGCGTCTCCAGCGTGACAGGCTCCGGCCAGACCGTCGTGACCGGCGGGCGCAGCTTCATCGGCCTGTCGGGCGAAGTCCGCGCCGCGCTGAACCCGCGGCTGGGGGGCGCGGTCTTCTACGATGCCGGCTATGTCGGCGCCGGCAGCTGGTTCGGCGGCGGCGGAGCCTGGCAGACCGGGGCGGGCGTCGGCCTGCGCTACGACACCGGTTTCGGCCCGGTCAGGCTCGACCTGGCGGTGCCGGTGTCGGGCACCACCCGGCGCGGCCTGCAGATCTATGTCGGCATCGGGCAGGCCTTCTGATGTGGAGGTGGCTGGCCCTCTTGCTGTTCTGCCTCTGGCCGCCGGGCCTTGCCGCGCAACAGGCAACCCAGACGGACGACCGGGACTTCCTGACTGCGTTTCTCGAGGATTCCCTGTCGGATCTGGGCCGCAAGGTCACGATCGAGGGGTTTCAGGGCGCACTGTCGTCGCGCGCCACCTTCAGCCGCCTGACCATCGCCGACGGTGCGGGCGTCTGGCTGACCGTCACCGATGGTGCCCTGACCTGGAGCCGGACCGCCCTCGTCACCGGCCGAATCGAGATCGACGAACTGTCGGCGGCCAGCATCGAGATGACCCGCCGCCCGCGGGGCCCGGCCGCGAAGGTCGAGGCCGCGCCCTTCGCCTTGCCCGAACTGCCGGTATCGGTGCGGATCGGCAAGCTGACCGCGGCCCGGCTGCATCTGGGCGCGCCGGTCCTGGGACAGGCCGCCGAGCTGGCGGTTGATGGCAAGGCCGAGCTGGCGGGTGGCGAAGGGTCGGCCGACCTTGCCATCCGCCGCATCGACGGCAAGGCGGGCGACCTGTCGCTGAAGGCGGCCTTTGCCAATGCCACGCGGATGGCGACGGTCGATCTTCTCGTCCGCGAGGGTGCAGGCGGGATCGCGGCGAACCTTCTTGGCCTGCCCGGTGCGCCCGCGACGCAGCTGGCCCTGCACGGCGACGGGCCGCTCTCGGATTTCTCGGCGGAACTGAAGCTTGCGACCGACGGCCAGAGTCGTCTTGCCGGTCGCCTCCACCTTGGTCACCCGGCCGGCGCGACCGGGGGGCAGGTCTTTTCACTGGACCTTTCGGGTGACATTGCGCCGCTTCTCCAGCCCGACTACCGCGCCTTTTTCGGCGAGAATGTCGCGCTTGAGGCCGAGGGCGCGCGCCGGCCGGACGGACGCACCGACCTGACCCGGCTGGTCCTGACCTCGGAAGGGCTCGACATCAGCGGCCGGTTGTCGCTGTCGGCCGAGAACATTCCCCTGGCCACCGCCCTGACCCTGCGCTTCGGGCTGCCCGATCAGAGCGAGATGCGCCTGCCCCTGCCCGGCGAGCCCGCCCTTGTCCGGCACGGCACCGTCCTTCTGCGCTATGACGCCGGGCGCGGCGACCAGTGGTCGCTGACCGGCGACATCGCGGGCTTTCGCCGGGCCGGGTTCAGCCTGGACAGCCTGGCGCTGACCGGCGGGGGACGGGTCCAGCGCGCCGGCACCACCGCGCGGATCTTCGGCACACTGGGGTTCGACGCGGGCGGCATCGCGGTTGCAGATCCGGCGCTGGCGCAGGCCATCGGCGACCGCCTGACCGGCCAGACCGTCTTTTCCTGGCAGTCGGGACATCCGCTGACCCTGCGCGGCCTGACCGCCGCGGCGCGCGATTTGTCCCTGACGGGCGATCTGTCCCTGGCGCGCGCCGGCCTTGACCTGCGGGCGTCGGGCACGCTTTCGGCGGCAATCCCCGACCTCGGGCGCCTTGCGGCGCTTGCCGGACTGCCCTTGACCGGCGGGGCCGACGCCACCCTGACGGGCTCGGCCCTGCTCTTGTCGCGCGGCTTCGATCTTCAGGCGGCAGTCGCCGGCCATTCGATCCATACCGGCAGCGATCCGCTGGACCGGCTTCTGGCCGGCGAGACGGCGATCACCGCCTCGGTCCTGCGCGACGGGACCGGCCTGACCCTGCGCAGCCTTGCCCTGACCGGCCCCGGCTACCGCGCCGGCGCCCAGGGTAGCGCCACATCCGACAAGGCCGAGCTTTCGGCGAAGCTGCGCGCGGCGGGGCTGAACATCGGCAGTCCGATCGCCGACAGCCTTGTCGCGGGTGAGAGCGACCTGCGCCTCGCCGCCCGCCGGACCGGGGGTGGCACCGCCGCCACCTATGTCCTGACCGAGGCAAAATTCTCCAATCCGCAGATCAGCCTGACGCTCGCCGACCCCGAGGCGACGGGGACCTGGCAGGCCGAAGCGCGACTGGCCGATGTCGCGCGACTGGCCCCGGGGCTTTCGGGCGCCGCCAGCCTGAAAGGGACGGTCGCGCGCGCCGCCGACGGCTATCGCCTGTCGCTGGACGGAACCGGCCCCGGCCACATGACGGCCCGCATCGCCGGACGGATCGCGGCGGATGCGTACAGCGCCGATCTGACCGCCGCCGGCAGGATCGGGGCTGCCGCGCTGAACCGGCTGATCGCGCCGCGCAGTGCCGACGGGACCATCGCCTTTGATCTGGCACTGAAGGGGCCGCTGGCCCCGCAGTCGCTGGCCGGTCGCGTCACCGCCGAAAATCTGCGCGTGGCCTCGCCGCGCGAACGGCTGTCGGCTGCCTTTCCCGCCCTGACCGCCGACCTGCGCGACGGGCGGGCGGTCCTGTCCGGGCGGGGCAGCCTTCGCGGCGGCGGCGAAGTCGCCCTTTCGGGCGCCGTCGCGCTGGCGCGGCCCTTCGATGCGGACCTGAGGATCGGCCTGAACGGAGCCCGCATCACCGACCCGAACCTCTACGACACCCGCCTGACCGGCGAAGTCAGCGTGACCGGCCCGATCCTGGGCGGCGGCCGGATCGCCGGGGCGGTGACGCTGGACAAGACCGAGATCACCGTGGCCGCCGCGGGCTTTCAGGACAGCCCGATCCCGCCGATCCGCCATCTGGGCGAGGGCCGAGCCTCGGCCGACACCCGCCGCAGGGCGGGCCTCGACACTCCGGCGCCTGCCGGGCCGGGCGCGGTCTTCGATCTTGACCTGTCGATCAGCGCGCCGGATCGGCTGTTCGTGCGCGGCCGCGGGCTGGACGCCGAGATGGCCGGCCAGATGCGCCTGCGCGGCACCACCGCCGACATGCAGCCCGAGGGCCGCTTTACCCTGGTGCGCGGGCGGCTGAACCTTCTGGGCAAGCGGTTCAAGCTGAACGAAGGCCTGGTCCAGCTTCAGGGATCGTTCGTGCCCGACCTCAGCTTTTCGGCCTCGGCCGATTCCTTCGGCGCGACCACCTCGATCCTGCTCGACGGCCCGGCCAACGCGCCCGAGGTGCATTTCTCCTCGACCACCGGCCGGCCGGAAGAGGAGGTCCTGTCCGAACTGATCTTCGGCAACGGGTTCGAGAAACTGTCGGCCTTCCAGCTGGCCCAGCTGGCCAATGCGGTGGCGACGATCAGCGGCCGCAGCGGCGATCTCGTCGCCCGCATCCGCGAGCGTCTGGCCCTGGACGATCTGGACATCACCGCCGACGACCGGGGCAGCGCCTCGCTGAAGGCCGGGAAATACCTGGGCGAGCGGCTCTATTCCGAGGCAACGGTGGGCAGCGACGGCAAGAGCAAGGTCGAACTGGACCTGGACCTCAGCCCCGACCTGTCCTTGCGCGGCACGGCGGGGACCGCGGGCCAGACCGGCGTCGGCCTGTTCTACAATCACGACTACTGAGCGGCCTGGCGCAGCCGCAGGATCTCGGCGTTCAGGATGGCGCCGATCAGGACGATATAGGCTGACAGGTAAAGCCACATCATCAGGGCGATGACCGCCCCGATCGAGCCATAGACCCGGTTGTAGCTGTTGAAATTCTCGAGATAGAGCGAGAAGGCGAAGGACACCATCGCCCAAAGAAGCGCCGCGACCACGCTGCCGGCGCTGATCCAGCCGTGGCGCCCGTCCTCGCCCGAGCCGGCAAAGCGGTAGAACAGGCCAAGCGTCAGCTTGACCACCAGGAACAGGATGGTCCAGGGCACGAAGCGCAGCACCAGCGCCTCGGACCGGCCAAGCCTGACGAGGCTGAGGGCGATCGGCACCATGACCACCATCGCCAGCGCCATCAGGATCACGCCCAGAAGCGCCAGGGTCATCGCCAGCGAACTGAGGGGCCGCATGAGGCCGCTGTGGTGGGGGCGCTCCTCGACGGCGTTCAGCCCCGACATCAGTGCCGAAACCGCCGAATAGACCGAGTAGAGCGCCACCGCGAGCGGCAGCAGCGTGGCCCAGTGCCAGCCCGACGAATGGGCGGCGACCAGCGTGTGCAGCTGGGTCGAGATCAGGCTGTAGGCCGCATCCGGGATCAGGCCGCGAATCCCGGCCAGATAGGTCTCGACCACCGCCGGATCGGCAAAGATTCCCCAGATCGCAATGGTTGCGGCCATGCCGGGAAAGATGGCGAACATCGAATAGAAGGCCACCCCGGCCGCGATCAGGCTGGCGTTGCGGGCATAGATCGCATCCCAGATCGCACGGGTCAGCGGCCACAGCGGCAGCGGCCGGTTCCGGCTGGAGGTCTCGTCATTGTGCATCGCCCAACCCTAATCGCCGGCCGGCGCCCTGGTCAAACCGGCTTTGCAGGTACCGCCCCCGGGCGGTAAGCTGGCCCTCACCGCCGGACCGGAATCCGCCATGCGCCTGCGCCTGACCCTGATCGCGGCCATCCTCCTGCTGTGCCCGGGCGCCACCCGGCCGCCGGGCCTGCCCGGCCCGGTCACCGACGAGGATTATCGCCCCGTCGACCAGGCCGAGGCAAGGCTGGGCCGGCTTCTGTTCTATGACCGCATCCTGTCGGGCAACCGCAATATCGCCTGCGCGACCTGCCACAACCCGGCCTTTGCCACCGGCGACGGCCTGTCGCTTGGCCTGGGCGAGGGCGCCGTGGGCCTTGGCCCGGCGCGCCATGTCGCCCCTGAGGACATGCCCGAACAGCGCATCCCCCGAAACACCCCGCCCCTGTTCAACCTCGGCGCCCGCGACGTCACCCTGCTGTTCGATGACGGCCGGATCGCCGAAGACGCCAGCCGCCCCTCGGGCCTGCGCACGCCCCTGGACGATTCGTTGGTTACAGGCTTTCATTCCGTCCTGGCCGCGCAGCCGATGTTTCCGATCCTCTCGCCCGACGAGATGGCCGGCCACAACCTCGAGAACGATGTCTCGGCCGCGGTCCACGAGGGGCTGATCACCGTGCCGGGCGGTGCCCTGGACATCCTTGCAGGCAGGGTCGCGGCGATCCCGGCCTATCGCCAGGCCTTCGCCGCCATCAACCCCGCGATCGCCGCCGGACGGAAGATCGCCTTTGCCGACATCGCCAACGCGCTTGCCGCCTTTGTCAGCCTTGAATGGCGCGCCGACAGGTCCCCCTTCGACGCCTTCCTGCGCGGGCAGGCGCCGCTTCCGCCCGACGCCGAGGCCGGGATGCGGCTTTTCTACGGCCCGGCGGGCTGTTCGGCCTGCCATTCGGGCAAGTTCCAGACCGACCAGAAGTTCCACGCGATGGGCGAGCCGCAGTTCGGGCCCGGCGAGGCCGGGCGGTTCGAGACGAACTCGCGCGACCTGGGCCGGATGCGGGTAACGCACGATCCGGCAGACGCCTATGCCTTTCGCACGCCGTCCTTGCGCAATGTCACCGCCACCGGGCCCTGGGGTCATACTGGGGCCTTCAGCGATCTCGCGAAGTTCCTGGGCCACCATACCCACCCGGCAACCGGCATGGAGGGCTATGACATCGCCAATGCGACCCTGCCCGCCTTTCCCGAAGCGAAGAAGGACGACCTTCAGATCCTGAAGTCCCCCGACGATGTCGCTGCCATTGCCGCCGCCGCCAGGGGGCAGCCATCCGTCAACCTGACCGCCGGGGAAACCGCCGAGATCATCGCCTTCCTCGCCAGCCTGCGTGACCGGGCGTCCATCGGCGGACGGCTGGGCGTGCCGGATGAGGTGCCGAGCGGCCTGCCCGTCGACCGGAAATGAAAGGGGCGGCCCGAAGCCGCCCCCGTTCAACGTCAGGCGCGGTGCGCCGGTCAGATCGAGGTGTCGATCCAGTTCTGCAGGGCCGCCTTGGGCGCGGCGCCGACCTTGTTCGACACGACCTGGCCATTCTTGAACAGGAACAGCGCGGGAATGCCGCGCACGCCGAACTGGGCGGGAAGGTCGGGGTTCTCGTCCACATTGACCTTCACGATCTTGACCTTGCCTGCGTAATGGCCGGCCAGTTCTTCCAGCGAGGGGCCGATCTGCTTGCAGGGGCCGCACCATTCGGCCCAGAAATCGACGACGACCGGGACCGGCGATTTGCGGACTTCGGCGTCGAAAGTGGCATCGGTAACGGCGAGCGTGGCCATGATCTGCTCCGGAAAGGGAAAGAGGGATTGCAGGCAAAGGTAGGTCCGCGCCCCACCGCCGTCAAGGGACGGTAGAGGAAAGAAGCGCCTCCCTCACCATCTTGATGGGAACCGGCATCAGCACCCCGTCGCGGGTCCAGAGGATCGCGACCTCGACCGTCCGCCCCGGATAGATCGCCCGCAACATGGCGGCATAGGCGCCAAGCTGGCGCAGGATACCGTCGGGTACATCCTCGGGCCGGGACGGAGCCAGCGCGTTCGACTTGTAGTCGATGGCCACCACCCGGTCGGCGGCCACCACCACCCGGTCGATGACCCCGGCCAACAGCTTTCCGCCCAATTCGGGCACTTGGGCGGACAGTTCGACCTCGGCCAGGGTTCCGGGGGCAAAGATCCACGACAGATCCTCGCGCGCCAAGAGCGCCAGCGCCTCGGACGTTGCGGCGGCGCGGTCGGCCTCCTCCAGACGACCCTGGGCAGATTGCAGAAGCCTGGACGCCAGCGCGGCGCGCGGCGCCGCCGGCACTGGCGCAAGCGACTCGAGCAACAGATGCAGCGCCGTCCCCCAGGCCCGCCCGCGGGCATCGTCGCTGTCACCCGGCAGAACCTTGGCGCCGCCCAGCCCCGAGGGCGAGAGCGGCGCTGCGGGCAGGGCGGCGGGCGGGGCGGGCAGGGCCGCCCATGCGGGCAGCGGCGGCGGCGCGTCGGCACTTTCCCCGCCGGACACCGGCGCGTTGCCGGGCCAGCGCCCATGTTCCAGCCGCCCATCCGCAAGGCCGGCCTGCCGCGCCCCTTCGGCGATCAGCTGATACCAGCTATCGCCCGCCTCTCCGACATCGCCCGCCGCGGCCACGATCAGCCAGACCTCGGCCCGGGTCATCGCCACATACAAGAGCCGCTTGTCCTCGTCATCGGCGCGCTGGCGCTGGCGCTCGACCTCGCCGGCGATGGCGGGCGGGTTCTCGGACGACCTCAGCTTCCACAGGGCTGGCCTGCCCTCGGCCCGCACGAAGCTGCCGCGCTCGCGGCGCGTGCGCCGCGCGGTATCCGGCAGGATCACGATCGGCGCCTCAAGGCCCTTGGCCCCGTGCACGGTCATCACCCGGATGGCTTTCGTGCTGGAATCGAGCCTTCTTTTCACCTCGGTCTCATCCGCCGCCAGCCAGACGAGGAAGCCGGTCAGGCTGGGCACGCCGTTCTGCTCGTAGGCCAGCGCGGTCGCCAGGAACGCATCGAGGCCATCCTCGGCCTCCGGCCCCAGCCGCGCCAGAAGCCGCCGCCGGCCGTCATGGCGGGTCAGCATCCGCTCGATCAGCTCATGGGGCCGCAGGAAGTCGGCGCGGTCGCGCAGATCGCGCAGAACCGCCAGGGTTCCGGCGTGTTCCTCGTTCCGTTCGCGCAGGGCCTGCCAGAGGAACTGCCGGTCGCCCCGCCCGTGCGCCAGGGCAAAGAGAGCGCCCTCGCTCCAGCCGAACAGGGGCGAGCGCAGCACGGCGGCCAGAGACAGGTCATCCTCGGGCGTCGCCAGGAAGGACAGAAGCGCCGTCAGGTCCCTGACCGCAAGCTCGGCCCCCAGCACCATCCGGTCGGCGCCGGCGATCGCCAGGCCCCGCACCTTGCAGGCGCGGATGATCTCGTGGAACAGCGCCGACCGCCGCCGCACAAGGATGAGGAAGTCGCCCTCGTGCACCGGCCGCACTTCGCCGTCCCTGGCGGGGATCTGCACGCCGTCACCGATCATGCGCGCGATCTCGGCGGCGATCCGTTCGGCAAGGATCACCGAGTGGTGGGCGGGCGGCAGGATGTCCACCGGATCGTCCCACGCCGCGGGCTCGGGCCGCTCGGCCTCGGGCACCGGGGGCCAGAGATCGACCCGCCCCGGCCGGTCGGCCCGGAAGGCGCGGTGTTGCGACGGGCCGCCGATGCCGCGCTGCTGGCCGGGTCCGAAGGTCATGTCCACCGTCCGCAGGATCGCCTCGGACGAGCGGAAGGAATGGAGAAGCTCCATCGTGCGAAAGGGCGAGTCTGCCGCCTCGTGCCGGTCGCGAAAGGTTTCGGCCATCTGCCGGAACGTGTCGAGGTCGGCCCCCTGGAACGAGTAGATCGACTGCTTCACGTCGCCCACCACAAAGACCCGCCGCGCCATGTCACGCGGGCCCGCCCCGGCGGTGAACTCTTCGGACAGGGCGGCGATCACCCGCCATTGGCCGGGGCTGGTGTCCTGGGCCTCGTCCACGAGGATGTGGTTGATGCCGCCGTCCAGCCGATAGAGAACCCAGGCCGCGACCGAACGGTCGGACAGAAGTGCGGCCGCCCGCCCGATCAGGTCGTCGAAGTCGAGAAAGCCCGCCGCCGCCTTGCGCGCCCGGTAGCGCGGCAGGAAGGCGCCGGCGAACCGGTGCACCGCCAGCGTCCGTTCCGCCGCCGCCAGCGCCAGCCGCCGTCCGCGCCCGGCCTCGACCCGCCGCATCAGCGCCTCGAGCCTCGGCATCAGCGGCGCGGCCGGGCCTTCGCGCACCTCCTTCGTCGGCAGGGCGCCGATCTTGGCGCCGAACGGGACCCTCGCCCCCTCGCCGGTCAGGAACAGGTTTTCGAGTGCCGTCAGCGCGGCCTCGTCCGGCGCATCGAGATCAAGCTGGCCGAGCTTCGCGGCAAGTTTCGCATCGGTGGGCTTGCCGGCGGCAAGGATCGGCACCAATGCCGCGACCAGGTCGCCCTCGCCGCCCGGAAAGACCTCGCGCAGAAGGGCCGCGCCATCGAAGTCCGCGCCAAGGCCCAGGAGGGCGCACACCTCGGCCCTGGACAGCGTGCCGGGAAAAGCGTCACTGTTCCGGCAGATTTCGCCCAGGACATCCTGCAGGTCATCGGTCGGCGCCAGACCGGCCAGCGCATCGACCGCGGCGACGTCCGCACCCGCCGCCATCTCCTCCACCACCTCCTGGCGCAGAAGCCGCGCGGCGCGGTCGTCCATCTCGGCAAAGTCCGGCGAGACTCCGGCCTCGAGCGGAAAGCGGCGCAGGAGCGCGGCGCAGAAGGAATGGATGGTCTGGATCTTCAGACCGCCGGGCGTCTCGATGGCGCGGGCAAACAGGCGCCGCGCACGGGCCAGAACCTCGGCGCCGATGCTGCCCTCCACCCCCAGTTCGGCCAGTTCGGCGCGCAGCCCGGCCTCGTCCTGCATTGCCCATTTGCCCAGCCGCGCGAACAGGCGGTTCTGCATCTCGCTGGCCGCCGCCCTGGTGTAGGTCAGGCACAGGATCCGCTGCGGCTCGGTCCCCGCCAGCAGGAGGCGCGCCACCCGGTCGGTCAGCACCCGGGTCTTGCCCGAGCCGGCGTTGGCCGCCAGCCACACCGACTGGGCCGGATCGGCGGCGCGGATCTGGGCCTCGGTTGCCTCGTTGACCATCAGCCGACATCCTCGGGCAGCGGATCGTCGCTGGCCTGCCACTCGCCGAACCGGGCGAGGTGGTCATAGTCGCCCGCGTCCGCGGATGTGAACATGGCGCGGCGCGAGGCAAAGCCCCGGGCGGGCTGAAGATACTGCCCGACCAGTCTTTGCAATTCGGCCCAGACCCGGTCGAAGTCGGCCTCGTCGCGGGTTGTGGGCCGGTCCTGGGCGCTGCCGCCCAGGTGGATGTAGGTGACCGCAGCGACCGGATGGGCGCCGACATCGGCAAAGGCGCCGCGCTCGGCCATCGCCGCCTCGATCAGAAGCTGCTTGTCGAAGTGCTGCTGCTGCGCCTTGGAGGGCGGGGTTCCGGTCTTGTAGTCATAGATGTGAAGGCTGCCGTCGGGCAGCTGGTCGATCCGGTCGGGCCGGGCGGTGATGCGGAAGCCCAGCCCCGGCAGGTCGATGCCGCCCGGCTTTTCCAGAACCGCCGGCCGTCCCGCCGCGCCGCGAGCGGTTTCAGCCAGGATGAACCTGTCCGCGATCCGGGCGATCCGGGCCAGCCACAGGCGCTGCGCCGAGGGCCAGGCCACATCTTCGGCCAGGATGCGCCCGGCCCCGTCCAGAAGGCGGCGGCGGGCCTCGGCGGGGCTTTCGCCCTGTGCCGGGCGATCGCGGACAAAGCCTTCGACGATCCGGTGCAGGACCTGGCCGCGCAGGCGCGCATCGGGTTCGGGCCAGAGCGGGTCCAGCGGCCGCAGCCGCAGGACATAGCGGGCGTAGACGGCATAGGGATCGCGGATCAGGGTGCGGATGGCGGTGACCGGCAGTTCGCGCGGCCGCGCGGCCACCGGCGGGCGCGGCGCTGGGCGCGCGGCGGGCGGCGTTGCCGGCGCGGCCTCGAGCCTGCGGGCAAGCTCCAGCCAGACCGAGCCCCGGCCGCGCATGTCCGCCAGCGTCGCCGGTCCGCCCGACAGCCCGCCGATCAGGTTGGTCATCCGGTCCAGCCAGCGCGACGGCACCGTTTCGGCCTCGTCGTCGCGGACGGCGCGCGACAGGATCACGCCGGGGGCCGCGCTCGCCATCTGGAAGTCATGCGCGGCCAGCCCGATCTGCCGCTCGGGCAGCAGAAGGCCCGCCTTCAGCCGCATCTGCCGTGACAGCCAGGGGTCCGGGGCGGCGGCCTGCGGCCAGACCCCCTCGTTCAGGCCGCCGAGGATCACCAGGTCGGCCTGAACCTCGCGCGCCTCGCGCGAGCCCTGGATGGTGACCAGCGGATGCGCCCCGTGCGTGGCGCGGACCCGCTCGGCCGCCAGAAGCCGCGAGAGAAGGGTGGAGAACCCCTGCGCGGTCAATGTGCCGCCGAACGGGGCCTCGGCGCGCAGGAGGGCCATGACCGCCGCCGCCTTCTCGCCCGCCTCGGCCTGCCAGAGGGCGCTGTCCGCCACGGTTCCGCCGGGGCCGGCCGCCAGACGTTCCGCCACGTCCATCAGCACCGCAAGCCAGTCCGCGACCGGCCGCTCCCGCCCGTCGGGCAAGGCCGCCACCCCTTCGGCCAGCCACCGGCACCAGACCTCTCTCTGCGGGTCGCCGGCGACGAGACCCCATTCCCTGAGTGATTCTGCGGTCGGGAAAGGCGGCCCGTGCCGGCGCAGGTGCAGCTCAAGATTTCGGGTATGGCGGAGATGGTCGCCGCGCGCGCCGCCACCGGAGGAGGTCACCGGATGCTTGAGCAGGGCAAGGAGTCCCTCGACCGTCAGCGGACGCCCGAAAAGCCCGGCGATCTGGCGCAGGAAACGGCCCGGCGGGCTGAGGTGCAGGGGCTCGCCGCCGCTGTTGTCGGGGATCAGCGCCCAGCGGTCGAGCGCCGCCGTGACCCTCCTCACCAGGGTTTGGTCGGGGGTGATGAGTGCGGCGCGTTGCCCGTCCCCGGCGGCCTTGCGCAGGGCCAGCGCGATGGCCAGCGCCTCGGCGCGCGGGTTGGGGGCCTCGATCAGGGCGAGCCCCTCGGCGGCGGGTCCGCAGGGGCCGAAGGCCGCCCCCTCGCTCAGCCATTGATCCGTCACCGGCGCCGGCCGCAGCGCCAGCGAGATCAGCCGGTTGCGCGCCGGGCTGGCCGGCTGCGACCCGGTCCAGCGCCCGATCGCCGCAGGGGCGATCCCCACAAGAACCATCAGCCGTGCATGGCGGAACTGCGGGTGATCCTCGTTGGGAACCCCCTCGGAAAAGAGACTGTTCCAGCCCTTTTCCGGCAGGTCGAAGTCGAACCCCGGCAGCACCAGCCCGCCCTGGGGCAGGGCCGCGACCGCCTGCATCAAGAGTTGCGTCGTCCCGCGCGAGCCGGTCGATCCCGCGATCAGGACCGGATCGGCGGGCGGGTGGGCGCGCCAGCCGGCCACCAGTGCCTCGGCGGCGCGGCGCTGGCGGGTGGCTGCGTCGGGCAGGGCATCGCTGTCGAACCAGGGGGCGATGATCCGCAGGAAGGCCAGGCTGCGCTCCCAGTGTGCGGCGTGATCATCGGCCAGCCCCGGCTGTTCGAACGCCGCCGGCGTGACGCCTTCGTCCTGCATCTCGTCGGCCAGGCTGGCCAGCCGGTCGGCCAGATCATAGATTGCGGTGCCGGGCGCGAACTGCGGATCGGCGGCCAAGAGCCGCGCGACCGGCAGGGACAGCTCCAGTCGCCGGCGGATCGCGGGGACTGCGGGGGGCGCGTCCAGGCCGGGGTCGACGCCGATGTCGGAGAGAAGCCGGAGGCGGGGCAGAAACCCCGGCCCCCGGGCCTGGAACGCCGCCCGCACCCGGCCCCGCATCCGGTCGGTGTTGAGGTAGACCGTCAGCCGCGCCAGCGCCTCGGGCGGCTGCCCGGACAGGCGGTCCAGCACTCCGGCCGCCAGTTCGGCGGCGAAATCGACGCCGGGCGGCAGGCCGAAGACACGGGGACCGGAGGCCGGATCAAACATCGCCGGCCCCGGACAGAAGCGCCTCGGCCAGCGGGATCGCCTCGGGCCGGCCCACGTCGCACCAGCCGCCCCCGTGGACCAGGCCGAACAGCCGGCGCCGCTCGATCATCCGGTTCCACACGAGGTTGAGCGAGAAGACGCGGTCCGGGACCGCGGCCAGATCGCCGGTTTTCAGGATCTGAGCGCCCGAATAGACCAGCCCCGGGCCGCGTGTCAGCCGCCCGGCCCCGTCCATGAGAAAATCGCCCGCGCCCATGTGGCCCGCCGCCCGCTCGGGCGGGACCAGAAGCAGAAGGGCATCCATCCGCGCCGGCTCCCAGGCCGCGACCAGTTGCGCCGTCGCGTCCGGCCCGGTCCAGACCGCGTCGCTGTTCAGGGTGAAGACCGGCCCAGGCCCGAGAAGGGGCAGCGCCTGCCGCAGCCCGCCGCCGGTTTCAAGAATCGTCTCTGTTTCGGGGGAAAACGCTATGTCGGGTCGTCGGGCGAGATGGGCGCGGATCTGGTCGGGCAGGTAATGGAGGTTGACCACCACCCGTCCGGCCGCCGACGCCTGGGCCAGCGCATGGTCGATCAGCGCCTTGCCCGCGACCGTGATCAGGGGCTTCGGCCGGTCGCGGGTCAGCGCGCCCATCCGCGTGCCCAGCCCGGCGGCGAACAGCATCAGCGCGCTTGGTGTCTGCCGCATTTCGCCTTGATCCTTTCCAGCCGCTCGGGGGTGGGGGCGGGGACGCCATCCGCGACCGCCCGGGCCAGCCGGGCAAGCGCGGGGTGGGCGAGGTTGCGTTGCAGGCTGGCCCAGACGCGCGGCGCATGGTCCAGATACTGCGGCTTGGCCCCCGCCATGCACAGCCGCGCGAAGACGGCAAGGATGCGCAGCGCCCGCTGCGCGCCCATCAGCGCATAGGCGGGCAGGAACCGGCGCTCGTCCAGCCCGCGCGCCGCAACATAGGCCCGCAGGCAGGCGGCTTGGATCCCGGCCGAGACCTCGCGCCGCGCATCCTGCAACAGCGACACCAGATCATAGGCGGGATCAGCGGCGAAGGCGTCCTGAAAGTCGAGAAGCCCGATCCGTGCCACGCCCTGCCGGTCCGGCAGCCAGATCAGGTTTTCGGCATGAAAGTCGCGGAGCGCCGCCACCGGCGGGGCGCCGACCAGACCGGCATGGAGGTCGGCGATCAGCCCGGGCAGCGCCAGCGCCGCGTCGGTCACCGGCGCGTCCATTCCGGCCAGATACCAGTCGGGCAGGATCGCCACCAGTTCGGCCAGCGCCGGCCCGTCGCCCGCCTTCAGGAAGGGCGGTGGCCGATGGCGATGCAGGTCGGCCAGAAAATCCGTCGCCGCCCGGTAAAGGTCCGCCTCGCGCCGGGGCTCCCCGGCCACGATCCGCGCGAACAGCGCATCGCCCAGATCCTCGAGCAGGAGAAGTCCGCGCGCCGGGTCGCGGGCCAGCACGCGGGGCGCGGAATAGCCCCGCGCCGCCAGCCAGTCGCCGACGGCAAGGAAGGGGCCGACCGCCTCGCCCCGCGCCGGATCGGCGTCCATCAGGACGGCGCTTTCCGGCCCCCTCGCCAGGCGGAAGTAACGCCGGGCCGAGGCATCGCCGGCCAGTGGCCGGATCGCGGCACCCGACCAGCCCGCCGCCGCGATGAAGGCGGCGATGTCCGCGTCGCGTCCCTCAGCCATGCCGGACCGCCAGCGACTTGATCCGTCCGGCCCACCGGGCGCCGCCACCCGTCAGCCGCGCCGTCCGCCCTTCGCCGGACGGATCAGGCGCAAGGCTGAGGCACAGCGCGCCCTCGGGCCGCAGCGGCCCCAGCCGGTCGGGCCATTCGACCAGCACGATCGCGTCGGCGAAGGCGTCGGCAAGGCCCAGCTCCTCGGCTTCGGCGGGATCGGTCAGGCGGTAAAGGTCGGCGTGCCAGATCTCGACCCCGCCCGCCTCATAGGTCTGGACCAGCGTATAGGTGGGCGAGGGGACATCCTCGGCCAGCCCGGCGGCGGCCAGCCGGTGCTGGATCAGGGCGCGGGCGAAATGGGTCTTTCCGGCGCCGATCGGACCTTCCAGCAGGATCACGTCGCCCGCCCGCATCTCGGGGGCAAGGCGCGCGGCCAGGGCGGCCGTCGCTTCGGCGTCGGGAAGGGCCAATGTCAGGGATTGCGCCAGCATGGCCGCAGTCTTAGCCGCCCGTCCGCCGCCCGCAAGGCGAAAGCTAGCTGTAGCTGCGCGCCCCGAAGATCGCCGATCCGATGCGGACATGGGTGGCGCCCTCGGCGATGGCGGCTTCGAAATCGCCGCTCATGCCCATCGACAGGCCCGAAAGGCCGTTGCGTTCGGCGATGGCGCGCAGAAGGCGGAAATGCGGGGTGCTGTCCTGGCCTTCGGGCGGAATGCACATCAGGCCTGTGACCGGCAGGCCCATCGACCGGCAGGCAGCGACGAAGGCGTCGGCACCGGCGGGCAGGACGCCGGCCTTCTGCGGCTCCTCGCCGGTGTTGACCTGCACGAACAGGTCGGGGCAGGTGCCGCGCGCCTCGGCCAGCCGCGCCAGCTTTTCGGCCAGCGACGGGCGGTCGAGCGTGTGGATCGCCTCGAACAGCTCGACCGCCAGCTTGGCCTTGTTGGTCTGCAGGGGGCCGATCATGTGGACCTGAAGGCCGGGATAGCGGGCACGCCAGCCGGGCCACTTGGCCTGGGCCTCTTGCACATAATTCTCGCCGAACAG
>JAFEFU010000045.1 GCA_018240425.1 Pseudomonadota bacterium | reverse complement strand
GGCATCCTGGAACTGGACAACAACACCGCCGAACGCGGCATGCGTGCCATCGCCCTCGGCCGCAAGAACTACCTCTTCGTCGGCTCCGAGGCGGGCGGCAAGGCTGCGGCCATCGCCTACACCCTGATCGAGACGGCCAAACTCAACGCCACCGATCCCCACGCCTGGCTCGCAGACACCCTCGCCCGCATCCCGGACTACAAGATCACCAAGGTTGACGAACTGCTACCCTGGCGCTGGAACGGATAGCGGTCAGGCCGGACGGTTACCATGATCACAGAGGTGGTCCCGTTTATCTGAACAGGTTCCGGGCGTTTTCTAAGTGGTTTTCCGCCTCTGTTACGCCGCTGCCGCTTCGGGCATCGGCTGGTTGAAGTAGGCCTGATCGGGGGTTTTCCCGTCAAGCGATGAATGCGGGCGGCGGTTGTTGTAGAAGGTCAGATAGCGGCCGATCCCGGCACGGGCTTCCGAGACGCTGGCGTAAGCCCGCAGGTAGACCTCCTCGTATTTGATGGTCCGCCAGAGGCGCTCGACAAAGACGTTGTCGCGCCAAGCGCCCTTGCCATCCATGCTGATCTTGATCTCGCGGGCGGCAAGCACCTTGATGAAGTCGGTGGAGGTGAACTGGCTGCCCTGGTCCGTGTTGAAGATCTCTGGCTTGCCGTGCTTCGCCAGCGCCTCTTCCACAGCTTCCACGCAGAAGTCGGCCTCCAGCGTGATCGACAACCGCCATGCCAGGACGCGCCGGGTGAACCAGTCCAGCACTGCGGCCAGATAGACGAAGCCGCGCGCCATGGGGATGTAGGTGATATCCATTGCCCAGACCTGATTGGGCCGGGTGATGGGCAGCTTGCGCAGCAGATAGGGGTAGATCTTGTGCTCCGGTGCCGGTTTCGAGGTGTTTGGCCGACGATAGAGGGCCTCGATGCCCATGCGCTTCATCAGCGAGGCGACGTGAAGCCGTCCGACCTTGAACCCTTCCTGGACCAGCAGCCCCTGCAGCATCCGGCTTCCCGCGAACGGGAACTCCATGTGCAGCTTGTCGATCCGGTGCATCAGCTTCAGATCGGCCTCCGACACCGGGCGGGGCTTGTAGTAGACGCTGCCCCGGCTGATCCCCAACACGATGGCCTGGCGGCTGACGCTCAGCCTGGCGGTGGGATCGATCATTTTCTTGCGCTTGCCAACAGACCCCTGCGCGGTTCTCTCGAACCAGTGGCGTTCACCGCGCAGTGCGTCGCGCGCCGGACAAAAAATCGTTCTCCAGCGTCAGCTCTCCGATCTTCGCATGCAGGGTCTTCACGTCGATGGACGGTTCCGGATCGGCCTTCGGGGCTTCGCCGAACACCCCGGTCGCGCCCTCAAGAAGCTGGTCGCGCCACTGCTTGATCTGGTTCGGATGAACGTCGAAATCCTGCGCCAACTCGATCAGGGTCTTCTCGCCCTTGATCGCGGCAACCGCCACTTTCGCCTTGAATGCCGGGCTGTGGTTCCGGCGCGGTCGTCTTGCCATGATCTTCTCCTCGCTCGCAGCATCATGCCGCCCAATCGCCGGGAAATTGATCCACTGGATCAATTTCTGGCCCGGCTCATACGCGGAAAATCCACTTGTCCCGACTGTTCAAATTCCCGCAGCCACCTCTGTCGGCGACCGCCCGGCACTTCAGGCGCCACTTGCGCAGGAAGGCCTTGCGCGCCGTCCCGATCTCGGCCGCGGTGTCGGCGTGGATCATGTCGCGGCAATCCTCGGTCAACTCGTCCTGCATGTGTCTGGGCGCATGACCGAGAAGGTTGTGATGCTTGTGAACCGTGCAGCGCTGGACAGGCAATTCCCCGCCCCACAGCGCCACGAGCGCGGCCTCCGGCCCCGGGGCGCCGTCGACGATCACGAATTCGGGCCGCTTCAGGCCGCGTGCGTCCAGATCGCCGAGGAACTGGCGCCAGGCGGCCGTGCTCTCCCCGCCCATGTTCCTGATGGATAACAGCACCTTCTGACCGTCTCGCCGCACACCGATGGCAGCCAGAACCGAGATGTTCGTGGCCTTGCGGTCCAGCCGGGTCTTGATCACGGTGCCGTCGAGGATCAGGCGGACGATGTCCTCATCGGCCAGACTGCGGGCACACCAGGCGTCCCAGTCCACCTTCACCTTGCGCCAGGCCCGGCTGACCACGTCCTTGCTGACGGCCCCCTCAAACAGCCCGAACAGCGCCCGCTTGACGCGCCGGGTGTCGGTGCCGGCAAGACAGGCCGCCGCGATCAGCGCCTCGGCCTTCTTCCTCAGCCGCTGATAACGGGCCGTGCCTTCGACCGCCATTCCGTCACCTTGCCCGCGTCGTCCTCGATCCGGGCGCGCCGCACCCGAACCGCTTCCGTCCCGAAGGTGCCGGTGATCTGACGCTCCCGGTGCCCGTGGTGACAGCCTGTCGCCGGGCCGTCGCCCCGGTCGTAGCGAAGGCGGCCGAGAAAGCTGGCCAGCTCCTCCTCGAAAACGGCTTCGATGGTCGCGCGGACGTTCACCCGCAGCCGCTCCTCGATCGGGTCGAACCCGGCCTCCCCGGCCAGTAGCGCAAAGCTCGCACTGTCAGCAATCTGGTTCATGGCGTGATCTCCCTGGCGGTTGCAGCCGCCGGTCGGGTGGGTGATTGCTCACCCGGAGATTACGCCGCCTTCAAATTTCCACCACTTCCGAGACACGACTTCGCAGCATAACGGCAGATGCTGACCTGGCGGGAACCAGTTGGAATGCGCCTGACTGCGCCATCATCGTTGCTGCGACGGAAACGATATGACCAGAACGCAAGGATGGTATCCCTGCAACGCAAAGATGATATCCCCGCGGCATTCGCGAGGCGGATTTTCGGCGTGTCCATATTGCAACTACGACGACTGCCATCCCGAGTGATCGCCGCGCATCGCTCATGCCCAGACGTCTTTGCTTGCAAATGCAGCATCCGGAGAGGAATTTCGTTGCGCGGAAAGAGCCTGGCCTCGTTTGCGGCCGCAGCATTCCGCCGGCCCTCGCTTGCCGCGGGACGCCGGTTCCGCACCGAAGCGGCCGGTGGCGCCCGCCGCAGGAACCGCCTCGCGAAAGCCGATGCGCGCAAAAAACCATCCATCTGAATATGGGCGATTTACCGCCGATCCAGAGGTGAGTTACAATTTTTCTGTAGGGGCGTGACGTCAAGCCGGCGCGTGGCGGCGACTCACCCATCATATCACGGAGGACTGTGCGCCAAATGCGCCAGCAACAGTGGCCTGTTGCTGGGGGTTCTTGGATGCTGCGTGCGATCGAGGCGAGCGAGTTGGGTAGGTTCACGGACTTCTGGAGACTTCTTCGGGCGTACTGGGTCTCGGACCGCTGGAAAGAGGCCTGGCTGCTCACGGTCGCCGTCATGGTGCTGACCACCCTGCTCAGCAAGGCGAGCGTCTGGACCGCGATGGCAAGTGCGAACTTCATCGCCGCCCTGGCGAATTTCCACAGCGGCGAACTGGGTCCTCAGCCGGTCATGGCCGTTCTGATCGCGGCAGCCGGCTTTTGCGCGGTATTCCTCGCCCGGGCCGCCGGGCTGGCGCTTCGGCACTTCATCGCGGCGACGCTGCATCGCCGGGCGCGCAAGTGGCTGGTGGCGCAGTTCGACCAGGCGATCCTCGCCGACGAGCGAATTGCCTTCGACCTGATGAGCGACCGGACCGCCGAGGCCGGTCGCGCGCGCCTGCCCGACGCGATAGACCAGCGGGTCGACGATTGCTCCATCGGCCTCTACGGCGGTGCGGTCGGTCTGGCGATGGGGCTCTGGGGCGCGATCACGTCGATCTGGTTCATCTCGTCGGCAATCCTCGATCATAGCCAGAGGGTGCCGTTCCTCGATCAGTGGGGGCGCTCGGCGAACGCGGCCCTGTCCGACTGGTTCGGCCCGGAGGCCGCATCGCATGTCAACCTCGTGCCCGGCATCTACGGAAGCGCCCTTCTGGCCGGCGCGCTGGTCCTCGTCTATGTGCCCACGATCACCTGGCTCGCCTGGGGGCTCGGGCGGATCATCGAACGGCTGAGCCTTGAACGGCAAAGGCGCAACGGAGCCTGGCGCGGGGAATGGGGAGCCTTCCTGAACCGCGTGGCGCAGTTGGCGGCCTCGCACGGGGAACGGGCGCAGCGCAGGATCAACGGCAGGCTCTATGCCGATGTCGACGAGACCTGGGGCAAGCAGAACCGGCTCGACGCCGGCATGATGATGTTCAACAACACCTATGGCTTCCTCTCCAGCCGGGTACTCGCCTACCTGCCCGCGCTGCCGGCCTACATGGCCGGCAACCTGAACTTTCGCGATTTCGCCGCGAGCAGCGAGTTGACGGCAGAACTGATCGGTGACGTGTCCTGGTTCATCAACGTCATGCCGGCGATCGCCACGCTCAGGGCTAACGCGTCACGCCTGACCGAGATCGCCCGGGCCGTCGAACGGGTGCGGGCGCGGCAGTGCTTCTATGCCGAAACCGGGATCAGCCGGTTCGAACGGGTCGGAACGGCCTCCGGTCCGCTTCTGGCGCTCGAAGACCTCAGGCTCGGTCACCGCGGGCACGACATCGACCCATTCCTGCTGGTTCCCAAGCTGACGATCCATGCTGGCGAAAGAGTTTTCCTGCGCGGGCAGAACGGTTGCGGCAAGAGCAGCCTGCTGAAGGCCGTCGCGGGTCTGTGGCCCTACGGGTCCGGCCGGATCGCCATCCGCGAGGGGGCGGCGATCTTTTTCGCCGGACAGGAGCCCGACATCCCGGACCGCCTGACCTTGAAGGCGCTCGTCACCTATCCCGACTTTCCCGAACAGCATTCCGACATCGCCGCCGCCCATGTCCTGTCGCGCGTCGGACTGGGCGAGTTCATCAATTGCATGGATGACGACCTGCACCACGGCAAGAACTGGCGCAACGTCTTTTCCGGCGGGCAGAAGCAACGGCTGATCCTGGCGCGAATACTGCTGGCGAAACCGCGGATCCTGCTTCTGGACGAGGCGACCTCGGCCCTGGACGTCGATGCTGCCGCGGACTTCCACCGCATCCTGTGCGAGAGCTTGCCCGAAACCGCCGTGCTTGCGGTGCTGCACGGCGAAAACGTGCCGGCCGGCCCGGACGGGGCGCCGTTCTATTCGGCCGTCCTCGATGTCGCGAACGGTGTTGCCCGCGAAAGCCCGGTGCGCGACAACGATCCGGCCGCGGCTCTCGCCGCCGAATGACGGCTTGAAACACGAACATCGGAAAAACGGTCATGAAGGGCAAGGTCGAACGCCTGATGGCAGAGATGACGCCCGCCGAGAAGATCGGGCAGCTCAATCTCCTGCCGGCCGGCGAGGGTCTGGTGACCGGCGCGGCGCAGGCCACGACCCTTGCGCAGCGGCTTGATGCCGGACAGGTTGGCGCGGTCTTCGGAACCAAGTCGCTCGCCTCGGCCCGCGCGATGCAGGAGCGCGCCCTTGCGGGATCGCGGCTGAAGATCCCGCTCTTCTTCGGGGAAGACGTCATTCACGGGCACCGCACCATCTTTCCCTTGCCGGTCGCTCTGGCGTGCAGCTGGGACCCTAGCCTTGTCGAAGAGACGGCGGCCTTCGCGGCGGCCGAGGCCGCCGCCGAGGGGCAGCATGTCGTCTTTTCCCCGATGATCGACGTTTCGCGCGATCCACGCTGGGGCCGGGTCGCCGAAAGCCCGGGCGAGGATCCGCTCCTCGCCTCACGGATCGCGGCGGCCGCCGTACGCGGCTATCAGGGGGCGGACATTGCCGGACCGGGCCGGGTGGCGGCTTGCCTGAAGCATTTCGTGGCCTATGGCGCGCCTCTCAGCGGGCGTGACTACGACAACGCGAGCCTCGCGTGGGAGGATCTCCTCGGCATCTACCTGCCGCCCTTCGCCGCAGGTTGTGCCGCCGGCGCCGCCTGCGTCATGGCATCCTTCAACGCCGTCAACAAGGTTCCGATGCACGCCCACGCCCAGCTGATCGAGGGCTGGCTGCGCGGCACCACCGGCTTCGACGGGCTGGTGCTGTCGGACTATACCGGCGTCAAGGAACTGATCGCACATGGCCTGGGTCCGGCCCCCGTGGCGGTGGCGCGCGCGCTGTTCGCCGGGATCGACATGGACATGGTCGGCGAGGACTACCTGCGCGAGCTGCCGGCGCTGGCCAAGGCCGGGATCGACGCGGCGGATGCGGGCGTGGCGCTGTCGGCCGCCGCGATCCGGGATCTGATTAACCGATCCTGCCGGAGGGTTCTGACCTTCAAGGACCGGCTTGGTCTTCTCGACAACCCTTTCCGCGGTCTCGTTGCCGCGGGCGCAGTGCCAACGCGACAGGACGGCCGCAAGCTTGCCCGGACGGCGGCGGCGCGGTCGGTCGTGTTGCTGAAGAACGATGCCGTCCTGCCGCTCTCCACCGGGACGCGCGTCGCGCTGGTCGGGCCTTTCGCGCGGGATCGGCGCAACATGCTCGGCACCTGGGCGGTGTCCGGCAATTCCGACGATGTTGTCCCGCTCGATCAGGCCGTGGCCACCTTGACTGGCCGGGCGCCGAAAACGGCCTGGGGCGTGAACATCGTCGAGGAGGCCTGGCTCGAGCAGCGCCTGAACGTTCATGGCGTCACCGTCGAGCGCGACGGGCGGAGCGAGGCGGAGTTGGTTGACGAGGCCCTTGCCCTGGCGCGGCAGGCCGATGTCATCGTCGCGGCGGTGGGCGAGGCGAAGGAACATGCGGGGGAATCGTCGTCCTGCCTGTCGCCCTCCCTGCCCGCGCCCCACCACCACCTGATTGCCGCGCTGAAGGCGACCGGCAAGCCCTTGGTGGTCGTCGTCTTTGCGGGCCGCCCGCTCGCGCTCGGCGCTATCGCCGAGGCCGCGGATGCCCTCCTTTACGCCTGGCACGGCGGGATCGCCGGGCCGGAGGGGGTCGCAGACATCCTTTTCGGGGCCGCAGCACCGTCCGGCAGGCTTTGCGTCACCCTGCCCGCCCATCCCGGCGAGGTGCCCCTGAGTTATGCCGAGGAGACGACCGGCCGCCCGAACCCGGGACACTTCCAGAAGTTCCTGACCGGCTGGCTCGACCTTCCCGACAGCGCCATGCGCTATCCTTTCGGCTTCGGCCTGGGCTACGGAGAGATCCGCTATGGCCTGCCCTCGCTCAGCATCGCGCAGGCGGCGCCCGGCGAGCCGGTGGTCCTCACCATCGGGATCGAGAACCGGGGCCCGCGCGAGGCGATCGAGACCGTGCAGCTTTACGCGAGCGACCCGGTGGCGCGGATCACCCGGCCCTCGCGGTTCCTCATCGATTTCCAGCAGGTCACGCTGCGCGCCGGAGAACGGCGCGAGGTGTCCTTCCGGATCGACGCCGGGCAGTTCCGCTACCCCGTCGCGCCGTCGCTGGAAACCGCCGAATGGGTGCGCGATCCGGGCCTCGTGCGGCTCCATGTCGGGCCGAACAGTCGTGACACCCAAAGCCTGGAGCTGACATGGCTCGCGTGATCCGCGGCCTCGACGATGCAGCGCTCAGGGATCGCGTCGCCCAGGCTACCGCGACCTATTTCCTTGACTGGAGCCATCCCATAAGCGGCATGGCGCGCGAGCGCAGCGCCGGGGCCTTCGGCTACGATGTGGCGGAAACCGTCTGCACCGGCGGCACCGGCTTCGGCATTCTTGCGCAGATCGTCGCGGCCCACCGGGGTTGGCGGCGCCGGGCCACGATCCTCGACACGATCGAGCGGATCGTCGGCTTTCTTGAAACCGCCGACCGGTTCGCGGGCGTCTATCCGCATTTTCTTGACGGCAGCACCGGCCGGACCCTGCCATTCATGCCCGGCGACGATGGCGGAGACCTTGTCGAGACGGCTTTCCTGATGACCGGCCTTCTGGGTGCTGCGGCCTGTTTCACCGAAGCGCCGGGACTCGGCGAACGGATCACCGCGCTGTATGATGCGGTCGAGTGGGCGGCGCATCTGCGCGGCGACGGCGCGGTGATGTGGCACCGCAGCCCCGCGCGCGACTGGGCGCCGTCGGCCTTGCCGATACGCGGCTGGAACGAGGCGTTTGCGGTCTTTGTCCTCGGCGCAGGATCCCGGACCCACCCGATCCCGCCGTCGTCCTACCATGACAGCTGGGCCACCGCCCCGGCCTTTCGGAACGGCCGGACCTATGGCGGCGAAACCCTTCCGCTCGGCCCCGACTGGGGCGGTCCGCTTTTTCTGTCGCAATATCCCTTCCTTGGGATCGACCCCCGTGGGCTGTCCGACGCCTATGCCAACTACTGGATGCAGGCGCAGAGTCATGCCCGCGTGAACCGGTTTCACTGCATCGCGAATCCGCAGGGCTGGCCGGGCTATGGCCCGCACTGCTGGGGCCTGACGGCCAGCGACGACCCCACGGGCTACGTCGCCCATTCGCCGACCGAGGACACGGGAACCATCACGCCGACCGCCGCGCTCGGATCCTTTCCCTTCGTCCCCGACGAAAGCATGGCCGTCCTCAGGCACCTTCACGACGACCTCGGCGGGTGGATCTGGGGGGATGCCGGTTTCGCCGACGCCTTCAGCCCGGCCCGCGACTGGGTTGCCGAAAGCCGCCTTGCGATCGACCAGGCGCCGATCGTCATCGCGCTTGAAAACCACCGCTCGGGGCTGATCTGGGATCTCGTCTCGTCGCGGCCAGAAGTCCGGCGCGGGCTGGCGCGCCTTGGCTTCTCGGCGCCCTACCTCGCCAGCGCCTGAACCGCATCATCCCGCGCCGTTGCGGCGCCAAGAAAGGCCGCCGCAGACCAGGTCAGCGCCGGACAGGAAACGGCCGCGCCGGTCGTCCGGTCGAACTGTTCGGGCAGCGGGGCCGCCGGATCGGGGGCCACCTCCTCAATGAGCCGCATCCAAGCCTCGGCCCGGGCAAAGGCCGCCGCATCGCCGGTCCTCGCGGCGATGCGGTAGTGCAGTTCGGCGAAGCCGAGCGTGGCCGGAAACCACGGGTTGCCGCCAAAATAAACGTCGCCGTCCCACCGGCCGATGGCCGGAACGCTGCGCCCGCGATTGATCGGGTAAAGTGCGGCGAATGCCCGCTCGAGCCCCGCCACCGTCGCCCGCGTCGACGCGGCCGACAGCGCAAAGGGCCCCGCCTCGCGACCGGCATGAAGGATGGCGAGCACGGTCGCACTGTCGAGCGCGCCTTCCGGCGCTTCGATGCTCTGGCGCCAGCCACCGGATGCCGGATCGCGGGCTTTGCGAACCAGCGCGGCGACCTTTTCCGCCGCGGTGCGCCAGGGGTCAGTGGGCAGGCCTCTCTCGTCCGCCCATGCCGCGGCGCGGTCGAGTGCATCCCACTCGGCGATCAGCGTGAAGGTCGTGCGCTGTGCCGGCCCCTCTTCCCAGGGTCCGATCGCCGGCCGTCCGGCGACCGCCAGGACATGGGCAAGATCCCGTTCGATCAGCTTTTCGCCGGCGGCGGTCGCTGCCTCGGGCAGAATCTTGCGGAGCTTCATGAGGACCGATGCCCGCAACGCCGGGCCGTCGTCCTGTGGCCGCGACCAGTTTTCCAGATCGGGCGTCCCGTCGGCTGCAAAGCGCGGCTCTTCAAGCCAGCGCGACCCGCACAAGGCCGCAAGCTCGGCGTCGGGGCGCAGAAACCGGCGATGGTCCGGACGCGTGCCCGCCTTGAGCGGATTCGACGCGGGCCCCGACCGCGCAGGGTCCGAGGTGCAGAGCGAGAAGGCGACGTGATCGGCGACCGCCTGACGCCAGAACCCTTCTGACCCGGGATCGGCGGCCATCGCTGCGGGCACCGCGGCCAGAGCGATTGCCGCGTCGCGGACCCAATGGTGGAAATAGTCCGGGTTCGGGTCCCAACTGTCCATCCTCACCGAAGCGAGGATCGACCCCGGTGCGGGGCTGAGGCGCCAGCCGAACCCGGGGCGTTCGCGCACAAGATGCGTGGCCGAAACCGCCGCGCGCAGCTCGGCGGCGGCAGCCCGGCGTCGGCCGGCAAGCCAGTCCGGGTCGGGGCGCAGGTCCGTCACGCGCCGACGGCCGCAAGTGCTGCGGCAAGCATGACCGCGCAGGCCGGACCCGCCGGGCAGTGATGCTGGCCCGGCAGGGCCGCGAAGAAGGCCCCGTTGCGCGCCGCCTGGAAATAGGCCCTCGCGTGATCGATCGTGACAAGGCCGTCCTCGCGGCCGGTAACCACGGCGACCGGTGCGGGCGTGGTGCTCAGACAGTCCGCGATGTCGGCCGTTTCCAGGTCCTTCCGATACAGCGGCGCCTCGCGTTCCAGTTCGGCCAGGGCCTCAGGTCCAAGCGCCCGGCGCGCATCCAGAAGGCGCTGCCCCGACAGGACGGGCGAGACGGCGAGGACATGGCGAAGCCCCGCATCGCCCGCCGAGAGCGTCCCGACCGTGAAGCCGCCCAGACTGTGCCCGGCCAGCGCCACCGAGGTTTCAGGCCAGGCCGAACGAATCCACTCCAGAACCTGCCGTGCGGCGTCCCGTTGACTGGCCAGCGTCAGCTGATCGGCCGGTCCGGAGCCCGGGGTCGCGGCGGAATGCGGAAGCTCGGGTGCCGCGACCCTCCAGCCCAGGGAAAGATAGACCCGGGCGATCTCGGCGATGTGGGGCTGGTCAGGCGCACCATTGCGGCCATGAACCAGCAGCACCGTGCCCACCGGGTCGCGCGCCTTGGCAACGACGGCAACAGCGACCGGGGCGGAGCCGGTCTTGACCAGCTCGCGCTGCGCGCCTTTGATCCGGGTCCAGGGCGTTGTGCTCATGATTCAAGGCTAGCGCAGCGGCAGACCGCCGGAAAGGGTGCTGTCAGACCGATGCGAACCTGTCTCGGTTTGCCCTGCCCGTGCCGCTTGCCAGGCCGCGAGGGGGCCGCGCCGCTCGGCACGAGCGGCAGGCCCGGGACGTGAGCAAGACGCTCTCCATCAGGACCGGGCAAGCCATTCCGCAGCGACAGCGGAAACCGGGCATACAGCATCACGGCAAGGCGGATGATCTCGGGGCTGGTGCGGAAGTACCGAAAGGGACGGCGTTGGATCATGTCTGAAGCCTGGCCAGCCGCCCTGCCCGCCTCAAGCCCCATCGGCATGGCAGCGCCCCCGCAAATGGGGTCTTCCCTGACGCGCGCTAAGTTGTCACCATGAACCCCGGGGAAGCATGGGGCCTTCCTCATGGGGATTGGCGGATGACTCCGGAACTCGAAGACCAGGCGATGATCGTGACCGGAACCTGCCTTGCCATCAACAGAGGGTGTTCCGGTGCCTGAGCACGCCGCAATCGGTGCCGCCATCATCGGGGCGGGCTTCATCGGCGCCGTGCATCTGGGCGCCCTGCGAAGGCTGGGGGTGCCGGTCGCCGGCCTGCTCGGCTCCAGCCCCGCGCGCGGGGCCGAGCGCGCCCGGGCGCTTGGCGTGCCCCGCGCCTACGGTTCGCTTGACGAACTCCTCTCGGACCCTGCGGTGCAGGTGGTGCATGTCACCTCGCCCAACGTGGCGCATTTCGACCAGGTCCGGCAGATCCTGGCCGCCGGCCGGCATGTGATCTGCGAAAAGCCTCTGGCCATGACTTCGGCACAGTCGGCCGAGCTGGTCGTCCTGGCACGCGCCAGCGGCAAGATCGCCGCCGTCTGCTACAACACCCGCTTCTATCCGCTGAACCAGCATGCCCGCGGCATGATGGCCGCCGGAGAGTTGGGCGACCTGCGCCTGATCACCGGCCATTTCCACCAGGACTGGCTGGCAAAGGATACCGACTGGAACTGGCGGCTCGAGGCGGATCAGGGCGGCCTCCTCCGATCGGTCAGCGACATAGGCACGCACTGGGTGGACCTGACCAGCTTCATCACCGGGCAACGGCCCGTGGCGCTGATGGCAGACCTCGCGACGTTCGTGACCGAGCGGCAGAAGCCGCTTGGCCCGGTCGAAACCTTCTCGGCCTCGCGCGGCGCCACCGAGCCGAGGCGGATCACCACCGATGACGCGGCCACGATCCTCTTGCGCTATCCCGGCGGCGCGCGCGGCATGATGTCCACCAGCCAGATCAGCCAGGGCCGCAAGGGCCTCCTGGCCTGGGACATCTCCGGCTCGGGCGCCTCGGCCGCCTGGACGTCCGAAGCGCCGGAAAACCTCTGGATCGGTCATCGCGATGCTGCCAACCAGATCCTCCTGCGCGACCCCTCGCTGATGAACCCCCTCGGAGCGGCGGCGGCGGCCGTGCCGGGCGGCCATCCCGAGGGTTTCGCCGACACATGGCAGGCGTTTTTCCGGCAGGTCTACGCCGACGTGGCGCAGGGCGTGCGGGGCGCGGCATCGACCTGGGCCACATTCGAGGATGGCCATTACGAAATGCTCTTTTGCGACGCTGTCCTGGCCAGCGCGGCGGACGGGGCCTGGGTCGACGTGGCGCAAGGGTGAAGGGGAAAGCCTGATGCAACTGGGGATCCTGACCGCACCCTTTGCTGACACCCCGCTTTCGGATGTGGCCGACTGGGCCGCCGGCGCGGGCTTCCAGGCGCTGGAGATCGCCTGCTGGCCCGCCGCCGGGGGCGAGAGGCGCCGCTACGCCGGAACCGCCCATCTGCCGGTCGAGGACATGACGCGGGCGCGCGGGACCGAGATCATGGGGATGCTGGCGGCAAAGGGACTTTCCGTCTCGGGCCTCGGCTACTACCCCAATCCCCTTCACGCCGAGGCCGCGCATCGCGAGGCGGTGATCGGCCACCTGAAGCAAGTCATCACCGCCGCCGGGATGATGGGAGTGAAGGTGGTGAACACATTCCTCGGCGGCGACCGAGCCCTGACCGCGGACGAGAACTGGAGCCGCGCCGAGGAAATCTTCGCCCCCATCGTCGCCCATGCCCGGGACCGGGGCGTGACGCTGGCTTTCGAGAACTGCCCGATGATCTTCAGCCGGGACGAATGGCCGGGCGGGCACAACATCGCCTATGCCCCCCGCATCTGGCGGCGCATCTTCGACACCTGGGGCGCGGCGGTGGGCATGAACTACGATCCCAGCCACCTCGTCTGGCAGATGATCGATGCCGCCCGCTTCGTCCGCGAATTTGGAGGGCGCATGGTGCATGTCCATGCGAAGGACCTTATGATCGACCGCGACGGGCTTTACGATCACGGGATCCTGTCGGCGGGGATCGGCTGGCAGGTTCCGCGGATGCCGGGCCTGGGCGAGGTCGACTGGCCCGGCTTCTTCGCGGGCCTCTACCGCGCAGGCTACGACGGACCTATCATCATCGAGCACGAGGACCGCGATTTCGAGGGATCGGACGAAAGGATCAGGCGCGGCTTCGCATTGGCGCGGGATGTCCTCGGTCCATACGTCAAATAGGACGGCCAACGACAAGAACGATCTGGGAGGATCACATGAAGAAACTGTTGCTTGGAACTGCCGCGCTTGCCCTGGGTCTCGGGCTTGCGGGGATGGCGGATGCCAAAGGCTACAAGATCGGGATTTCCAACACCGTGCAGGGCAATGGCTGGCGCGAGGAGATGATCTGCGCCATGAAGGCGCAGGCGCTGGCTTCGGGCGAGGTCGAAAGCCTGAACATCGCGCATCGCAACACGGACGCGGCAGGCCAGCTCGAGGATATCCGCAACCTGATTCAGGCCGGGGTCAATGCCATCGTCGTCAACCCGGCGAACGCCGACGGCATCAACGCGGCCATCAAGGAAGCCACTGACGCGGGCATCGTCGTGGTAGCCGTCGACCAGGCGGTGACCGAGCCTTCGGCCTACATCCTGTCGAACAACCAGGAGGAATACGCCTATCTGGGGGCCAAGTGGCTGTTCAATCAGCTCGGCGGCAAGGGGGCCGTGGTCTATATGCGCGGCGCGGCCGGCGCGGGCGCGGACAACGACCGTGACAAGGGCTTCAAGCGGGCGATGGCCGAGTTTCCGGGGATCACCATAGCGCAAGAGGTCTTCACCGGCTGGCAGCAGGACCAGGGCAAGCAGCAGATCAACGATATCATCGCCGCAGGCGTGCCGTTCCAGGGCGTCTGGACTTCGGGCATCGACAACGTGATCGTCGATGCCTTCGTTGAAAGCGGCGCACCGCTGGTGCCGATCGTCGGCGCCGACAACGCGGGCTTCGTCGGCCAGCTTTCCAGCGTGAAGGGTCTGAAAGGGGCCGCCGTGACCAATCCCGGCTCTGTCGGCGGCGCGGGCGTGGAACTGGCGATCCAGATCCTCGACGGCAAGAAGCCCGCCGAGAAGACCGTCCTCGTCGACCCCGAACTTTGGGACAATGTCAGCGACGAGGGCAAGGCCAAGCTCGCCGCCGCGGCCAACCCGAAGCTTTCGCCCGAATGGCCGGTCTCGGTTTCGATCCCCGGCTGGACCACCTACACGATGGACCAGATCATCGCCTGCAAGGGCCCGGGCGAATAACCTTGCCTGCCTGATCGGACCCCGCCCCCGGCCACCTTGCCGGGGGCTGCCTGTCTCATGCCCGAAAGCCGAACCCGCGATGCCGGATGCCGCCCCGCCGACCGCAATCCTCGATGCCAAGGGTGTCGCCAAGCGCTTTGGTGCGGTGCAGGCGCTGCGGGATGCCTCGCTCAAGGTCGACCGGGGCCAGGTCGTTGCGCTGATGGGCGCGAACGGCGCGGGAAAATCGACCTTCGTCAAGATCCTGACCGGCGTCCTGAGGCCCGACAGCGGCCATGTCAGGATCAGGGGCCGGGACAGCAGCGTCGCCTCGCCCGCGGGGGCGCGCCGTTCCGGTCTGGTGCCGGTCTATCAGGAGCCATCGCTGATCCCCGATCTGTCCGTCGCCGACAACCTGCGCCTTGGCGACACGCCTGCGGACCCTTTCCGCCACTGGGCGGGCGAGCTCGGCCTGCCCGATCTCCGCCCTGATGCAATGATCCGCAGCCTGTCGCTCGCCTCGCTGCGCATCGTCGACCTGGCTCGCGCCCTGGCGATCGAGCCTGACGTTCTCCTCCTCGACGAACTGACCGCCGCGCTGCCGACCGACCTGGTCGACCGAGTGCTGCGGGTGGTCCGCGCCCAGGCCGATGCCGGGCGCGCGGTCATCTACATCTCGCACCGCTTCACCGAGATCGCCGCGATCTGCGACCGCGCCACCGTGCTGCGCGACGGGCTGACCGTGGGCGATCTGGCAATCGAGGCGGGGATTGAGGAGCGCATCGTCGAGTTGATGCTGGGCGGCACCGTCGCCGCCGCCACGACCGGCACCCGTGGCGCTCGCAGCCGGGCAACCGACGTTCCCCGCCTCCGGGTGCGGGGCCTGGCGACCGGCACAAGGCTGTCGGACGTCTCTTTCGACCTTGGCAAGGGCGAGGTGCTGGGTGTCGTGGCACTTGAGGGCCAAGGCCAGGACGAGCTGTTCGACGTCCTTGCCGGCAACCGCCGCGCCAACGCCGGCACGGTCGAGGTCGACGGCAGGCCCGCCGTGTTCACCGACCCCGCCGACGCCATCGCCGCCGGACTGACGCTGGTGCCCGGCGACCGGGCGCAGGCGCTTCTGATGTCGCGCCCCGTCCGGGAGAACATTGCGCTTCCGCTTCTGGCGCGCCCCCGCAGATGGGGGGCGATCCGGATGCGGGACGAAGCCGCCCGCGTCACCCGGGCAATCGAGCGCCTTCAGATCGACACCCGCGCGCAAGGCGAGGTGCGCCGGCTCTCTGGCGGCAACCAGCAGAAGGTCACGATCGCCCGCTGGATTGCGCGCGGCGTCCAGACGCTTCTTCTCTTCGATCCCACCCGCGGCATCGACATCCGCACCAAGAACCAGATCTATGCCCTTGTCCGCGACCTGGCCGACCAGGGCGCGGCGGTTCTCTTCTACACCTCAGAGCTGGCCGAAGTCCGGCTCGCCTGCGACCGCGCGGTGGTGATCTTCAATGGCCGGGCGGTCGACGTGATCGACGCGAAGGACGCCGACGAACCGACGCTGATGCGCGCGGCCTATGGGCTGAGCGAAGCCACCGGGGTCTCCACATGAGGCGGCTGATCGAGACGAACGGCTGGACCATCGGCCTTGGCCTGCTGCTGGCGCTCCTGCTCCTCGCGACAAGGCTGATCCAGCCCGATTTCGGCACCTCGGGCCTTGACAGCCTCGCCCGCGCCGCCCTGCCATTTGCCCTGGCGACCGTGGGCATGGCGGTGGTGGTGATCGCGGGCGGCATCGACCTCTCCGTCGCCGCGATGATGGCGGTGGCCAGCGTCACGGGGGCCGTCCTGATGGACGGAGCCAGCGACGGGCAGGCGGTGCTGGCCGTCATCGCCGTCCTGGCCCTCGGGCTGGCGATGGGCGCGCTGAACGGCGCATTGATTGTCCTGACCAGGGTGACCGACATCGTGGTGACACTCGCCATGCTGTTTGTCTGGCAGGGCGTGGCGCTGCTGGTCCTGAATGCCCCCGGCGGCGGCGCGGCACCCTGGCTGCGCGCCCTTGTCGCGGGCGGCATCACCCTGCCCGGCGTTCCCGCAGGGCTTACCGGCTGGTTGCCGCGCGGTGTCGTGTTCCTGACCGCGGTCACCGCCCTGATCTGGCTGCCCGTCGCCCGCTCGAAGCTTGGCCTGATGATCTACGCCATCGGCTCCGACGCCAGCGCCGCTTTCCGCTCGGGCGTTCCCGTCGGCCGCACCCGCATCGCCGCCTATGCCATCGGCGGCCTCTTCGCCGCTCTTGGCGGCCTTTCCGTCACCATGGGCACCGGCATCGGCGAGCCGATCCCCGGCCCCTACCTGCTCGCCTCGGTCGCTGCCGTTGTCCTGGGCGGGGTCGTCCTCGGCGGCGGGCGGGGGGGCCTTCTTGGCCCGATCCTTGCGGTCTTCGTCCTGCGGACCGTGCGGATGGACCTGACGCTCCTCTCCGTCGATCCCAATGTCGCGGCGATCGTCGAGGGTACGATCATGGTCGCGGTGGTGATGTTCGGCGCGGTCCTGGCGACACGGGGGCGCGGCGCATGACGACGATGACCGCCTCCCCGCTCGGCCGCCTCGGGCGCCTGATGGTCGACAACCCGCTTGTGCCGCTGATCCTGCTCCTCGGCGCGCTGATCGGCATTCTCGCGCTCCTGAACCCCGCGATCCTCAGCATGTTCTGGGCCGGCAACACCATCAAGATCGCCATCCCGCTCGCCATGCTCGCCGCCTGCCAGACGCTGACCATGCTGACCGGCGGCATCGACCTGTCGGTCGGCACGGTGGCCACCATCGCTGCCTTCGTCACCGCGACCCTCGCCCCCCTGACCGGCGTCCCCGCCGCCGTCGCCCTCGCCCTCGGCTGCGCGGTGATCGTGGGCCTGGCGAACGGCTTCGGCATCGCCATCTGCCGGGTGCATCCCCTGATCATGACGCTTGGCACCGCCCTCATCGCCACCGGCTGCCTTCTGGTCTACCAGCGCCATGTCATCGCCACCGGCGTCCTGATCCCAGACGTCCTGATCTGGCTCGGCACCGGCCGCAGCTACGGCCTGCCCAACAGCCTGGCGCTCTTTCTTCCCTTCGCCATCCTTATCATCTGGGCGCAGCGGCGCAGCGGCTTCGGGCGCCTTCTCTACGCCATCGGCGCGAACGAGGCGGCGGCCCGCATGTCCGGGGTCCGGGTCTGGCAGGTCCAATTCACGCTCTATTCGCTCTCCAGCATCATCGCGGGCGTTACCGGCCTCCTCTACCTCGGCCAGATCAAGACCGCCTCGCTGTCGCTCGCGCTGCCCCTGGACCTCCCATCCGTCGCCGCTGCCGTGGTCGGCGGCACCTCGATCTTCGGGGGGCGCGGCGGCTTTGGCGGAACCATCGTCGGCGCGCTGATCCTGACGGTGATGACGACGATGCTGACGCTCCTCCAGATGCCCGAGGGCGGGCGGCGCATCCTTTTCGGCCTCATCATCCTCGCGGTCACGGCGCTTCTGGTTCGTCTGACCGATCGCAGCTGAAGGGAAAGTCATGGCAAGGTTCCGCGTCGCCGCCATCAGTTTCGACCACATGCACATGGGCGACCTCCTCCGTCTCGTGCATGATCATTCAGATGCCGAGATCGCCGGCATCTTCGATCCCGACCGTGCCGCCATGCAGCGGGCGGCGGAGACGTTCGCCATCCCCGAGGACCGCATCTTCACCGATCTCGACGCCTGCATGGCCGCCACGAAGCCCGATCTGGCCATCCTCTGCGCCGCCACCGCCGACCATGCCCGCTACACCGAGCGGCTGGCGGCCCATGCTGTCCATGTCCTTGTCGAAAAACCCTTCGCCGCCTCGGTCGCCGATGCCCGCGCGATGATCGCCGCGATGCGGCCCACCGGCAGGCTTCTTGCCATCAACTGGCCGCTTTGCTGGGTCGCCTCGCATGTCACCGCCAAGCGGCTGATCGACGAAGGCACCATCGGCCGGCTGATCGAAATCCACTCCTACGGCGGCAACCGCGGCCCGCTCTACCATCTTGCCGACAAGATCGAGGTCACGCCGGAAGAGGTCGAACGCCAGAAACCCGCCTCATGGTGGTACAGGCGCGCCTCGGGCGGGGGCAGCCTGCTGGACTATCTCGGCTATGGCGCCACCCTTGGCACCTGGTACCGGGGCGGCGAGGCCCCGCTCGAGGTGACCACGGTCATCGACGAAACCCCCGGCATCGAGGTCGACCAGCACTCGATCACCATCTGCCGCTATGCCGGCGGCCTTTCGAGGATGGAAACCCGCTGGGGTACTTTCACCGATCCGTGGACGATCCAGCCGCAGCCGGGCTGCGGCTTCGTCTTCGTCGGCACCGATGGCACCATCGCAAGCTGGGACTACGCCGACCACCTCACCGTCCAGACCCGCGCGCGGCCGGTCCCGCACCCGATCCCGGTCATTCCCCTGCCGGACGGGCAGAGAAACGCCATCGAGTACGTCCTCGGCTGCATCGCGCGCGGCGAGGCGCCCGCCGGCCCGCTCGACCCCGCCGTCAGCCTGACCGGCCAGCGCATCGTCGACACCGCCGCGCGCTCGGCACGCGAAAAACGCACCCTGCCGCTGGTGCCATGACCAAGCCTGCCGCCCGTCCCTCAGTCGGGGTCCTCAAGGCTGAGCAGCTTGGTGTTGTCGTCATAGGCGAAGGCTTCGGCGTAGCGGCCCCAGCCGACCACGGCCTTCAGGGTCTCGTCGGCCCGTCCGGGGGACATGTGGTCCTCCAGCTCTTCGGCGAAGCGGTCCCACCGCGCGCTGTGGTTCGGGCGTTCGTCGAGGACGCGGCGGATGTGCCCGGCCAGCGGCACATAGGTCATGAGGTGGCGGGCGAACAGCGCCTTGCGGTCGTCGGTATCCAGCCCGGCGAACCGGCGGCCCTCGGGGCTGAGCCGGATGTCGCCGCCGGAAAATTCGGCAAACCGCAGCATCTGCAGCGTTTCGGCCACCGGGAAAAGGTCGTCCACCTCAAGCCGCAGGGCCGCCGCGATGTCGGGCAGGTCGGCCTTGCCGTCATAGGGCTTGGCATCGACAAGCTCGAGCAGGCCGGCCATGAGGTTGGTCGAAACCTCGGGAAGGGCCGAGCCGATGCCCGTGCCGGGAAAGCGCTCGGCCCGGCTCGAGAGGGTGTCCGTCGGCCGGCGCGCCGTCATCTCGACATAGATCGCCTCGACCAGCGCGCGGAAGTCCGGGTCGAGCCGGTCGCGCGGCTGTGGCAATGCGACGGCGATCTCGCGCAGGATATGGCCGGGGTTCGAGCCGAAGATCAGGATACGGTCGCACATCAGGACCGCTTCCTCGATATTGTGGGTGACAAGGATGACGCCCTTGATCGGCAGCTGCCCCTCGCCCCAGAGGTCGAGGAAATCGGTGCGCAGGGTCTCGGCGGTCAGCACGTCGAGCGCCGAGAAGGGTTCGTCCATCAAGAGGATCTCGGGGTGCACGACCAGGGCGCGGGCAAAGCCGACGCGCTGGCGCATCCCGCCGGAAAGCTCGCGCGGATAGGCGCTTTCGAACCCGTCGAGGCCGATCAGGTCGATCGCGTCAAGCGCGCGGCGGCGGCGTTCGTCGCGGGCGATGCCCTGCGCCTCGAGGCCGATCTCGACATTGGCGAGGACCGTGAGCCAGGGGAAGAGCGCAAAGCTCTGGAACACCATCGCCACGCCTTCGGGCGGTCCGTCGACCGGGCGGCCGAGGCAGGTGACCTGCCCGCCCCCCGGCCGCGACAGGCCGGCGATCAGCCGCAGGAGGGTCGACTTGCCGGACCCCGAGCGCCCGAGCAGCCCGACAATCTCGCCCTCGCGCAGCGTCAGGTCGACACCGTCCAGCACGACATATTCCGATCCGTCGGGCCGGGCAAAGCCCTTGTGCACCGACCTGACATCGAGAAGCGTGGTGTTTTCCATGACGTTTGCCTCAGCTCAGCCGGAACCTGCGCTCGGCGAACAGGTAGAGCGGGCGCCAGACGGCGCGGTTCAGGATAAGGACAAAGCCGCTCATCACGGCGATGCCCAGAAGGATGCGGGTGAAGTCGCCGGCAGCGGTGGCGTCGGCGATATAGGCACCGAGCCCGTGGGCGCGCAGGGTCACGTCGCCCCAGGTCGCGATTTCGGACACGATCGCGGCGTTCCACGAGCCGCCCGAGGCGGTCAGCGCCCCGGTCATGTAGAAGGGGAACACTGCCGGCAGCGCGATCTTGCGCCACCAGAGCCAGCCGCGCACCCGCAGGCTGGTTCCGATGTCGCGCAGCTCGGTCGGGATGGTCGAGGCCCCGGCGATCACGTTGAACAGGATGTACCACTGGGTGCCCAGCACCATCAGCGGCGACAGCCAGACATCGGGATTCAGCCGCCAGTGCAGGATCGCGAGGACCGCGAGCGGAAACAGGAGGTTGGCCGGAAAGGCGGCAAGGAACTGCGCGATCGGCTGGGCAATGCGCGCCGCGCGCGGCGACAGCCCGATCCAGACGCCGACCGGTACCCAGACCAGGCTGGCCAGCGCGATCAGGACCATGACCCGGACAAGGGTGACGAGGCCCAGCCCCAGCGGCTCGAGGATCTCCTCCAGCCCGATCTCCGCCGCGACGGGCCGGACGAACCGCCAGCCCAGCCCGGCCAGAAGGACCAGGACGCCCGCCACCCACAGCCGGTCGCCCGCCCGGGCCGGCCGGTCACGGTCGGGCATCGGGCCGCGGTCATGCGGCGAGACGCGGAAGGTCCAGTCGCCCAGGCGGGCCAGCGGCGCGGCAAGGGCCGCGACGACCGGCGAGCGCCGGAAGGTCGCCAGAACCCAGGATCCGGGCGGCGCCAGCTCGCTCTCCTGCACGAAACGGAACCGGTCGGCCCAGGCGACCAGCGGCCGGAACAGCATCTGGTCGTAGATGAGGACCACGACCAGCATCGTCCCCACCGCCCAGAGGATCGCGCCCAGGTCCTGCTCCCTCACCGCCAGCCCGATGTAGGATCCCACGCCCGGCAGCGCCAGCTGGGTCGAACCGACGCTGATCGTCTCGGAGGCGACGACGAAGAACCAGCCGCCCGAGACCGACATCATCATGTTCCAGACCAGCGCCGGCATGGCAAAGGGCACCTCCAGCCGCCAGAACCGCATCCACGGCCCGAGGCGCAGGGAATAGCTGACCTCGGTCAGTTCGGCCGGCACGGTGCGCAGCGACTGGTAGAAGCTGAAGGCCATGTTCCAGGCCTGCGAGGTGAAGATGGCGAAGATCGCCGCGCATTCGGCGCCGAAGGCATGGCCGGGGCTGAGTGACAGGAAGAACGTCACGGTAACCGAGATGAACCCCAGGATCGGCACCGATTGCAGAAGATCGAGGAGCGGGATCAGCACCATCCCGGCCCGGCGGCTTTTGGCCGCGGCCGTGGCATAGGTCAGGGTGAAGACCAGCGAGCAGGCCAGCGCCGCCACCATGCGGAAGGTGGTGCGCAGCGCGTAGTAGGGCAGGTTCGCCGGATCGAGGTCGATCTGCGGCTCGGCGGGCAGCGCGGCCACTGCGACCCGCCCGCCTTCGGCCAGCAGAGCCAGGGTCACCAGCAAAAGCCCGAGCGTCACCACATCCCAGATCCCGAAGGCCCGGCGGTGTCCGCCCACGGATATCGGAGGATGGGCCTGGAACATCAGTTCACCCCCCGCCCCGGTCTGTTCAGGAAATCCACGCTCCGCCCCTTTCCGCCAAGCGACAGGCCGGGCCGGGCGCAGGCGTCAGACCCCGGCAGCCTCCCGTCTGACCCTGGATCGACCTTCGTCGCCCATTCGTTGTCCCCGCATGACCGACTCGCGCCCCAGCGGCCGGCACCCGAGGCTTAGGTGCAAGCCCGGCCACTGTCACCCCCTCATTCGCCCCGGTCCCTGCCTGCGGCGCTGCCCGCATTGGCTTTCCGCATGACCTCGGTCGCAAAGTCCATCCGCATCGCTCCACAAAATTACACCACCAACGCGGACGCTACCGGCGGTGACAGTTTGTCTTGCCTGCTGCTCATACTCATCATACTAGTACAAAACAAGAACATATGGTGTGATTCCGTGTGCCATGTTCCGAATGGATGCACTTTCCATAATCCAAGCTCGGCGGTCGGATTCCCGTGCGCCGCAGGCCGGCGCAACCCTGTCCGAGGTCTTTCCCGAACCGGGGGCAGAGGCGGCCGCGATCGGGTTCGTCCTCGCGCGGCTTGGCTCTGGAGCGGCGTCTGTGCTTTGGATTCAGGACCGGCTGGCGCAGCGGGAAACGGGGCGACCCTTTCTGGCAGGGCTTGGGCTGCAAAGACCACTGATGGTGATGCAGCTTTCCCGGCCGGTCGATGTGATGACCGCGGTCGAGGAGGGGTTGCGCTGCCGGATGTTAGCTGCGGTCATCGCCGAAATCCGGGGCAATCCGACGGCGGTAAGCTTTACGGCAATGAAGCGGCTGGCCTTGCGGAGCGAGGCCTCAGCCGTGCCCTGCTGGCTGATCCGGCAGGCGGCGAGTGCCGATCTGAGCGCGGCGCGCGATCGCTGGCGGATTGCCACGCTGCCCTCGGCCTCCAATCCCGACGATCCGCGTGCACCCGGAGATCCATGCTGGCGGGTAGAGCTGTTCCGATCGCGCGACAGGCGGCCGGGAGAATGGGTGGTGCGCCATGAACGTGGGGCGGAGGATCGTGTCGATCTGGTTGCCGCATTTCCCGATGGAACGCTGGCGGAAGATACAGGAGCGGTCGGGCAACGCGCTGCCCGATGATCTGCCGCAGGTGCTGGCGGTCGATGGCTCACATGGCCCGGTCATACATGCCGTCAATCGGATGGCGCATCTGGCGGGAGTAACGACCGGCGCACGCCTGGTCGACATGCGTGCGCGCTGCCCTCAGTTGCGGGTGGACTATGCCGATTGCGAAGGCGACAGGGCGGCGCTGGAACGCCTGGCCCTCTGGGCGCGGGGCTGGTGTCCCTGGACGACCGCCGACGACTGGACGGCCGAAGCGCTGTCAGGGGGGCATGGTCTGATCCTTGACACCACCGGGTCGGACCATCTGTGGCGCGGCGAGGCGAAGATGCTGGTGCAGATGGAGGCCAGCCTTTCGATGCTGGGGTTTTCGTCCCGGCTTGCGTCGGCGCCGAGTTTGGGCGCGGCCTGGGCACTGGCGCGGTTCGGGCCGGTGCGGGCGATCTGTCACGATCTGGCCGACCTCGCTCCGCTGCCGGTGGCGGCTCTGCGGCTGGATGCAGAGACGGTGCTGCTGCTGAACCGGCTGGGGTTGCGCTCGATCGGTTCTCTCGCCGATCTGCCGCGCCTTTCGCTGGCACGCAGGTTTCCGCGCGCGGCCCCGGCGCAGAACCCGCTGATCCGGCTGGATCAGATGACGGGTCATCTACCCGAGCCGATTTCCCCGCCCGACATGCCGCCGGTCTTTCGCGCCGATGCAAAGTTGGCCGAACCGATCCTTGATCCCACCCATCACCTGCCGGGCCTGTGCGCGGAACTGTGCGGCCAAATGGCCCAGGCCCATCAGGGCGCGCGCCGTCTGCGGCTGACTGTCTATCGCACCGACGGCGAGATCAGCCGCATCGAGGTTGCCTGTGCCCTGCCCAGTCGCGACCCTACTCATATGGCCTTTCTCTTCCGCGACCGGCTGGAGCGGATAAATCCGGGCCTTGGTTTTGACCTGATCTCGATCGAAGCCCCCATGACCGAACCCCTTGGCACGCGGCAGGTCGATCTTGCGGACGGCAGCGAGGCCGGGCTTGAGGTTTCACATCTTGTAGACAGGTTGACCGCGCGCTTCGGCCACACGACTTTGGCACAGCTTCGGCCCGTCGCAAGCCATATCCCCGAACGAGCTGAGACGCGGGTCGCCCCGATGGCCGATGCGCCCGGCCAGCCATATCCGGTATTCGAACGCCCCCAGCGTCTGCTGGATCACCCTGAAGAGGTACGGGTGCTGTATGCCATGCCCGAAGGCCCACCCGTCCGGTTTCAATGGCGACGGCGCGGCTATCGCGTCACGCGCTATCAGGGGCCGGAGCGCATCGCGCCGGAATGGTGGCGGGACAAGCCCGGCACCCGCCTCCGCGATTATTTCAAGGTCGAGGATGAGGAGGGTCACCGCTTCTGGCTCTATCGGGAAGGGCTGCAAGGCGATGGCCGTGGCGGCGCTCCGCGCTGGTTCCTGCACGGGGTGTTCGCCTGATGCCCGACAGTGACAACCGCCGCATCCGCAGGGCGCTGACCGGGGATTTTCTCCCCAATCCACGCGCGGATTATGTGGAGCTTGGTGTGACCACGTCCTATTCTTTTCTGCGCGGCGCCTCCGAGGCCAGTGAACTGGTCGGCGCAGCCCATGCCCTTGGGTATGACACGCTTGGCGTGGCCGATCTGAACACGATGGCCGGAGTGGTGCGCCTCCATGCCGAGGCGAAGAAAGCCAACCTGCGCCCCGTCATCGGCTGCCGATTGCGCCTGAAAACGGGTGGGGAATTTCTCGCCTATCCGCTGGATCGTGTGGCCTATGGCCGGCTGTGCAGCCTGCTGACCAAAGGCAAGCGCCTGGATCCAGATGGGGTGTGGCAGGCCAAGGGGGCCTGCGACATGATGTTGGGCGATCTCGCAGCGCATGCCGATGGTGTGCAACTGATCGCGCTGCCCGACGACAGCCTGTCTGCACGCCTGCCCGAGTTGACGCGCCGTCTGCCGACCCTGCGCCATATCGCGGTCAGCTACCTGTATCGGGGCGATGACCGGGCCCGGATCAACCGGCTTGACCGGCTGGCCCGTGCGCACGGCCTGTCGATCCTTGCCACAAACGATGTCCACTACCACGCCCCCGACCGTCGCCCCCTGCAGGACGTGATGACCTGCATCCGCGAGAAGACCACGATCCACAGGGCGGGGTTCCTGCTGGACGCCAATGCCGAACGCCACCTGAAAGCCCCCGCCGAAATGGCGCGCCTGTTCGCCGACTGGCCCCATGCGATCCGTGCAACGCGCGAAGTGGCCGATGCCTGCGCCTTCAGCCTGACCGAACTCGCCTATGAATATCCGCAGATGGATCTGGCGCCCGGCGAAACCCCGCAAACCCGGCTGGAGCGGTTGACATGGGAAGGCGCGGCGGGCCGCTATCCCGCCGGGTTGCCCGACAAGGTGCAGGGTCTGCTGGTCAAGGAACTGGCGGTCATCGGGCTGAAGAAAATCCCCCAGTATTTCCTGACCATCCACGAAATCGTCCTCTGGGCGCGGGCGCAGGGCATCCTCTGCCAGGGGCGCGGATCGGCGGCCAATTCGGCGGTGTGCTATGTGCTGGGCATCACCTCGGTCGATCCGGCCGAACAGGAACTTCTGTTCGAACGTTTCATCAGCCTCGACCGCGACGAGCCGCCCGACATCGACGTCGATTTCGAACATGAGCGGCGCGAGGAGGTCATCCAGCACATCTACGGCAAATACGGCCGCCACCGCGCCGGCCTTTGCGCCACCGTCATCCATTACCGCCCCCGCAGCGCCATCCGCGAAGTCGGCAAGGCGATGGGCCTCAGCGAAGACGTGACCTCGGCGCTGGCAAAGACCGTCTGGGGCAGCTGGGGCACCTCCATGGGCGAGGCGAATTCGACCGAGGCAGGCGTCGATCTGACCGACCCCTTGATGGCGCGCACGATCCGGCTGGCCGAACAGATGATCGGCATGCCCCGCCACCTGTCCCAGCATGTCGGCGGCTTCATCCTGACCGAAGGCGCGCTTCATGAAACCGTGCCCATCGGCAATGCCGCCATGCCCGACCGCAGCTTCATCGAATGGGACAAGGACGACATCGACGAGCTCGGTATCCTCAAGGTCGATGTGCTGGCGCTTGGCATGCTGACCTGCATCCGCAAATGCCTTGATCTGCTGAAGAACCATTACGGCATCACCCACGACCTCGCCTCGATCCCGCCGGACGACGCAGCCACCTACGACATGCTGTGCAGGGGCGACAGCATCGGTGTCTTTCAGGTGGAAAGCCGGGCGCAGATGAACATGCTGCCTCGGCTGAAGCCTCGCCGCTTCTACGATCTGGTGATCGAGGTCGCCATCGTCCGCCCCGGCCCGATCCAGGGTGACATGGTGCATCCCTACCTGCGCCGCCGCAGCGGACAGGAGATGGTTGAATATCCTTCCCCCGGCCCGGACCATCCCCAGGATGAACTGAAAAACATCCTGTCCCGCACGCTTGGCGTGCCGATCTTTCAGGAACAGGCGATGAAGATTGCGATGGAGGCAGCGCGGTTTTCTTCGGCCGAGGCCAATGCTCTCCGCAAGGCCATGGCCACCTTCCGGTCGCGCGGGACCATCGGTGAACTGGAGGAGCTGATGGTCGGCCGGATGATCGGGCGCGGCTATGACCCCGAATTCGCCCGGCGCTGCTTCAACCAGATCAAGGGTTTCGGCGACTATGGCTTTCCCGAAAGCCATGCGGTCAGTTTTGCGCTTCTGGTCTATGTCTCCAGCTGGCTGAAGCGCCACTATCCGGCGGCCTTCGCCTGTGCGCTCTTGAATTCACAGCCGATGGGGTTCTACGCCCCGGCCCAGATCGTGCGCGATGTGCGCGAACACGGGGTGGAACTGCGTGAGGCCGATGTGAATTTCAGCGACTGGGACAACAGGCTGGAACCATCGGGCATGGGCTTTGCCCTGCGGCTGGGGCTGCGGCAGGTGGACGGCATGGCGCGCGAGGCGGCAGAACGGCTGATCCGCGCCCGCGACGAGCCCTTCGCCAGCCTGGCCGATCTGGTCAACCGCACGGGCCTGAACGGCCGCACGATCCGCGCCCTGGCCGCCGCCGATGCCGTCCGTTCGATGGGACTCGACCGCCGCGCGGCGCTGTGGGAGGCCAGGGCGCTGAAGGATGCGCCAGACCTGCCGCTGTTCCAGCCGGGGCGCGATGAGGGATCGGAGCCTTTGACCAACCTGCCGCAGATGCCATTGTGCGAGCAGGTGGTGGCCGATTACCAGACGCTGCGCCTGTCCTTGAAGGCGCATCCGATCGCCTTCCTGCGCGCCAGCATGGCGCAGCAGGGCTTTGTCCGCGCCGTCGATCTGGGCAGGGTCGGCAATGGCCGGCGCCTGAAACTGGCCGGGCTGGTGCTGGTCCGCCAACGCCCCGGCAGCGCCAAGGGCGTCTGTTTCATCACGCTCGAGGATGAGACAGGCATCGCCAACCTGGTGGTCTGGCCCAAGGTGATGGCCGCCTTCCGCAAGGTGATCATGACCGCGCGGCTGATGCAGGTGACGGGGCGCCTGCAACGCGACCCGGCCTCCGGCGTGACCCATATCGTAGTGGAGTCGTTGCAGGACCGCAGCGACGTTCTTCTGCGCCTGTCGGATCGCAGCCTTGTGCCTCCGCTTTCCCATGCCGACGAGGTGCAGCACCCGATCCCTGCACCCACCCCTGGCCACCCCCGAAACGCCCGCATCATTCCGGATTCAAGGGATTTCCATTGACCGGCCAGACTGTCCGCCATCAGCGCCCATGGAACAGTTTGGCGTGATTGCGTAGCGGAGGGTTTGCGGCTCATCTTTACCCCGGATGGAGTTGAAGATGCCGAAGAGACCCGTGACGACGAAGGCCCCTGCCGAGCAGGTTGTGAAGGACATCCGGCGCGCGACGCACAAGCTGCATTCGTCTGAAGAGAAGATCCGGATCGTGCTGTCCGGGCTTCGTGGCGAGGACAGCATCGCCGAGCTGTGCCGCAAGGAAGGGATCGCCCAGAGCCTTTGTTACAGCTGGTCGAAGGAGTTTCCCGAGGCCGGCAAGCGGCGGTTGGCCGGCGACACCGCCCGCCAGGCCAATTCCGGCGAGGTGAAGGACCTTGACCTGCCCCCCGGAAGCTCCCTCGCCGTGATGTAGAGTCTGCCCAACCTGAAGGAGCAGACGACATGAGGAAAAGCCGTTTCACCGAAGCGCAGATTATCGGGATGATCAAGGAACAGGAG
>JAFEFU010000044.1 GCA_018240425.1 Pseudomonadota bacterium | reverse complement strand
TTGTTCCCCGGCAACCGCGGCAAAAGCAGCTTTGTTCCCCGATGTGTGCCCCACTCACGGTCTGGCTGCAAACGGTTATTCTTGTCCGCCATTGCCCTTTAAATCGCTGATTTACCAATGAAAAATGTCCGCTGTCAAGTCCTTCATTCAGACATGCAGTGGGGAAAAAGCTCTTACAGGGCAATAGGTTAGGCTAGATTTCAGCCGCTGAGTGCTCTTGCTGCTTTTCGAGCTAGGTGCTGCATAGGCGCTTCGCGGCGGTAAGCGTGGGGGCGCCGCGGCGGGCAAGATCGCACCATCATAGTCTCGCCCTGCCGCAAGCCCCGTCAAAAGCGAAAGCGCAGTCAGTGGACTGCGCTTTCATCGTGAAGGGGTAGCGGATGCGTCCACATCGTCAACCCTACTTCAGGGTATGGCCTTGCTCCCGCCACCCTTCCTGAATCCCCGGTCGCCGGCCATGAACGCCTCCAGCATAAGAGGAATCAACGTAGTGGCATCGACTGCCTCGCCATACGCCTGCGAGTGCGCCACGGCATAGCGGTCGAGATCAGCTTTTAGGCTGACCGGGCACAAAAACGTGAGCTTCGTGCTCTCGGTCTTGGGTAGCGGCCCAAGCCGCAATTTCTTGGAGGTGTTCATTTCGCCGCTCCTCTCTGGACGAAAAGCGGCTGGTACGGTCGCAGCATCAGGTCACGGTTGACGATGATCCGCACCGGCAGGCCCGGCCGCCCCGTCAAGGTCGGCTGAATGTTCATGTTGCGCCGGGTCATCTCCTGGCCGACCTGATTGATGCTGTCCTGCGCGCTGTCGCGCCCGGCAATCACGATGCGGTTGCCGTTCTGCCGGTTCTCCGGCGCGGCCAGCTCCGCGCCCACGCCCAGCAGTGTCGTCAGCGCCGCACCGGCAAAGACGCGATCCCAGTGCCAATCGACGCCATCCTCCAGGCCGGAGTAGCCGGCCGGGTCGGTGCCCGCGAGGTTGTCGAGCTTCAGCGAAGACGTGTCCGGCAAGATGATGCGGTTCCACACCAACTGCACGCGGCTCTGCCCATAGCTCACCTGGCTGTTGTACTTGCCCATGAGGCGCGAGCCCTGAGGGATCAACAGAAACTTGCCGGTGGCCGAGTCGTAGACCGACTCCGTCACCGTGCCAATCACGTCGCCCGGCAGGTCAGACTTGATGCCTGTCACCAGCGCCCCGGCGATCACCGTCCCGGCCATCACCTGGTACGGCGAGGTCGGCATTTGCAGATTGCCGGAATTGCGGGTTTCCGTAGAACCGCCTTTCAGGAAAGCCTCTTTCTGGTCTTGCCGGTTCTGCACGGCGGTCGGGTCGGCAGGCAGGGCAGCCGTCGAGGCCGGCCCAGCGGCCAGCGGGTCGAAGCCCGCCAAGGTCGATGCCGGGCCAGCCGCTTGCGCATTCGCTGGCGCTGCGGTCTTGCCGGGCGTACCAGAACGGAAGAACACCGAGGAAGCCGCTGCCGCTTCGGCTTCCTTGCGCCGAGCGTCCTCCGGGTCGTGGCCCGGTGGCGCATACGTGGGTGTCACCGGCTGCTGCGCCTTCACGATGGCAGGGCCGAGATCGCCCGGCAGCGGCGGCCCCAGCTCCGGCACCTTCGGCAGCTTGGAGTAATCCGAAGGCAGGCCATCCAGCCCCTCGGACTTCGAGACTCGATCCACGTTGTAAAGCTCGGTCTGCTCGCCTGCGCCGCGCCGATGTGGCTGCAATGACCAGATCGTGGCCCCTAGCACGGCGACCGACAGGCCGCCCGTGAGCATGGCCAAGGTGCGCCGATTCAGACGTGTGACCGGGCGCGGCTGGGCGCGCAGCGCCACCGCCTCGGGCGCGACCTTGCCCGCCTGTGGCGTGCCAAGATCGCGAGTGTCGTCCTGGCTCATGGTCAGTTCCTCCGCGTGCCACCGGAAACGCCATCGGTGCGCTCGATCCGCACCACATCGCCCTTGTCTCCGCCCAGGCGCAGTTCGGCCGCACCGAACAGGCGATCCACGATGTAGTACGGCGCACGGAATCGGTAGTTCACCAGTTGCCCATCGCCCTGCGCGCCGATCACGAACAGCGGCGGCAGCTCGCCCTGCGCGATGCCCGGCGGGAACTGGATGTAGACCTTCTCGCCATCGTCGAAAGCGCGCAGCGGCTTCCACGGCGGATTGCTGCCACTGACCGCATAGCGAAAGCGGATCTTCTCCAGCGACAGGCCAGCATCGACCGGCGCGGCGGCGCTGGCCGCCTGCGCCTGGCGCTGCAAGGCCAGCATCTTGTCCTTCGGATACTCCCAGGACACCGACGCCATCCACGTCTTCTCAGTCGAAGTCAGTTCAATCAGGTACGTGCGCCGGCTGGTCGTGATGACCAGATTGGTCTTGAGGCCCGAGCGGATCGGCTTGACCATCACATTGACGCGCAGCGCATCGCCGCTGCCGCTCGATGTATCGCCCACGATCCAGCGCACGGTATCGCCGGCGGCCACCGTTACCAGTTCCTCACCGGGCTGGAGCGCGATCACCGTCACGCGACCCACGGCCGCATAGACCTGATACAGCGCGCCATCGGTGAAAGGCCACACCTGAATCGCGTTGACGTACCCCTCGCGCGTGGGCGCGATACGCGCCTCGGCGTTGGCGCGGGACACACGCACGGTTTCATCGGCAGGTTCTGCTGCGGGCTTGGCAGCCGGCACAGGCTTCATCTGAGCCGGCATCGGCAGCACTTGCGGCATGGCCACCACCTCCACCGGCGCAGGCGGCTCCGGTAGCGGCTGCGCCTGTACCGGCTCGTCGAGCGAAATGGACGGCGGCGGCTTGCCCTGCGTGGCGCAGCCCGCGAGGGCAAGCAGCATGATCGGCAAGACGGATTTACGGAAAAGATCATTCATGGTTTTGCTCCTTCGTTAGCTTCCAGTTCGCGGCTCCACGACAGCCCGTTGACGTAGATGCCCAGGGGGTTCTTGCGCACACGCTGCTCGGTGCGCGGCGTCTGCTGCACGATGGACACGACAGCGTTCCAGCGTTCGGTGCGGTCCAGCGCACCGTTGACGAAACGGGTCTCCGTCCAGCGCACGTTGAACGACGTATCGCTCGCGCGAGTCACGCTGCTGACCTGCACCGTCACCGACTCCTTGCCAATGCGCGCGAACGGATCGTTCACGCGGGCGTACTCGTTGAGCACCACGGCGCCCTTGTCGGTCGTGTAGTCATAGGCATCGAGCCAGTTCTGCCGCACCACGATGGGGTCGATGGACAGCGAGCGCACCAGACCGATGAAGCGGCCGAGGTGGTAAGCAATCTGCGCATCGCTGGGCCGGTACGGCGTGGCCGCTTCGCCGACAGCGCGCACCTGACCCGAGTTGTCCACCTCGATGACGTAGGGGGTGACGATGGACTGCGCGGAACGCCAGACCAGGCCACCGGCCATCAGTACGGCCAAAGTGAGGCAGCCGAAGGCCATGAGCCGCCAGTTCTTCGCCTGTGCGCGGGCCGAGCCGATGCGCTCGTCCCAGGCCTGGGCAGCGGATTGGTACGGGGTAGCAGGCTGCGGTGTGTTGGCATAGCGCACCTGCGGTCTTTTGAATCGCATGGAAGTTCTCCTTCAAGATCAGGAATCGGAATCACGCAGGCTTGGCCCCTGGCTGGAGCTGCCGCCGTCGCCGCCGCGCAGCGTGTGGGCGGCGGTCGTCGCGGCATGGGTGAGTTGCTGCCTGCGGTGCAGGCGCTTGGCCCAGGCGGGTTGCTCGGTGGATGGGGCTGTGGCGGGAGCCTCGCTTGCGGCCTGTGCGGCGCCGCCCCCCGACGCCGATCCGGCGTCATCGGGCCGAAAGGCCGCCGCCATGCGCTCCTTCATCGACCGCGCCCCATCGGCGACTTTCTGCCCGGCCGCCTGCGCGCCGGTCTTGGCAACATTGCCCACGCCGGCGGCGGCACCCTTCAGGCCGCCACCGGCCGAAGTGGAGCCCGCCTGGTACGCCGACTTGGCGCTGCTGGCGGTCGATGCCATCGAGCGGGCGGCGGCGGGTGCCATGCGTGCCCCGGCCGCCACTGCGCTTCCGACGCCGGTAGCCGCGGCACCGACCGCCACGGCGGTTCCGGCTGCGCCGATGGCAGCACCGGCCATCGCGCCCGCGCCGAGCTGTGGCCCACCGGACACCAAGCCTGTCGCAATGCCCGGCCCAAAGATGCCCAGGGCCAGCAGGGACAACGAGGCCAGCATGATGACCAGCGCCTGGTCGATGGACGGCTCGGAACCGGGCGGTATCCTGAATTCGGCGAATAGCCCCGAGCCGATACCCACGATGACGGCGAGCACCAGCACCTTGATGCCCGAGGACACCACGTTGCCCAGCACCTTCTCGGCCATAAACGCTGTCTTGTTCCAGAGGGCAAACGGCACCAGCACGAAGCCCGCCAGCGTGGTCAGTTTGAACTCGATCAGGGTGACGAAGAGCTGCACCGCCAGCACGAAGAAGCTAACGATAACCACCAGCCACGCGAGGAACAGCACGACGATGGGCGCGATGTGGATGAACACCTCGGGGAAGCCCGCCATCTCCCTGATCTGGTCGAGGATCGGCGCCGCTGTGTCGATGCCGGCCTTGGCCAATCGACCTGGTTGCAAGAAGTTGCCCATGCTCAAGGTCGAGCCGCTGGCTGTCAGGCCAAGACCCGCGAAGGAGCGGAACAGGACACCGGCCAGCATGTTGAAGTTGCCGATGATGTAGGCGAAGGCACCGACGTACAGCACCTTGCGGATCAGCTTGGCAATCACGTCCTCGCCCTGGCCGGTCGCGTGCCCCATCGCCCAGAACAGCCCGGCGAGCGTCATGTCGATGACGATCAGCGTGGCCGTGAGGAATGCGACCTCGCCGTGCAGCAGGCCGAAGCCCGAGTCGATGTAGCGCGAAAAGACATCGAGAAAATGGTCGATGACCGAAATGTCATTCATGGCGAGTCCTCCTGCACAGGCGAGGCCGTGGCCACCGCATTGCTGTCCTCTGCGGGTTCATCGAAGCTGGGCGGAATCGGCGGCAGATCGGCCAGCGTCTGGTACTCATCTGGCCCGGTCTTGCCGGAGAGAAAGCGGCGCAAATCGGCCTGGGCCACCTGCGCGCAAGACGCGTCGTCGAGCTGGCCCGCGCGGCATTGCTCCTTGAGCAAGTGCAGCCGCGACGGATCTGCCGAGAGCGCATCGACCGAAGGCCCCTCCTGCTGGCCGCAGCCGGCCAGCAGGAGCACGAAACCGCAGAGAGCAGGCACGCGGGTCATGACAGCACCCGTCACCGGCCGTAGAAATCGACGGACTGCGGTGTGTACGGCGTGCCTTCGCCCAGGAAGCGCCGATTCACCTCGCGGCCACGCTCCACAGCAGCGGCCTGCCGTGCCAGTTCCAGCGACGCAGCGCGATCCTGGGTGATGCTCAGGCGCTGCGTCTGGATGGACTGCTTGGCTTGCAGGGCCAAGAGCTGGTTCATGGCCTGCATCGCCTGCAAGGCACCCACTGCCGATTGGCTCTTGCCCACGAGGTCGGCCAGCACGCCTTCGTCGTCGCTCAGGTTCTGTGAGGCCTGGGCCTGCATCTGCATGGTGGTCTGCAAACCATTGAGCGTGTTCTTCCAGCGTTCCTGCGTATCGCGGTACATCTGGTCGCCGCTCACGGTGGCGGCGTATTGCTCGGGATACAGGCGCTGGAACTCCCGATCCAGATTCGTCACGTCATAGGCCAGGCCCTTGGCTTGCGCGATCAGCCGCTGGGTGGTCGCCAGATTGGCGCGCAACTGGCCCACCACGCTGGACGGCAGGCTGGCCAGGTTGCGCGCCTGGTTGATGAGCATCTGCGCCTCGTTCTGGAGCTGCTTGATCTGGTTGTTGATCTGCTCCAGCGTGCGGATCGCGGTCAGCGTGTTCTGCACGAGGTTCGTGGGGTCGATCACGACCCATTGCGCCTGCACGGCGGTAGCGGTGCAAAGCATGGCCGCGACGGCGGCGGCGAGAAGACGCTTTTTCATGATGGGTTCTCCTGGGGGTGGGTGGACAGGAACGAGGACAGCAGGTCGGCGGCCCAATGCAGGCCACGGTGGCGCAGCCACGCGGCTGCGAAGGGAGAGGAATCGGAATGCGCAGCGGCAAGCACCGCGTCGATGTCGCGCTGGTCTTGCGGCGTGGAAGCACCCGCGAAGGCCAGCGTCGCGGCGCCCAGGTCGAGGTCAAACAGGCGATTGCCGAGACGCGATTGGTAGTAGTAGTCGCGCTTGGGCTGCGCGGTGGCGACAATCTCGATCTGGCGGCTGTTGAGGCCGAAGCCTTCGTAGATCGTGCGAATCTGCGGCTCGGTCGCCTGCGGGTTCGGCAGGAAGATGCGGCTTGCGCAGCTCTCGATGATGGCCGGCGCGATGCTCGAATCCTTGATGTCGGCGAGGCTCTGCGTGGCGAAGATGACGCTGACGTTCTTCTTGCGCAGCGTCTTGAGCCACTGGCGGATGCGCGCCGCAAACACCGGATCGTCAAGGAACAGCCACGCCTCGTCGAGGATCAGCAGCGTGGGGGCGCCGTCAAAGCGTTCGTCGAAGCGCGCAAAGAGGTAATGCAGCACCGCCATGACGGCGGCCTTGCTGTGCATCAGCTCCTCCATCTCGAAGCACTGCACGTCGGCCATGCCCAGCCGGTCATGGTCGGCATCCAGCAGCTTGCCGTGCGCGCCGCCGAGCACATAGGGCGCGAGGGCCTGCCGCAGTGCGTTCGATTGCAGCAGGACGGAAAGCCCTGTCATCGTGCGCTGCTCCACGGGCGCACCGGCGAGACTGCCGAGCGCCGACCAGATCGCTGCCTTCTCGTCAGGGCCAACCGCGACGCCTTCATGCCGTAGCCGGCCTTCGATCCATTCGGCCGCCCAAGTGCGGTAGCCCTCGCGGTCGATACGGGCCAAGGGCTGGAAGGCGATCTCGCCATCCATCCCGAGGTCGTAGTGCTCACCGCCCAGGCCCAGGATGGTGGCGCGCATCGAGCGCCCCATGTCGAAGGCGAAGACGCGCGATCCGCGATAACGACGGAACTGCATCGCCAAGGTGGCGAGCAGCACCGATTTGCCCATGCCCGTGGGGCCGGCCACCAGCGTGTGGCCCACATCGCCGATGTGCGTGACCAGCCGGAACGGCGTCGCGCCCTCGGTGCGGGTCACGATCAGCGGCGGGCCGTCGAGATGCGCGTTCTTCTCTGGCCCGGCCCATACGGCGGACACCGGCACCAGATGCGCCAGGTTCAGCGTCGAGACGATGGGCTGGCGGACATTGGCGTAGGCATGACCCGGAATCGATGACAACCACGCATCCACCGCATTAAGCGTTTCGGGAATGGTGACGAAGCCGCGCCCCTGGATGACACGCTCCACCATGCGCAGCTTCTCGTCGGCCACGGCGGCATCCGCGTCCATGACGATGACGGTTGCCGTCAGGTAGCCAAAGGCCACCTGGTCGCTGCCCAGCTCCTGCAAGGCAGCATCGGCATCGGCCGATTTGTTGCTAGCGTCGGTATCGACCAGCGGGGATTCCTGCTGGAAGATGGTTTCGCGCAATAGCGCGATGACGTTCTTGCGCTTGGCGAACCATTGGCGGCGCAGGCGAGAAAGCTCTCTTTCCGCATCGGCTTTGTCCATGCAAAGGAACCGGGTTGACCAGCGATAGCCAAAGCTGAGGCGGTTGAGGTCGTCCAGAATCCCCGGCCAGGTCGAGGTGGGGAAGCCCCGCACCGTCGCCACGCGCAGGTGCTGGTCGCCCAGCATCGGCGCCAGACCACCGATCAGCGGCGCGTCGGCCAGCAGCGCGTCGAGGTGGAATGGCACTTCCGGCACGCCCACGCGGTATCGCCGTGGGGAAATGGTCGAGTGCAGGTAGGTCAGCGTCTGGCTGTCATCGAGCCACGCAATCTCCGGCATCACGCCATCGAGCAGGTCGAAAATCCGATCCGTCTCCGCGACGAAGGCGGTCAGGCGCTCACGCCAGTCCACTCCCTCGGTCGGACGGTTCTCGTACAGCATTCCGGCCGCACGAGCGCGGGCTTCCTCCGGCGGCAGGTACACCAATGTCAGGTGGTAGCCGCTCTCGAAGTGGTTGCCCGAGTCCTCAAATGCGGCGCGGCGTTCTTCATCGACCAGCCAGGACAAGGGCTCCGGGAAGTCCGAGTGTGGGTAGCCGGCAGCAGCTCGCCGTTCGGCCTCGATGAACAGCGCCCAGCCCGAACCGAGCCGGCGCAGCGCGTTGTTCAGCCTCGCCGACGTGGAAATCAGTTCGCCCTGTGTCGCGCTGTCGAGGTCTGGCCCCCGAAAGCGCGCAGTGCGCTGGAAGGAGCCATCCTTGTTCAGCACGACTCCGGGCGCGATCAGCCCGGCCCAGGGTAGCCAGTCGGCCAGCAGCGCGGGCCGCTGGCGGTATTCGGCAAGGTTCAGCATGGCATCACCTCACACGTCCAGCAGCGGCCGGTGCTTGATGTGGCGGGCGAAGACCTGCATGAACTGCGGATCGACACGAGCGCCCCAGACCGCCAGCGCATGGCCGACGATCCAGAGCACCACGCCCGGAATCCACATCTGCAAGCCCAGGCCCACGGCAGCGGCCAAGGTGCCGTTGGTGATGGCCACGGTGCGCGGGGCACCGCCCATCAGAATCGGCTCGGTCAAAGACCGATGCAGCGGCACCTCGAAGCCAGGCATCCCATCGTGCGGGCCGTTCATACGACGGCCCCACCGGAGAAGCTGAAGAACGACAGGAAGAAGCTCGAAGCCGCGAACGCGATCGATAGGCCAAAGACGATCTGGATCAGCTTGCGGAAGCCGCCCGAGGTATCGCCGAAGGCCAGCGCCAGGCCCGTGGCAATGATGATGATGACCGCGATGATCCGGGCCACAGGTCCCTGGATCGACTCCAGGATGGATTGCAGCGGGCCTTCCCACGGCATCGACGAACCGGCGGCCTGAGCCGCGCCCGCAAGCAGCAGCATCAGCGCCGCGAGCATCAAGCCCTGCATGGCCGGGCGAGCCAGGCTATCCAGCCGCGGTGGCCGAGGAAGCGGATACGCGGAAAAACGGAAAGCAGGAACGATCATCTGCGTCATGGCAGTTCTCCAGAGTGGTCAGGGGACAGGGGGGGAAAAGTCGGACTGCGGCAGCAACTCCGGGAATGGAGCCTCCAGCGCGTCCGCCAGGTGATACCCAACGCCATCGAAGCCGACGACGCGAGCGATGCTCTCGATGCGGCGCTTGCGTCCGCGCCCGGCGATGTGGATGACCACGTTGACCGCTTCCGCGATCAGCGCACGGGGCGGGTTCACCGCCACTTCGAGAATCAGTTGCTCCAGGCGCAGCAGTGCGCCCAGCGCGGAGCCGGCGTGGATCGTGGCGATGCCGCCCGGATGGCCGGTGCCCCACACCTTGATGAGATCCAG
>JAFEFU010000043.1 GCA_018240425.1 Pseudomonadota bacterium | reverse complement strand
GCCGACCTGCCGCCGGCGGCGGGCCTGTCCCTTGGGCCGGTCGCCTGGCCGGTGCTGTTGCTGCCGTTTCTCGACCGCAGCGGCCTCGGCCTTGCCGGCAAGGACGGGGCGGCCCCCGCGCCGGACTGCCCGCAGGCCGATCTCGTGGCCGTCGGCCGGGCCTCCGGGTCCGCAGCGGTCGGCCCGGCCCGGCGCGCCCCGACCCCCTGCGCGGCGCTCGATCGGCTCGAGGCGCTGGCGCTCATGACCACGGTTCCGCCCTCGGCCCGCTCGCGCGCCGACGCCGGAGCGGGAATGCTCGACAACGACTGAAGGGTTGGGGGCCGGCCGCCCGGCCCGCCACATGCCAGCACCCCCGCCCGGTTCGGTCGGCCTTCCGGTCACGCCCGGTTGTTTGTAGATACGGATGGCGAATGCAAGGCACTTGCAGCCGGGGGACACCGATGCCCAGCCACATCTTCGGACGCTCGACCACGGGAACCCCGCCGACGGCGGTGCGCGGCGACGGGTGCTATCTGATCGACGGCGCGGGGAAACGCTACCTGGACGGATCGGGCGGCGCGGCGGTGTCCTGCCTTGGCCATTCCGACCCCGAGGTCCGGGCCGCACTCCACCGCCAGCTTGACGAGCTGGCCTTCGCGCATACCGGCTTCTTCACCTCCGGCCCGGCCGAGGCCCTGGCCGACCGGCTGATCGCCAACGCGCCGCAGGGGATCGAGCGGGTCTATCTCGTCTCGGGCGGTTCGGAGGCGGTCGAGGCGGCAATCAAGCTCGCGCGTCAGTATTTCATCGAGATCGGCCAGCCGCAGCGCCACCGGCTGATCGCGCGGCGGCAAAGCTACCACGGCAACACCCTCGGGGCGCTGGCGGCGGGCGGCAACGCATGGCGCCGCGCCCAGTTCGCGCCGCTTCTGGCCCAAACCAGCCACATCGCCCCCTGCTACGAATACCGCGACCGCCGGCCCGACGAGACGGCCGAAGCCTATGGCCTCCGCGTCGCCGACGAGCTTGAGGCCGAAATCCTGCGGCTCGGCCCCGAAACGGTGATGGCCTTCATCGCCGAGCCGGTGGTCGGCGCCACCCTTGGCGCGGTTCCGGCGGTGCCCGGCTACCTGAAGCGCATCCGCGGGATCTGCGACCGCCACGGGGTTCTGCTGATCCTTGACGAGGTGATGTGCGGCATGGGCCGCACCGGGCACCTGTTCGCCTGCGAGGAGGATGGCGTCGCCCCCGACATGATCACCATCGCCAAGGGGCTGGGCGCGGGCTATCAGCCGATCGGCGCGCTTCTGGCCTCGGGGCGCCTCTATGATGCCATCGCCGCCGGTTCGGGCTTTTTCCAGCATGGTCACACCTACATGGGCCACCCGATGGCGGCAGCGGCAGCCGATGCGGTGCTGGCGGCGATCCTCGGGCGCGGCCTTCTGCCCCGCGTCCGCCAGCAGGGTGCGAAACTCGACGCCGCGCTGCGCGCGGCACTTGGCCAGCACCCGCATGTCGGCGACATCCGCGGCCGCGGCCTGTTCCGCGGCATCGAGGTCGTCGCCGACCGCGACAGCAAGACCCCGTTCGAGCCGGCCCTTGGCGTCCACCGCAAGATCAAGGCCCTTGCCTTCGATGCCGGGCTGATCTGCTATCCGATGGGCGGCACCCTCGACGGCCGGCAGGGCGACCATGTGCTGATCGCGCCGCCGTTCATCATCGACGACGCGCAGATCGACGAGCTTGTGGCCAAGCTGACCGGCGCGATCCGGGGCGCGACCGGCGCATGAGCCCCCTGCCCCGCCTGATGGTCGCCCCGAACGGCGCAACCAGGACGAAGGCCGACCATCCCGCCCTGCCGGTGACGATCGAGGAAATCGTCGCCTGCGCCCGCGCCTGCCACGCCACCGGGGCCGACGGGCTGCATGCCCATGTCCGCGATCGGGACGGGCGGCATGTGCTGGACGCGGGCCTTTACGCCGAACTGCTGGCCGAACTTGCGCGGCAGGTGCCGGCGATGCGGGTCCAGATCACCACCGAGGCCGTGGGGCGCTACTCGCCTGACGACCAGCGCCGGCTGGTCGAGACCCTGCGCCCGCGCATGGTGTCGGTCGCCCTGCGCGAGATCGCCGCCGAACCCGACATGGCCCTCACCCGCCGCTTCTTCGGCTTCTGCGCCGAGGCCGGCATTGCCGTTCAGCACATCCTTTACAATGCCGCCGACGTGACGCGCCTCGGCGCGCTGGTCGCGGACGGCACTGTTCCGGCTCAGGGTTTGCAGGTGCTGCATGTCCTTGGCCGCTACGCCCCGGGGCAGGTGTCTTCGCCCGAAGACCTCGACGCCCCCCTCGCCGCGCAGGCTGCGGCAAGCCTGTGCCCCGACTGGGCGGCCTGCGCCTTCGGCCGGTCCGAGACCGACTGCCTGCTGGCCGCCGTCGCACGCGGAGGCAAGGCCCGCATCGGATTCGAGAACAACCTTTTCACGCGCGACGGCAACCGGGCGTCGGGCAATGCCGCCCGCGTCGCCGAGTTTCTGTCGCTGCTGGCGCGGGCGTCGCAGGCCGGGCGGTGAAGTTTCGGGGGCTGTTCATCCTCAGTGAGTCCGGCCGGGGTCTGGCAATCCCGCGCGCCGCGCCACCCGGCGGGCAGGCAGGCACCGGCACGTTGCCTGTCAACTGCACGGGCTTCCCGACAGGTTCACCGTCACGGTCCCGTTCGTCGCAAAGCGGAACCAGTTGTCGGCCCATTCTCCGCGCATGTCCTTGGTGGCCATAAACCGGAATTCGTCACTCGAATACAGCCTGTCCCCGACCTTGACGGATTGCAGCCACAGATCGGTGTCGCCTGAAGTGCCGGGTCCGGCCCAGCTGTCGTTGACAAACTGGATCGACAGCGTCTTCGGCGAGCCGGCAACGCTCGCCTTGAAGTCGAACAGTTCGCGTGCCGCGAGGATGTCTTCGGTTTTTGCCGGGTGCGCCGAATTGTCCAGCGCCCTGGCGACCGAAGCTTCGCCCACCCTTCTTCCATCAAGAAGCACCCTGAATCTTGGTGCATCGCCGAATCTCGTTCCGGAAGCGGCAATTTCGATCGACACCGTCCCCGAATGGCTCAGGCAGGCAAGGCCAGACTGCTCTTGGGCCGGGCCGGAAGGGGCCGGTTCGCTGCCCGCGGCCTTCAGGGGCAGCGCATCGGCACTCCCCAGCACGTCGCTTGCCTTGTAGGCCGCAACCAGTGCCTCAAACTTGTCGCACCTCGTCTCATGGTGCGCCACATCCCGGCCGTAGAACGTGGTGCCGACCAGACCGCCAATCCAGTCGCTGCCGCAGTGATCCAGTTGATAGAAGCTTTCGGGCAGATAGAGCTCTGCCGCCGAGCCGGCAACATAGCTGCTGACGAGTGTCGGCAGCAATGTCAGGGGAACCGCCTCATCGCCGCAGCATTTCAAGGGATCCGGCTTTGACGAGATGATTTGCAGGACCGTCCTGCGCTTGCTCTTGTCGATCCGGAAAGCATCGAAGTTCAGGCCCATGTTGTGTTCCAGAGATCCGCCGCCGGTAAAGGAATAGGGCTGGTGATCGCCATAGACCGCGAGGACATAGTCGCGCCCGGTGCGGCTCTTCTCGGCCTCCAGGTAGCTGCGCGCCAAGGCCACGGCGCGTTCGGTCGAGTGCGCCCGGCGCACATATTCCCGGACCGCGCAGGCCTGGTCGTCGCTGGGCTTGCCGACCAGCTTCACGTCCTCGTAGGCGCTTGATTTCGCCGGATCGCACCAGTGGGGCGAGTGGTTTTCAGCAAGGATCACGAACTTCATGAACGGCGCCGCGGGATCGCCAACCTCGCGCGACAGCGATTCGCGCATGATCGTGAGGTCGTCCGACACCGAGTCAAAGTAGCGGCCGTCGAAAAAATGCTGAAACCCGTAATTCCTGTAGGCCGCCTCGGCGTTGTAGAACGATCCGTCCGTAGGCTGGAATGTCGAGACCTCATAACCGCGCTCGGTCAGGTAGCGCGGGAATGTGTGCCGCGAGAACTGTGAGAGCGATGCGTGCGTAAATCGGCCCGCAACGCCGAACAGCCGCGAGTCGATGCCAAGAATGACCTCGAACTCCGAAATCCAGCTTCCGCCGCCAATGGTGTTGGCAAGGCCGGGTCCGCGGAATTGCACCATCGGATCTTCCGGCGATCCGGGGTGCGTATAGAACAATGCGTTCGTCACGGGGGACACAAGATCCAGCACGTCATTCGGATCGAAGGTCGATTCGGCGTGCACGATGACGATGTTCGGAAGCGGCTCCGGCTTCAGGATCGCGACACGAACATATTTCTCGACCGAGGCCTCAATATCGGAAGGTGGCGGGGCGGCTGCCTGCGGGGAATAGGCAAGAAAATGGTCCCGGTCGCCTGCCTCGATATATTGCGAATAGCTGAGGAATCCGAGAATGCCCACTTTCTCGGGAAAGTCGACCATTCCTTCCGGTTCCCAGATCGCAAGCTCCTGCATGTGAGAGTTGAGATAGGTGCTGACCGCGCTGACGACCGACGAGTTGAGAAACGACAAGGAGGCGGCGACAGTCAGCAATCTGACGCCGAAGGAGAGCGCAGCCTTCGCCACATCGGCCGGCCCGAACGCCTTGACCCGGGCGCGGATCCACCAGGCGAGGTATCCCGCCAGGGCGATCGGGAACAGATAGAGCGACAGGTAACTCCAATGAGGGGCGCCAATGGCCATCAAGAGCCCCGAGGGATTCGCGGCAAGCATCCGCAGGTCGGTTATGGTGATCGGGAATGCCGTCACCGACGCTTTCTGTTGGTTCGCCTCATCCAGAAGCAGCGTGACCACGGAAACGCTGGCCGTTCCGGCAAGCAATGTCAGACGCCTGGGCCATATGAAGAGAATGCTTCCGGCGATCCCCAGGCAAATGAGGACAGTCAGTGCTGTTCCGAAATAGAGACCCGGGAGAAGGCCGATCGCCAGGCAGAGAAACGAAATGAAGGCGATGTAGGACAGGAAGCGCGCCAGCCGAGGGCGCCGATCGGCAAAAGAAGCAAGGTTTGCGAGAATTTTGGCTGTCCGGTTTTGAATGTGCTGGAACCGCAGAGGTGGTTGCGCCCCTGACATTTTCGGCGGATCACGCCCAGGTTACATCTCTGGTCGCCGTGGGGTCAAGCAGCAGGCATGACTGTGCTGTCAGAACAATGCGAACCGGTCTCAGTTTCCCCCGCCCTTAACCGTCCCCTCTCAAAGGTTTTTCAGGGCTTCAAGCTTGTGCTGTCAGACCAATGCGAGCTGGTCTCAGGCGCCCCTGCCCTAGCCGACCTCAGGCGGCAAGCAGACCCCGCCACTCGGCGATGGCGGCGGTGCGGTTGGCCTTGTAATCCGGTCGGGTCGAGAGGCTT
>JAFEFU010000042.1 GCA_018240425.1 Pseudomonadota bacterium | reverse complement strand
GGTTCGGCGGCGGGCGCGGGCGCTGCCTCGGCGGCGGGCGCAGGTTCGGGCGCCGGAGCGGGCGCGGCCTCGGCGGCGGGCGCCGGTTCGGGTGCCGGAGCGGGCGCGGCCTCGGCGGCGGGCGCCGGTTCGGGTGCCGGTGCCGGGCTTTCGGGGCATGGCGGCTGGCTGCCGTCGGCGCAGAGGCTGGGCGCCGTCTCCTGGGCAAGGCCGGGCAGGCCCTGCAGCACCAGCGACAGGCTGGTGAGGATGGCGGTCGAAGTCCTGAGGGTCTTGCGCATGGGTGGCTCCGGTGGGCACTGGCGGGCAGTGAGGTGGATCGGGGGGCGTGTCGAAAAAGGAAGGCCAATCTGCAAACCGCCCCCCGGTTAGGCAATAACCCCGGTCTGCGAGGCGCTTTCGCGGCGGCAATCGGCCTGTCCCGGCGCGGGCACCCGCGATCTTCCGCCAATCCCGCCAGCCCCGGCCCGCCTTTCCCGGCCGCCCGCCCTTATCCGATAATTTCACTAAGACATTGACGCGCCGCCTTGCCCTGTCGTATCCCGCTGAAATCCAGACTAAAGGAATCAACAATGAACCGGATACCGCTCGCCCTTCTCGCCCTCTCGGCCACCGCCGCCCCGGCGCTCGCCGAAGAGGTCAACATCTATTCCCACCGCCAGCCCGAACTGATCCAGCCGCTTCTGGACGCCTTCACCAAGGACACCGGGATCAAGGTGAACGTCGCCTTCGTCGACAAGGGCATGGCCGAGCGGCTTCAGGCCGAGGGCGACCGCAGCCCCGCCGATCTGGTCCTGACCGTCGACATCGCCCGCCTGTCGCAGATCGTCGCTGCCGGCGTCACCCAGCCGGTCGAGTCCGAGGTGCTCAAGTCCAACATCCCCGCCGAGTTTCGCGACCCCGGCAACCAGTGGTTCGGCCTGACCAGCCGGGCGCGGGTGGTCTATGCCTCGAAAGAGCGGGTCAAGGACGGCGAGGTCACGACCTACGAGGATCTGGCCGATCCGAAGTGGAAGGGCCGCATCTGCACCCGCCCCGGCACCCATGACTACAACCTCGCGCTGGTCGCGGCGATGATCGCCCACCACGACGAAGCCTATGCGAAGAAATGGGCCGAGGGGCTGAAGGCCAACCTGGCGCGCAAGCCCGAGGGCAACGACAAGGACCAGATCAAGGCGATCTCGGCCGGCGAATGCGACATCGCGCTCGGCAACACCTACTACATGGGCCAGATGCTGCGCGACCCCGAGCAGAAGGAATGGGCCGAAGCCTCGCGCATCGTCTATCCGACCTTCGAGGGCGGCGGCACCCATGTGAACGTCTCGGGCGTGGCGATGACCAAGGCCGCGCCGGACAAGGCGGCGGCGCTGAAGCTGATGGAATTCCTCGCCTCGGACGAGGCCCAGAGGCTCTATGCCGAGACCAACGACGAATTCCCGGTCGAACCCGGCGTCGAACGCTCGGATCTGGTGAAAAGCTGGGGCACCTTCACCCCCGACAAGGTCAGCCTGAGCGAGCTGGCCAAGCTGCGCCCCGTCGCGCTGAAGCTGATGGAGGAAGTGAACTTCGACGGCTGAACGGCCGGGCACCCTGCCGGAACGGCCCGCAGGAGTGCGGGCCGTTTCGCTATTCCGCAGCGAGCGCCGGTAGGGGCGCGCCGACGACATGGGCGCCCGACCAGCGCGCGATCATGTCGAGGTCGGCGACATAGCGGCCGCGCAGGTCCGACAGCGCCAGCGCCGAAAAGCCGGTCTCGGGCCGGTGCTGGGGCTGGCGCGAGTGGAAGGCGACCAGACGGTCGCGCTGGCCGGGTTGCAGGCGCAGGCCCTGCGCCATGCAGCGCTGTGCCATCGCCACCGCTCCGGGCGTCACCCGCGGCCTGGGCAGCGGCTGGACCGGCTGGCGCAGCGCCACGCCGGGCAGCAGCACCGTCTGCAACTGCGCCGCCGACACCGGCACCGCCTGCACGATCAGCTCGCGCGCCTGCAACTCGTCGGCCAGCGCCTCGGCCAGATCGGCCCAGCCGCCCTGGAAGGCGGCAAGCGCCGGCGCATAGTCGGCGAACGGGTCGATCGGCCGGTCCAGCGCCAGCGCCATCCAGACCGCGTGAAAGAGCTGTTCGTAGGGCTGCACCATCAGGACCAGCCGCTCGACCGGCTGGCCCAGGGCCTGGCGCAGGGCGCGCGCGCGCAGGCGCGCGTTGGGATGGAAGCGGCCGATGAGGATCTCGGCCATCGGCCCGGCCAGATCGGGGGCGCTGATCGCAAATCCCTGCGGCCCGGCGCGTCGGTCGGGGGCGAAACGCTCGGCCAGGCGCGCGGCGCAGGCGGCCACCGCCACGTCATCCGCGCCTGGCCCCGGCATTCCGCCGGCAAGGCTCTCGGCCCCGGTGCCCAGGGGATCGAAGCAGCACAGGCCATAGCCCGCCCGCCTCAGCCCGGCGCGGTTCGCCGCGAGATAGACCACATGGTCCTCGGCGCCCGTCGTCTGGCCACCCACATGAAGATAGACCGCCTGACCCTCGGGAATCATCTCCGCACCCGTAAATTGATTTTCGTTAACCATCTCTGCGCAATGTGGCGGGTTTTTGACTGAACTGCGGCACTGGACTTCCTGCACCCGCGCGGCCAGTCTGGCAAGTCAGGAATCCCTGCCCCAACCCCCGGACCGGAGCGCGCAGCCATGAAAAGCCCCCGCAAGATCATCATCGACACCGATCCGGGACAGGATGATGCGGTGGCGATCCTCCTGGCGCTCGGCTCGCCCGAGCTTGAGGTGCTGGGCATCACCGCCGTCGCCGGCAACGTCCCCCTGCCGCTGACCGAGAGGAACGCCCGCACCATCTGCGAACTGGCCGGCCGGCGTGACGTGAAGATCTTCGCGGGCTGCGACCGGCCGCTGAAGCGCAAGCTCGTCACCGCCGAGCATGTCCACGGCAAGACCGGCCTCGACGGGATCGTTCTGCCCGAGCCGACGATGGCCCTCCAGCCCGGCCACGCCGTCGATTTCATCATCGAGACGCTTCGCCGCGAACCGGCGGGCTCGGTCACGCTCTGCCCGCTCGGACCGCTGACCAACATCGCCACCGCGCTCATGAAGGCCCCCGACATCGCCCCCCGCATCGCCGAGATCGTGCTGATGGGCGGCGCCTATTTCGAGGTGGGCAACATCACCCCCGCCGCCGAGTTCAACATCTACGTCGACCCCGAGGCCGCCGACATCGTCTTCCGCGCCGGGGTGCCCCTGGTGGTCATGCCGCTCGACGTGACCCACAAGGCGCTGACCTCGCGCGCCTGGGTCGAGGGGCTGCGCGCCCTCGGCACCGAGGCCGGGCGGGCGGCGGCAAGCTGGACCGACTTCTTCGAGCGCTACGACACCTCGAAATACGGCAGCGAAGGCGCCCCGTTGCACGACCCCTGCGTGATCGCCTACCTGATCCAGCCGGACCTGTTCTCGGGCCGCCACATCCATGTGGCGATCGAGCTTGAGGGCAAGCACACGCTGGGCATGACGGTGGCCGACTGGTGGCGGGTGACCGATGGCGAGGCCAACGCCCTCTTCATCGGCGGGGTCCGGCGCGACGCCTTCTTCGACCTCCTGACCGAGAGGATCGGGCGGCTCTGACCGAGGGAGTATTTCGGCAAGGGAACGGCCGCGAAGATCACAGGTCGATCGCGCCTGACAGGGCGTGCGAAGGCGCCTCCGGCCCCGGCAGCGGCAGGGGCGCGCGCCGACGCAGGATGATGTCGCCGTTGGGCAGCATCACCGGGGGCGCGTAGTTCCTCGGATCGTCGATCGCGCCGGCCAGCGCCCGCAGCGCCGGAACGAAGCCCGCCGCCACCTCGAGCGTGTCGCGCAACTCCTGCAGCTGCGGCCCCGCCCGGTCGATCAGCGCGCCGATCACCATCCGCGCCCCCAGATCGAAGAGCCCATCCCCGGACGCGGCCCGACCTTCCTCGGCCGCCACGGGACCGGCGGCCAGGACCAGGCAGAGGGCGATGCTGCGCATGAGTCCCATGCCCCGATCATGCCAGAAAGGGCGCGCGGCGTTAAGCCACCGCCCCGCCCACCGGCAGATCCAGGCTGACCGGGAAATGGTCCGACGCCTGCAAGAGCGCCTCGCGCAGCTCCGGGGTCTGATAGCAGGCCATGTCGTCGAACGGGTGCCAGATCCGCCACTCGGGCCCCCGCGCCCTCAGGTCCGGCGACACCATCACATAGTCCAGAAGCGCCGAGAAATAGCGCTTTTCGCTTTCCAGGTAGAAGCGCGCGGTCGAGGGCGCCGCCGCGAGCTTCTTGCCAAAGACCACCCGCGCATGGGGATCGAACATCCGCACGTCGCGCGGCTCGTCCCAGCCCAGAAGCACCTCGACGCCCGAGCGGCCGAACAGCTTTTCATACTCATCGAGCCCCGGCCCGTCGTTCAGGTCGCCAAGCACGATCACGCTGTCACCGGCCTTCAGATGCTCGAGCACCCGGCGCCGCACCCAGACGCATTCGGCCAGTTGCTTCTTGCGGTTCTCGATCGACATCCGCCGCACCTGCTCGGGGGTGGTGGCCCCGCGCGGCGCCTTCGACTTGGCATGGACCCCGATCATGCGGAAGCGGAAGCCCGTCCGCGTCTCGGCCGCGATCTCGAGCGGCGGCTTGTTGAAACTGACCATGTCCGCCACCCCGTCATGGTCGAGGTCGATCGGAAATTCCTTGTCGAAGCGCGGCGCCTCGCCCTCGCGGCTGCCCTTCGGATCGTGCCTCACATGCAGCACGTCGGGGTCGTAGAGGAGCGCGATCTCCTGCTGGGTCTCGTTGGCAAATCCCAGAAGCGCCTTGCGGCAGCGCAGGCCATAGCGGGCGGCGAAACGCTCCAGCATCGCCACCGTATGGCGCTGGCCGTTGTTGTCGGGCGCCTCGATCACCATCACCGCGTCGGCGTCGAGCGCCGTGAACACGATCCCGAGCGCGCCGAGCTGCTGGGCGTGGGTCACATTGTAGCGCGAGGACCAGCCATTGTCCTCGAGCAGCCGCCCCCGGTGGTCAAAGAGGTTGACGAACCACTCGACATTGTATGTGGCGATGCGCACCCGTTTCATGCCGCAACCTTGCCGCTGATCTCCTCCCAGGCGCGGTTGACCGCCACCAGCCGCTCCTCGGCCAGGCGGATCGCCTCGGGCGGCAGACCGCGCGCCGCCATGCCGTCGGGGTGGCTCTCCCTGACCGCCCTGCGCCAGGCGGCGCGGACCTCGGCCAGCGGCGCATCCGGCGCCACCCCCAGAACGTCATAGGGATCGGGCGCCAAGCCGGGCACGAAGCGGGCCTGAAGCGCCCGGAACGAGCGGTCCGAAAGGCCGAAGATCCGCGCCACCTCGCGCAGGAACTCCTCTTCATGCGGATGATATTCGCCGTCTGCCAGCGCGATGTGAAAAAGCCCCTCGGCCACGTCGGCCAGCACCCGGCTGCCGGGGCCGAACATCGCCGCGATCTTGCGGGCATAGGCATCGAACCCCGCCACGTCCTGCCGGGCCAGGTTGAAGACCCGTGCCGCGTCGGCCTCGTCCTCGGGCGCGATGGCAAAGACCGAGCGGAAGGCGCGAACCTCGTCGCTGGTCACATGGCCGTCGGCCTTGGCCATCTTGGCGCCGAGCGCGATCACCGCGATGGTGAAGGCCACCGACCGCTCGGGCGGCGTCCTCAGCTTCTCGAACAGCGCGGCCAGCCCCTCGCCCTGGGCAAGGGCGGCAATGGCCTCGGAAATGCGGGTCCAGATCGACATGAGGGCCACTCTAGGTGGGGCGCGGGGGAATGTCAGCCGGTTGCGGGAAATTCATCGCGCCCGCCGCCCGCGCCGCCGCTCACAGCCTCTTCATCATCAAGACCAGATCGAGCCAGCGCCCGAACTTGCGCCCCGCCTCGGGAAGCACCGCGAGGGTGCGGAACCCCAGCCGTTCGTGAAAGGCGACGGCGGCCCGGTTCTCGCCCGAGACCCCGGCAAACAGCGTATGTCCCCCACCCACCCGGGCATGGTCCTCCAGCCGCGTCATCAGCGCCCGGCCGACGCCCTGCCCGCGCGCCGCCTCGGCCAGAAGGATCGTATGTTCCAGCGCATGGGCATAGCCGTCACCGGCCCGGAACTGGCCATAGCTGGCAAACCCGAGGACCGCGCCCCCGCTCTCGGCCACCCAGAACTCGTGCCCCGCCGCCCGGCGCGCGCCGATCAGGGAATCAAGGCTCGCGGCGGTCTTTTCTTCGGACGTGAAAGTGATGGTCGTCGCCCGGATCACCGGGTTCCACAGGGCAAGGATCGCCGGATGATCGACCGCCCCGGCCGGCCGCAGGATCATTCCAGCACCCGGTTGCCGTGCGGCGTCGCGATCGTCGCCCGCAGGCCCGGCGCGCCGGGCACGAACGCCACGCGCGGATCGGCCAGGGCTACCAGCGCCCCGAGCGCCGCCGCCTCGGGGTGGCTGACCTCCAGCCGCGCCAGCCGGCAGCCCACGTCCGCGAGCCGCGCCTGCGGCCGCGCCCCCTGCCATTCGATCAGCGCCGGAAAGCAGTCGTCAAAGGGCAGCCGCCCGTCCGTCGGCACCCCCATCCGCCAGCGCAGATCGCCGCGCGCCAGATCGACCGCCCGCCCGCTGCCCGCGGGCGCCGCAGCCAGCGCCGCCTCGAGATCACCCACCCGGCAGATCCAGTTGGTCAGCCGCGGCGGCCCGGAAAACTCATCCAGCCGGAACCAGCGCCGGTGCGCCACCGGCGGCGCCGCCGGGTTGATGGCGATCACTTCCAGATAATCCGTGGGCCCCAGCCCCAGGAGCCGGTTGTGGGTCGACATGTAGTCATGCTCGCCCCCCGGCCCGAGCGCCACGCCAAGCGCCGCCTCGACATGGGCGACCCCCTCGGCGAGCGAGGCCGCGCTGACGGCGAGATGGTCCAGCTCGAACATCATGCACCTTCATTGTGGTCCAAATATCCTCGGGGGGCGCGGGGGGCGGAAGCCCCCCGCCCTACCCCCGCGCCTGCCGGATCAGCCCCAGGATCTCCTCGGCCGCCGCCGGAATGTTGGTCCCCGGCCCGAAGATCGCCTTGACCCCGGCCCGCTTCAGGAACTCGTAGTCCTGCTGCGGGATGACGCCGCCGCAGATGACGATGATCTCGCCCGCGCCCTTGTCCCTGAGCGCCTCGACCAGCTTCGGCGCCAGCGTCTTGTGCCCCGCCGCCTGCGACGAGATGCCCACGACATGCACGTCATTGTCGATGGCGTCCTGCGCCGCCTCCTCGGGCGTCTGGAACAAGGGCCCCACGTCCACGTCAAAGCCGATGTCGGCGAAGGCGGTGGCGATGACCTTGGCGCCGCGGTCATGGCCGTCCTGACCCATCTTGACCACCAGCATCCGCGGGCGACGGCCCTCGTCCTCGGCAAAGGTCTCGACCGCCTTCTGGATCGCGGCAAAGGCCGCGTCGCCCTCGTAGGCGCTGCCGTAGACCCCGGCCAGGGTCTTCACCTCGGCCCGGTGGCGGCCGAACACCTTTTCCATCGCCATGCTGATTTCCCCCACCGTTGCCCGCGCCCGCGCCGCCGCGACCGCCGCTTCCAGAAGATTGCCGCCATGCCCGGCGCGAAACTCCAGCTCCGCCAGCGCCTGCGCGCAGGCCCGCGTGTCACGCGCCGCCCGCACCTGCTCCAGCCGCGCCACCTGCGCCGCCCGCACCGCCATGTTGTCGACATCGAGAATCTCGACCGCATCCTCGCGCGTCGGGCGGTACTTGTTGACGCCGACCACCACTTCCTCGCCCCGGTCGATCATCGCCTGGCGGCGCGCGGCCGATTCCTCGATCCGCATCTTCGGCATCCCGCTGGCGACCGCCCTGGTCATGCCCCCCAGCGCCTCGACCTCCTCGATCAGCTTCCAGGCCTCCTCGGCCAGCCCGGCGGTCAGGCTCTCGACGTAGTAGGAACCCGCCAGCGGGTCGACGACACGGGTGATCCCGGTTTCCTCCTGCAGGATCAACTGGGTATTGCGGGCAATTCGCGCAGAAAATTCCGTGGGCAGCGCCATCGCCTCGTCGAGCGCATTGGTGTGCAAGGACTGGGTGCCGCCCAGAACCGCCGCCATCGCCTCATAGGCGGTGCGCACCACGTTGTTGTAGGGGTCCTTCTCCTGCAAGGACACGCCCGAGGTCTGGCAATGGGTGCGCAGCATCAGGCTCGCGGGCTTCTTCGCCCCGAACTCCACCATGATCCGGTGCCAGAGCATCCGCGCCGCGCGCAGCTTGGCCGCCTCCATGAAGAAATTCATGCCGATGGCGAAAAAGAACGACAGCCTGCCGGCGAACTCGTCCACGTCCATGCCGCGGGCGATGGCGGTCCTGACATATTCCCGCCCGTCGGCCAGCGTATAGCCCAACTCCTGCACCAGATTGGCGCCCGCCTCCTGCATGTGATAGCCCGAGATCGAGATCGAATTGAACTTCGGCATTTCTTTTGCCGTATATTCAATGATATCGGCGACGATCCTCATGCTGGGCTCGGGCGGATAGACATAGGTGTTCCTGACCATGAATTCTTTCAGGATGTCGTTCTGGATGGTGCCCGACAGCGCGGCGCGCGGCACCCCCTGCTCCTCGCCCGCGACGATGAAGCTGGCCAGCACCGGGATCACCGCCCCGTTCATGGTCATCGACACCGAAACCTGATCCAGCGGGATGCCGTCGAACAGGATCTTCATGTCCTCGACCGAATCGATGGCGACGCCGGCCTTGCCCACGTCGCCCACCACGCGCGGATGGTCAGAGTCGTAACCCCGGTGGGTGGCCAGGTCGAAGGCCACCGACACGCCCTGCTGCCCGGCCGCCAGGTTCTTGCGGTAAAAGGCGTTACTCTCCTCGGCAGTCGAAAAGCCCGCATACTGGCGGATCGTCCAGGGCCGCCCGGCATACATCGTGGCGCGGACCCCGCGCGTGAAGGGCGCAAGGCCGGGCAGCGAGCCCATGTGCGCGAGCCCCGCCGTGTCGGCCTCGGTGTAGAGCGGCTTGACCGCGATCCCCTCCAGCGTCGCCCAGGTCAGATCCTCGGGCGCACTGCCCTTCAGCTCCTTGCCCACAAGGGCCTTCCAGTCGTCCATCCTGTCGCTCATCGCCTTGCTCCGGTGCATGTCAGGGCTGGCCGCGCGGGCTCAGCGCCACGCCCTCGGGCAGGCCCGGGGCAAATTCCGTCAGTTCCGTCCGCACCCGCCGCGCCTCGTCCGCGCCCTGGGCGTAGAAAGTGACGCGCCAGTCGCCCAGGCGGCCGCGCGGGTGCAGGACCGTCAGGTCGGCCACCGGCTGCCAGCCCGGGCCGAGCGCGGTGCCGAACCACTTCTCGTAAATGATCGCCAGCCGGATCCCGTGGCGCGCCAGAAGCGGCGCAGCCCAGCCCGGCGCGGTCCCGGCCCGGCGCGCGGCCAGCGCCTCGGGCGAGCCCAGCCCCCACAGGTCGAAGACATATTCGTTGTTGCGCCAGCTCATCAGCCCCATGTCGTTGACCGCCACCGGCTCTCGGGCGAAGTCACGGACGAAGCGCGCCATCTGCGCCTGTTGCCGCCCGATCTCTGCCGGGTTCCAGACATAGGCCCCCCACAGCCGCGCCTGATACCAGGGCCCCAGCACCACCAGCGCGGCGATCACCGCCCAGCGGCCGAGGCCCTCCGAGCCGCCGCCGATCACAAGGGCCGCGCACAGCACCGCCAGGATGTAGATCTCGTAGCGGTCCATCCAGCCGAACTGTGCCGCCACCACATGGGCCAGCCCGGCCAGCCCCGCCAGCGCCAGCAGCGACCGCGCCGGCCCGGCCTGCCGCCCCGCCAGCCCCAGAGCCGCCAGCGACAGCAGCGCCACCACCAGTCCCGGCAGCTTCAGCAGGTTGGCGATCACCCGCAGCGCCGCCGCCGCGGGCGCGCTCAGCCCCACACCCTGCAACTGGGTCTTGGCCACCACCGATCCCGGCAGCGCCGGCAGGCCGAGGTGCACCAGCAACAGCGACCAGGCCACGACCGGCAGCAGGATCGCGCCGGCGAGCCCCAGCCCAAGCCGCGCCCGTCCCGAAAGGCCGATGATCGCCGCGGCCCCCAGGGACAGCGCCAGCCCCTCGTAGCGCAACAGGGGCGACAGGATCAGCGCCGCCACGAACCAGGCCGCAACCCCGCGCCCGGTCAGGAACCGCCACAGCCCCAGCACCACCGCCAGCGAAGCCGCCAGATGCAGCCCGTTCTCCATCCCGGTAAAGGCCACGCCTTGCAGGTTCAGCGCCACCGGCCCCGCCAGCGCCAGCCCGAGAGCCCACCGCCCCGGCAGCGCCCGGGCCCGCCAGGCCTCGGCCAGGCAGAGGCCCCACAGCGCCGCCCCGGCCACCAGGCCGGCCGCGTTCCACAGCAGGGGCAACAGCCGTTGCGCCTCGGTCCCGGCAAACGGCATCAACAGCACCGGATAGAGGATCGAGGACGAGGCCGCCACCGCCTCGCCGGGATTGACGCCCAGATGGCCCCGCGCCAGCCCCTCGGCCATCGCCAGATGGATGTAGACATCGTCGAGCGGATATTCGAACCGGTGCGCCGCCAGCGCCGCCAGCACCTCGACGCCGAGAAAGGCGGCCAGCGCGGCCATCACCGCCACCGCCACCAGGCGGTGCGCCGCAAGGCCTGTGCTTGCGCCAGTAACTGCGCCGGCGCTCATTCGAACTCCATGATCACGTCATCGACCTTCAGGCTCGCGCCCTGGGTGGCAGCGATGCGCTTGACCACGCCCTTGCGCTCGGCCTTCAGGATGTTCTCCATCTTCATCGCCTCGACGGTCGCCAGCGCCTGGCCTTCCTGCACCTCCTGGCCCTCCTCGACGCTGATCTTCACCACCAGCCCCGGCATCGGGCAGAGAAGGTATTTCGACGTGTCGGGCGGCAGCTTCTCGGGCATCAGCTTCGCCAGCTCGGCCTGGCGGGGAGTGCGCACATGCACCTTGAGGTCTGCCCCCCTGACCCGGATGCGGAAGCCGCCGGGGATCTTGCCGACCTTGAGGACAAGGGGCGCCCCGCCGACCTCCAGCCGGGCGAGCGTCTGCCCCGGCAACCAGTCCGAGGCCACCCGCAGGCTGGTCCCGTCGGCGAAACCCACCGTCGATCCCTCGCGGTCGGCGTCGACCGTGACGGCGAATTCCGCGCCTTGCAGGCTGACCACCCAGTCGTCGCCGACCTTGCGTTCGTGGTTCCCGAGCGTCCCGGTGATCCGCGTCCGCCGGATCTCGGCCACCCGGTTCATCGCCGCCGCCGCCGCCGCGACCCGCCGCAAGACCCCGGCCCCGAGCGTCGCGCCCTGGAAGCCCTCTGGGTATTCCTCGGCGATGAAGGCGGTGGTGATCTCGCCCTTGACGAAGCGCGGATGGTCCATCACCGCCTGGCAGAACGGGAGGTTGTGGCCGATCCCCTCGACCTCGAACGCATCGAGCGCCGCCCGCATCCCCTCGATCGCCGCGCCGCGCGTCGGCCCCCAGGTGCAGAGCTTGGCGATCATCGGGTCGTAATACATGCTGATCTCGCCGCCCTCGTAGACGCCGGTATCGTTCCTGACGACATGGGCCGCATCGGCCACCTCGGCCGGCGGCCGGTAGCGGGTCAGCCGCCCGATCGAGGGCAGGAAGTTGCGGTAGGGATCCTCGGCATACAGCCGGCTCTCGACGGCCCAGCCGTCGATCTTCAGGTCGGACTGGGCAAAGGGCAGCCGCTCGCCCGCCGCCACCCGGATCATCTGTTCGACCAGATCGACGCCGGTGATCAGTTCCGTCACCGGATGCTCGACCTGTAATCTCGTATTCATTTCAAGGAAGTAGAAGTTGCGGCTGCCATCAACGATGAACTCGACGGTGCCGGCGCTGGTGTAGCCGACCGCCTTCGCCAGCGCGCAGGCCTGCTCGCCCATCGCGCGGCGGGTCGCCTCGTCCAGAAAGGGCGACGGCGCCTCCTCGATCACCTTCTGGTTCCGCCGCTGGATGCTGCATTCGCGTTCGTGCAGGTAGACGCAGTTGCCATGTTTGTCGGCCAACACCTGAATCTCTATGTGGCGCGGCTGGGTCACGAACTTCTCGATGAAGATCCGGTCGTCGCCAAACGAGGCCGCCGCCTCGTTCTTCGACGACTGGAAGCCCTCGCGCGCCTCCTGATCGTTCCAGGCGATGCGCATCCCCTTGCCGCCGCCTCCGGCCGAGGCCTTGATCATCACCGGATAGCCGATCTCGCGCGAAATCCGCACCGCCTCGTCGGCATCTGCGATCAGGCCCATGTAGCCCGGCACGGTCGACACCCCGGCGCCCTGTGCGATCTTCTTCGAGGTGATCTTGTCGCCCATCGCCTCGATCGCCTTCGACGGCGGGCCCACGAACACCACCCCACCGGCTTCAAGAGCGGCGGCGAACTTCATGTTCTCGCTGAGAAATCCGTAACCGGGGTGCACAGCCTCGGCGCCGGTCCTGCGGATCGCGTCCATGATCTTGTCGATGACGATGTAGGACTGGGCGGCGGGGGCCGGGCCGATGTGCACCGCCTCGTCGGCCATCCGTACATGCAGCGCGTTGCGGTCGGCGTCCGAAAAGACCGCCACCGTCTTGATCCCCATCTTCCGCGCCGTCTTGATGACGCGGCAGGCGATCTCGCCCCGGTTGGCAATCAGGATCTTCTTGAACATCGGCCGCGTCCCTTCAGGCAAAAGAAAAGGCCACCGGGGCGGCAAAGCCCCGATGGCCGTAACGGTTTGCAGCCGCCGCGCGAACCGCGCGGCCTGCCGTCAGATCAGCCGCACAGGCCCGCGTTCCCGGCGAGCGCACCGCCCACGCCGCCGACGATGGCGCTTTGCGCGATGTTGTTGTCGGTCGCCGCACCCAGCGCAGCGCCACCCAGGGCGCCCAGCGCCGTGCAGTTCGGATCGACGACGGGCTTGCGGCGCCCATAGCCGTTGTCCTGCACGCAGGCCGACAGGACCAGCAGAAGAGCCAGCCCGGCAAGAAGTTTGGTTTTCGACATGATGCTCGGCCTCCAAAGCGAGTTGTTGTGGGCGCGAGCATAGCGCCCCTTCGCCGCGCCCAAAAGACGAAAGCGGCGGAAATCTTCCGATCGGCAAAGCTTCGCCCAAGACACGCAAAGGCAAGTGGTCCGCCCCAAAACGGGACGAACCACTCAGAAGGGGAAGGGTAACGATTTCGACAAACACCGATCCCGCGGGTGCATATGAACGGGATCTGGGACGAAGCCTGCGCCCTCGCGGCCGGGCTGGCAAATGCAATCTTTCCGGCCCCATAGCGGTCGGCAACAACCTGCGCGACATGAGCGGGGCTGAGCGGGTTCATGCCGATTCCCCGTCCGCTTCGTCCCCGGATCCGCCCTCGCCGCCGCGCCCGGCAAAGACTGCGGGAAAGGCCGCGCGGGCGCGGCGTGCGTCGATTCTCAGAAGCGCCTCATAGCTTTCGGGGTCGAACGGTTCCTCGGCCGCCACCACCTCGCGCCCGAACAGCCAGGACAGGCGCCCGGCGTCCAGATTGCCGCGCTCGAACGGCGCTTCGCCGAAATGCTCCCACAGCGCGGCGATGAAGGCCTCGTCGGCCCGCCGGTCCATCGCCGCCCGGTCGCGGAACCGCTCGCGCACGATCAGGCGGGTCACGCCCTTGGGGTTGGCGCGGCGGATGGTGAACTGGAAATCCGTCCCGGTCAGGCGGCCGGGAAAGCCGCGGTGTTTCAGCATGATCCGTCCTTTCGCCCGCCCGCCCGCATCAGAAGCCCTGCCAGACGCAGGTCTTGCCCTCGGGGCGGTAGGCCTCGAAATACTGGGTGGCATCGGGCGCGGGCTCGCCGAAGTTCACCGGCCGGTCCGACAGGCTGATGACGATCTCCTGCGGCACCGGCCCGGTCGTGGCGATGCGCGGCAGGGCGTAGCTCTCGCAGAGCGCCTGCATGTCGGCCTCGGCCGCGTCGGCCGACACCGTCCCCCCTGCCCGCGCGATCGCCGGCGCGAGGAAGCGGAAGCGATAGGTCAGCCCGTCCGGCCCGCCCGTATCCCGCACCATGTCGACGAACGTGACAGGCTGACCGGACGGAACGGTGATTGCGGCCTGCGCCCGCGCGGCGCCGCAGGTTGCGGCCGCCAGCGCGGCCAGGATCAGGCATCGGGTCGGGGTTCTCATGGTCACAGCGGGATGTTGTCGTGTTTCTTCCAGGGATTGCTCAGCCGCTTGCCACGCAGAGAGGCAAAGGCCCGCGCCACCCGCCGGCGGGTCGAATGGGGCATGATCACCTCGTCGATGAAGCCCTTCTCGGCGGCGACGAAGGGATTGGCGAACCGCCCCTCGTAATCGCGGGTCCGCGCCGCGATCTTGTCCCGGTCGCCCAGTTCGGCGCGGTAGAGGATCTCGACCGCGCCCTTGGCCCCCATCACCGCGATCTCGGCCGTCGGCCAGGCGTAGTTGAAATCGCCGCGCAGGTGCTTGGACGCCATCACGTCATAGGCTCCGCCATAGGCCTTGCGGGTGATGACCGTGACCTTCGGCACCGTCGCCTCGCCATAGGCGAACAGGAGCTTCGCCCCGTGCTTGATGACGCCGCCATATTCCTGCCCGGTCCCCGGCAGGAAACCCGGCACGTCCACCAGGGTCAGGATCGGAATCTCGAAGGCATCGCAGAAGCGGACGAACCGCGCCGCCTTGCGGCTGCTGTCAATGTCCAGGCACCCGGCCAGCACCATCGGCTGATTGGCCACCACCCCCACCGTCTGCCCCTCGAGCCGGATGAAGCCGGTGATGATGTTCGCCGCGAAATCCTTCTGGATCTCGAAGAAATCGCCCTCGTCGGCGACCTTCAGGATCAGCTCCTTCATGTCGTAGGGCTGGTTGGGGTTGTCGGGGATCAGCGTGTCGAGCGAGGGCTCGAGCCGCGCCACATCGTCGAAGAAGGGCCGCGCCGGCGCCTTCTCGCGATTGTTCAGGGGCAGGAAATCGACCAGGCGGCGCACCTCGGCCAAGGCCTCCACGTCATTCTCGAACGCCCCATCCGCGACCGAGGACTTCTTCGTGTGGGTGGAGGCCCCGCCCAGTTCCTCGGCGGTGACGATCTCGTTCGTCACCGTCTTCACGACGTCCGGCCCCGTCACGAACATGTAGGACGTGTCCCTGACCATGAAGATGAAGTCGGTCATCGCCGGGCTGTAGACCGCGCCCCCCGCGCAGGGCCCCATGATCACCGAAATCTGCGGCACCACGCCCGAAGCGAGCACGTTCCTTTGGAACACGTCGGCATAACCGGCCAGCGAGGCGACGCCCTCCTGAATCCGCGCGCCGCCCGAATCGTTCAGCCCGATCACCGGCGCGCCGTTCTGCAGCGCCATGTCCATGATCTTGCAGATCTTCTGCGCGTGGGTTTCGGACAGCGACCCGCCGAACACGGTGAAGTCCTGCGAGAACACATAGACCATGCGGCCGTTGACCGTGCCCCAGCCGGTGACGACGCCGTCGCCCGATGGCCGGTCCTGCTCCATGCCGAAATCGGTGCAGCGGTGGGCGACGAACATGTCGAATTCCTCGAACGAGCCTTCGTCGAGCAGGAGTTCGATCCGTTCGCGCGCCGTCAGCTTGCCGCGCGTGTGCTGCGCGTCGATCCGGCGCTGGCCGCCGCCCAGGCGGGCCACGGCACGGCGGGCCTCAAGCTCCTCGAGAATGTCCTTCATGGCGCCCTCCCCTGACGGTCGTGGCGCACCATAGCCCCTTGCACGCGGGCAGCAAGGCGAAGCTGGTAAATTTGCAAATACTTGGCAACCAGATTTCTGCGAATTGCAAATTCAGATACTGTCTTGCCAAACCCGGCGCGCGGGCGTTGCCTCGGTCCAGCCAAACCGGAGTCCCCATGCCCGCCCTTCCCGTCCCCCTGCAGACCATCGGCCTGCTGACCGCCTCGAACGTCTTCATGACCTTCGCCTGGTATGGCCATCTGAAGTTCAAGGGTGCGCCGCTGTGGATCGCGATCCTTGCCAGCTGGGCCATCGCCTTCTTCGAATATTGCCTTCAGGTGCCCGCCAACCGCTACGGCTACGGCACCTTCAGCGCGGCGCAACTCAAGACCATCCAGGAAGTCATCACGCTGTCGGTCTTCTCGGTCTTTTCCTGGGCCTGGCTCGGCGAGGAGATCACCTGGCATCAGGCGATCGGCTTCGCCCTGATCGCCGCGGGCGCGTGGTTCGTCTTCCAGGGACGCACCTGAGGCCGCAAGCCGGTTCGCCCTCCGGCAGCGGGGCCGAACGCCCCCCCCCGATCCCCTTGCCAGCCCGCTTTGCAAACTCTACGCTCCGGGTTCGCAAAGGGGGCATCATGGCCACGCAGAAGCTTTACGCCGGGGTGAAACTGCGCGAGACCCGCGCCCGCGTCGGCCTGACCCAGAAGGCCTTCGCCGAACGGCTGGGCGTCTCGCTGCCCTACCTCAACCAGATGGAGAACAACCACCGCCCCCTGTCGGCCGCCGTGGTCCTCGCGCTGGCCGCCGACTTCGGCATGGATGTGACCGAACTCTCGACCGGCGACGCCGAACGGATCGTCTCGGACATGCGCGAGGCGCTGGCCGATCCGGTCTTCGCCGGCGGCGCCCCGCCCCTGGCCGACCTGCGGCTCGCCGCCTCGAACGCACCGGCCTTCGCCCGCGCCTTCCTCGACCTGCACCGCGCCTACCGCCAGAGCCACGAGCGCCTGGCCTCGCTTGACGAGGCGCTTGGCCGCGACGATGCCGGACCGCGCTCATCGCCCTGGGAAGAGGTCCGCGACTTCTTTCACTATTGCGACAATTACATTGATGCCGTCGATCGCGCGGCCGAACATTTCTCTGCCCGCGAAGGCGCGCAAACCGACGTGGCCGCCCGCGCCGCCGCGGCCCTCAAGGACCGCGGGATTGCCTTGTCCTTTTCCGACAATGCCGCCATCCGCAGCCTGGAAGGGTCCGAGCTTGTCCTGTCGACCCGGACCGCCGCCGCCACGCAGCGGTTCCAGATCCTGCACCAGCTTGCCCTGGTCAGCCACGATCAGCTTCTCGAGGCGACGCTCGACCTCGCGCGTTTCCAGTCCGACACCGCCCGCGCCATCGCCAAGATCGGGCTGGCCAACTATTTCGCCGGTGCGGCGCTGATGCCCTACCGCGCCTTCCATGCCGCCGCGCAGGAGGTCCGCCATGACCTCGAACGGCTGGCCGACCGGTTCGGCGCCTCGATCGAGCAGGTCGCCCACCGGCTGTCGACCCTGCAAAGGCCGGGGCTGAAGGGCATCCCCTTCTTCTTCGTGCGCGTCGATCAGGCCGGCACCATCACCAAGCGCCATTCCGCCACCCGCCTGCAATTCGCCCGCTTCGGCGGCGCCTGCCCCTTGTGGAACGTCTACCGCGCCTTCGAGACGCCGGGCCGCTTCCTGCGCCAGCTTGCCGAAACCCCCGACGGGGTGCGCTATCTCTGCCTGGCCCGCGACATCTCGAAACCCGGCGGCAGCTTCAACGCCCCGATCCGGCGCTATGCCATCGCGCTTGGCTGCGAGGTCAGCCACGCCCGCCACCTAGTCTATGCCGACGATCTCGACCTCGGCAACGCCCGGGCCTACGAGCCGATCGGCATCTCCTGCCGGATCTGCGAAAGGCCCGACTGTCACCAGCGCTCGGTCCCGCCGCTGGAACGGCGGCTGCGCGTCGATCCCGGCCGGCGCGGACTTCTGCCCTACGAGATTTCCTGACGCCCCGCCCTGATGGGGACCTGCCGGAAACGGCGGGAAAAGCGGCGGCGGCGGCGCTTGCGCTTCGCGGCCGAAACCACGAGTCTGGCCGCCGATTCCCATGACCGGCGCGGGACCTGGCCGAGATGCTTCGATGATCCTTGTGGAGAATGGCCCCGCCGGCCAGCCGGCGCTGTTCGACAGCGCGCGCGCCCTGATCCGCGCCGACCGGCCGGACGAGGTCGAGGGCGCGCTGGCCGCGCTCGACCGCGCGCGGGCCGACGGGTTCTGGTGCGCGGGTTTCGCCAGCTATGAGCTTGGCTATGCGCTCGAACCGAAGCTTGCAGCCGCGATGCCGCCGGTGCGCGAGCTGCCGCTGATGCTGTTCGGGGTCTATGACGGCCCCGCCGATGCGGCGCCGATGCTGGCCGAAGCCGCCGCCGCCGCGCCGGGAACCGGCCTTGCCCCCGCGCGGCCCGGCTGGAGCGAGGCCGACCATGCGGCGGCGATGGCGCGGGTCCTGGCCTATATCGGCGCGGGCGACATCTACCAGGTCAACCTGACCATGCCGATGCGGGCCGAGGCCCGCGGCAGCGCGCTTGGCCTCTATGGCGCATTGCGCGCCCGCCAGCCGGTCGCGCACGGCGCCTTCGTCGACCTGCCCGGCTGCCCGGCGATCCTGTCGCGCTCGCCCGAACTCTTCTTCGCCACCGATGCCGCGGGCCGGATCGAGACCCGCCCGATGAAGGGGACCGCGCCGCGCGCCTCGAACCCGGCCCATGACGCGGCCTTGCGGATGGAGCTGCACAACAGCATCAAGAACCGCGCCGAAAACCTTATGATCGTTGATCTTCTTCGTAACGACATCTCGCGCGTCTGCCGCCCCGGCTCGGTCCGGGTGCCGCAGCTTTTCGCGATCGAATCCTATGCGACCGTGCATCAGATGGTCAGCCATGTGACCGGCGATCTGCTGCCCGGCACAGCGCCGTCGGCGATCTTCCGGGCGCTCTTTCCCTGCGGCTCGATCACCGGCGCACCGAAGATCCGGGCGATGCAGGTCATCCGCGAACTCGAATCCGGCCCACGCGGCATCTATTGCGGGGCCATCGGCTGGCTTGGCCCCGACGGCAGCGCCGCCTTCAACGTGGCGATCCGCACCCTGACGCTGGGCGGGGGCGAGGCGCATTTCGGCGTGGGCGGCGGAATCGTCGCCGACAGCACCGCCGCCGGCGAATATGAGGAGGCGCTGTGGAAAGCGCGTTTCGCGATCCTGAACTGAAGCTGATCGAGACCTTCGGCTGGAACGGCGGCGGCTTCGTCCGCCTTGATCTGCACCGCGCGCGGATGGCGGCCAGCGCGGCAGCACTGTCCTTTCCGTTCGACTCCGCAGCCTTTGCCACCGCCCTGCCCGCCGCCCCCGGACCCGCCCCGCTGCGCCTGCGGCTGACGCTCGACCGGCGCGGGCAGTTCGATCTGGGCACCGCGCCCCTTGCCGCCGGCCCCGCCCTCTGGCGGCTGGAAGTCGCGCCGCTGCGCATGGCGTCGGCCGACCCGCGCCTTGCCCACAAGACCACCGACCGGGCAGCCTATGACAGGGCGCGCGCCAACCTGCCGGACGGAGCCGACGAGGTGATCTTTCTCAACGAAAGGGACGAGGTGACCGAGGGCACCATCACCAGCCTGTTCTTCGACCGGGGCGAAGGGCTGAGAACGCCGCCCCTCGCCTCGGGCTGCCTGCCCGGCTGCCTGCGCGCCGAGATGATCGCCACGGGGGCCGTGGCCGAATCCGTCCTGACCGCCGCCGAGTTGCCCCATGTCCGCCTGTGGGTGGGAAATTCGCTGCGCGGCCTCATTTCTGCGCGGCTTCGATAGCCGCCAGCCGTGCCTCGATCCGCTCGAAGTGGTCGCCCAGCTGCCGCATCCTCAGGTCGTCGATCTTCTCGTGCAGGCTCATGATCTCGAGCTCGGCCTTGAGGTTGACCTCGTAATCGTGGGCCGTGACCTCGCGGTCCTTGGCGGCCTGGCGGTTCTGCGACATCATGATCACCGGCGCCTGGACGGCGGCGACCATCGACAGGATCAGGTTCAGGAAGATGAACGGATAGGGGTCGGCGGGATGGCTCATCACCCAGACGTTCACCACGACCCAGGCCGCGATCACGCCGGCGAACAGGAAGATGAAGGTCCAGGACCCGCCGAAGGCCGCGACCTGATCGGACACCCTTTCGCCGAAGGACAGGTCGGACGGGCGGGTGATGCTGATGTCGCGCGAGATGGCCGTGCGCGCGGCGATGCGGCGCAAGACCCGCTGCTCGCGCGGCGGCAGATCATCGTAGCCGGCGCTGAGCAGCCGCGCCGCAAGCTCCCTCACCCTGTTGTCCATCGCCATCGCCGCCTCCGTCCCCTGACTGGCCCGCCGGTTGCCGGCGCGACCCTACAGGATGGCGCGCAGGGCGTCACTGCCGGCGAAACCCGCATTTTTCAATTGCGCGTCAGCCGCCGGAATGCGAGATCACCGCGCCATGAGCACCGACACCAACAACGAACCGACCAACATCGCCGAACGTCCCCTCGCCCTTGTCACCGGCGCCTCGCGCGGACTGGGATTTGCCATCGCCGCCGCCCTCGGCGCGGCGGGCTGGCATGTGCTGGCGGTGGCGCGCACCGTCGGCGGGCTCGAGGACCTCGACGACCGGATCGGCGCCGCCGGGGGCACGGCCACGCTTGCGCCGATGGACATCACCGACGAAAAGGCGATGGCGCACCTCGCCCAGTCGATCGCCGCGCGGTGGGGGCGGCTCGGGCTGTGGGTCCATGCCGCGATCCATGCCCCGCCCCTGTCGCCCGCCGGCCACACCGACATGAGGGATTTCGACAAGGCCGCCGCCTGCAACCTGCGCGCCCCCGCAGTCCTTATCCCGCTGATCGAGCCGCTTCTGCGCGCCGGCGAGGGGACCGCGCTCTTCCTCGACGACCCGCGCGGCGGCGAGCCGTTCTTCGGCGCCTACGGGGCGACCAAGGCCGCGCAGATCGCGCTGGCCCGCAGCTGGCAGGCCGAGACGGTGCGGATCGGCCCCCGCGTCCTGATCGAGACGCCACGGCCCTGCGCAACCGCCACCCGCGGCCGCTTTTTCCCCGGCGAGGACCGCTCGCTTCTGGCCGATATCCATGCCGAGGCGGCGCGCATCGTCGCGGCACTCTGACAGGCGGGCGCTGCAGGCCGGATTTTCGCACCCTGACACAACTGGTGCTTTACCCGTTGCCCGGTTCCTACTAGATCAAGGAGAAGGGGGGCCAGCGACAGATGCGGATTCTGATCACCAACGACGACGGGATCAATGCCCCCGGCCTTGATGTCCTGACCGCCATCGCCGAGGACATCGCCGGCCCGGCGGGCGAGGTCTGGACGGTCGCGCCCGCGTTCGAGCAGTCGGGCGTCGGCCATTGCATCAGCTACACCCGCCCGATGATGATCGCCCGCCTCGAGACGCGGCGCTATGCCGCCGAGGGCAGCCCTGCCGACTGCGTGATCGCCGGCATCTACGACGTGTTGCAGGGCGCCAAGCCCGACCTGGTGCTGTCCGGCGTCAACCGCGGCAACAACGCCGGCGAGAACGTCCTTTATTCCGGCACCATCGGCGGCGCGATGGAGGCCGCGCTTCAGGGTGTGCCCGCCATCGCGCTCTCGCAGTTCATGGGTCCGGCGACCGAGGATCTGGCCGATCCGTTCGAGACGGCGCGGGTGCACGGCGCGGGTCTGGTGCGGCGGCTTCTCGATCGCGGCCTCTGGGACGCGGGCGATTACCGGCTGTTTTACAATGTCAACTTCCCGCCGGTGGGTGCCGCGGCCGTCCGCGGCACGAGGGCCGTGGCACAGGGCTTCCGCCGCGAGACCTTCTTCGGGGTCGAGCCGCATGTCTCGCCCGCGGGACGGCGGTTCCTGTGGATCACCGGCGGGCCGCAGCACAAGCCGACCCAGCCGGGAACCGACGTGGCCGCCAACCTCGAAGGCTATATCGCGGTGACGCCGATGCGCGCCGACCTGACCGCCCACGACCGGCTGTCCGACCTGGGCGAGCGGCTGGCATGACGGGGGCAGGCAAAAGGGACAGGCGGGACCGAAGGGGCTGATGGACAGATCCGAGCAGAAGATGCGCTTTTTCTATGCCCTCCGCTCGAAGGGCGTCACCGACGCCCGTGTCCTGGCCGCGATGGAGGCCGTCGATCGCGGCCTGTTCGTGCGCGGCCTCTTTGCCGAGCGCGCCTATGAGGACACCCCCCTGCCGATCGGCTGCGGCCAGACGATCAGCCAGCCCTCGGTGGTGGCGCTGATGACCCAGGCGCTCGAGATCAGCCCCCGCGACAAGGTGCTCGAGGTCGGGACCGGATCGGGCTATCAGGCGGCGATCCTCAGCCATCTGGCGCGGCGGGTCTACACGGTCGACCGCCACCGCCGCCTGGTGCGCGAGGCCGAGACGATCTTCCAGGCGCTCGATCTGGCCAACATCACCGCGATCGTGGCCGACGGCAGCTTCGGCCTACCCGACCAGGCGCCCTTCGACCGGATCATCGTCACCGCCGCCGCCGAGGATCCGCCCGGCCCGCTCTTGGCGCAGCTTCGGATCGGCGGTATCATGGTCTTGCCGGTCGGCCAATCGGACACGGTGCAAAGCCTGATCAAGGTCACGCGCCACGCCGAGAGTTTCGATTACGAGGAATTGCGGCCGGTGCGATTTGTGCCATTGGTCGAAGGACTGGCGCAGGACTAGGCCCGCAGGGGCATCAACGGGGCAAAGGATCCGGGTGAACCGGACCGGGCGGTGAAGGTAGAAAAAATGACAGGCAGGAATCTCGGGTCGCTGCGCGGTGCACTTCTGGTCGGCGGATCGCTGCTGGCGCTTTCGGCCTGCGTGCGCGACAACAGTTTCGACGCCGACCTGCGCGGTTACGGCAAGGGCATCTTCTCGACCTCGGACGCGGCGCTTCAGGCCAGTGCCGACCGGCCGACCGCGGACGCGCGCGGCATCATCTCCTATCCCGGCTATCAGGTCGCGGTCGCCCGCCAGGGCGACACGGTGGACAGCGTCGCGGCCCGGGTGGGCCTGCCCGCGTCCGAACTCGCGCAATACAACGCGCTGCAACCCGGCGTCCTGCTGCGCCAGGGCGAGGTCCTGACCCTGCCGCGGCGGGTGGCCGACGCGGCGGCGCTGCCCCCGGCAACCGCCGGCGGCTTCGGGGCCGCTCCGGCCGGCGCGGCCGGGGCCTCGGGCGGCGGGATCGACGTGACCACTCTGGCCAGCGGCGCCATCGACCGCGCCACCGCCGGCAAGCCCGCGACCCAGACGGCCAGCGCGGCCCCGGCGCCGACGAAGACCGTGGTCCAGACCGGCGCCGAGCCCGCCCGCCACAAGGTCGAGCGCGGCGAGACCGCCTATACGATCGCGCGCATGTACAACGTCAACGTCAAGGCGCTGGCCGACTGGAACGGGCTGGGCAGCGACCTTTCGGTGCGCGAAGGGCAGATCCTGCTGATCCCGGTCGGCGCCGGCGGCGCGGTGGCGGCGGCACCGACCACCGAATCCGTGACCCTGCCCGGCGAGCAAAGCCCGACCCCGCCGCCGCCCTCGGCCAAGAAGCCGCTGCCCAAGGAAAAGACCGTGGCCGCCGCCACCCCGGTCAAGCCTCCGCCCGCCCCCGATCTGGGCACCACGACGGCGGCCAAGCTGTCGATGCCGGTCCAGGGCAAGATCATCCGCGGCTACCAGAAGAAGAAGAACGACGGGATCGACATATCCGCGGCGGGCGGAACCACGGTCGAGGCGGCGGGCGACGGCACGGTCGCGGCGATCACCAAGAACACCAACGGCGTGCCGATCCTCGTGATCCGCCACACCGGCAACCTGCTGACCGTCTACGCGAACCTCGACAGCATCACGGTGAAGAAGGGCGACCAGGTCCGGCGCGGCCAGCCGATCGCCACGGTCCGCGCCTCGGACCCCGCCTTCCTGCATTTCGAGGTCCGCCAGGGCATGGACAGCGTGGACCCCATGCCCTACCTGCAATAGGCGCGGCTGTCAGCCGGCCTCAGGCCTGCGCGGCGTGGCGCAGGCCGCCGCCCTTTTCGCGGAAATGGTTGCGGGCCGCCCGGTCGGCCTGCGGGGTCACGCCGAACGCCTCGACATAGTGGCGCACCATCGGCGATGAGCTGGCATAGCCCACCGCAAGCGCCACCGCGGTGATCGTCTCGTCCGAGAACTGCACCAGCTGGCGGGCCTGCTTCATGCGGATCATCCGGTAATAGCGCAGGGGCGCCTGGCCGGTCGAGCGGCGGAAGGACCGGTCGAACTGGCGGGAAGAGAGGCCGACGCGATCCGCCACCTCGGCGATCGACAGGGGCTCCTCGACATTGGCGGTGAACAGCCGGATCGCCTCGGCGACGGCGAAGGGCAGCGTGTCCTGGGTGCGGTCCTCGCGCCAGCCCGGCCGGCGCTGCATCACGTCCGGGCCGCGCACCACCGGATGCTGGAACCAGCAGGCGACTTCGGTCATCACCTCTGGGCCGAGATCGGCCTCGATCAGGCGCAGCATCAGGTCGAAGACCGCCGTCGCCCCCGCCGCGGTGATCCGGTTGCGGTCGATGGTCATCACCTCGGGCCGCGCGTCGATGGTCGGAAATTCGGCGCGGAAGGCCGCGTCATAGCACCAGTGCAGCGAGCAGGCATGGCCGTTCAGGAGCCCGGCGCGCGCCAGCGGGAAGATGCCGCCGGAAAAGCCGCCGAGCCTGACGCCCTGCCGCGCCAGCCAGCGCAGGCCCGCTCCTGCCGCGCGCGGGGCACGGAAGCGCCCGGTGGGGCTGGAGAGGAAGAACAGATAGTCGAGGTCGCGCGCCTCGGACAGGGCCAGATCGGGCTCGAACACCACTTCGGCCGACGAGGCGACGCGGGCGCGATCCTCGGAGAGGACCGTCCAGGAAAAGGCGCGGCGGCCGGTGATCTCGTTCGCGGCGCGCAGGGGTTCGATGGCCGAGGTCAGGCAGGCCATCGGAAAGCCGGGGAAGACGAGGAAGCCAAGCCTCTTGGCAGTTTCACTCTTGTTCATGTAAGATATACTGGCAGGAAAAAGCGCGCTGGCCAAGTCCGAAGCTGGGGTGTGCCCTTGGGTCGGTGGAGATTTGATGAAATGAATATGCCGAAGATGGAAAAGTCCGCTGTGGAGGCGAGGGCGGCGAAGGGCAAGGCGGCGGCAGCGGCCGCAAAGGCCCTGTCGCAGGATCCCCACCGGGTCTCCGAGCCGCGCGAGAAAAACCTCGAGACCGCCATCGGCCGGGCGGTCCGCGCCTTTCGCCGCCAGAAGGCGATGACGGTCGCCGACCTGTCCAAGCACACCAGCCTGTCGATCGGCATGCTGTCCAAGATCGAGAACGGCATCACCTCGCCCTCGCTGGCGACCCTGCAATCGCTGGCCCACGCGCTGTCGGTGCCGATCACCGCCTTCTTCCGCCGCTTTGAGGAGCGGCGCGAGGTGATGCATGTCAAGGCCGGCCATGCGGTCGAGATGGAGCGCGCCGGAACCCGTTCGGGCCACCAGTACAACCTTCTCGGCCATATCGGCGCCAATGCCTCGGGGGTGATCGTCGAGCCCTACATGATCACGCTGACGGAATCGTCAGACGTCTTTCCGACCTTCCAGCATGACGGGATCGAGCTTCTGTATTTCCTCGAGGGCGAGGTGGAATACCGCCACGGCGACCAGACCTTCCTGATGCAGCCCGGCGACAGCCTGTTCTTCGACGCCGACGCGCCGCACGGGCCGGAAAAGCTGGTCAAACTTCCGGCCCGGTTCCTGTCGGTGATCTCCTACCCGCAGGCAGACTGAGGCGCGCCGCTATTCCGGCTCGGGCCACCAGCCCGGGCTGGTCGGCTTGCCGTCGTCGAACTGCGACAGGTATTGCACCATCAGGTCGCGGTTGCGCAGGAAGCCCTTGTAGGTCGCCAAGTCGGGATGCACGTCGCGCACCACCCGGTGCAGGCGGCGCGCCCATTTCGGCATGGTCACCAGTTCCTCGAACTTGATGAGATAGGCGCGGATCGGGAAGGCGATCGCGTTCGAGCGCGGCAGCCGGTGGAGCGACTGCAATTCCACCCGCAGGTGCTGGCGGTGGCCGATGTTGTCGAGGGTCAGCGTCGCCTTGCTCGGCCCCCATTTCGGATAGGTCTCGGGGCTGGTGTCAAGGATCGGATCGACGGTCATCGTCCAGTTGAAGCGACGGACCGGCGCGCCGAGTTGCAACTTCAGCAGGAACTTCAGCGCCCGGTCGAAGACCCCCATCTGGTGGGCGTGCGGCACCGGCGCGTGCCATTCGTGGAAGCCCATGCCGATGTCGAAGTCCAAGGACCAGTCGGCCTGGGTCGTGACCATGCCGGCGTCGATCCACAGGTTGTTGTCGCGCTGGTCCTGAAGGGTGAAGTCGCCCTGGGTCTGGCGGGTGATGTATTCCATCGGCCCGTGGGGAAGCGTTGATTCATTCAGGAAGGTGAAGGTCTGCTCGATCTCCATCGGCCGGTTGATCCAGGTCCAGCGGTTGCCGGTCTTGTGCAGCTCGAACCAGTCGGGATAGTCGCGCGCCTTGGACTCCATGATGAGTTCGAGAAGATCCCACCCGGCCAGCGTCATGTGCGGCAAGGACTGGCAGCGCAGCGGATCGTCGCGCAGCACCATCGCCCGATCGCGCATCTCGGACAGGTAATGCTCGTCCACGTCGAACATGTGTTCGAACACCGAACCCTTGGGGCCGGCCACATGCGGTTCCATGTTCACCGAATACATGTAGCTGTCTTCGGCGAAGGGAAACGGAAACCGCCGGATCGCCTCGGGCGAGTTGCGGAAGGTGTAGTCGTCGCGGAAGGTTTCCTGCTTGAAGAAATCCAGTCCCATCCTGTCCTCCTATCGGTCGACAACCAGTCTCTTGCCTTCAAAGCGCGAGACGCAGGTCATGATCTTGGTTCCGCTGGCCTTCTGTTCGGCAGTCAGCCAGTGATCGTTGTGTTCGATATGTCCGTCGCAGTGCAACACGTCGGTCTCGCACTGGCCGCAGGCGCCGCCGCGGCACAGGTAGGGCGCCTCGACCCCCGCCGCCTCGATCGCCTCGAGCAGCGACTGGTTGCCCTCGACGGTGATGGTCTTCTTCGCGGCGGCCAGTTCCACCTGGAAGCGCTTGCCCACCGGCGCGCCGAGGAACTCCTCGGAATGGACCGCGCCGTCCGGCCAGCCCATCTTGCGCGCGGTCGACAGCACCCAGTTCAGCATCGGCTTCGGCCCGCAGACATAGAGATGCGTGCCGATCGGCTGGCGCGAGAGAAGGCCGGCCAGGTCGATCGCCTGCCCCTCCTCGTCCACATACAGGTGCACCCGGTCGCCATAGCGGGTTTCGAGGAAATCCATGTAGGCCCCGAGCGCGCGCGACCGGGCGGCATAGTGCAGCTCGAACCTTTCGCCCCGCGCGTCCAGCTGCGCGGTCATCGCCATGAAGGGCGTGATGCCGATGCCGCCCGCGATCATCAGGTGTTTGCGCCCGCGCAGGTCCAGCGGGAACAGGTTCACCGGCGGGCCGATCTGCATCTGCATCCCCGGCGTCACCTGCCGGTGCATGAAGAGCGAGCCGCCCCGCCCCATGTCGTCGCGCCGCACCGAGATCGTGTAGCTTGACGTATCGGCCGGATCGCTCATCAGCGAATAGGGGTTGAGCCGGCGCGTGCCCTGGTCGTTCATCTCGACCACGACATGCGATCCTCCCGAGAAGGTGGGCAGATGGCCGCCGCCGGTGCGCACGAAGCGGAATCGCTTGATGAGCTCGTTGACCTCAAGGACTTCGGCCACCGTGACGGGGATGCGGGCGGTTCCGTTGCTCATTTGAACCTCTCGACGGCGGGCGGGACGTGGCCTGGGTCTTCGGCGTCGATGTTCACCCCCTGGAAGGCGGCGTGGCGGCGCGAGTAGTGGTCCCGGACGAACAGGTTGAGGCCGCAGTGGCTGCACTTGAACGGGTCGGTGCGGACGTTCTCGGTGATGCCCTTGCAATGGACGCACTGCACCCGCCGCACGGTCGAGCCGCGGAATTCGGTCTGCACCGCGCTGTGCGGCAGGCCGGCCTCGATCGCGTCGCGCTGCGCCTGGCCGATCAGCCCCTCGGTGCCCGACAGGTAGATCTGGAGGCCCATGTGCGCATCACCCAGAACCTTCCTCAGCCTCGGCTGGGCGGTCGCATAGTCGTTGGCGCGAAAGAAGGACCAGGCGTTCAGCGCCCGCAGCCGGTCGGACTGGTCGGTGCCGTTCGGGCCCGGGATGTAGATGATCTGGGTCCGCGCCAGCATGTCGGCGGCCCCGGCCCCCGCGCCCGCCACCAGATCGACGATCGCCCCGGCGCCCTCGCCGTCGGCCACCATCAGATGCCCCGATCCTTCGCGCGGCTCAAGCGTGCCGTATACCGGGCGGCTGCGGATCGTGCCTTCCAATTCACTGTTCATCGTCGCCTTCCTTCAAGGAGTGTCCGCGCCGGGGCCGGCCCGGCGCGGGGCCGATCAGCCCTGGACGGTGCGGCGTTTCTTCTCGACGTCGTAGAAGGGCAGCGAATGGGTGGTCGCCGCGATCTCGCCGTGGGTGGCGCAGTTCACGACCAGCTTGGTGCCGTCGTTGGCACAATCCACCGGCAGGCGGGCGATGGCGACATTGTGCTTGTTCAGGGGCGAATACATCGCCTGGGTGACGACACCCACCTTCTTGCCGCCGCGCATCACCGGGGCGCCGTTGCCGGGGACGTTCTTGCCGTCAAGCTTCAGCCCCCAGATCTTGAACCGCTCGCGCCCCTTCAGGCGGTAGTGTTCCTCGGCGCCGCGGAAGCCGACCTTGCCGGGCGAGACGGTGAAATCGAGGCCAAGCTCCCACAGCGTGTCGCCGGGGCCTTCGTTCTCGAACGGATACATCTCGGAATTGTCGAAGGGGAAGAACAGGAGGTAGCTTTCGGTGCGCAGCATGTCGAGCGTCGTGAACCGGCAGGGGATGATCCCCATCGACTTGCCTTCGTCGAGGATCCGGTCCCAGATCATCACCGCGTCCTGGCCGCGGCAGAAGATCTCATAGCCGCGCTCGCCGGTATAGCCGGTGCGCGACAGCATGATCGGCTTGCCAAACAGCGAGGTCTGCATCTGGTTGAAGTAGTTCAGCTGGCGGACGCCGGGAATGTGCTTTTCCAGATAGTCCACCGCCAGCGGCCCCTGCAGCGACAGATCGTGCAGGTTGTCGTCGAAGCGGATCGCCACGTCGCGCCCGGTGGCGGCCATCGTCAACTGCTCGTGCGCCTGGCCCGAGCCGTGCACGACCATGAAGCTGTTCGGCCCCATCCGGTAGATCACGCAGTCGTCGACGAACTTGCCCGCATCGTTCAGCATCGTCGCATAGACCGACCGGCCGGGCATCAGCTTTTCCATGTTCCGCGTGGTGGCGCGCTCGATGATGTGGCTGGCGGCGGGGCCGTTGATGTGGACCTTCTTCAGGCCCGACACGTCCATCAGCCCGGCCTTGGTGCGGATCGCCATGTATTCGGCGTCCGGGTCGCCCTTGGAATAGGACCAGGCGGTGCCCATGCCGCTCCAGTCCTCGAGGGCAGAGCCAAGCGCGCGGTGGCGGTCCGCCACGGTCGAAAATCTCCAGGAATTGGTCATGTCGCCTCCCTCAGGCTTGATCTTGTGGAATCCCTCGGCCCGCAGTCTGTGACGTTCACCTGCGAAAATCAACACTGTTGAGCAACTTTTTTTCCTTTGGGAGAAATCGTGCGCAACATACCGTCACTTGGCCGCCGTGCCGCGAAACATGATGCCGGAGGGCGGCGCGGCGACCGCCCTCCGGCATGGCTTGGACGTTTCCTCAGGCCGGAAGCGTGAAGAACCAGTTCGCGGTAATCACCACGATGATCCCGAGCAGCAGCGCCAGATAGGGCAGCATGCCCGCCTTGCGCTCGCCCAGCTCGCCCTCGCTCAGCCCCAGATCCTCGAAGGCCGCAGCCGGGAACTTGCCGCCGTCCTGATAGTAGTGGCGGAAGCAGAACACCGGGATGATGAGCGCGGCGAAGATGACCCCGGACAGCAGCGCATCCGAATAGCCCCAGACCTTGGCCCCGGCCCCCATGAAGGTGATGTTCACGAAGGCAAGAACCGTGTTGATCCCGATCAGCCAGGTCGGAGCCTTCCACGGCCGCTCGATATGGCCCGAGTCGATGCGGTGGATCCAGCCGGAGTTGAGGTTCAGGAAGTTGAAGATGATGTAGCCGACGTTCGAGATCGCCAGCACATAGAAGTAGCCCGCGACGTTCGAGGCCAGCGCGAGCAGGATCAGGTTGAAGCAGAAGTCGGTCCACATCGCCCCCGTGGGTGCGCCGTGGCTGTTCACATGGCTCAGGTATTTCGGCAGCCAGCCGTCCTTCGAGCCCTGGTAGAGCGTGCGCGACGAGCCGGCCATCGCGGTCATGATCGCCAGGAACAGCGCAAGGATCATCAGGATCACGAAGATCTGGGTGATGACCTTAGACCCGCCGACCATGCCGCCCAGCGCCTCGGCCACGCCGGTGCCATCGACGATCCCGGGCGCCAGCATGCCCTCGTGCCCGAGGACGCCCTGGAACGAGAAGGGAATGATGAAGAAGAACAGGCAGCACAGGAGGCCCGAGAAGAAGATGGCCTTGAACGTGTCGGTCGCCGGGTTGCGCAGTTCGCGGGTGTAGCAGACCGCGGTCTCGAAGCCATAGGTCGACCAGGCCGCGATGTAGAGCCCGCCCAGGAACAGCGTCCAGCCGCCGATCGACCAGGTGCCGTCGGTTCCGGCGTAACTTGCCGTCGGCGGCACCAGCCCGGTGACGTTGGAGCTTGCGATCTGGCCCGTCAGGATCGGAACCAGCCCGACCAGCAGCAGCGGCACCAGCACGATGATCGCCAGCCATTTCTGGGCGCTGGCGGTCGAGGCGATGCCCCGGTGCTGGATCGCGAACATGATGAGCATCAGGATCGCGCCGATGATGAAGGTCGAGTTGAAGTAGAGCGTGAAGTCATGGCCGTTGAAGGCGGGGATGGC
>JAFEFU010000041.1 GCA_018240425.1 Pseudomonadota bacterium | reverse complement strand
TCGTCGCCGGCATAGGCCAGCGTCAGCAGCGTGAGCGGGTGCACCTCCATGACCTCGCACAGCTCGGCCAGCTTGTTCAAGGTGGGGCTTTTGAGGTCGCGCTCCAGCGTGCTCATGTAGGTGCGGCTGGACACGTCGGAGAACGCCTCCTGGCTCAATCCACGCGCTTTCCTGATGGTCTTTAGTGCCTCCGACAATGTATGTTTCGCTGCCAACCCTGGATCTCCCCAAAATCCAAGATGACAGCCGATTGCGCCCTATAGGACTACAATCTATAGTGTTCAACCATGCCCGCCTGCCGCTTTCGTGCTTTTACGGAAATCCGTATCTGCGGCTTCTCACAGAAGCGCAAAGCCGCGTCCGTGCCTTTCCACAAACCCGCCAATGCGGTTTTGCGCTTTCACGCTTCGGCGGTTTTGTGCGAATGAGGGGACGCTCATGAACCAGCTCATCACCGAGGACGAGCGCAGGCTGTTGCTGGAACACGGCCAGGCCCGCGCCGCTGGCCGGGTCATCGACCCGCTGCCCGTGGTGCGGCTGTTCACGCCGGATGCACACGCCACCTGGCTGCTGGTGTCGCTCGACCCCGCCGACGGCGATACGGCCCATGGCCTGATCGACTTGGGGATCGGCATGCCCGAGCTGGGCAAAATCAAGCTGTCCGATCTCGCATCCATCGTCGGGCCGAGCAAACAGCCCGTGATGCGGGACCGGTATTTCCGGGCGGTGCGCCCGTTGTCGGAGTACCTACGGCTGGCCCAGGAGAACGGCTCCATCCTCGATTGAGCCGTTCGCGCCCAGGCCAAGCCGGGCGCATTGAGACTCTTTCGGTCTTGCCCCGGACCCGTCCGGCCTTAGTCCGCACTATTGCAACAAATCGGTGCCATCGTGACGCAAACGGTCATGATGCCGGCCGTGGCATCGGGCACGGTGGATATCGCAGGAGGCGCGTATGTCCTCGCGTGCCACCGTCGCATTCAGACGATCCATGCAACCCATCCGATGCATTTCGTCTTGACACGCAAGTTACTAATCTACCAGCTTATTCACGATTGGATGCTGGTTCGACGCGGTGAAGTTTGCATGTGAAATCTGTGACGGCAGTCCTGCGGTTATATGGGAGCTTGCGTCATGGCCGAGCTGCGCCACTTCGCGCCCTGGTATCCGACTGCCGCCTACCTCTACGTCCTGTGCCTGGACACGCTCGCACTGGCCTGGGAGTACCTGCGCCGCCATCCCGACTACCGGATCGACTGGCTGCGCCGTGCGCGCCGCCCCGACGCTGCGCATCATTGGGGCTTGCGTTTGTTGGAAGACCCGACCCTGGATGCGCGTGACGCGCATCCTGCCTGGCTCCCCGGCCATGAGGCCGTGGTGCAGCTTCACCCGGATGCCGACCCGCCTCCGGAGGCCACCGCCTTCGCGTTCTGGCGCATCCCCGGCCACAAGCAGCTGCTGCACGACGGCAAGGGTCTGGCGCTGATCGCGCGCAGCCCCGGCCTTTGCCAGCGCTATGCGCTGGCGCCTGGCCTCGAGGACGGCATGGCGGTGGCTTACGCCCACCGCGATCGCAGCACCACGCACGCACCCGACACACCTACGCCCATGGCGCGGCCCCGGCCACCGCCTGCGGCGCTGCTGGAGCTGCACACCCTGCAGGCGCTCGACGCCACCCTGGCGGGCGCGTCCTTGCGCGACGTGGCCGAGGGCTTGTTCGGTGCGGACGCCGCGGCCGGCTGGTACAGCGACGGCGGCCTGCGCTCCAAGGTGCGCCGCCTGGTGCGGCGCGGCGATGCGCTGATGCGCGGCGGCTATCGCCGCCTAGCACAGCTCCCGCCGCTTGAGAAGGGTCGTTTTGAAGAGGACGCAAAACGACCCTGAGCAGGATCGCTTCGTTTTCTGAGACTGCCTCCATCCGGTTGCGCTGTGTGGCCGGAGCCCTGCAACCGATGGAGGTTCTCACCATGCGTCCTGCTCCCTTGCGGCCTACCGCCGCACCCGCAGCTACCCCGGCCACTGCTGCACAGCCGCAACGTTATCTCACCAACGACGAGGCTGCCGAGTACCTGCGGCTGTCGCCGCGCACGCTGGAAAAGCAGCGCGTGCTGGGTGGCGGCCCCAAGTTCCGCAAGTTCGGCCGCCGCGTCATGTACGCAGTGGCCGACCTCGATGCCTGGGCCGCCGAGCGCAGCTTCGAGAGCACGTCCGATCCCGAATACGCCGAGCAGCACTCGGCGGACAGCCGTGCGCGCTGATCACTGGCGCGCGGGTGGCCTTCGCCATGTCCAGCCCTGCGCTGCCCATGCGGCAGCGACCGATGCAGGAGCGCGAACAGCTCGACCTGTTCCGCGCCTTGCCGGGCGACATGGCGCCGCGCGACAGCCAGGACTTGATGGCCTTTCCGTTCTTCTCGCTGGCGAAGTCGCGGCGCGTCGCGCCGATCGACTTTCGCGCCAGCGGCATCACGATCCGCGTGGAGGGCACGCAGGAGCACGGCATCGCCACGATTTGGGATGCGGACGTGCTGATCTGGGCCGCCAGCCAGATCGTGGAAGCACGCGACGCGGGCTTGCGCCCGTCGCGGCTGATGCAGGCCACGCCCTACGAGATCCTGCGCTTCATCGGACGCGGCACGTCGCTGCGCGACTACCAGCGCCTCAAAGCGGCCTTGGATCGCCTGCAATCGACCACCGTGGCCACGTCGATCCGCGAGACGACTGGGCGGCGCCTGCACCGCTTCTCGTGGATCAACGAGTGGAAGGAGCTGGCCGATGCCAAGGGCACGCCCTTGGGGCTGGAGCTGATCCTGCCGGACTGGTTCTATGCGGGCGTGCTCGATGCCGCCTTGGTGCTGACCATCGACCCGGCGTACTTCCGCCTCACGGGCGGGATCGAGCGCTGGCTGTACCGCCTGGTGCGCAAGCACGGCGGTCACCAGCCTGGCGGCTGGCAGTTCGACTTCCGGCACCTGCACCGCAAGTCGGGCAGCACGGCCAAGCCCTACGACTTTGCCTGCGACCTGCGCGCGCTGGTCGCGCGGCAGTCGCTGCCGGGCTACGTCCTGGGGATCGAGCGGCTGGATGGCGCCGAGCTGCTGACCTTCCGTCCCATGCGTCCCGTGCCGCCCACGACACGGGGATAACCGGTGCGCGTCCTGTGGACGGGCTCGTGCTATCAGGCGTGCCCGGTATCGTGCTATCAGGCGTGGGACTATCGTGCTATCAGGCGTGTCCATCGGCCGCAAAGCCAATGCTGGCGCGGGTTTCGG
>JAFEFU010000040.1 GCA_018240425.1 Pseudomonadota bacterium | reverse complement strand
GCGAGCGCCCCGGATTTCAGCCCGAAGCCCGAGATGAACCCCACGGGGCGGTTCTTCGTGCGGCCATAGCGTTCGACCACGGTGACATACTGCACGTCCTGCGCCCGGTCGGCGCGGACATGGCCTTGGGTGACGGACAGGGTCACGTCGCGACGCTTGCGCACGAAGATCTTTTCGGGTGTCACCGCCATCGCCATGACCCTGGCGTCCGCGCCCTTGCCTTTGGCCGACACGGCAAAGTCCGAAGGCTTCACCGGATCGACGCGGAAGGTCTTCAGCAGCCGCTCCGACCGGGCAGGCGCCGCCAGCGGCGCGGTCAGGCGCCCGTCCTCGGCCGCCATCCGGCCCTTGGCCATCACCCGCCGCACGCGGAAGTCGCGCAGGTCGTCGACGAAGAGCACGTCCGCCGCCCGACCGGGGGCGATGACCCCGACCTTGCCGTCGATCCTCAGCGCCTCGGCCCCGTTCAGCGTCGCCATCTGGATCGCCGCCATCGGCGCGATGCCCATGCCGACCGCCATGCGCACCATGTTGTCCATGTGCCCGCGCTTCAGGATGTCGGAGGCGACCACGTCGTCGGTGCAGAAGCTGATGCGCCGCGTCGCCTTGATGCCCATTTCGGTGAGGATGCGCAGGTTTTCGGTCAGGAAGTGCGAGATCGAGGATTCGCGGATGACGACATGCATCCCCTTCCTGAGCTTTTCGGCGAATTCCCCGGCGGTGTAGCTTTCATGGTCCGACCGCACCCCGGCCTGAAGGTAGGAATTGAGCTTGGTCCCGCAGCACATCGGCGAACAGCCGAGGATCGGCAGGCGGTGCCTTTCGGCCATCTCGATTGCGGCCAGCACCTTTTCGTCCATTTCCTGCACGAATTCGCGCACGGTTTCCCAGATGCCGACGCATTCCGGCCAGTGATGGGTGGCGGCGTGATCCTCGGGGCCGAAATAGTGGCCGACGTTCGAGGTGGGCAGGGTGTAGGGCGTCTTGCAGGGCGCGCCCCAGAAGACGCGCAAGGGGGTGCCGGCGGCTTCGTCGAGGAATTCGCGCGCGCCTTCGACCCCGGCGGTGACGAGGATCTGATCAAGGCCAGAGACGATCGAGGTGGTTCCCAGCGGCACCACCGCCTTGGCGAAGCTCGTGAGCGACATCTTGGAACATTCGACATGCAGGTGCCCGTCGATCATGCCCGGCACCAGATACTGGCCGCGGGCGTCGATCATTTCGGTCTTTGGGCCGCGATAGTCGGCCACGTCGCCGGTGGCCATGATCCGCCCGCCCCAGACGGCGATGTCGGCCTGGTAGATTTCCTCGGACGCGACGTTGACGAGCTTGCCGCCGGTGATGATCGCCTCGGCCTTGATCTCGGCCCGGCCGGCCCGGATGTAGTCGCGCAGGTCCGCCACCTGTCCCTCCGTCTGCTTGCTCTTGCGTAACCGCATCCTCAGTTATAACCATTGTTCAGGCAACGGGATTAACGTCATAGTTTTTTGGACGTTTCGTCCCGATTTTTGGACGAAATCATGGACCTGGAGTCGATCGATTTCTTCATCAAGGTCGCCGAGGCGCGGTCGCTGTCGCACGCGGCGCGGCTGCACCGGCTGCCGAAATCGTCGCTGAGCCACAAGGTCCGGGCGCTGGAGGACCGGCTGGGCGTGGCGCTCTTCGTGCGTGAGGGGCGCGACCTGATGCTGACCGACGCCGGCCACGAGTTCCTCGGCCACGCCCACCGCATCCAGGCCAGCTGCGACAGCGCCGAGGCCGCGATCATGGCCATGCGCCAGGACATCGCCGGGACGCTGACCATCGGCTCGACCGGCGAATTCGGCACTTCGTTCACGTCGGAATTGCTGTTCGCCTTTCGCCAGAGGTTTCCGCAGGTGCGCGTCGAGGTGGTGTTCCTGTCGCCGGGCTACATCTATGCGCCCGACCGGCCGCAGGCGTTCGACGGCATCTTCAGCTGGGGCGAGCCCTCGCAGGTCGATTATGTCGCCCGCCGCCTGACCGGGGCGGCGTTCGGGCTTTACGCCAGCCCCGACTATGTCGCGCGCCGCGGCCTGCCCGCCAAGCCCGACGCCTTGCACGACCATCACGGCGTGGCCTTCCGCCGGCCGACGGGGTTGCAGTCCTGGCATCTGGCATCGGGCGCCGAGGCGGTCGACGTGCTGCCCGAGGTCGCCTGCACCGCCAACGACTACTGGATGATCAAGTATTTCGCCGTGGCGGGCGAGGGTATCGCCTATCTGCCGGATTTCTTCACCGAGATCGAATGCGCCACCGGCCATCTGCTGCCGGTCCTGCCGGACTGGCGGTCGCCCGAGGTGCCGGTCAACCTGCTCTATCCCCGCCGCCGCCATGTGTCGCGCAAGTTCGCGGCCTTCCAGTCCTTCTGCATCGACTTCTACAAGAACCGTGCCGCCCATTATGTGCCGCGCTATTGTGTCGAGGTCGTCAGTTCCTATCCGCCACCCCCGCGCCTCAAGGGAGAGAATGACAATGCTGAAAACCTGGGCCGATAGCGCCGCCGACCTGATCGACGTGGCCGCCGGGCGCAAGCCCGCCGACATGGTGCTCCGCCAGGGCCGGTGGGTGAACGTCCATTCGGGCGAGATCATCGCCGGGACCGACGTGGCGATCATCGCCGGGCGCTTTGCCTATGTCGGCCCCGACGCGGGCCATGCCGTCGGCCCCGACACCCAGGTCATCGAGGCGCATGGCCGCTATCTGGTGCCGGGCCTGTGCGACGCGCACATGCATGTGGAAAGCGGGCTGGTGACGGTGACGGAGTTTGCCCGCGCCGTCATTCCCCACGGCACGACCAGCATGTTCATCGACCCGCACGAGATCGCCAATGTCCTCGGCCTGCCCGGCGTGCGGCTGATGCATGACGAGGCGGCGGGCCTGCCGATAAACGTCATGGTGCAGATGCCAAGCTGCGTGCCCTCGGCGCCGGGGCTGGAAAATCCCGGCGCCATCCTCGGTGTCGCCGAGGTCGAGGAGGCAATGGGCTGGCCGAACATCATCGGCCTGGGCGAGATGATGAACTTCCCCGGCGTCGCGGCCGGGGACGCCAAGATGCTGGGCGAGATCGCCGCGACCCAGCGGGCCGGCAAGACCGTGGGCGGGCATTACGCCAGCCCCGACCTTGGCCTGCCGTTCCACGCCTATGTCGCGGGCGGGCCGGCCGACGACCATGAAGGGACGCGGGCCGAGGATGCGGTGGCCCGCGTCCGCCAGGGGATGACGGCGATGCTGCGGCTGGGATCGGCCTGGTTCGACGTGGCGGCGCAGGTCAAGGCGATCACCGAGATGGGGCTCGACTCGCGCAAGTTCGTGCTCTGCACCGACGATTGCCATTCCGGCACGCTGGTGAACGAAGGGCACATGAACCGCGTGGTGCGCCACGCCATCGCCCAGGGGCTGAAGCCGGTGACGGCGATCCAGATGGCAACGCTGAACACCGCCGCCCATTTCGGGCTGGAGCGCGAGCTGGGCTCGATCACACCGGGCCGGCGCGCCGACGTGATCCTGACCTCGGATCTGGTGACGCTGCCGGTCGAGGTGGTCATCGCCCGCGGCCATGTGCTGGCCGAGGATGGCCATCTGACTGCGGCGATCGCGCCCCATCCCTATCCGGCCAGCGCCAAGAGCACGGTCAGGATGGCCCGGCCGCTGGCCGCCGCCGATTTCGACATCGCCGCGCCCGAGGGCGCCAACGAGGTCACGGCCCGCGTCATCGGCGTGATCGAGAACCAGGCGCCGACCCGGGCGCTGGAGCGGCGGCTGGGGGTGGCCTCGGGGCTGGTCGAGATGGATGCGGGCGGCGACGTCTGCCAGATTGCCCTGGTCGAGCGCCACCGCGCCACCGGCAAGGTGGTCAACGCCTTTGTCTCGGGCTTCGGCTATGGCGTGCCCTGCGCGGTGGCGAGCACGGTGGCCCACGACAGCCACCACATGATCGTGATCGGCACCTCGAAGGCCGACATGGCGTTGGCCGCGAACCGGCTGGCCGAGGTGCAGGGCGGCATCGTCGTGGTGCGCGAGGGCAAGGTCGAGGCGCTGATCGAGCTGCCGATCGCCGGGCTGATGTCGGACGAGCGCGCCGAGGTGGTCGCGGAAAAGGCCCAGAGGATGGTGGCGGCGATGGAGGCCTGCGGCTGCAAACTGAACAACGCCTACATGCAGCATTCGCTGCTGGCCCTGGTGGTCATCCCCGAGATCCGCATCTCCGACGAGGGGCTTATCGATGTGACCCGGTTCGCGCGCACCGACCTGTTCGTGGCCTGAGCCGGACGGGCGGCGGGCGCCGCACCGCCCTCGCCTCGCGCCGCAGGGCGCGGCGGTCAAGGCGCCAGCCAAGGCCGAGCCGGTCATGGCCGGCCCGCCATCGTCATGCGGCCTGCCTTCGCACCCTCCGTCCCTGCCAGGAGCCGATGCCGAAGATCGCGCACCAGTAGAGCACCCAGACCGCCACCGTGACCTCGCCGGGCATCGCCCGGTAGCCGGTCAGCCCGGCGACAAGCCCGCCCCAGCGGCTCATGTCGTCGATCAGCCAGCCCGTGTCCCAGAGCGGATTGGTAAAGGGCAGGATGCCAAGATCGATCAGCTTTTCCGCGCCGCTGGTGAACATCTGGCAGGCCAGAAGGAGCAGGAGCGTCTCGGTGACGCGGAAGAAGAGCCGCCACGACAGCCAGCGCCGCCCGAGCTGGAGCAGCAGATAGGTCAGCAGCGCCATGACGAAGCCAAGCGCGATCGCGCCCATGACCGGCCAGAGGCCGCCCGCCGCCTCGGTGCCGGACGAGAGGACGCCGTAAAGGAAGATGACGGTCTCGCTGCCCTCGCGCGCGACGGCGACCAGCGCCAGCGTGAACACCCCCCACCAGTGCTGCCGGCGGGCCGCTTCGGCAAGACCACCCTCGAGATCGCGCCTGATGGTGCGGCCATGTGCGCGCATCCACATGACCATCTGCACGATCAGCACACCGGCGACGAGCATCATTCCCGTCTGGAACCAGTCCTGCGCCTGGCCCGAGAAGAACTCGGCAAAAAGCATCAGCACCGCCGCCAGCGCGACTGCGAGGGCAAGCCCCGCCGCGACCCCCGCCCAGAGGAACCGCCGCCCGCCAGCGGCCGCATCATTCGCCGCCAGCCATGCGGCGAGGATGCCGATGACCAGCAGCGCCTCGACGCTCTCGCGCCAGGTGACGAACAGAATCTGCCCAACCATCGCCGGATCCGCCTATCTTGCCGTGATCGTGCCGTTCGCCGTGTCGCGGTCCATGTGGAATTCGTCGTAGAACGGGTAGGCCCCCGGCGAGAGCTTGCGGAATTCTAGGAGGGCCTCGGCGCCCGGCGCCAGCACCTTTTCCTTGTAGAGGCGCCGGCTCTCGAACTCGGCGGCGGCGGTGCCGATATTGCGGACCGCCAGCTTGAAGGGCTTTCCGGCGTCCACCTCGATATGCTGCGGCGTTACGACGCCGTCATTCAGCGTCACCTCGATCACCGGCATCTCGTCGGCCCGGACACCGCCGCCAGCCCCGAGAAGGCCGGCGAACAGGGCAGCAAGGGCGGCATGGCGCAACAGGTTCATTCGTCTCTCCCGCGGTTGGGGCCGGCCGCACCGAAGGTGTCTCGCGACATCGTTCATTTCCCACCGGGGTCCGACCTCGATTCGATTACCTGACAACAATAGTCAAGTAAACCCGAAAGAGATCCAGCCGCGATCGGGATTCCGCAGGCGCCACGATGCGCCGGGTCGGATGGATGAATCGGAACGCTGCCCCTATCTATTTCCGCAGGAGCACCCGGACCCAAATGGTGAAGTCAGGAGAAACCTCTGCGTCCGATGTCCGCCATCGCGTCATGGCTGAGCCGCCAGCGGCAGCCCGCCGCGACGCCTGACTGCATCCATCTGACACACACAGCTTTTCGCCATCCGTGTCAGATCAGTGCCTCAGGCGGACATCTGACCGGGCCCCCACCCACCGCACAGGTTCAGCCTGCAACAGAAATCTTCGATCCGCGGACGGCCGTCAAAGCCCCTTCGACATCGTTGAGAAGGTCTTCGATCGTCTCCAGCCCGACCGACATGCGCACCAGGCCCTCGGTGATCCCGACCGCCCTCTTCTGCTCTTCGCTCATGTAGGAATGGCTCATCGAATAGGGATGCTGGACCAGCGTATCGGTGGTGCCGAAGCTTGAGGCGATGATCGGGATCTTCAGCGCCCGCAGGAAGGCGAAGGCGGCGGCCTCTCCCCCTTTCAGCTCGAACGACAGAAGCCCCGAATATCCGCAGGACATCTGCCGGGCGGCCAGCGCGTGATCGGGCATCGAGGCAAGCCCCGGATAGAACACGCGCGCAACCGCCGGATGGCGCTGAAGATATTCGGCCATCGCCATCGCGTTGGACGAATGGCGCATCATGCGCAGTTCCAGCGTCTTGAGTCCGTTGTTGGTCAGCCAGCAGTCCATCGGACTCGGCGTGCCGCCCTGGATCGAGGAGGCGGTCCAGATGCGCCCGCCCACCGCGGTTTCCTTAGAATCCCGGCTGACGATCGCGCCGCCGATCTGGGTGCCGTGGCCGTTCATGAACTTGGTGGTCGAGATGATGACATAGTCCGCCCCGAGGGTCAGCGGGCGCTGGTGGCAGGGGGTCGCTGCGGTGTTGTCCACCGCCAGGCGCGCGCCGTTGGCATGGGCGATCTGCGCGATGCGGGCAATGTCGTAGCTGTGCATCAGCGGCGTCGACGGGCTTTCGACATAGAACAGCTTCGCCTCGGGATGGGCCGCGGCCGCCGCCTCCCAGTCGGCAATGTCGGCCGTCTCGACGAACACGACCCGGATCCCCTGGCGCGGCGCCACGGCCTCCCAGAACCCGAGCGCGCCGCCATAGATCGACCGTTGGACGATGGCCGTGTCGCCGGCCGCCAGCAGCGCCCCGGACAGAGCGACGATCGCGGCAAGGCCCGATGCGGTGATCTCCGCGCCCGCCACCGCGTCGGGGTCCGCGTCCGGCGCCATCGCGATCAGGTCCGCCGCCTCCAGCCAGGCGATCTTTCGCGCCAGCTGGCGGGCATTGGGATTGCCGCCGCGCGTATAGACATACCTGCCGCTGTCGTTCGACGCGAGGACGGCGCGCGCGTCCCCGCCGTCCAGAAAGCCGAAGGTCGAGGTCTGGTAGATCGGCATCGTGTGGGAAAAGCGGCCGTCGTCATGTTCGCCCACATGGTTCAGGACGGTCCCGAGGCCGGCAGTGCTGTGTGTCATTGCGCGCTCTTGAAAGGGGCTGCGAGTTTTCGCTTGACTCGCTTCATGATTTATTCTTTTGTCATTTACATAAACTTTTGTCAACATGACCTTCGGGGGGGGAGACCATGAAATCATTCGGCCTGATCATGCTGCCGGCGGCATTCTGCTGCGCTCTGGCAGGGGCGGCGGCGGCCCAGGACAGCTGCGCGGCGGGCAAGACCGTCGCTGCGGGCAAGCTGACCGTGGCGACCGGAAACCCTGCCTATTTCCCCTGGGTACTCGACGACGCCCCCGAGTCCGGCCAGGGCTTCGAGGCCGCCTTCGCCTATGCGCTGGCCGAGCGGATGGGCTTCGCCAAGGACCAGGTGGCATGGGAGCGCACCAGCTTCGACCAGGCGATCCAGCCCGGCGAAAAGACCTTCGATCTCAACATCCAGCAATATTCGATCACACCCGAGCGGGAAAAGACCGTGGACTTCTCCGCGCCCTACTTTACCTCTCCGGCTGCCGTCGTGGTGCGCCAGCCCACCGTCGATGCCGGGGCGAAGCCCACCAGGCAGTCCCTGTCCGGCCTGCGCTGGGGCGCGGCGGCAGGGACGACGGCGCTTGACCTCATCAAGAACCTCGTCGGCCCCAAACAGGAGATTCTCCTTTACGACGACACTGCCGACGTTGCCGAGGCGATGAAGGCCGGCCAGATCGACGCCACTTTGGTCGACCTGCCGACCGCGCTCTACATGGCGGCGGCGGTGCTCGACGATGGCGTGGTGCTGGGCCAGTTCCCGCACGACGCCTCGGGCAAGCTCGACCAGTTCGGCGCCGTGATGGCCAAGGGCAGCCCGCTGAAGCCCTGCGTGGACGCCGCGATCGCCGCCATGACCAAGGACGGAACCCTGGCCGGGCTCGAGGCGAAGTGGCTTCAGCAGGCCGCCAAAGTGCCGGTCATCGAGTAGACCCGTGGGCACGATCGTCGAGCAAGAGTCCCCGGCCGGCGACGGGGTGGCGTCGCCGCCCCGTCCGAACCGGACGCGGCGGGCGATCCGCGAACGCCGCATGCGGCGGCGCAGCCTCGCCATCGCCGCCTTCAGCACGGCCGCGGTCGCGGCCGCGCTCGTCCTCCTTGTCCCGATGGCGCCGGGCTGGGACAAGGTCAGGACCGTGTTCTTCAACTGGGAGGTCATGGCCAAGACCTTCCCCAAGCTGCTGAGTGCCTTCACGGTCGACATCATGATCTTCGCCTGGTCGGCGCCGATCATCGCGGTCTGGGGCCTGGTCATCGCGCTCTTCCGAGACGCGCGCAGCCCCGCGCTCTTTCCGCTCAGGCTGTTCGCCATCGCCTACAACGACATCTTCCGCGGCGTCCCGGTGATCCTGGTCATCTACCTGATCGGCTTCGGGGTGCCGGGGCTGGGCCTGCCGCGCCCGTGGAACAGCCCCTACCTGTGGGGAACCGTGGCGCTTGTCCTCAGCTATTCGGCCTATGTGGCCGAGGTCTACCGCACCGGCATCGACTCGATCCACGAATCCCAGCGGTCCGCGGCCAAGTCCCTGGGCCTTACCCAGGCCGACATCATGCGCTACGTGATCCTGCCGCAGGCGATCCGCCGGGTGATCCCGGCCAACATGAACAACTTCATCTCGCTCCAGAAGGACGTGGCGCTCCTGTCCTTCATCGGGCCGATCGAGGTCCTGCGCCAGGCCGGCGTCCAGAAGTCGCTTCTCGCGAACTTCACCCCCTATCTCGGCGCCGCGATCATCTTCCTTGCGGTCACCATCCCCGCCACGCGCCTGGCCGACCATCTGATCGCCCGCCAGAACCGGGCCAGGAGCTGAAGCGATGGCGACGAAACTCCAGCTTCTCAACGTGCGCAAGAGCTTCGGCGCGCTGACCGTCTGCCGCGACATCAGCCTGACGGTCGATCAGGGCCAGATGGTGTGCCTGATCGGCGCGTCCGGCTCGGGCAAGTCGACGCTCCTGCGCTGCTGCAACCTGCTCGAACCGGTCGACGACGGGCAGATCCTGCTCGACGGCGCCGACATTACCGATCCCGAGATCGACCCGGTGCCGATCCGCCAGCGCATCGGCATGGTCTTCCAGAGCTACAACCTCTTCCCGCACATGACGGTGATCGAGAATGTTCTGCTCGCCCCCCGGCGCGTGTTCCGCCAGAGCCGCGAGCAACTGCGGGACGGCGCCGAAACCCTGCTGCGCCGCTTCGGCCTTGGCGACCGGATGACCCACTATCCCGACCAGCTTTCCGGCGGCCAGCAGCAGCGCGCGGCGATCGTGCGTGCCCTTGCGATGAAGCCCGAGATCATGCTCTTCGACGAGATCACCTCGGCGCTCGACCCCGAACTGGTGGGCGAGGTGCTCGACGCCGTGCGCGAACTGAAGTCCGAGGGCATGACCATGATCATGGCCACCCACGAGATGGGCTTCGCGCGCGAGGCCGCCGACAAGGTCTGCTTCCTCGACAAGGGCACCATCGTCGAGGAAGCGGCGCCCGAGGCGATCTTCTCCGCGCCCGCCCGCGAAAGAACCCGCGAATTCCTGCGCCGCGTCCTGTGACGGCCGGCGCGCGACCGAACCTGACCGGTGACCAAGGAGGACATCGCTTGCTCACGAATGCCCGCTCGACCGAGGAAGTGGCGCTGGGGATCCGCCGCCGCGTCTTCGAACACACGATCCGCAACAACGGCGGCTACCTGTCGCAGGCCTGTTCGGCGGCCGAACAGCTCGCCTGGCTCTACAACGAGGAACTGAACCTCGGTGCGCCGACGCTGCCGATGATCCCCAAGCCCTTCGCGGGCGTGCCTTCGGCGGCGAACCCGCTCTATCACACCGGCGCCGGCTACAACGGCCCCGCCGCGCCGGAATACGACCGGCTCTTCATCGCCCCGGCCCATTATGCGCTGGTGGCCTACGCTACCCTGGTCGAGGTCGGCCGCATGGCGCCCGAGGGACTCGAAATGTTCAACCGGGACGGGTCGTCGGTCGAGATGATCGGGGCGGAACATTCGCCGGGGATGGAGGTCCACAACGGGACGCTCGGCATCGGGCTGTCAACCGGGGCGGGCCTCGCCCTCGGCCGCCGGCGGCGGGGCGAGCCGGGGCGGACCTGGGTGTTCATGTCGGACGGCGAGGTCCAGGAGGGCCAGACCTGGGAGGCGGTCCAGGCTGCGGCCCATCACGGCATCGACAACCTTATGGCGATCATGGACGTGAACGACCAGCAATGCGACGGGGCGATGGCCTCGGTCATGGAAGTCGGCGACATCGCCGCCAAGTTCCGCTGCTTCGGCGCCGCCTGTGTCGAGATCGACGGCCACGACCTGTCGGCCATGCGCGATGCGGTCGCCGAGCCCCACGAGGGCCGGCCGCTCATCATCCTCGCCCGCACCTCGCCCCATCACGCGATGGCGGCGCTTGGCGAACGCTTCCCGCGCCTGCACTACGTCCGCTTCAAGTCCGAGGCGGAACGCGCGCGCATGAACCTCTCGATCGCGGCCGAGCTTGGCATCGCCCCGATCGACTACAGCCACTGAGGAGCCAGGACATGGTGGAAATGGTGAACCGGCCCTACGCCGGGGCCTTCGAGGCCCATGCGGCGGGCAACCCCGAAATCCTGTGCCTGTCGGGCGACCTGACCTCGTCGTGCGAGATCGACGGCTTCCGCGACCGGCACCCGGAACAGTTCCTGTCGCTCGGCATGGCCGAGCAGAACATGATGAGCTTCGCCGGCGGGCTCGCGCTTGCCGGGTTCCGCCCCTTCATCCACACGTTCGGCGTCTTCATGTACCGCCGCCCCTATGACCAGCTCATGGCCTCGGTCGCCTATCCCCGCCGCCGGGTGCGGCTGATGGGCTTCCTGCCCGGCATCACCACGCCGGGCGGCATGACCCACCAGGCGATCGAGGACATCGCGGTGATGCGCTCGATCCCCAACATGACGATCCTCGAGACCGGCGATGCCACCGAGGTCGAGGGCATCTGCGCCGCGGCCGATTCGATCGACGGCCCGGTCTGGTGCCGGGTGCTGCGCGGCTCGGTTCCCCGGCTCTTTTCCACCCCGCTGAAGGTGGGCCAGATGCGCGTCCTGTCCGAGGGCAGCGACATCCTCGTCGTGACCGCGGGCATCACCACCGAGGAGGCGCTGCGCGCCCGCGCGGCGCTGGCGCGCGCCGGCGTCTCGATCCGCCACCTCCATCTCAGCACGATCAAGCCCTTCGACGCGGCCCAGCTTCTCGACCACATCGGCTCGGTCCGCCACGGCGTCATCACGCTTGAAAACCATGTGACCGAAGGCGGCATCGGCAGCCTCGTCGCGGAAACGATGGCGGACGCGGGCGCGGGCCGGCGCCTGATCCGGCTGGGCCTCAGGGACACCTACGCACACGGCGGCTCGCGGCCCTACCTGATGCGCTACTACGGGCTCGACGCGCTGGCCCTGGTCGGCGCGATCGAGACGCTGATGGGCCGGTCCTTCGGCATCGGCGAGGCCGACCTGGACGGCGCCCGGGTCGAGGATGTCCATTCCCTGGTCAAGGCCGAGGCGCTGTGATGGACGACCGCTTCACCGTGACCTACCGCATCTTCGCCGCCTCGGCCGACGAAGCGCGGGCGCGGGCCGAGGCCGTCGCCCTCGAACAGACGGTCGAGGTGCCGCGCGACGTGGTCCCGGCGGGCTATGTCGAGGAGGTGATCCTCGGCCGGGTCGCCGGGCTCGGGCCCGATCCGTCCGGCGACAGCTGGCAGGCGCGCATCAGCTATGCGCCCGACGCGGTGGGCCACGAGCTGCCGCAGTTCATCAACGTGATCTTCGGCAATGCCTCGATCCTCGCCGGGATCAAGGTGCTGGGGATCGAGCCCGGGCCGGAAATGGCGCGCCGCTTTCCCGGAGCCCGGTTCGGCGCCGCGGGCATCCGCCGGCTGGTCGGGCGCCCCGCCGGCGGCCTCGTCTGCCCGGTGATCAAGCCGCAAGGCTCCGACATCGCCCATCTGGCCCGGCTCTGCCACGCGACCGCGCTTGCCGGCGCCGACATCGTCAAAGAGGACCACGGGCTGGCCAACCAGCCGGCCGCGCCGTTCCGCGACCGGGTGGCCGCCTGCGCCGAGGCCGTCGCCCGCGCCAACGCGCAACGCCGGGCCCTTGGCGATACGTCCCGCGCGCTCTATTTCCCCTCGATCCTCGGGCATGGCGACCGGGTGCGCGAGGATGCCCTTTTCGCGCGGGCCGCGGGCGCCGACGGCGTGCTCATCATCCCCGGCATCCTCGGCTTCGACGCCCTGCACCGGCTGGCCGCGGACGCGGAGTTCGGCCTGCCGGTCATGGCGCACCCCGCCCATCTCGGGCCCTACGTCCTGTCGCGCGACACGGGCTATGGCCACGGCGCGCTCTTCGGCACGCTGATGCGGATCGCGGGCGCGGACATTTCCGTCTTTCCCAACCACGGCGGCCGCTTCGGCTTTTCCCCCGCCGCCTGCGCCGAGATCGTCGCCGCTTGTCGCGATCCGATGGGCCCCGGCCGCCCGATCCTGCCAAGCCCCGGCGGCGGCATGGCCATCGACCGCCTGCCCGACATGATGCGGCTCTACGGCCAGGACTGCGTCTATCTCCTCGGCGGCTCGCTCCTGCGCTACGGGGACAGGATCGGCGACGCCATCCGCGAGATGCGCGCCGCGCTCGACGACGCCACCTGAGAGGGCAAGGACATGGATGACGACATTCTGAAGGACATCGAGCGCCAGGTGCTCTGGACCGCCTGCTGGATGATCCACAACGCCAACAACCTGCGTCCCAAGGACGAGGGCGACGTGAAGGTTGGCGGCCACCAGGCCAGTTCGGCCTCGATGGTCTCGCTGCTGACCTCGCTCTATTTCGACATCCTGCGCCCCGAGGACCGGGTCGCCGTCAAGCCCCACGCGGCGCCGGTGTTCCACGCCATCCAGTATCTTGCCGGAAACCAGACGCGCGCAAAGCTGGAAAACTTCCGCGGCTACGGCGGGGCGCAATCCTACCCCTCGCGCACCAAGGACACCGATGACGTCGACTTCTCGACCGGCTCGGTCGGGCTGGGCGTCGCCGTGACCTCCTTCGCCTCGATCGTGCAGGACTATGTCCGGGCCAGGGGCTGGGGCGGAGGCGGCAAGGCCGGGCGCATGGTGGCGCTGGTGGGCGACGCGGAACTGGACGAGGGCAACATCTACGAATGCCTCCAGGAAGGCTGGAAGCACGATCTGCGCAACACCTGGTGGATCATCGACTACAACCGGCAGTCGCTCGACGGGGTGGTGCACGAAGGGCTCTGGCAGCGGATCGAGGCGATCTTCCGCGCCTTCGACTGGGACGTGCGCATCATCCGTCACGGCGCGCTGCAGGAAGCGGCCTTCGCCGAGCCGGGCGGCGGCGGCCTGCGCCGCTGGATCGAGGCCTGCCCCAACCAGCTCTATTCGGCGCTGACCTTCCAGGGCGGCGCGGCCTGGCGCAAGCGCCTGATGAACGATCTGGGCGACCAGGGCGCGATGACGGCGCTTCTCGACCGGCGCAGCGACGACGAGCTGGCGGCGCTGATGGCCAATCTCGGCGGGCACTGCACCGAGACCCTAGGCCGCGCCTTCCGCTCGGTCGGCCATGACCGGCCGACCCTGTTCCTCGCCTATACGATCAAGGGCTGGGGCACACCGCTCGCCGGCCACAAGGACAACCATTCCGGCCTGATGAATCCGCGCCAGTTCGACACCTTCCAGACCGTGATGGGCGTGGCGGCGGGAACCGAATGGTCGCCCGGCTGCGCGATGCGCGATCCGGCGCGGACGCTGGCCGCCCTGCCCGGCGCCGGCTTCTTTTCGCACGGCACGCGGCGCCATCTGGCGGCGCCGGTCGCGCCCCCGGCGGCCGTGCGGCTGGGCGACAGGGTCGTCTCGACCCAGGTCGCGTTCGGCAAGATCCTCGACGAGATCGGCCGCATCGGCGGGGCTGCGGCGGACCGCATCGTCACCACCGCGCCGGACGTGACCGTCTCGACCGGCCTGTCGGCCTGGGCGAACCGGCGCGGCCTGTTCGCGCGGTCCGAACGCGGCGACACCTTCCGCGACGAACGCATCCCCTCGACCCAGAAATGGGGCTTCGCCCCCGCGGGCCAGCACATCGAACTCGGCATCGCCGAGATGAACCTGTTCCTGCTGCTCGGAGCGGCGGGCCTGTCGCACAGCCTGTTCGGCGAACGGCTCTTTCCGATCGGCACGGTCTACGACCCGTTCGTGGCCCGCGGGCTCGATGCGCTGAACTATGCCTGCTACATGGACGCCCGCTTCATGATCGTCGGCACGCCCTCGGGCGTCACGCTGGCCCCCGAGGGCGGCGCCCACCAGTCGATCGGCTCGCCGCTGATCGGGATCAGCCAGGACGGGCTGGCCAGTTTCGAGCCCGCCTTCGCCGACGAGCTGGCGGCGATCATGCGCTGGAGCTTCGACTACCTGCAACGCGACGGAGAGAGGTCGCCCGCCCCCGACGGCTGGCTGCGCGACGAGGCGGGCGGTTCGGTCTACCTGCGCCTCTCCACCCGGCCGGTCGAACAGATCGGCTGGCGCGACGACGAGGCCTTCGTCCAGGACGTGATCCAGGGCGGCTACTGGCTGCGCCCGCCGGGACCGAACGCCGAGGTGGTGCTGGCCTACCAGGGCGCGGTCGCGCCCCAGGTGATCGAGGCCGCCGGCCGCATCGGCCAGGACCGGCGCGAGATCGGGGTGCTGGCGGTGACCTCGGCCGACCGGCTGAACGCGGGCTGGACCGCCTCGGGCGGGCGCGGCGGGTCGCATGTCGAACGCCTTCTGGGACGCCTGCCGCGGCATTGCCGGATCGTGACCGTCACCGACGGCCACCCGCTGACGCTCGGCTGGCTCGGCTCGGTCCACGGCCACCCCGCGACCTCGCTCGGGGTCGAGCATTTCGGCCAGACCGGAACCATCGCCGACCTTCATGCCCATTTCGGCATCGACGCGGCCGCGATCATCCGCGCCGTCAACCGCACCACCCCCGGCCGTCAGGTCGCCTGATGGGCCTCGGGCAGGTCGCGCGCCAGTTCGGCCGCGACCGCGCCGCTGATCACCAGGTGGCTGACATAACCGCCCGCCAGCGCGGCCCGCAGCGCCGGCACCTTGTGGGTGCCCGACACGAGGCACAGCCGCCTCGGCACGCGGCGCAGGTCGTCAAGCTCCATCGCCACCAGCCGGCGGTTATAGGCGCAATCGAGTTCGGCCCCGTCCTGCCCGATCATGCGGGCGTTGACCTGGGCCACCGCGCCCGCCCGCACCAGCTGCGCCAGTTCGTCCGCGGACACCGCCCCGCTCCTGACCACGAGGCTGTCTGCCCCGCAGCTTCCGACCGAGAACAGCGCAAGGTCGCAGTCGCGCAGCCGCTCAAGCTGCTGGCGCACCGTGCTTTCGGCGCGCAGCGCCGCCGCGAGCGGCTCGGATGACAAGACCAGCGGCGCATAGAGGTTCTCGCCGAAGGCCCACAGGCGGCGAGCCATTTCCAGCGTGCAATAGTCCGGCCGGTAGTGGAACGAGGCCCCGAGGTTGCCGCACATCTGCAGCACCGACAGACCCGGAATCTCGGTCATCGGCAGCGCGTCCACCATGCCATAGACCGTCTCGCCCCAGGCAAGGCCGACCAGGCTGTCGGGCCGCACGAGGTCGAGCAGCACCATCCCCGCGGCCTGGGAGAAGTCGGCCGCCGATCCGCCGTTGCCCTCGGGAATGACCCACACCATTTCGAGGCCGAGCCTATCCTCCAGCCGCCGGGCAAGAACATCATCGCGAAACAGTCCGGCCGGCACCCGGATCGTGACCGCCCCGATGTCGCGCGCCCGCCTGAGATAGTTGATGACCGTCGCGCGCGACAGGCCGAGCGCCTCGGCGATGTCCTCCTGCCGCATGCCGCGCACATAGTATAGCCAGGCGGCCTTGTGGATGATCTGTTCCTGGGGTGCGCGCATGAAAGCCTCTGATCCGTCTTCCCGTTATGTCCGCGTCATGGCGCGACATCAATCGGCTTGACCGGGTCGCTACTTTTGTTAATACTGGTGACAATAGTAACGCAGACATGAAGCCAATGCAATCAGCCACCATCCGACGCGCGGCCGATCATGTCCGCAGGCACTTCCCCCAGCCGCCCGAAATCGCCCTGGTCCTTGGCTCGGGCCTCGGCGCCCTCGCCGACCGGATCGACGGGCCGCGCCTGCCCTACGGCGACATTCCGGGCTTTCCGGTCTCGACCGCGCCCGGCCACGCCGGGGTGCTGTGCCTGGGCGAACTCTTCGGGCGCCGGGTCGTGGCCATGCAGGGCCGGGTCCACATGTACGAGGGCTATTCCGCCGCCGAGGTCGTCTTTCCCGTCCGCATGATGGCGGAACTGGGCGCGCATACCGCGGTCTTCACCAATGCCGCCGGCGGGATCGGCGCGGGCCATGCCGTGGGCGATCTGGTGCTGATCGAGGATCACCTGTCGCTCGCCGTCGCCGCCGGGCTCGATCCGACGCGCGGCGCGCAGGACGCAGTCCTCGGGCCGCGCTTCACCTCGCTCAACAAGGCGTACGATCCCGACCTGCTGGCGCTGGCCGGCCGGCTCCAGCCCGGCCTGCGGCGCGCGGTCTATGCGCACAATGTCGGACCGAGCTTCGAGCCACCGGCGCTGATCCGCCTTTTCGCCGCAATGGGTTGCGGTCTCGTCGGCATGTCCACCGTCCCCGAGGTCATCGCCGCGCGCCAGGCCGGGCAGAAGGTTCTGGCCCTGTCGGCGGTGACGAACCTCGCGGTCAGCGACACAGCGGACGCCCATGTCACCAGCGAGGAAGAGGTCTGGGAGGCGGTGAAGATCGCGCAGCCCCGGCTCCTGTCCTTCATGGAACGGCTGATCCCTGCCCTGCCGCCGAGGGCCGCATGACCGGATTTCCCGAACGGGCCGACCTGCTGATCCGGGGCGGCCATGTCCTGACGATGGATCGGGCCTTCGCCGAACATTCCGATGGCGCCGTCGCCGTCACCGCAGGACGGATCGTCGCGGTCGGGCCGCGCAGCGCGGCGGCGGCGACCACGGCCGCGACCGAGATCGACGGCACCGGAACCATCGTCATGCCCGGCCTCATCAACACCCACTGCCACGCGGCGATGGTCCTGTTCCGCGGCCTGGCCGACGACCGCGACCTCGACGGATTCCTCAGGCGGGTCTGGGCGGCCGAGACCGCCTTCATCACCCCCGGGACGGTCGGGATCGGCGCGACGCTCGGCGCGGCGGAAATGGCGCTTGGCGGCATCACCCATTTCGCCGACATGTACTGGCATCCCGACGCGACCGTGGCGGCGGCGCGGCGGATCGGGCTTTCCCTGACCACCGGGCCGGTCTTCGTCGGTTTCGACGGAGTGGACCGCCTGCCGTGGCCCGCGCGGCTGCAAGAGGCCGAGGCGTTCCTGGCGCGCCACCGGGGGGCGCCCGACCTTCAGCTCATGGCCATGCCGCATTCGTGCTACACGCTCGACGCGGCGCAGCTGGCCGAAGTCGCCGGATTCGCGACCCGGCACGGCCTGCGCATCCACATTCACGGGGCCGAGAGCCCCTCGGAAATGGCGCTTGTCGCAAGCCAGCACGACGGTGCCCGCCCGATCGGGGTCTTTGATCGGGCCGGGATTCTCGACCGAAATCCGCTGATCGCCCACGCCGTGCATCTGACCGAGGCCGAGGTCGCGCGCCTCGCCGCAACCGGCGCCACGGTCAGCCACTGCCCGCTGTCGAACGCCAAGCTGGCGTCCGGGACGGCGGCGGTCGGCGCGCTCGTGCGGGCCGGTGTGTCCGTTTCGCTTGGAACCGACGGAGCATCCAGCGGCAATGACCTCGACCTGTGGAAGGCGATGCGCCACGCGGGGCTCATGCAATGCCTCGCGACGCAGGACCCTGCCGCTCTGCCCGCCCGCGATCTTGTCGCGATGGCGACGGCCGGCGGGGCGCAAGCCCTCGGGCTGGCGCAGGAAACCGGGGCGCTTGAAGCCGGAAAGCGGGCTGACATCCTGACCATCCGCCTCGACGCGCCGCACATGGTGCCGCTCTATGATCCCTATTCGGCGCTTGCCTATGCGGCGGGGCGCGAGGATGTGCGCGACGTGATCGCGCGCGGCCGGGCGGTCGTGCGCGACGGGCGGCTGTGCGCCGACATCGGGGCCGAGATTTCGGCGGTGCGCGCCCTGGAACAGCAGATCAAAGAGAAAGGCATCTGAGCCATGAGCTTTCGCGCCATCGAGTGGATCGACGATGCGTCGGTCCTGCGCCTGATCGACCAGAAGGCGCTGCCCGAAACCACGCGCTACTGCGATTTTGCCACCCCCGCCGCGATCGCCGGGGCAATCACCGACATGACCGTGCGCGGCGCGCCCGCGATCGGCGTGGCGGCGGCCTTCGGGATGGTTGCGGCGGCGCGGGCGGGCGGCGACCTCGCGGCGGCCGACGCGGTTCTGCGGGCGTCGCGGCCGACAGCCGTCAATCTCTTCTGGGCGCTCGACCGGATGCGGCGCGTCTGGCAGGGGGCCGCGCCCGGCCCGGACCTCTCCGCCCGGCTCCTCGCCGAGGCCAGGGCGATCGAGGAGGGCGACATCGCGGTCAACCGGGCGATCTCGCGCCATGCGATGGCGATCCTGCCCGAGGGCGAGGTCACCTTCTACCACCATTGCAACACGGGCTCGCTCGCCACCGTGGACCTTGGAACCGCGCTCGGCATCATCCGCAGCGCCCATGAGAGCGGGCGCAAGACCTTCGCCTATCTCGACGAGACGCGCCCCCGCCTGCAGGGCGCGAAGCTGTCGTCATTCGAGCTCATGCACTACGGCGTCCCGCATGCGATCGTCGTCGATGGCGCGTCCGCGCATGTGATGCGGACACGCAAGGTGGATCTGGTCGTGGTGGGCTGCGACCGGGTGGCCGCGAACGGCGATACCGCGAACAAGATCGGCACCTACAACCTGGCGCTGGCCGCCGCCGACAACGGCGTGCCGTTCTACGTCGCCGCCCCTGTCTCGACCATCGACATGGCCACGGCGACCGGCGACGATATCGAGATCGAGGAACGCGCGCCCGAGGAAGTCACCGGCACCGGCGCGACCCGTATCGCCCCCGAAGGCGCCCCGGTCTTCAACCCCGCCTTCGACGTCACGCCGGCGCGGCTGATCGCCGGGATCATCACGGAACTGGGGATCGTGAGGCCGCCCTATCGCGAAGGGCTGATGAAATTGGTGGCCTCCCCGCTGCCCCCCGGACCGGCCTGAAGGGCGCTGTCAGGAGACGCGAGCCGGACGAGGAACCGCAGGCAGTGACTGCCACGCCGGTCTGGCCTGACACCGCCAGCCGGTCCCCTGCCGATCTTGATGGTGCCCCCGCTCTCGGCTATGGCAGTCTTCAAGGCCGCACCGACTTTTCACATATCGAACACCGTAGCGGCGGCCTTCTCCGGCGTGCACGACCGCGGAAGTCGCGGTCGCGGATCAAGGCTGCGGCCCTCACCAAGGAATAATGGAATTGCCGACCTCAGAAAATCGCGTGGTACTCGTCGCCGGTGGTGCCGGTGGCATGGGGACCGCCATCGCCCGCCGCTTTGCCGCACGCGGCAATCTCGTGGCGCTGGCCGATCTGGCGGGGTCGAACCTCGAGGCGCAGGCTCGGGCGCTCGGCGACCGGGCGGCGGCGGTCCCGGTGGACATCCGCCGCCCCGAGTCCTGCGACGCCGCCGTCGCCGCGGTGCTGGAGTGGGCGGGGCGGATCGACATCCTCGTCAATGCCGCGGGCGTCTGGCTCGAGGGACCCGCCGCCGATGTGGCGGAGGCGGACTGGGACAGGGTGATGGACGTGAACCTGAAGGGTGCCTTCTTCCTGATCCGCGCCGCCCTGCCGCATCTGCCGCGCGGGGCGTCGATCGTCAACATCGCCTCGGATGCCGGTCTGGTCGGCAACAGCGGTGCGGCGGTCTACTGCGCCTCGAAGGGCGGACTGGTCCTGCTGACCAAGGCGCTTGCCCTTGAACTCGCGCCGCGCGGCATCCGGGTGAACGCCGTCTGCCCGGGCGACGTGGACACGCCGATGATCGAATTTCAGGCGGCACGCTACGGCAACGGCGACCCGGAGGGCTATCGCCGCGCCCTGCTCGCGCACTATCCGCAGGCCGCGACCGCGCGCTTCATCACCGCCGACGAGGTGGCGCGGATGGTCGACTACCTGTGCGAGCCCGATGCGGCGCCGGTGACCGGGGCGGCCCTGGCGATCGACTTCGGCGTGACGGCGGGGTATTGAGGATGGCCAGGGTTCTGATCACCGGTGCAGGCTCCAACGACGGGATCGGCTTCGCCTGCGCCCGCGCCTTCGCCGAAGCGGGCCACGAGGTCGCCCTGACCGGCGCCAGCGCGCGGGTACAGGACCGCGCGGCAGAGCTCGCGGCCGAGGGGTTCACGGCGACCGGCCATGTCGCCGACCTGTGCCGGCCCGAAGAGGTGGCGCGCCTTGCCGCCGCAGTGGGGCCGGTTGCCGTGCTGGTGAACAATGCCGGCATGGGCAGCGTCGCCCATCCTGCCGTGCAAAAGCCGTTCATCGCGCTCGACGATGCCGACTGGCGCACCGGCATGGACACCAGCCTGCGGACCGCCTTCCTTGCGACCCGCGCCTTTCTGCCCGACATGCTGGCGGCGGGCTGGGGAAGGGTCGTCAACGTGGCCTCGGTCACCGGGCCCTATGTCGCCAATCCCGGCGAAGCCGTCTATTCCGCCGCCAAGGCCGGCATGGTGGGCCTGACCCATGCCCTGTCGCTGGAGGTTGCGGCCCGGGGCGTCACGGTGAACGCGGTGGCACCCGGCTGGATCGCCACCGGCGCCTCGACCGAAGCGGAACTGCGGGCCGCCCGGGCGACGCCGCCGGGCCGGGCCGGGCGACCGGACGAGGTCGCGGCCTGCGTCCTGTTTCTCGCCTCGCAGCAGGCGAGCTACGTCAACGGCGCGGTCCTCGTCGTCGACGGCGGCAACATCCTGCAGGAACGGAAGGGCTGAGGGGCGCTGGCGGATCCGCCGGGTTGCAGCCCATAAGCGGTCGCCGGTTCCGACACCCTGCGCTCCCCGTTCACGGCTTCCAACGCCACACGCGCCTTGAACGCCGCGGCATGATTCCTGCGTTTCGACATGTTCTGATCTGCTCGTTCCTGAAGACCAGCAGACGCCGGATCGTAGCTTCCGTACTGTCCGATTTTCGGGGGGTAGCTCAGGGCCGTCGCCCCGGTCGTAGCGAAGGCGGCCGAGAAAGCTGACCAGCTCCTCCTCGAAAGCGGCTTCGATGGTCGCGCGGACGTTCACCCGCAGCCGCTCCTCGATCGGGTCGAACCCGGCCTCCCCGGCCAGTAGTGCAAAGCTCGCACTGTCAGCAATCTGGTTCATGGCGTGATCTCCCTGGCGGTTGCAGCCGCCGGTCGGGTGGGTGATTGCTCACCCGGAGATTACGCCGCCTTCAAGTTTCCACCACTTCCGAGACACGACCCGCTACGCAATCACGCGAAACTGTTCCATGGGCGCTGATGGCGGACACCGGCACATACCGCCTGCGCAAAATCGCTTGACTGGCACAGACCCGCTACCGAAGCTCTGACCGTCCCCCGTTTCCTTTGACAGCGCCGGATTTCGTGCGATCATTGCTGCCGCGGTTCGATCGGGGCCTGCGCGGCCCCCACTGTTGCCAGATATGGCGTGAACGATCCCAAACCAACGAAGGTCAACATGGGTATCTGGGTCCGGTTGCTTCTTGTTGTGGCGGCGAGCCTGAGCGGCGTGACGGCGGCGCTGGCCGCGGGTGGCGAACGCAGTTGCACGCTCGCAGCCGCGTCAGGCCCGCCGGGCGAGGTCTTCGTCGCGGGATCCTGGCAGCCGCTCCGGGAAAGGCAGGCCGTCGCCCGCGACGCGCGCCTGCGCACCGGCGATGCCACACGGCTGCACATTGTCTGCGACGACGGGATCAGGGTTACCGTCGGCGTCTCGACCGAGATCGTACTGGGCGGGCTGGTCGGCCCCGCGGGGGCGGACCGAACCATCGGCATGAGGCTTTTTTCCGGCATCGCCGGCTTTGTCGCGCCAAAGCGCGACTGGGGTGCGTTCGAAGTGACGACGAAAGTGGCCATCGCTTCGGTGCGATCGACCGAATGGTTGGTTGAAAGCAGCGCCGACGAGGGGACAGCGGTGTTCACCCGCAAGGGGAAGGTCGAGGTGCAGGCGGGCGGCGCGACACTGTCGCTGGGTGCCGGCAAGGGCGTCACCGTGGCTCCATCGGGCGCGCCCGGGCCGGTGAAAATCTGGGCCGCGGCACGGATTGCCAAAGACAACGCGGCGCTCGGCTACGACTGGCAATGACCCGCGCCGCGCCTGGCCGGGGCATGCTGCGCGGTGCGGTGGCGCCCGTGCTGGTCAGCGTGGCTTTTGCGCTGTGGCGCGCCCTTTCGGGCGATTCCCTGACCGATACGGCGCAGGACCGGATGGTCGACACCTGGTTCAGCTTGCGTGGCGCGCGGCCAGCGCCGGTGGCGGTGGTTCTGGTGGCGGTGGACGACGCGGCGGTGGATCGCTTTGGCTGGTCGCCGCCACCGCGCGAGGTCTTCGGGCGGGCCATCGCCCGTATTCTGGCGGCGCGACCTGCGGTGGTCGCGGTCGACATGCTGTTCCTGGATGCGACGGATCGCGACGCGCCTCTGTCACAGGCGTTGGCGGCCTCGGGGGGGCGGGTGGTGCTGGGCGCGGCGGCAAGCTTCGATTCCGGGACGGCGCTGCCGCGGTCGCCGGCTCTGGATGCGGCGCTGGCGCGGAGTGCGCTGCCGCTCGTCGTGGGGCCGCCGATCGAGCATCTGCCGCCGCGACTTTACGCGCCGAATGATGCCTTCCTGGCGGGGGTGACGCTCGCGCATGTCAACATTGTCGCGGCGACGGACGGAGCGGCCCGACGGGTTCCCCTGACGCAATGGGTCGGCGACGACGTCTTTCTGCCGGCGCTTTCGCTTGCGGCAGCGGTTCAGACGCAGGGCCTGCAAGGGGTCGCGCCGGTGTTGCGCCCGGGAACAAGCCTTGCGATCGGCGACCGGCTGATCCGGACCGACCGGAACGGCGCCGTGCGGCTGAACTACTACGGTCCCCGCGGTGCGATCAGAATGGTCGGATTGAACGACCTGCTGGACGGGCGCGTGCCGGACGAGGTTTTCGCCGGGCAGGCGGTTTTCTTCGGCGTGACGGCCGAGGGCCTTTCGGATGTCTTTGCGACGCCTTTTGATGCGCGGGCACCGGGGGTCGAGATCCTGGCGACCCTGGCCGCGAACCTTGCCCATGGCGATCTGCTGGTGCAGGGCCCCGGGACGTCCGCCGCAACAGTGGCTCTTGCCGGCGCTCTGGCGCTGGCGCTTTCGCTGGTGGCGAGGCTGCGGGCGCTGGCGCTGGTTGCGGTGGCGAGCCTGGCCATCTGGCTGGCCGGCATCGGCATTCCTTTCGCCGGTTTCAGCGCCGCAAACCTGGTGCTGGACGGCCCCTCAGCGGTCTTTGCCCTGACGCTGGCTTCGATCTGGGGCGGCATGCGGCGCCTGCAGGGCGAGACACGGCGCTCGACCCGGCTCGACGCCGAACGGCGGAACCTGGCGCGCTATGTCTCGCCGATCCTGGTCGATGACCTCGCGCGGTCGCCGACCCCTGCGTTCGAGGGGCGGATTCAGCAGGCGACCGTGCTTTTCGTCGATGTGGCGGGCTATACTGCGATATCAGAGGCGCTGACGCCCGCGGCGACGGCCGTGATGTTGCGCGCCTTGCACGGGGTCTATGAATCCTGCGCCGGAGCCCATCGTGGCGTCGTTGTGGGCTATGCAGGCGATGGGGCGATGATCGCCTTTGGCCTGCCGGCACCCGAGGCGGATGATGCGGCTCGGGCCCTGGACTGCGGCCGCGCGCTTGTCGCCGCCGGGCGGGGCCTGCATCCGCCCGACCATACGACCGACAGGCTGCGGCTGCGGGTGAGTGTGCATTCCGGTCCCGTCGAGGCCGGGCTCGCCGGGGGGCGGCTGCAGGCGCAGGTGACGATGAGTGGCGATACTGTGAACGTCGCCAGCCGTCTGCAGGAGGTCGCCAAGGCAGAGGGCGCGACCTTCGTCATCTCGCGCGCCACGCTGGACGCCGCGCAGTCCGCCGACCCGCGCTCCGTCAGAGATTTCGCGCCTCTGATCACCGCGCCGCTCAGGGGGCGCATCCATCCGGTCGAGGTCTGGGCGGCATGATGGCGGGCAGTGTCGGACGAACTTTGCCCGAATCAGGCAGGTCGGTGCTGTCATTTGTGGACGGCTCCGTTTGTGCAAGGGCTTTCTTGACTGACGGTGATCGTTGCGGGGAGCGGTCATTTGTCCGGCCTGTTGGTGCGGCACTTCCGACCGCTGGCCCTGATGAAGTCCGCAAGCCAGATCCCAATCAGACAGTCGGGCTTTTGAGCCCAGACAGCACCTCGGGGTGTTCCGGCAGCGGTCCCGTTTGATCATCATCATTCACATCTGCCCTTGCATTCGGAGGCGGCAGTTGGTGGCTGCCGCGGTTCGGATCGGGTCAAGGCTTCGCAGCGGCGCGATAGTCTTCTCGACGCACCAGCATGGCCCAGGCGGTGCGCGCGGTCTTGTTGGCGATGGCCACGGTGACAACCCGGGCCGGCTTGCGCTCCAGGAGTGATCTTGCCCTGGCCCCCGTCCGGGTGTCGTTGGTTTCGGCCCGGCGGGCCACCGAGGTGGCGCCGACGACCAGCGGTCGCCTCAGATAGCCATTCCCCATCTTGCTGACATGCCCCAGTCGGTCCTTGCCGCCCGAAGAGGCCTGCCTGGGGACAAGGCCGAGCCAGGCCGCGAACTGCCGGCCGGACCTGAAGACGGAGGGATCGGGCACACTGGCGGCGAGCGCCGTGGCCGTGATGAGGCCGACGCCTGGAATGGTCGCGAGCCGCCGGCTGGCCGTGCTCTCGCGGTGCCAGGCCAGAAGTTGGTGCTTGATGCCCCGGATCGCGGTCACGAGACTGTCGAGTTGATCCGCCAACGCCACAAGTGCCGCGCGCGCAGCCTCCGGGACATCCGGGATGACCGCGTCTCGCAGTCGGGCAGCCAGTGCGACGATCTTGTGCGGACCCTGTGCCGCGATGATCCCGAACTCCGCCAGGTGCGCCCGGATCGCGTTGAGGATCATCGTGCGCTGGCGCATCAGCAGGCCCCTGGCCCGGTGCAGGACCAGGACGCTCTGCTGTTCCAAGGTCTTGGCCGGCACGAAGCGCATGTTCGGCCGGGAAACAGCTTCGCAGATCGCCTCGGCATCGGCCGTGTCGTTTTTCTGCCGTTTGACGTAAGGCTTCACATGGGCGGGCGGGATCAGCCGGACGTCATGGCCAAGTGTCGCGATCGCGCGCGCCCAGTGATGCGATGTCGCGCAGGCCTCCATCCCGATCAGGCAAGGGTCCAGCTTGCCGAGAAAGTCGAGCACAGCGCCCCGCCGCAGCTTCTTCTGCAAGACGACCGCCCCTTCGGCGTCAACGCCGTGTAGCTGAAAGACGGACTTGGCCAGATCGATCCCGAGTGTTGTAATCTCCATGTGGGCGACTCCTCCCCTCTGTTGGGTTGCGACAGCACCAGCATGGCACATCGCGATGCCGTCGGGGTGGAGCCGTCCACACCATCAGACCAATGCGAGCTGGTCTCAGGCGCCCCTGCCCTAGCCGACCTCAGGCGGCAAGCAGACCCCGCCACTCGGCGATGGCGGCGGTGCGGTTGGCCTTGTAATCCGGTCGGGTCGAGAGGCTT
>JAFEFU010000003.1 GCA_018240425.1 Pseudomonadota bacterium | reverse complement strand
GAAGCGCGCCGGGCGCTTGAGCAAGCTGGGGGCTCCGCGCCCGGCGCGCTTGCCCAACCCGAAACCGACCGCTATCAAACCCAAGGACTCTCGTTATGAACGAGGGACGACCGGGGGGCAGGTCATGATCTATCACGTCACCGGCGACGATCTCACCGGGCGGATGGGCGAAACCCGGCGGCTGTTGCCGCGCGAGGTCGTGCATCTGAAGGCGCGCGCGGATGACGGAGTCATAGGCATATCGCCACTACGGCGAGCTATGGCGGCGGCCGAGAGCGCCGTCGAGATCGACTCGCACGCGAGGACGTTGTGGAAGAACGCCGATCGGCCGTCGGGCGCGTTGCTCCACGAAAAGACGCTCTCGCCCGGTGCGGCCAGCCGCCTCAAGGAAAGTTTCATGTCGCGTTATGGCGGCGCAAACAGGGGGGCACCCGCAATTCTAGAAGAAGGATTGAAGTTCGAAGCCTTCCCGACGATCTCGCCGGAAGACGCGGAAATCCTCGCCGCCCGTCGCTTCTCGACCGAAGAGATCGCGCGCGCCTTTGGCGTGCCCGCACCGCTCGTTGGCATCCTCGATCACGCCAGCTTCACCAACTCCGAGACTCTGCTTCGGCACTTCGCACAATCGACCTTGGCGCATTGGGCGCGGAAGCTGGAATGCGAGCTTCAACGATCGGTGCTGACCGAGACGGAACGCGAGACGCACGAGATCGACGTTGACCTCTCGGGCCTTCTCAGGGGCGACGCCGAAGCGCGCTGGCGCACGAACGAGATCGCGCTGCGCAATGGCGTGCTGACGATCGACGAGGTGCGCGAGGCGGAAGGGTGGAGTCCGCGCGGCGAGGATCAACCGGCCAAACCGGCCGCGCCGCCGGAAGAGGGGATGGCATGAGAACCTATCAGGGGATCGCTCGCCGCCTCGGGCTCGACGAGAAAATGGTGCGCGCCGTGGCCGAGGAACTCGAAATCTGCGGCTATCGCGTCGCCAAGCCGGTGAAGATCGGCAAGGTGCATGTGAAGGCGATCCGCGAGCGGTATGCGGCGGGCGAGTCGGTTATGTCGATCATGGCCAACACCGGCTTCGACTGGAAAACCGTCGATAACATCGCTCGGAGGAAGACATGGCAGCATGTCAAGGATGGCCCAAACCGGATCACGCGAAGCTCTTGAACGGTGCTACAGCAAAGACCGCGAGCCCCTGCCGAAAGGTGGGGGCTTCGCATTTTCCACCAATCTGATCGGTGGTCATCAAATCGCTATCGGTGGGTAAGAAGGTGGGGCGATTTTGCCGCCGTCCCGTAAGTGTTTGATTTTATTAGTAATTTTTGAGAAAATGGCAGCCCGTAGGGGAGTCGAACCCCTCTTCCCAGGTTGAAAACCTGGTGTCCTAACCGATAGACGAACGGGCCGCGTTCGGCGGGGGCGGGGCCCCGCTTGGTCGTGGGGGGCTGTTTAGGGCAGGGTCGACGGCGGCGCAAGGGGCAATCTGCGGGGGCGGGCCAGATTTTTCCCGGCCGGATTCTGCCGGCGGGGGTCAGGCCGGGGCGGCATCCTCGAGGCGCAGTTGCGCCCTGGTCCGGCCGCCCCAGTGGTTGAGTTCGAGCCGCCCTGCCAGGTGCAGCCGCCGCCCGCCGTGGCCCTCGATCAGCGGGCCGAGCGGGGTGTCTGCGGCGCCGAAGGCGATGGCCTCGACCGCGGGCGATCCCAGGTCGGCGAAACCGAAGCGCAGGTGGCTCTCGCCCAGCCGTCGGAGGCCGCTGATCCCGACCGAGGCGAAGGCGAAGCGGGGCGCGGGGGCGGACTGGCCGAAGGGGCCGGCGCGCTCGAGATCCTCGATCAGGGCCGGGGTGGCGGCGCCCGGCATCAGGAGGCCGTCGAGGGCGAGATCGCGCGGCCCTGCCGATCCGGCGCCCTGGCGGGCGAGAAGGTCGCCCAGGCGCGCCATCGCCGCCCCGATCCGGTCGCGGGCCACGGTCAATCCAGCCGCCATCCGGTGGCCGCCGCCCTTCAGGATGAGGCCCTCGGCCGCAAGGCGCTGGATGGCCGCGCCCAGATCGACACCGGGGACCGAGCGCGCCGATCCCTTGCCGATGTCGCCCTCAAGTCCGATGACCACGGCGGGGCGGTTCGTCGCCTCTTTCAGGCGGGCGGCGACGATGCCGACGACGCCCGGGTGCCAGCCCTCGCCCGCCGCCCAGACCAGCGGCCCGGATGCCCCCCGCGCCTCGGCCTGGGCCAGGGCCTCGTCGCGCACCCTTGCCTCGATCTCGCGCCGCTCGCTGTTCAGGTGGTCCAGCCGTTCGGCCAGCGCCGCCGCCTCGCGCGCGTCGTCGGTGGCGAGGAGCCGTGCGCCGAGGTCGGCCGCGCCGATCCGCCCGCCGGCATTGATGCGCGGGCCAAGGAGGAAGCCCAGGTGATAGGCCCGCGGCGTCTCGTTCATCCGCGCCACGTCCGCCAGCGCCCGCAGGCCCGGCCGCTCGCGCCGCGCCAGCACCTTCAGGCCCTGGCGGACCAGCGCCCGGTTGACGCCGGTCAGCGGTGCGACATCGGCCACCGTCGCCAGCGCCACGAGGTCGAGCATTGCCATCAGGTCCGGCCCGGCGGCCCCCTCGCCGCGCAACAGCCGGTTGCATTCGACCAGCATCAGAAACACCACCGAGGCGGCGCACAGGTGCCCCAGATCGCCGCTTTCGTCCTGGCGGTTGGGGTTCACCACCGCCAGCGCCGGGGGCAGGGTCTCGCCCCCGAGGTGGTGGTCGAGGATCACCACGTCGGCGCCCTTGGCCGCAGCCACCGCCTCGTGCGACAATGTCCCGCAATCGACGCAGAGGATCAGGCCGTGCGCGGCCGCCAGTCCCTGCATCGCCGGCACGTTCGGGCCATAGCCCTCGTCGATGCGGTCGGGGATATAGAGGGTCGCACCGATCCCCATGCCGCGCAGCCAGGTCACGAGAAGCGCCGCCGAGGCCCCCCCGTCTACGTCATAGTCGGCGAAGACGGCGATGCGCTCGCGGTCCCGGACCGCCTTCAGGAGGCGCGCCGCCGCAGCGCCCATGTCCTTCAGGCCGCGCGGATCGGGCAGGAGGTCGCGGATCAGCGGATCGAGGAAGCGCGCGGCCTCGGCGGGGGCCACGCCGCGCGCCACCAGAACCCGCGACAGGGCCAGCGGCAGGCGGGTCTCCTGTGCCATCGCCTCGGCCAGCCGGTCGGCCTCGGCCCCCGGGCCGATCCAGCGCCGGCCGGTGGCCGACTGCTCGACCCCAAGAAAGGCCCGGGCAGGTGTCGCGCCGGTCACTTTGCCGGGTTGCGGTAGATCATCCGCCGGACCGAGCCGGTCTTCGAGCGCATCAGGATGGTTTCGGTGGTGACGAATCCGGGTTCGCGGCGGACGCCCTGCACGATCGAGCCGTTGGTGACGCCGGTGGCGGCGAAGATCACGTCGGCCGTCACCATCTCGTCGCGCGAATAGACGCGGTTCAGGTCCTTGATCCCGGCCTTGGCGGCGCGGCCGCGCTCGTCGTCGTTGCGGAAGAGGAGCTTGCCCCAGATCTGCCCGCCCATGCATTTCAGCGCCGAGGCGGCAAGCACCCCTTCGGGTGCGCCGCCCGAGCCCATGTATATGTCGATGCCGGTCACATGGGCCTCGGCGCAATGGATGACGCCGGCCACGTCGCCATCGGTGATGAGCCGGATCGAGGCGCCGGTCGAGCGGACCTCGGCGATCAGGTCCTGGTGGCGGGGGCGTTCGAGGATGCAGCAGGTGATGTCGGTGGTCGCGCAGCCGCGCGCGCGGGCCAGCGCCCTGACCCGCTCGGCCGGCGCCATGTCGAGGCTGACCACGTCCCTGGGATAGCCCGGCCCGACCGCCAGCTTCTCCATGTAGACATCGGGGGCGTGCAGAAGCGTGCCGCGCGGGGCCATCGCGATCACGGTCAGCGCATTGGGCATGTCCTTGGCGGTCAGCGTCGTGCCTTCCAAGGGATCGAGCGCGATGTCCACTTCCGGGCCCTTGCCGGTGCCGACCTCCTCGCCGATGAACAGCATCGGCGCCTCGTCGCGCTCGCCCTCGCCGATGACCACGGTGCCCTTGATGTCGAGCATGTTCAGCTGGTCGCGCATGGCGTTGACGGCGGCCTGGTCGGCGGCCTTTTCGTCGCCGCGCCCGATCAGGCGGGCCGAGGCATGGGCCGCCGCCTCGCTGACGCGGGCGAGGCCCAGTGAAAGCATCCGGTCCTGAAATTCCTTGACGTCGGCCATCTGTGATCAATCCCGCCCTAGGCTGTTTCGGGCATCTAGCCTGCCGGCGCCGCGCCGGGCAAGGGTCTAGCTGCGCCCCGCGGGCCTTTCCGCGGCCGGACGGCAGGGCGCCGCGCAGCAGCACCCGGCCTCAGACCGACTCGATGCGGATCGAGACCGCCTCGCTGAGGACCACGCCGGTGGCCGGCAGGCGCGAAAGAGCGTGGCTGACCGCGTCGCGGGTGCATTTGTGGGTGACGATCAGGACCGGCGCCACCGTCGAATCCGCGTGCGCGTACTGGCGCATCCGGTCGATCGAGATGCCCTCCTCGCCAAGGACGGTCGCGACCTTGGCGAGCGCGCCCGGCTTGTCGGCGAGTTCCATCCGCAGATAGTAGGGGGCGGGCGCGGCGGCGCGGGCGGCTACGGGCTCGGTCAGGGTCGCGGCCGGCTGGCCGAAGGTCGAAAGCCGGGTGCCGCGCGCGATCTCGATCACGTCGGACAGGACGGCTGAGGCGGTCGGGCCTTCGCCGGCGCCGGCGCCGCGCAGGACGATCTGGCCGACCGAGTCGCCTTCGAGGACGACCATGTTGGTGCCGCCGTGCAATTGCCCGAGCGGGCTGTCGGCGGGGACGAGGCAGGGTGTCATCCGCTGTTCCAGCCCGCGCCCGGTCATCTGCGCGACACCGAGAAGCTTGATCTTGTAGCCCATGTCGCCCGCCCGGCGGATGTCGTCGATCGAGATGCGCCCGATCCCCTCCAGCTCGACCGCGTCGAACGAGACCCGGGTGCCGAAGGCGATGGCGGCCAGAAGGCTCAGCTTGTGGCCCGCGTCGATGCCGCCCACGTCGAGATTGGGATCGGCCTCGAGATAGCCGAGTTGCCGGGCCTCCTCGAACACCTGGTCATAGGGCAGGCCCGCGCTTTCCATCCGGGTCAGGATGTAGTTGCAGGTGCCGTTCATCACGCCCATGACCCGGCGGATCTCGTTGCCGGCCAGCCCCTCGGTCAGGGCCTTGATGACCGGGATGCCCCCGGCGACCGCGGCCTCGAAGCGGATGACGTGGCCCTTGGCCTCGGCGGCCTCGGCCAGCGCCTGGCCATGATGGGCGAGAAGCGCCTTGTTGGCGGAAACCACGTCCTTGCCCGCCGCGATCGCCGCCTCGGTCGCGGCCTTCGCCACCCCTTCCGAGCCGCCCATCACCTCGACGAAGACATCGACATCCTCGCGCCGCGCCAGTGCGACCGGATCGTCCTCCCAGGCGTAGCCGGACAGGTCGACCGCGCGGTTGCGGGTGCGCGAGCGGGCCGAGACCGCCGAGATGACCACCTGCCGCCCGGTGCGCCGCTCGATCAGCGCGGCGTGGGTCTGGACGATCCGCACCACGCCGGTTCCGACCGTGCCCAGCCCGGCGATGCCAAGTCTCAGTGGTTCGGGCATGTGGATCTCCTGCCTGCCGGTCCGCCGGGCGGTGTTAGCCGATAGGGCAGGGGCTTGCAACGCGCCCGCCCGGCGATCCCCGGCGGGCCGTCCGGTCACGGCTGGGCCTGCTGGGCGTCGGCGCGCTGGCGCAGCGCCGCGGCCGCGGCCTCGAGGCCGGCGGCCGGGTCGGGGGGCGGCGGGGCCGCGATGGCGGCGTGAAGCTGGTCATAGGGCAGAAGCGCCGGATAGGGCATCGCCTGCACCGAGGCGTCGGTCTTTTGGTCCAGTTCGGGAAACTGCGCGCAGGCCCCGAGGAGACAGAGTGCCGCTGCCAGCATGATCCGGGATCGCATCGGGCCCTCCTGCGAAAACGCCGCGACACCAGAGCCGCTCCGGCGCTTCCGTTTGCGCCGGTCAGGCCCTGGCCTTTTGGCGGCCGCCTGTCATTCGACAGGACCGGCGTCCACTCTTGTCGGACAGGCTTTAGCGCGCGCGGGTGCAGGGCCGCAAGCCGGCCCGGCGGATTTCGCTTGAGGTGAACGGGTGTTCAGATAATTTCCGCACATGGCACGCCCCAGGGGATCGACCTCCGAGATCACCGGCCAGCGCCTCCGCGCGGCGGCGCTGCGGCTGTTCGCGCGCCACGGGTTCGCCGCGGTGTCCATGCGCCAGATCGCCGCCGGGGCCGGGGTGCAGGCGGGGACGCTCTACCTGCATTTCGCCGACAAGGAAGATTTGCTGTTCGACCTGTTGCGCAGCCACATGGAAGACCTCATCGCCGCCTGGGACGGGCAGGCGCGGCCCGAGGGGCCGCTTGACCGGCTGCGGGAGTTCGTCGGCTTTCACCTGGGCCGGAACCGCGACCATCCCGACGCGGTGTTCCTGTCCTACATGGAGCTCAGGAACCTCGGGCCTGCGAACTTTGCCCGGATCGAATCCCTGCGCCGCGACTACGAGGACCGGCTCTCCGCCATCCTTGCCGAGGGAGAGGCGGCGGGCGTCTTTGCCTGCCCGGATGTGAAGCTTGCGACGATGGCGATCATCGCCATGCTGAACGGGGTCAACACCTGGTACCGCGAGGGCGGACGGCTGACGCGCGAACGGGTGGGCGAGATCTACTGGGGCATGGTGAGGCAGGCGGTCGCGGCGTCCGGGCGCGCCTGAACGGCGACAGGCGCGCGGGTCGACATCCGCGCGCCCTTCGCCGTGCACAGGGCCCGCGCCGCTTACGGCGGCGGCAGGTCGGTCATGTCCGGGTTGACCCAGTTGTTGTTGGTGTCGTTGCCGCAGCCATTGGTGTTCCAGGGCAGGCAGGACGAAAAGCGCGGCGAGGTGGTGATGAAGGTGCTGTAGACTTGGGCATTGATGCCGATCGAGAAGATCGGCTCGTAGGCCATGAAGGTCTCGACCAGGATCACCGAGTCGCCGTCCGGCAGGATCGGCAGGCGGTTCTTGTAGTTCTGCAGGATGGGCGTCGTCATCAGCTGGTGCCCGCTGCCCGAGGCCGCCGACCAGTCGACGTGATACTTGTTGGTCGTGGTGTCGAAATAGACGCTCGTCACCCGGATCCACGTCGGTTTGCGGGAATAGGTCAGGTAGTCGAACATCGTGTTCAGGCCGTTGATGTAGGCCTGGTTGACCGGGGTGGCGGTCGGGTCGCCGTTGGCCGGACCGGTCTCGCGCGACAGCATGTCGGCGATGGTATAGGCGGCCTTGAGGTTGATGTTCTTCTGCTTGAAGGCATCGAAATACTGGAAGGACGCGATGTACCACCAGATCAGGAAGGTCGAGGCGAGGATCCCCTCGACCTCCATCGCGCCGCGGTCGTCGCGGCGGAAATCGAACAGGCGCAGGCGCAGCGAACGCAGGATGTTCATGATCAAGTCCCCGGACGCGGTTCGTTGACGAAGGCAGAGGACGAGACCAGCGCATAGGCGCCGGTGTTGTCCTTGGGCATCCCGAAGCCGAAGCCGTTGGTCGGGAAGATCGGGACGAACTTCACGCAGGCCCGGATCAGCATCAGGTCGTTCGACGTGCCCGAGATGAAGGTCGTGACCGGCTGCACCTGCGCCGAGCGGTCGACGCAGACCGGGCCGCTGCCCAGGGGCGACCAGGTGGCCTTGGACACCGGCCGCAGTTCCACCAGTATGGCGTTCATGCAGCTGGGGATGACGCCGGCGTAATTGCAGATGCGCCGCTTCAGATCGGTCGAGTTGGCCGGAACCCAGGTTCCAAGCCGCAGTTCGCGCACCGTCATGTCGAGGCCGCGTTCCAGCATCACCTGCCGGAACAGCATGGTGCCCATCTCGGTCGAGGACATCACCATCGTCATGAACAGCGGCACGAAGAGGACGAAGGGAACCGTCGAGGTGCCCCCGTCGTCGCGGGCCGAGCGTCTCAACCAGACTTTGAACTGTTCAAACATGATTGCGCCTCAATGGGTGAGCCGAAGCTTGCTGATCGACGCGGCGATGGACGAGAAGGCCTTTTTGATGTCCAGGCCGGCGACCGAGTAGAAATGGGCGGGCGAGGTGGCGCAGGCCTTCAGCAGGTTCTGGCCGGCGGTCGAAGCCTCGAACCCGATGGTGAAGATCTTGACGTTGTTGGCCTTGGCCGCGTTGCAAAGGTTTTGGGTGTAGGTGTCCATCGTGGTGCTGTCTACGTAGGTGTTGGCATAGGCGCTGCTGCTGCTGGTGCGCCACTTGTTGCGCTCGGTCGTGCCGTAGAGCGGGCTGATGATGTTGTCGGCGAAGTAGTTGATCGACATCGCCTGCCAGACTTCCGGCCAGGCCATGACGACCGCCGACCCACCCGATGCCCAGGGCGTGGACTGCCAGGTGGCGTTGTTGAAGCTGTAGTACTTGTTGCTGCCCGAGTGGTTGGGGTCGTAGAGCGAATAGCGCTTGACGCCCGACAGCGTGGCCGTGGTCGTGTTGCGGTAGAGCTTCAGCGTGGTGGTCGGGGCGGCGGCGCTGCCGTAGGGCGAGCGCAGCTTGTATTCGGTGGTGTTCTCGCCGTCGGTCATCAGCACGATCACCTTCAGCACGTCCTTGTTGGAATAAGCATAGGGGCGGTCGGCGAAGCTGGCCGGTGCCTTGCCGCGCGCGATCAGGCTGTCCACCACCGAACTCATCGACGGATCAAGCAGCCCCGCGCCCCATTTCATGCCCAAGTCGATCGAGGTATTGCCCGAGGCGACAAGGTTGTCGATCTTGGCCTTCAACGTGGTGCGGTCGCTGCCATAGACCATCATCCAGCGGTTGTTGTTGGCGTTCTGGTTGGCCGAGCTGTCCGGCGGGCAGTTCCACAGGCCACTCCCTTCCGGGTCGTTGGTCGTATAGAACGGGTCGAAATGGCCGTTGCGCTGATAGATGCGGTCGGCGCCGCCGGCCGGCGCGCCATAGGCCGTCGATTTCGGCTGCAAGGTCACGTTCGAGAAGTCCGCGGCGTTGAATTCAAGGCAGGAGGACTTGTTCTGTTCGGCGGTATTGCCGAAATAGCCCATGAAATCCGGCCCCAGCGACACCTGGGTGGAATAGGGGACGATCGAGATCGACAGCTTGCCGGCCTCGACCGTATCGAACATCTGGTCGATGAAGGACTTGGCCGCGGGCTTGAGGTTGACGAGCTTGCTGTTCTGGGTCATCGACCCCGACACGTCGAGCACGAGCGAGATCTCGACCTGGCCCACGCGCTCTTCGGCGGCGCCGTTGGCGACGGCGGGCAGGGTCTTGACGCCGACCATGTTCATGAACCAGGTCGGGACCTGTTCATTGGTGGTGGCCTGGACGGTACGCCATTCGTTGAAGGTGCCCTGCTGCACGGTGATCTGCGAATCGAGCGGCGCCTTCAGGCCGGACTTGACGTAATAGTCCTTGACGATGGCCTTCACGTCCGAGTCGGTGACGGCGCCGTTGTGCAGGTTGGCGGCGGCCAGCATCGCGCGGTCGTTGGTGTTGGTCAGGACGGTGCGCCGCTCCTCGTCGCGCATGATGTCGAGCGCGAAGCCCGACACCAGCAGCATGATGACAAAGCAGAACAGCCCGAGGACGATCAGCGATCCCTGTTCGTCGGCGCGGAAGTGCCCGACCTGTCGTGCGAACCCGGCACGCAGCCCACGCACTCCGGCTGTTGCCCGGCCCGGCAGTTGGTTCCTGAACATCGCGCACCCTTTCGTACGAAGCCGCCTGACACCCGGCATGAATTTCCGGGTCCGCAGCGGCCAGTGATCGCCCTCACCGCGGAACCCTAGGACGCGACTTGCGGCAAAATTACGGCAAAGTGAGCGGCGGATGCGCGTGGCGGGGTGTCTGGCGCACAATGGCGACCGGCATCCCCGATTGTTCCGGTTTCGGAAGCAGCCGCCCCGGCGAGTCGGGCCGCAGGCCGACCGATTCTCCCGGCCTGCCGCGACCAGGGATGGCTGCGACCTGTCGCCGCGCGCCGGCTTGGAGCGCGAAATCGACGTGTGGGGTTGTTAAAGCGGCACGATTTGCTAACGAAGGACGAATAGGGTGACCGCCGGCAGGCTGGCGGCACGGGCGGCGTCTCTCTGGCCAGGGAGCGCGCGGCAGATCGGGAGGATCCCCCAATGGCAACCAACGGCAATGGCGAACCCAGCTTCCGGCAGTCGGTCGATCTGATGTTCAACCGCGCGGTGTCGCGGATGAACCTCTCGCCGGGGCTCGAGGAGAAGATCCGGGTCTGCAACTCGACCTACACGGTCCGCTTCGGGGTGCGCCTCAGGGGCAAGATCGAGACCTTCACCGGCTACCGCTCGGTCCATTCCGAACATATGGAGCCGGTCAAGGGCGGCATCCGCTATGCGCTGAGCGTCAACCAGGACGAGGTCGAGGCGCTGGCGGCGCTGATGACCTACAAGTGCGCGCTGGTCGAGACGCCTTTTGGCGGCTCGAAGGGCGGCCTCTGCATCGACCCGCGCCAGTGGGACGAGCACGAGCTGGAACAGATCACCCGCCGCTTCGCCTACGAGCTCATCAAGCGCAGCCTGATCCATCCGGCCCAGAACGTCCCCGCCCCCGACATGGGCACGGGCGAGCGCGAGATGGCCTGGATCGCCGACCAGTTCGCCCGCATGAACACGACCGAGATCAACGCCAAGGCCTGCGTCACCGGCAAGCCGCCGCACGCGGGCGGCATCCAGGGCCGGGTCGAGGCCACCGGGCGCGGCGTGCAATATGCGCTGCGCGAGTTCTTCCGCCATCCCGACGACATGAAGGCCGCCCGCCTCAGCGGCACGCTCGAAGGCAAGCGTGTCATCGTCCAGGGTCTGGGCAACGTCGGCTACCACGCCGCCAAGTTCATCTCGGAAGAGGACGGCGCGATCATCACCGCGATCATCGAACGCGATGGCGCGCTGGTCGACGAAAAGGGCCTGAACGTCGAGGATGTGCGCCAGTGGATCGTCAAGACCGGCTCGGTCAAGGGCTATGCCGGCGCCACCTTCGTCGCCGACGGCGCGAGGGTGCTGGAAAACGCCTGCGACATCCTGATCCCCGCGGCGATGGAGGGGGTCGTGCACATGGGCAATGCCGCCAACATCAAGGCGCCGCTGATCATCGAGGCCGCGAACGGGCCGATCACCTTCGGCGGCGACGAGATCCTGCGCAAGAAGGGCACGCTCATCATCCCAGACATGTATGCCAACGCCGGCGGCGTCACGGTCTCTTACTTCGAATGGGTCAAGAACCTGTCGCATATCCGCTTCGGGCGGATGCAGCGGCGGGCCGAGGAGGGGCGCTCGCGCATCCTGGTCGAGGAACTGGAGCGCCTGTCGGCCGACCAGGGGCTGGGCTGGCAGCTGGCGCCCGACTTCAAGGAGAAATTCCTGCAAGGTTCGGACGAACTGGCCCTTGTCCGCTCGGGCCTCGACGACACGATGCGCACCGCCTACCAGGCCATCCGCGAGGTCTGGCACAGCCGCAACGATGTCGAGGATCTGCGGGTCGCGGCCTACATCGTCGCGATCAGCCGGGTGGCGACCTCCTACCAGTCGAAGGGTCTCTGACCGCCCCCCCGGCCGCGCTTCGTCGCGGCCGGGGGGCCGGGCCGGCCGGCGCGCGCGCCCCGCGTTGCGCCGACGGGAAGGCCGGTCCCGGAAGGCTCAGGACGGGTCGCTGCGTGCAGGGCCGCCCCCCGTCACCCGAAAGGTACCCGACGACGGCAGGCTGCCTGCGGGAACAGTCATGGTCACCGTCTGCGCCGCAATCGCGCGCGGCGGGAAGAGGCGCCTGGCATTGCGCAGGTGCGGGCCGGCGACGACACGGAAGGCCTCCATCCGCGCGGTGTCCCCACCCGTCGCCTCGCGCCCGCGGCGGGTCGCAAGGTCGCGCGCGGCCAGCATGTAGCGGCGCGGCATCTGGCTGTGGTGCAGGTGGATGGCGCGCAGCTTTGCGTCCAGGTGCCGGGTGATGTCGACGTAATGGGTTGGCTGGAAGTCGACGCCCTTCATCGTGTCGGCATGGATGACGGGCCAGACGCCGCAGGCGGCCAGCGACACGGCCGCCGACAGCGCCCGGTGGTCCGCGTGATAATCGCCCGGGGCGTGGGTGAAGATCGCGTCCGGCGCCTCGGCAGTGAAGATCCCCTGCAGGTGCCCGGCCAGGCGCAGGCGGTTTTCGGTCAGCGACATGTCGGCGTAGCCCAGCATGGCCAGCCGGGCGCCAAGGACCGCCGCGCCCTTTTCGGCCTCGGCCTGCCGGGTCTCGGCCAGCGGCTGGTGGGGGCTGCGCACGCTGCTGCCGCCATCGCCCGAACAGGCCACGACCAGCGTCACCTCGGCCCCCGCCGCGCGATAGGCCAGAAGCGTGCCGAACATGTAGATCTCGGCGTCATCGGGATGGGCGCCGCAGAACAGGATCTTCATCGCCGGATCACCATCCCGCCCCTCACGCCGCATCCGGGGCGATCATGGCATCAAGCCTGTCCTGGATCCCGGCGCGGATCGCCGCGATCTCGTCCTCGGACAGGCTCCCCTGCCCGCGGCTGTGCGGGTAGGCGCGTCGGGTCGATCCCCACATCTGGCGCGCATAGATCCGGTCGGTGCCCTGATAGACCTCGCCCTTGTAATGCTCGGGGATGAAGTAGTGCGAGGGGAAGATGACCACCTGCTCCTTGAGCGCGGGATGCGCCAGGAAGAAGCGCCGCAGGAAGCCGTTGCCGGTCGTCGTCCACGGATTGTTCCATGCGTCGGGCGCAAGGCCGGCCAGGGTCTCGATCACCTTGCCGATCACCGGATTGCCGGGCTCGCTGGCCAGGAAGGGCGACATCATGCCGGTGCGGCCCTCGGGGAACTCGTAGACCGTATGGGCACAGGCACGCCTGAACAGGCCGTCAACCGGATGCAGGCAGATCGAATCCGCCTCGGGCAGGAAGCCGCCTTCCTCGAACAGGATCTCGTAGCGCATCAGGTCCGAGACGCCCGCATATTTCCCCCGCCGGAAATAATCGTTGATGAGCGGCTGGTTGCGGAACCGCCGGCCCGTCAGATAGGCGTTGTCGTAAAGCCGGTAGGACCAGGAGGGATGGGCGGCCTTCCAGCTGTCCAGCCATTCGGACGGGGCCGGGTGCGGGCCGATCCAGATATGGCCGAGGGTGCGGGGGATCATCGGGCGGGGCCTCGTGGCATCAGCGGTCGAAAGCTAGTCGGGGGGCGGCGCGAAGTAAAGGTTTGCGGGCAGCGCCTCTGCGGCCTGCCGAATGCGACAGGGATTTGTCGCGGGTGGCGCAGGAAATCATCGCGCCGCCGGTGAATAATCCGCGCGAGACCCGGGACAGCCGGGCAGGGCGATCGGGGGGATGGTCATGCGCTACTCCGGCTTCAGGGTTCTGGCCGAGGGCCTTTTCGGCAATCGCGGCTGGAAGCCCGTCTGGCGCGAGCCCGAGCCGAAGGCCGAATATGACGTGGTCATCATCGGCGGCGGCGGACACGGGCTGGCCACCGCCTATTACCTGGCCAGAAACCACGGGATCACCAACGTGGCGGTTCTCGAGAAGGGGTATCTGGGCGGCGGCAACGTCGGGCGCAACACCACCATCGTGCGCGCCAACTACTTCCTGCCCGGCAACTCGGAATTCTACAGCCATTCGCTGAGGCTGTGGGAGAAGCTGGAATCCGAGCTGAATTACAACGTCATGCATTCGCAGCGCGGCCATATCATCCTGTTCCACTCCGACGGCCAGCGCGACGCCGCCGTGCGGCGCGGCAATTCGATCGTCAACCAGGGCGATGACGCCGAGCTTCTCAGCGTCGATCAGCTGAAGCGGATGATCCCCTATCTCGATTACGAGCAGACACGCTTTCCGATCTACGGTGGGCTGATCCAGCGCCGCGCGGGCACGGCGCGGCATGACGCGGTGGCCTGGGGCTATGCGCGGGGCGCCGACGCGCGGGGCGTGGACCTGATCCAGAACTGCGAGGTGACCGGGATCGACGTGCAGGGCGGCCGCGTGACCGGGGTGCAGACCACGCGCGGGGCCATCCGGGCCAAAAAGGTCGCGATCATCGCGGCCGGGCGGTCGAGTCAGGTGGCGGCGATGGCGGGGATGCGCCTTCCGATCGAGAGCCACGTCCTTCAGGCCTTCGTGACCGAGGGGCTGAAGCCGGTCATCGACCATGTCGTCAGTTTCGGCATGGGGCATTTCTACATCAGCCAGTCCGACAAGGGCGGCCTCGTCTTCGGCGGCGACCTCGACTTCTATGCCTCCTATGCGGCGCGGGGGAACCTGCCGATGCTCGAACATGTGATGGAGGCGGGGATGACCCTGATGCCGATGATCGGCAAGGCGAAGATCCTGCGCGGCTGGGGGGGGATCGTCGACATGACCCCGGACGGCAGCCCGATCATCGACAAGTCGCCGATCGACGGGCTTTTCCTCGACTGCGGCTGGAACTACGGGGGGTTCAAGGCGACGCCGGCCTCGGGCTGGTGCATGGCCCACCTGATGGCGACCGGCGAGTCCCACGAGGTCGCCCGCCGTTTCCGCCTCGACCGTTTCACCACCGGCCATCTTCTCGACGAAGAGGGCACCGGTTCCCAGCACAACCTGCACTAGGGTCGGACCATGCGCATTCCCTGCCCCCTCTGCGGCCCCCGCGACCGGCGCGAGTTCTACTATTACGGTTCGGACGACTATCTGGACCGCCCCGCCGAAGGCGCGCCGCCCGAGGCATGGGACGGCTACCTGCACCTGCGTGACAACCCCGCCGGCCCGACGCGCGATCTCTGGTATCACGAACTGGGCTGTTCCGCCTGGATCGAGGTCCACCGCGACACGGTCACGCACGAGATCCTGGCCGCGCGGATGGTGGCCGGGCCCGAGCGCACGCCGCGCCGCAAGTCCGGGGGGGATGGCAAATGAGGATCGCGGGCAAGGGCATCCTCGACCGGGGGCGGACGGTGGGCTTCCG
>JAFEFU010000039.1 GCA_018240425.1 Pseudomonadota bacterium | reverse complement strand
GGAAAGCCAAAGCTCGCAGCCATCGTCGCCGTCGCCAGAAAGCTCCTCGTCATCCTCAACGCCATCCTCAGGGACAACACTCCATGGCAACCCAAAAACGCTTGACCTCCAAGACAGTCGCTCACGCCAGCACATGCCGCGCCCTGGCGCCGCGCTCGATGGCCGCCGCATGCAGGCGGTCGATGTCGAATTCGTCGCGCACCTCTTCGAGCAGGCGGAGTTCGCTTTGCCCGAGTCGGCCGTCGGCGGCGGCGACGTCGCAGGCCAGCGCGTAGGCGGTCTCGTAAAGCCGTTCGGGCAGGGCCTGGCGGGTCATGGCGAAGAGGGTGTCGAGGCCGTCTTCGTCCTCCATCAGCCGGTAGACGGTCTGGGCGACCTCTTTCAGCCGGTCCATGTCGTAGCCGGCGAAGACCGGCAGGTGGTTCACCTGGCGTTCGATCGCCACCAGTTCCGAGGTGCGGATGGCCTCGTCCGAGACGGACACCGTGACCATGAGGGCGACGAGCGCGTCCTGCGCGGTGAAGGCGGGGAGGGTGTGGCTCACGGCATGTCCTCGTGGGTTCTGGGTCTTGCGGTTCCGGGGCTGAAATTATTGACCAATCCCCGCGCGTTCAATAGGGACGGGCCGTGCGGCGCACGGGACGCCGCGTGAAGCCCGGAAAGTGCGTGATCATGACCACCCTGCGCGACGCTGCGATGAACTCAAAAGCCTGGCCTTTCGAGGAAGCGCGCCGCGTCTTGAAACGCTATGAGAAGGCGCCGCCGAAGAAGGGCTATGTGCTGTTCGAGACGGGGTATGGGCCGAGCGGGTTGCCGCATATCGGCACGTTCGGCGAGGTGCAGCGCACGACGATGATCCGGCGGGCGTTCGAGATCATTTCCGACATTCCGACCCGGCTGATCTGCTTTTCCGACGATGTGGACGGGATGCGCAAGGTGCCCGAGAACGTGCCGCAGCAGGAGATGCTGAAGGCCAACCTGCAGCGGCCCTTGACCGGCGTGCCCGACCCGTTCGGCGAATACGAGAGCTTTGGCGCGCACAACAACGCGATGCTGCGGCGGTTCCTGGATACGTTCGGGTTCGAGTATGAGTTCATCTCGGCGACCGAGTTCTACAGGTCGGGCCGGTTCGACGATACGCTGCGGCTGGCGGCGGAGCGCTATGAGCAGATCATGGCGATCATGCTGGCGTCCTTGCGCGAGGAGCGGCAGCAGACCTATTCCTGCTTCCTGCCGATCCATCCCGAAACGGGGCGGGTGCTTTATGTGCCGATCAAGCATGTCGACAAGGTGAACCATACCGTCACCTTCGACGACGAGGCCGGGCGCGAATGGACGTTGCCGGTGACGGGCGGGCAGGTGAAGCTGCAGTGGAAGCCGGATTTCGGCGCGCGCTGGGCGGCCTTGGATGTCGATTTCGAGATGTACGGCAAGGACCACAGCACCAACACGCCGATCTATGACGGGATCTGCGAGGTGCTGGGCGGGCGGAAGCCCGAGCATTTCACCTATGAGCTGTTCCTGGACGAACAGGGGCAGAAGATATCGAAGTCGAAGGGCAACGGCCTGACCATCGACGAATGGCTGACCTATGCGGCGACGGAATCCTTGGGCTATTTCATGTACCAGAAGCCCAAGACGGCGAAGCGGCTGTGGTGGGACGTGATCCCCAAGGCGGTCGACGAATATCACCAGCAGCTGGCTGCCTTCCCCGGCCAGACGGTCGACCAGCAGCTGACCAACCCGGTCTGGCACATCCACAACGGCAAGCCGCCGGCGTCGGACATGAAGGTGTCGTTCGCGATGCTCTTGAATCTGGCGTCGGTGGCGGGGGCCAAGGACAGGTCGGGGCTGTGGGGCTACATCCGCAACTATGCGCCGGAGGCGAGCCCGGAGAAGAACCCGCAGCTGGACCAGGCGGCGGAGTATGCGGTCAGGTACTTCAACGATTTCGTGGCGCCTTCGCGGACCTTCCGTGCGCCCACCGACCGCGAACGGGGCGCGATGGAGGATCTCCTGGAGCGGCTGAGGGGCTGGGACGAGGGGCTGGACGCCGAGGGTTTGCAGACGATGGTGTTTGCCGTCGGCACCGAGCACGGGTTCGAGCCCTTGCGCGACTGGTTCACGGCGCTGTACGAGGTGCTGCTGGGAGCGAGCCAGGGGCCGCGGTTCGGCGGCTTCATCGCGCTCTATGGCGTGAAGGAGACGGCGGACCTGATCGAGCGGGCGCTGGCGGGGAAATTGATCGGCTGAGGTGCGGCCGGAGCCTTGGCATGGTCGTCAGGCGTCGGGACTGATTTGTTTCAGGCGCGGGCCGCCGCCTTGCGCCCGCCCGGCGCCTTCCATGCCGCCCACCATTTGCGCCAGCGCCGCGCCTGTGCCTTGCCGCCGGGGCCGAGAAGAGCGCGGGCGGCGGGTGCCGCGGCGGCGAGGCAGTCGGCCTCGCGCTGGCGGGCGGCGGCGACCAAGGAAGGAGCGAGGTCGGCGGCCTCGAGCCTTTCCGCCAGGATCGCGCAGTCGCGGGCCTCGCCCAGAAGGTCGCCCAGCCGGTCGAGCGCGCCGGCCTCGGCCGCGATCCTTGCCGGGCGGATCGGATGCAGCAGCCGGACCTGCAGGCCGTGGGTCTTGACCCGTTTGCGCCAGTCGTGGAGCGTCTCGCCGCGCGGGTCGGCGAGTGCGGGTTCCATCAGGGCGCGGGCATTGCGGCGGGTGCGGCGGAAGTGATCCTCCAGTTCGGCGAAATCGGCCACCGGGATGCGCCAACGGGCGATCTCGTCCCTTATCGTGGCGAGCGCGGCGGAGTGGGCGGCGATGGCGGCAGCGCGGGCCGCGGGATCGTCGCCGGCAGCGCTGGCCGAGAGGAGGAGGCGGGCCGCGGACAGGGTGGGGTCGGCGGGGTCGGGCGCGAGGCTGTCGAAGAGGGCGGTGAGTGCGTCGCTTTCGCGCAGGGGGGCGAGCAGGCGGCCGGCCTCGCCCAGGGCGCGGTCGATGCGGCGGGTGCGGATGGCATCCGGGCGGCAAAGAGCGATCACGGCCCGCAGGCGCTTGATGTTCCTTCGCAGCTCGTGGATGGCGGCGGGGTCGCTGGCGCCGCCCTCACCCAAGGCAAGCGAGGCCGCCAGGCGATCGAGCGCGATGCGGCGCAGGTCGGCGCCGGGCCGGGGCGACTTTCTGGAGAACGCGAATTCCATCGGGCGGATCCAGGGTTGACGGCCTGAGGGCCGCGGAGGGCGCGCGCGGGCACAGAGTAGCCGCGACGGGCGGCGGGGGAAACAGGCAAGGGTCGCGTGGGATGGCCGAGGGCGGGGCGAACGGTGCGTTCACCGCGGGATTAAGGACTTGTTGCTACTTCCCGCCGGGCAGGAGGCTGGACGCCCCCCGCGCTCCCGGTTCGCCGGGCGAGGCTTCGATCCATCAAGGGGACACGAATGAACAAGGTCATCACCGCCGGGCTTGCCCTGATGCCGCCGCCGTTCGGCGCCGGCCTGTCGCAATGGTCACGCAGCGACGGGACGGTGGGCTCGGCCAGCTATCAGGGCGCCACCGACGCGGCGCTGGTGGCTGCCGATCAGGATTTCGGCGGCTGCCTCGAGATGCAGAAGTCCGGCCCGGTGATGAGTCTGCGCGCGATGGCCGACACGCCGATCCTGCCGGGCTGTTACCTGCGCGTGACCGCGCGCGTGAAGGCAATGAGCGGCAACCTGCCATCGGTGCGCATCGCCGCATGGGCAGGCATCAACGCCGCAACCCATCTTGGCGGTGTGACCGAGACCGGGCCCTCCGTTGCGCTGACCTCCTACGGCAAGGTCGAGACCGTGCAGGCCATCGTCGGCACCGGCTATCGCACGGGGGTCGACATGAGCTGGGGCATGGCGGCGACGGTCGGCCATTTCGGCATCGACCTGACCGGCGCGGTCGGCGGTGTCGTCCGGGTCGACGACCTGGTGATCGAGGACATCACCGAGGCCTTCCTGCGCGACATGATGGACTGGGTGGACGTGCGCGACTATGGCGCGAAGGGCGACGGTGTGACCGACGACAGCGCCGCCGTCGAGGCGGCGGACGCCGATGCGCTGGCCACCGGGCGGACGGTGCTGTTTTCGACCGGCAGCTATTATCTGGGCGTCGACGTGCAGCTGGACGCGCCGGCGCGCTTCGAGGGCACGGTGACGATGCCCGCCGACAAGCGGCTGGCAATCACCCGCGGCTTCAACCTGCCGGTCTATGCGGCGGCCTTCGGCAGTGAGGAACTGGGCTTCAGGAAGGCCTTCCAGGCGCTTCTGAACTTCACCGACCATGAATCGCTCGATCTCGGCGGGCGCAGGATCGAGGTGACGGCGCCGATCGACATGCAGGCGGCGGTTGCCAACAAGACCACCTTCACCACCCGCAGGGTGATCCGCAACGGCCAGTTCAACGTGGTGGGCGGCCCGGCCTGGGCGCCGACCGTGGTGACGTCGCAGGCGAGCTATGCGGCAGGGAACCCCAACACGCTGACCGGGGTGGCCAATGTGGCGAACGTGCCGGTTGGCGCGCTGGTCCAGGGCACCGGCGTCGGGCGCGAGGTCTATGTGAGCGCGAAGAATGTGGGCGCCGCGACCCTGACGCTGAGCCAGCCGCTTTTCGGCGCGCCGGGGACGCAGATCTATACCTTCACCCGGTTCAAGTATGTGCTGGACTTCTCGAATTTCGCGCAACTGGACCGGATGAACCTCGACGACCTCGACATCCAGTGCAACGGAGTGGCGAGCGGCGTCATGCTGGCGCCAAGCGGGCTGATCTTCCACATCCGCGACAGTTTCATCACCGCGCCGCGCGACCGGGGCATCACCTCGATCGGCGGCGGCTGCCAGGGGATGCTGATCGACCGCTGCCAGTTCCTGTCGAACGAGGGCCAGCTGGCGGCGCAGAACCGCACCTCGATCGCCTTCAACACCAATGCCAACGACGTGAAGATCCGCGAGAACCGGGCGACGCAGTTCCGTCATTTCGGGGTGCTGGGCGGCAACGGCAACCTCTTGGTCGGCAACCACTTCTTCCAGGGCGACAACGTGACCCAGGGGGTGCGGCTGCCGGGGCTCATCCTCGCCTCGACCAACGTGCGCACCACGATCACCGGCAACTACATCGACAACTGCTTTGTGGAATGGACCAACGAATACGAGGCGGCGCCGGATTTCGCCAACCAGTATTCGTTCGGGGGGCTGACGGTGGTGGGCAACAGCTTCATGGCCAGCGATGTGGCCAGCTGGTTTCGCTGGCTTTCGGTCAAGCCGCATGGCGCGGGGCATTTCATCCAGGGCCTGACGGTCAGCGGCAACGTCTTCCGCTGCATCAACGGCTCGGTCGACCGGGTCGAGGGCGTGGACACGACCTTCGCCGGGCTGGACAACGGGCGGATGCGCAACGTGCTGTTTTCCGGCAACAGCTTCAACGGGGTCGTGCAGGCAAGTGAGAACCCAACCCTCGTCCAGGTCGATCAGGCCAGCGCCGCGACGACCTGGGCGGTAGCGCCCGGTGCGGTCCTGCCGTTCGGCGGCTGGGCGCGCAATGTCGAATCGCTGGCGGCCGAGGGGATGATCACCGGCCCCGCCGGCGAGCGGCGCGCCGACATGCCCTTTGTCGATGTCGAGCAGGGCCCGTCGAAGAACGAGCTGCGCGTGAACTGGCTGGCCGCGTCCAAGGGGCGCATCCACCTGAAGCTGCGGATGGACAACCCCCTTTAGGTTCCTGGCCGCGAGGGGCGGGCCTCAGGAGGGCGGCAAAAGATCGGCGGGGCGCATGTAAAAGGCCTTTCCGAAGCCGCCGTTCAGAAGCCCGCCCAGGGGCCGGAAACGGACGAAGCGGAAATCCGGCAGGTCGATGTAGAGCACGGCCTTGGGATGGCTGGCCAGCCATCCCTTGCGCCGCGCCTCCTGTCCGGGGTCGGTCGGGGCGAGGAATTCCGCCGTGGCCTGCAGCGACAGGCGCGGGCCAGCCAGGGGATCGCCCTTGGGCGGCGGATCGCCGATCAGAAGGGCGCAGGCCGGGGTGCGGTGAAGGGCGGCCGTGTGCAGGGCGATCGCCGACAGGAACGCCAGCGGCAGCCCGTCCGGCCCGAGGCCGAAGCCGATGCGGCTGATCGATGGCAGGGCGCTCGCCGGGTCGAGGAAGGACAGCGCGGCGGTGCGGGCCTCGGCCATCAGGCGGTGGGCCGTGGCGCGGGCCCCGGCGTCGGCGGGGCGGTGGGGATCGGCGGAGCTGGGCATCTGTTCATCTCGCCACTGGGCACGGGCCGACCCAGCCTGACATGTCGGCGCGGGCTTGCAAAGACCGGCCGCGCCCTTTGGTCCGTATCGGATCGGGGACATCGCCCCAGGTCAATCGCACCGGAAATCCCCCGCCGATCTTGAGGTTTACAAACCGCCGCGCGATTGGTCTAAACTTGGCAAGGCCCGTCACTGGGCCCGTCATTGGCAGGGGGAAGACATGGCCGCGGCAGATCGGAGTTCGGCAGAGGCGTCGCAGGTTCATCCGGTGCCGCCGGGCTGGGAGGGTGCGCTGGTGACGCCCGCCAGCTACAAGGCGCGCTATGCTGCCTCGCTCGCCGATCCCGACGGGTTCTGGGGGCAGGAGGGGCGAAGGCTCGACTGGATCAAGCCCTTCACCAAAGTCAAGAACGCCAGTTTCGAGTTCGGCAAGGTGGACATCCGCTGGTACGAGGACGGGGTGCTGAACGTTTCCGTCAACTGCATCGACCGGCACCTGCCCAAGCGCGCGGACCAGACCGCGATCATCTGGGAGCCGGACGATCCGAAGGCCCCCGCGCGCCACATCACCTATCGCGAACTTTTCGACAAGGTGAACCGGATGGCCAACGTCCTTCTGAGCCAGGGGGTCATGCGCGGCGACCGGGTGGTGATCTATCTGCCGATGATCCCCGAAGCCGCCTATGCGATGCTGGCCTGCGCCCGGATCGGGGCGATCCACTCTGTCGTGTTTGCGGGCTTTTCGCCGGATTCTCTGGCCAACCGGATCAATGACAGCGGCGCCAAGCTGGTCATCACCGCCGACAGCGCGCCGCGCGGCGGCAAGCGCACCGCGCTGAAATCCAACACTGATGCGGCGCTTCTGCACTGTTCGGACAAGGTGCGCTGCCTGGTCGTGAAACATACCGGCGACCAGACGAGCTGGGTCGAGGGGCGCGACGTGGACGTGCTGGCGCTGATGCGGACGGCGGCGCCCCACTGCCCGCCGCGGCCGATGGGGGCCGAGGATCCGCTGTTCATCCTTTACACCTCAGGCTCGACAGGCAAGCCGAAGGGGGTGGTGCATACCTCGGCCGGCTATCTGGTCTTTGCGGCGATGACGCACGAGCTGGTGTTTGACTACAAGGACGGCGACATCTTCTGGTGCACGGCGGACGTGGGCTGGGTGACGGGGCACAGCTACATCCTCTACGGACCGCTGGCCAATGGCGCCACCACGCTGATGTTCGAGGGCGTGCCGACCTGGCCCGACGCCGGGCGGTTCTGGGAGGTCTGCGCCAAGCACAAGGTCACGCAGTTCTATACCGCGCCGACCGCGATCCGCGCGCTGATGGGGCAGGGGCCGGAGTGGGTGGACAAGCACGACCTGTCGTCCCTGCGCCTTCTCGGCACGGTGGGCGAGCCGATCAATCCCGAGGCCTGGGTCTGGTATGACCGACATGTGGGCAAGGGAAAATGCCCGATCGTCGACACCTGGTGGCAGACCGAGACCGGCGGCCACATGATCACGCCCCTGCCCGGCGCGATCCCGACCAAGCCGGGGTCGGCGACGCTGCCCTTCTTCGGGGTGAGGCCCGCGATCCTGAACGCCGAAAGCGGCAAGGTGCAAGAGGGCAACGGGGTCGAGGGCGTCCTGTGCATCGCCGATTCATGGCCCGGCCAGATGCGCACCGTTTGGGGCGATCACCAGCGGTTCCAGGAGACCTATTTCCAGCAGTACAAGGGCTATTACTTTACCGGCGACGGCTGCCGGAGGGACGAGGACGGCTATTACTGGATCACCGGGCGGGTGGACGACGTGATCAACGTCTCGGGCCACCGGATGGGCACCGCCGAGGTCGAAAGCGCGCTGGTCGCCCATCCCGACGTGGCCGAGGCGGCGGTCGTGGGCTATCCGCACGACATCAAGGGCCAGGGCATCTATGCCTATGTGACGCTGATGAAGGGGGTCGAGGCGACCGAGGATCTGCGCCGCGATCTGGTCAAGTGGGTCAGGACCGAGATCGGCCCGATCGCCAGTCCCGACCTCTTGCAATGGGCGCCGGGTCTGCCCAAGACCCGCTCGGGCAAGATCATGCGCCGCATTCTCAGGAAGATCGCCGAGAACGACACCGGATCCCTGGGCGACATATCGACGCTCGCCGATCCGGCGGTGGTCGAGGATCTGATCGCCAACCGGATGAACCGTGGATAGCGCACCCCGCCTGCGCCTTTCCCTCGAGAACCACTCCACGGGGTAGCCGAGCGGTTTCGCCATCGGTTCAAGAAGCCGACGGGCGGGGTGGTGGACCCCCCGGCCGTTCAGCCGAACGGATCGGCGGGGTAGGTCACGCCGGTCAGGTAGAGGCCCTCGGGAGGGCAGACCGGGCCGCAGGCGGCGCGGTCGCGGGCCCGCAGGGCGCGCCGCACGTCGTCGGGGTGCCAGCCTCCGGCGCCGACCCGCTCAAGCGTACCGACGATCGAGCGGACCTGGTTGTGCAGGAAGCTGCGCGCGGCAAGGCGGAAGCGGTATTCGCGGCCCTCGGGGAGTGCGATCTCGTCGATGGCGATCTCGTCGAGCGTCTTGACCGGGCTGTCGGACTGGCACTGGACTGACCGGAAGGTGGTGAAGTCGTGCCGGCCGATCAGGTGGGCGGCGCCCGCGCGCATCGCAGAAAGGTCGAGCGGCTGCGGCACCTGCCAGACCAGTCCCTTGTCGTGGGTCGCGGGCGCGCGGCGGGCGAGCAGGCGGAACAGGTAGCGCCGCCCGGTCGCCGAAAAGCGGGCATGGAAGTCGTCGGCCACCCGTGCGGCGGCAAGGACGGCGACCGGCAGGGGCTTCAGGTGCCAGTTCAGCGCCTCGGACAGGCGGAAGGGATCCCAGTCTCGCGCGAGGTCGCAGTGGGCGACCTGGCCGGTGGCGTGGACGCCGGCGTCCGTCCGGCCCGCTGCCGCGATCCCCGGCGCGTCGGGCTGAAGCCGGCCAAGCGCGGTTTCGACCGCCTCCTGCACCGACGGCTGGCCGGACTGGCGCTGCCAGCCGGCGAAGGGGGCGCCGTGATATTCGATCTTCAGGGCAAATCTGGGCATGGGCCTGACTAGCCGGGGCGGCGGCTCTTGGCAACCGGCCCCCCTTTTTCCTTGCGCGCCCTGCGCCTATCTAGGGGCATCTGGCAAGAGGCAGGGTGTGGCGGTTTCCGATTTTCTCGACGGTCTTGCCGAGGCGGCCGGCCGACTGACCGGCGAGGGGCAGGTGGTCCGGCTGGGCGTGACCGGGCTGGCGCAGGCCGGCAAGACGGTGTTCATCACCGCGCTGGTTGCGAACCTTCTCGACCGGGCGCGGATGGGCGGGCTGAGGGCCGAGGCCCTGGGCCGCATCCGTGCGGTCTGGCTGCAACCCCAGCCCGACGACACGGTGCCGCGCTTCGACTACGAAGCGCATCTCGCCGCCATGACCGGCGCCGAGCCGCGCTGGCCCGACAGCACCCGCGCGGTCAGCGAGTTGCGCCTGTCCTTCCGGCTGGCGCCTTCCGGTCCTTTCGGTGCCCTGAGGGGTGAGCGGACGCTCCATCTCGATATCGTCGACTATCCCGGCGAGTGGCTGCTCGACCTCGGGCTGATGGATCTGTCCTTCGCCGACTGGTCGCGCGCGACGCTGGCCCGGATCGGTCCGCGCCCCGAGGCCGCAGGGTTCCTTGCTGACCTGGCGGGCACCGATGCCGGCGCGCGGCTGGACGAGGGGCGGGCCACGGCGCTGGCCGCCGTCTATGCGGACTATCTGGTCCGGGCGCGGGCGGCGGGCTGGTCGGACTGCACTCCGGGGCGGTTCCTCTTGCCCGGTGATCTGGCGGGATCGCCGGCCCTGACCTTCTCTCCCCTCCCCCCCTCGGAAGGAGAGGCGCGGCGCGGCAGCCTGGGGCGCGAGTTCGCGCGGCGGTTCGAGGCCTACAAGCATCAGGTGGTCAGACCCTTCTTCCGCGACCATTTCGCCCGGATCGACCGGCAGATCGTGCTGGCCGACGTGCTGGGCGCGATCGACGCCGGGCCGCGAGCGACCGAGGACATGCGGGCGGCGATGGCGGCGATCCTTGCCGCCTTCCGGCCTGGGCGGAGGGGATGGCTGGACGCGCTGACCGGCCGGCGGCGGGTGGGGCGCATCCTGTTCGCCGCGACGCGCGCCGACCATCTGCACCACAGCCAGCACGCGCGCCTGACCGCGATCATGGCGGGAATGATGAGGGCGGCGCGGGACCGGGCCGACTTTGCCGGGGCCGAGACCGCCGCCATGTCGGTCGCCGCGCTGCGCGCCACGGTCGAGACGGTGATCCGCCACCAGGGCACGGACCTCGACTGCGTGAAGGGCCGGCTGGCCGATGGCCGGGTCATGGCCTTCCATGCTGGTGACCTGCCGGCGAATCCGGCCGAGATTCTTGATCCGGCGCGCGCGGGCGCGGTGCGCTGGCTGGACGGCGACTATGCCCAGATGCGCTTCCTGCCCGGGCCGGGAAACGGCGGGCCGGGGCGCGGCCTGCCGCACATCCGGCTGGACAAGGCACTGGAATTCCTGATCGGCGATCTTCTGTGAGGGGCGGATGGACAAGGTGAGAGAGCGAACCGGGCCGGTGGCGGTCGAGGTCGAGGCGGGTGCCGACCTGTCGCCCGCCACAGCCCCGGCGCTGCCCGACGAGGGGCCGCAGGGCGGGGCGCCGCAGGTCGAAAGGACGATGCGTGCGCTCCTCGGGACCGACCGGCGGCGTGGCGGGGCGGGCTGGTGGTTCCTCGGCTCGGCCCTGTCGCTGGGCGGGTTCCTGTTGTCGCTGGCGGCGTGGAACTACGTCACGGCCCTGCTGTCCGCGCATCCGCTTCTGGGAGCAATCGCTGCGGCGCTTTTCGCGGCCTTCCTGCTGAGCGCCGGGCTTCTCGCCCTGCGCGAGGCGCTTGGCTACCTGCGGCTGGCGGGACTGGACCGGCTGAGGACTGCCGCAGCGGCGGCGCTTGCGGCCGACGATCTGGGCGCGGCGCGGCGGGTGGTCGCGGACCTCGGCGCGCTGTACCGGGGCCGCGCCGATCAGGCCCTGGGTGCGCGGCGGATCGCCGGGGCGGCGGGCGAGGTGATGGATGCCGAGACGCTGCTCGCGCTGGCCGAGCGCGAGCACCTTTCACCCCTCGACCAGGCGGCACGGCGCGAGATCGAGGCGGCGGCGCGGCAGGTGGCGGCGGTGACGGCCATCGTGCCCCTGGCGCTGGCCGACGTGGCGGCGGCGCTGGTCTCCAACCTGCGCATGGTCGGGCGGATCGCGCGCATCTACGGCGGGCGGGCGGGGCTGTTCGGCAGCCTGCGCATCCTGCGCGCGGTGATGGTGCATCTGGTGGCGACCGGTGCGGTGGCGGTCGGCGACGACCTGATCCATTCGGTGGCGGGCGGCGGGCTTCTGTCGAAACTGTCGCGCCGGTTTGGCGAAGGGGTCATCAACGGCGCGCTGACGGCGCGGGTCGGCGTCGCGGCGATGGAGGTCTGCCGGCCCTTGCCCTTCCGGGCGCTGGCGCGGCCGAAGATCACCAACCTCTTGTCCCGGGGGCTGAAAGGCCTGTTCGGGGCCGAGGGCGACCGGACGGATGCAGGGAAATCCTGACTTGGCAGCCGGACGGCGGGCCGCGTAACCTTCGGCCAAAGCCGGAGGGGCAGGATGGACGGATGGGAGTTTCTGGCGCTGGTCGCCGGGCTGGCGGTCGTGGCGGTGCCGGTCGTGGTCATTGCGCTGGCGGTGGCGGTGGTGCGCCTGCGGCGCCGGATGGAGGCGCTTGAGCGGCACGTGGCGCGGGTGACGGCAACAGAGCGGGCCGGGGTGCCCCCTCAGCCGGTGCCGGTGGCCGAGCCCGTGCAGCCCGTGCCGGTAGCCGCCGCAGAGCCGCCACCGATCCCCGAGACGGCCGGCGGGTCCGGTGTCGACAGCGGCCCGTGGACGGGTGCAGCGATCCCCGAGCCTGTGCAGGCCGCGGCCGAAGGGCCGATGGTGCTGACGGCGGCGCGGGCCTCGGCGCTGGGCGACTGGCTGAAGGCCAACTGGATCTATGCGGTCTCGGCCCTGTCCCTGGCCTTTGCCGGGGTGTTCTTCGTGCAGTACGGCGTCGAGAACGGGCTGTTGCCGCCGCCCCTGCGGGTGCTGATGGCGCTTCTCTTCGGGGCGGCGCTGGTCGGCGCGGGCGAGGCGATCCGGCGGCGGCAGGGTGGCGGGACGGGCGACGGGGCGGGGGTGGCGACGGCCTATCTGCCCTCGACATTCGCCGGGGCCGGGCTGGTGTCGATGTTCGCAGGGCTCTTGGCGGCGCGGCAGCTTTACGACCTGATCGGGGTCGAGGCGGCCTTTGCCGGGCTTCTGGCGGTGGCGGCGCTGGCGGTGGGGCTGGGCTGGTTCTACGGGCCGTTCCTTGCCGCCGCCGGGCTGATCGGGGCGGGCGCGGCGCCGTTCGTCGTCGGCGGGTCGAGTGATTCCGCCCAGTGGCTTTACGGCTATTTCGCGCTGATCGCGGGCGCGGGGCTGGCGGTGGATGCGGTCCGGCGCTGGGCCTGGGTGTCGGTGCTGGCGCTGGCGATGGGCTATGGCGGCGCGGGGCTGGTGCTGGCGGCCTCGGGCGGGGCGGGATGGTGCGCGCTGTTCCTGGCGGGGATGGCGGCGCTGGCGGTGCTGGTGCCTTGCCTGCGGTTGGCGCCGGATCAGGCCGGGCCGACGGTGGCCGAGGCGCTGATCGCGCGCGGCAGGATCGGCTGGCCGGTCTTTCCGGTGCGGCTGGCGGCGGGGGCGGTGGCGCTGTCGGCCTTGGGGCTGGCGCTGATCGGCGGCGAGAGCGCGGCCAATGATCTGCTGGCGCTGCTGGCAGCGGCGGGGTTGGCGGCGGCCTTGATCCTGTGGTCGCGCGGCGCGCCGGGCCTGTCGGATCTGGCGGCGCTGCCGGCGCTGGCCTATCTGGCGCGGTTGGCGGCCGAGGGACTGGACGGCTGGCCCTTGGCGGCGGAGTATGCGGCGCGGGCGATCACGCTCCGCGCGCCGGAAACCTCCGCGCCGGGGACGGCGGCGCTGATCCTGGCGCTGGCGGCGGGGCTGACGCTGCTGGCCGCCTGGCGGTCGGACGGGCCGGATCACCGGGCACCCTGGGCGGCGGGGGCTGCGTTGATCGCGCCCCTGGCGGCGGTGGCGCTGGAGCTGTTCTGGGCGCCGTCCGCGGTGATCGGCGCCTATCCTTGGGCGCTGCATGTGCTGGTGCTGGCGGCGCTGATGACGGCTCTGGCGCTGCGCTTTGCCCGCGCCGACGCGGGCGACATGCGCCGCGCCGCCTATGTCACCCTGTCGGCCTTGGCGCTGATCGCGCTCGCGCTGTGCCTCGTGCTGACCAAGGGGGCGCTGACGCTCGCCTTGGCGGCGCTGATCCTGGCGGCGGCGGCGTTGGACCGCCGGTTCCGGCTGCCCGAGATGGGGCTGTTCGTGCAGGCGGCGGTGGTGGGTGTCAGCTATCGGCTGGTGATCGACCCCGGCCTCGGCTGGGCGGTGGACGCGGCGGCCCGGTGGGAGGTCGCGGCCTCGTACGGCGGGGCGGCGGCGGCGATGCTGGCGGCGCTGTGGCTGTTGGGCGATCTGCCGCGCAAGGGCGCGCGGGTGTTCCTGGAGTCCGGCGGGACGGCTTCGGCGGCCTTGCTGGTCAATGTGGCGCTGACCCGCTGGTTGAACGGCGGCGAGGGCGGGCTCTGGATGCTGACCCACTGGGCGGCGAGCCTGAACGCGATGCCCTGGCTGATCCTGATGCTGGTGCAGCTGCACCGGCTGGGTCTCGGCGGCGCGCTGAACTGGCTGAGGATCGCCATTGCGGCGGTGGCTGGGCTGCTGGCGCTGGCCGGGATCGGCATGGCGGTGGGGCCGTTCAGCCCGCTGGTCGATTCCGTGGGCACGGCCGAGCGGCTGGTCTATGGCCCGCCGGTGCTGGATACGCTGCTGGTGGCCTATGGTCTGCCGGCGCTTCTCGTGCTGGCGGCGGCCGCGTGGATGGGCCACCTGCCGCGCTGGCTTTTGTGGGCCTTGCGCGGGGCGGGCTGCGCGCTGGCCGCCCTGTACGGGGGCCTCGAGATCCGCCGCTTCTGGCAGGGCGACGATCTGTCGGGGCCGGGCGTCGTGCAGGGCGAACTGTACTGCTATACGGTGGCGCTGATGGTGCTGGGCGCGGCACTTCTCTATCAGGCGATTGCGCGCGGGTCGGCCGATCTGCGGCGGGGGGCGATGGTGGTGATCGGGCTGACGGTGGCCAAGGTGTTCCTGCTGGATGCGTCCGGGCTGAGCGGCCTGACGCGGGTGGCCTCGTTCGTCGGGCTGGGGCTGGCGCTGGCCGGGCTGGCCTGGCTGAACCGCTGGGCGGCGGGGCGGCAGGGGGCCGAGTAAGGTGCAGATGCGAGGGGCTTTCAGTCCCTCGCGCTCCCCGAGGATATTTTCACCACAATGAAAGGCCCAAGGCGGTTCAGCGGAGCAGGGGAGCGCCGTCGGAGTTGCGCGCCTGTTCGGTGACGCCGTAGCGCAGGCCCTGGCCGATGCGGTGGGCCAGCGCCGACCACTGGGCGGCGGTCTCGGGGGCGAGGGTGCGGGCGAGGGTGCGGTCGAAGAGATCGAGCCAGGGCGCGAACATGCCGGGGCGGACGTTGCCCGCGTCGCGGTGGACCTGCATCGGATTGCCGTCGTAGG
>JAFEFU010000038.1 GCA_018240425.1 Pseudomonadota bacterium | reverse complement strand
CGGCGGGTTGGCGGAGAGGTTACGCAGCGGATTGCAAATCCGTGAAGACCGGTTCGATTCCGGTACCCGCCTCCAGGTCTTTTCAATGACTTGCCCATCTGTCCGCTGCTCACAGAATGCGCGGTTTACAGGTGCGTTTACAGTTTCGTTCATGCTTCGGCCCCTTTCGCGCGCGCGAGCTTGGTCAGAACAGCGTCCGACTCGTCAGGCGAAACCCGCGCATAATGCTCGATGACGGCGGCGGCGTGGCGCACACTCCAGCCCATGTGCGATGCAATTTCGGCGAGACTAAGATCAGCGTTCAGAAGCCGGGTCGCGGCCGTTCCACGGGCATCCTGCAGGCGCAGATCACCCGACAGCTCGGCCTTGTCGCGCCACTGCCGCAGGCCCTCAGAGGCCCTGTGTTCCGTAAGGGCGCGCCCGCTGGCGTTCACTAGGATCAGCATGCGGTCCTTCGGCGTGGAGTCGATCAGGGTCGCCATGGCCGGTGTCACGGGGATCGTCGCCGTCCGCTTGCGCTTGTTGGTGCGGACCTTGATGCGCCTGCCCTTCGGCGTCGCCTCGATATGGCTCCGTGAGAGCCGAATAAGATCGCCAGGACGAAGGCCCGTTTCGCAAGCGGCCGTCAGGATGCGCCGCACCCAAAGCGGTGCCAGGGCGTCAATCGCTTCGCGATCAGCGGGCGTCCAGACGATATCGGCGCGATCGGCCTGGTAGACCTTCCTGAAGCGTTCGCAATGGTGATCGCGGATTTTGCCGGCGTCATCACGCGCCCAGTTCAGGATCCTCGTCACGACCGTTCCAGCGTAGTCGTACTGCTTGGGCGAGTGCTTCCAGCGGGCGCGCCAATCGTTTACCTCGGCGCGACTCTCGCGCTCTTCGAACATGGCAGCCGGATCGTCCTTGAATTCATCTGCGAACCTTAGCGCCCAGAGACGGTAGTCCCGGCGGGTGCGATCGGCCTTCGGCATTTCAGCGCTCGACAGGAAGTCGTCGACCATCTGGGGCGTCATATATTCGACCGGCTTCGGCCGTTCCGCGGCGGCAGCGAAAGCGATGAAGAAATCGGGGTCAATCGGGCAGCGCTCTTGCCCTGTCCAGAAACGGGGGCCGCCGCGCCAAACATAGAAGTGCCAGTTACTGCCGCCCCCGGCGAGGCGACGGCGGACACGATGGACGCCCTTGGGAAGGTCACGCCGCGCCACGTCTCGCCCTCCGCCTCTCGACATTGGTTATCGCACCGCTGACGGCCGTAAGGCCCGCTTGCAGACCTTGGGCTTCATCCAGGCGCTTCCGCACAAGCTGCGGATCATACCAGCCTCGGCGGCCGGGAACGCAAGTGATGCGAAGGCGAATGCAGAACTCGCTGAATGCGCCGTTTGCCCCCGAGTAGCCCAAGAGCGGGGCGAGCTGGTCGCGATGGACCAAGCCGATCATCGGAGCCAGATCAAAGGCAAGCGCGGGCATGTCACAAGCCCTTGCTGGTGGTAAAGCGCACCGTCCGAACGGTCGCGCCCTGCAGGTCGGAGATCTGCGCTTCAACGTCGCGGATCGCGGCCGTGATCTCGGCGTCGGTGCGATAGGTGGTTTCCTTGTCGTCATACCGGACGCGGGACACGCCCGCGTTCCGGATGCGCCGCAGGGCGTCAAGGTCAGCCTGAAGCTCTGCGAGGGTTGCCATAGATCACCTACGCGCCAGGGTTCATGAACCACGAGCGCCAGTCCAGGAAGCCGGCGCCGAAGTCGAGCCGGACCTTGAACTGCATCCCGTCCACTTCGAAACCGGCCTTGGTTTCGACCTGGGGGCCTTCCTCGCCCTGCAGGTAGGCGTATTCCAGACCGTCGATCGCGGCCGGATCGGCAATCACATACCAGCGGATGGTACTGGACAGCCGCGCCTCCACCAGCAGCTCAAGCTTGCCGCTGAAGGGGTTGACGTTGGACGTTTGCGACGGGTTGATGGCGGCGAGGAACTTTTCGGCCGCAGTTTCCTGGGCAGGGTGAACCAGAAGGTATTTCGGGGGGACGTTGATCGGACGCTTCCCGATCCCCTTCTGGGTGCGCAGGGCAAGGCGCGCGGCGGAAACCGTCGTCTCACTGATGATCGCGCCGGTCGCCGCTGTGTTGCCGTGTGCCGTGGCGAAGAGATTCACGGTATCGTCCATTGTCGGGCCGAGGCCCGTGTTCCGTTCCAGCAGGTCGACCAGCAGCTGAGCCTCGGTATCGGCCGCGCCGCGCGCCATGTGGCCCGCCATGTCGGTGAAAGCCCCAAGGTCATCGTTGATCATGGCCTGGCGGGTCAGGCCGAAAATCTTGCCGTAGGTCGCGAGCGCGTAGGTTTCCTTCGCCTCGTCGATCGTGCCGGACTTGAATTCGCCGTTCTCGTTGACCTTTTCCAGCATCGGCGCTTCGCCCCGCTGGATCGCAGTCTTGGCCCTGAAGTCGCGGGCAGTCGTCTGTCGGGCGACCTGCTTGAGGGTGACGGGCGCAGTTTCGTAGCCCGCGCGCAGCATGCGGTTCACCGCGTTCCCGAAGATCGCCGGAAAATCGTTGGTGGTGTGCAGACCTGCGGAAGCGCGGGTGATCGTGTCGGCCGGCGTCAGACCGGCCGTCGCGATGCCCGCTTGCGCCAGACAGTCCCGCGCCATGTCCAGCGTGGTCAGGCCGGCATAGGGGCGCGCAGCATCCGAAAGCTTGTGGCGAGGGTTGACGCGGGCATAGATCGCCTCGCCCATGCGCGCCACGACCGTCTCGGGGCTGTCCAGGTGATGCACCGCGGTGACGCGGGGCGGTTGGGCGGCTTGGCGCTGCGCGACGGCCCATTGCGCTGCTGCGCGGGCCTGCTCGACCGTCGCGCCGCTGTTTACCAGAATGTCAGCCTGCTCGACCGGCAACGCCTGCGAAGTGAACAGCGCACGGATTTCGACGTCGATCTCTGCCCGCGTCTGCACCGCTGGCGGCGGCGTGGGAACGGCCGGTGCGGCCGCCGTCTGGGTCGTCATGGTTTGGCTCCTTATGGTTGCCAGTGGGTCTGCGGGCACAGAAACAAAGCTCAACTCAGCCAGCGTCCAGCGGGCGCCGGTGCGCACCTTCTGACCGTCCGGGCCGACGCGATCCTCATATTGCTCGACGGTGTAGCCGATGCTGACCGACCGGATATCCCCGGCCGCGATATCGTCCAGCAAGGCGCTGTGGCGGGCCGAAATCCGGATCGTGCCGATCATCTTCCCGGCTTCGAAGCGAACCGACAGCAAAGTGCCCAGGATACTCGACACGCCGTCCTGGCGGTGGCCGTCCAGAACCGGAACCGGCATCCGCGACAGGTCAACCGCCTCGGCGCGCACGTCGAGCTTTTCCGTGAAGGGCCCGTCAAAACCAAAGCGCTGCACCGGCGCGCCCGTGGTCAGGACGGCTTCGACCGTCCGTTTTTCGCGGTTGAGCGTAGCCGGCGACAGATCGGCGCGGGTGTGAAGATCAAGCGGCATTCGCGGTGCCTCCATTCGGAACCGGCGCGGCCGGGGCGATTTTGAGGGCGTCGGCGCGCGCCCGGTCGGCCGCGATCTGGCGATCGATCTCTTCGGCGTCGTAGCCGCGTTCTGCGATGATATCCGACCGGCTGCGCAGGTTGGCGTCCATTTCCATGATCGCCGCGCGCGCATCCTTGAGCGGATCAACCCAGGGCCAGGACGGGGGCAGCCATTTCGCGGCGCTGAGGCCGCTTGCCGGGTCCAGATAGGCGCGGGCAGATACCTTGCCCTGCATGACCTGCCAGCGCATGAAGCGATCCCAGACCGGCCGGCAGAACTGGAAAACCACAACGTGATGCTGCACCGCTTCACAGAAGCGGCGATGTTCCAGAAGACCGGCGCGGGCGCTGGAATAGTTGACCTGGCTGTAATCGCCGGTCAGCTGCTCATAGGTCAGCCCGACGCCCGCCGCCATCGCCCTGAGCGTATGGGTGGCCAGCGCCGGGGCATCGCCGCTGTCTGGCGGGTCCGAAAACTCCACGCGCTTGCTCGGGGGCAACACCGACATGGTGCCCGGCTTCAGGCTGACCTCGAGCGTCTCGCCGGTCTTCGTTCCGCTGTAGGCGGTCCCGCTGCCGTCCGCGTCATAGATGAAACCTGCATGCAGGGCCGCAACCTTCGCGCGGACCAGAAGGGCGTCCTGCAGCTGGTCCAGCTCATGCGCGGTCAGCAGGATCGGGGCGAAGAACGAAAGCCCGCGCACCTGGCCGGCGACCAGCGGGCGGAACATGTGAATGATCTCGCTGGCGGGGAAGCGTTCCGGGGCATGGAAGCCCCCTGCCAGCGATCCGCCCCGCCCTGTGCCCACATACGCGGGGCGAATATGGTAGGCGACCGGCGCGCCGGTTAGGCTGTCGAATTCGACACCCTGAACCACATAGCGCGACGGCGAGATGACCTTGGTGACGTCCCGCGCCAGCTGCTCGGGGTTCAGGCGGGTCAACTGGGGCGTTCCGTCCGCAGCCACCGACCAGACGAAAAGCGCTTCCCCGCAGACGGCCATGTCGCGCACAGCCTGATGCTGCAGGGCGTAGAAATCGGCGCGGCCGGTGGCGTCGGTCAGGTCCGTCCAGGCGGCGAAAGCCCGGTGCAGGGCGCGGCGCTGGTTTTCCGCTTCGACCTGGGCGACGGGCTTGATCCCTGCCCCGACGATCTGGTCGGACAGGGCCTGCGCCATCTTCGCGCCGTGAGGGTTGTTCAGGGCGTAGTGCTGCGCCCTGGCCGAGACGATTTCCGCCCCGCCGTAGATCCAGGCCTTGCTGTCGCCGCTGACCGGCCGGCCGGCGAAGCGCCGGGGCGAGGCTGCGTCGAGCTGGCGCTTGAAGAGCGAGCGGAACATGGCAAGGGGGCGGAAGGGCGCGCTCAAGGTTCAGGCCCCGGTTTGCGTGAGCGGAAGAATTTCGCCGTCGACCAGCTCATAGCCCGCATCTCTGGCGATCGCCTCGGCCTTCCGAACGCTGTCGTATATCGAAATGATCCGAACGGCGCCGACACGGCCGAACTTGCGGCTGTCAACCTCTGCCAGTTCGGTAATCTCGGCCATGGTGCCTCGCCGAGCGCCCCAACCGTGATCGCCAGTCCAGGTGCCAAAGAATGCGTCGGGTTCGACCACATGACCGGCGGCCCAATCCGCAACTCGTTCCTGCCGCACGATTTCAGCAGCTTGGTTCCAGTCCAGACCAAGTGCGCAAAGGTCGCGCGTTATGCGCCACGCAAGGGCATCGGCGACCACGAAGCGGCGATGTGTGCCCTTGGCGAAGTCGATTTCCCTAAGGGCACCGGGTTTCCGCGGCTCGCGACCGGCGCGGCCGTAAACATTGCGCACGGTCGTGTAGGTTTCCCCGATCGCATTGGCAAATTCCTGAGTCTTGAGCATTCCGGCCTCCTTTTGTGTAACGTGAAACACAAAGATTGCGGCTTGGCAAGAAAATTCGTGTTTCACGAAACTCATTACATCAGGCGGCCGATTGTCCTTCCCGATCTGGCGGCGGCGTAACGCCCAAACTCGGCGACCGCTTCCTGCGGCGAAATCTCGCCGCACTTCACCCGCCGCAAGATTTCGAGCAGGGCATGCTTCGCTGCTTTGTCCATAGCCTTTACGGCAGCCACCAGCTGGTCGTCTTGGTCGGTCATATCTCTGCCCGCGTCGGAAGCCCGCGCCGACCGCTCGCCGCGCGCCAGATCGCGGCAATGATGCGGTTTTCCGGGATTGCGCATTCGATCATGGCCAACTCTGAATCCGACTTGCCGACCGGGCCGAATTCATCGAGCCACACATGGGCAAGCGCGGCGATGCCCTGCAATCCTTGCGGTTCGTGCTTCATCAGTTCGTTGAAAGCCGCGTCCCAAAGGTCTTCGGCGGCGAGGAATTCCGGGGTCGGGTTCTCCATTTCATCGTCGGACGCCGCGGCCATCAACTTTTGCCACTGGGCCGCGCCGCCAGCCATTCGCGGTATGCGGGCATGATCGGGTCTTCGCTTTCATGGGCGGCGGCCAGAGCGGGAAGCGAAGCCAAAGCCACGGCAACCGGTAGAAGGGTCATCAGATCGCGGCGTTTCATGGGTTGCCTCCGATCAGGCGATCGGTTTGGCGCAATGCGGCGCGCATGTAGCTGCGCGCCTGGCGAAGCGGCAGCGGGTAGCCTTCCGGTCGCTCGGTCGCGTCGAGCGCCAGCACCAGGCAGTCGTGGATTTCACTGAGGCGGGCGGCAGGCAAGCCTGTGGCGGCTGCCGGAACAGGGTTCGGCATCATGGGCTCCGTTGTGGTTAGATTTAGATGTGCTAGTATCTGACACCATGTCAGACTTTAAGTTTGACTTCAAGTCGGATTTCACATGACGCCCGCTCAGTGCCGCGCAGCTCGCGCATTGCTTGGAATCGAACAAGGCCAAGTGGCCGAAGCCGCGGGGATCGCTCGCGCGACGCTTATCGACTTTGAAAAGGAACAACGGATACCGCGCGCCGCGACACTAAGTGCGATCCGCTCAGCCTTGGAGGCGGCGGGGGTAGAGTTCATCCCTGAAAACGGCGGCGGCTTGGGCGTTAGGATAAGAAAGGTTGGAGGCGGCCGGTGAAGCAGTCAGACATTGAAAAAATCAAGCTATTCTCTACCTACTTGAACAATATTGCAGTTGCCGTCTTTACCCTCGCGGGGATCGGCTACGTCCTGCAAATCAAGGCAGGTGGTGGTGAACTGGAAACGAAACATTTCGCTACCTACGCGGGCAGCGGCATCATTTCATTCTCAATGCATCTATATGCTCGCCATGTCCTATCGAAAATAGACAAAGAGCGATAATTTGCGGCGGCTCCATACTATCTATGCGGCCAGATGGGCTTCTGCCCAGATCAGACTGAGCGCCGCGCCCGAGGAGCTTGGGCCGCGCTCTGTCGGGGTTGATCCCCACTCACCGACTGACGGGGGATGCTTCTGGCTGACACCTCGCGCATCCTGCGATTTCACCTGCCCTCGATGAACCGGCTTCGGATGACGGCGGGCGCCGGTTTTGCGGCCCGCCCCGCGCCCTCGGGCAGAAGATCCATGATCCGCCGCGCCTCGGCGTCCAGATCGAAGCCGCCGATCTTCAGCGATTCCAGCGCAGCGGCCGCGTAGACGCGGCAATCGAACGCCTCGTTGCGGTCGGCGGGCTTCTTGCGCCATTCGCGGATCGCCCGGCCCTTGGCGTACTTGGTGAAGGGCTTTTCGGCCGTCATTTCCGCGAACCAGGCGGTTTCCCGGCCCTCGGGCACATGGACGAAGCCGGGACCGGCCTCGGCCTTCGCCAGGCGGGCAAAGACGATCTCCTTCAGCGTGTCACCGCCGATCACATAGACAGGCCGCCGGCCGTGCTTAGACAGCCCCGGGCGGTGCGGCCAGGCTGGCGTGCCGGCGGCCGAGGCGCCCTTGACCGCGAAGACGCGCCGATGATGTCGCGGCGTCGTAAAGTCGAGCACTTGGCGGGTGAAATGGCCGCCGCTGTCCATGCAGGCGGCGGCGATCGGCAGGGTTCCGGCCTTCGGGTGCCGCCACATGCGGGCAAGGATCACGTCCAGCTCGGCCCAGATTTGCGGGGCGGACGGATCGCCCAAGAGCCTGATCCAGTCGAGCGACCAGCTTTCCTCGCCCGCGCCCCAACCGACGATCTCGAGGGCAAGCCAGGTGTCCTGGGTATCGATGCCGGCCGTGATGACAGACACGCCCGCGGGGGCTTCCTGGCCCCAGCTCTCGACACGCTGGCGCAGGGTGGCGCTGTCCACGTCCTGGGCGGCCTTTTCCTCCCACGTCTCGCCCAGCTTGGTGTTGACCCAGCTTTTCAGGCGCGACGGGTCGGCGTGAACACGCGAATGCTCCCAGGCGATATCCGCCCAGGTCTCGAACGGCGACAGAAGCGCCGGAAGGTGGAAACCGGCGGTGCGGCCGTCGCCCTCGGCCGTGGCCTGCCAGAGGCCGCCACGCAGCAAGGCGGGCTTGTCCCGCTCTTCGTGAACGCCGCCGCAGGCCGAGCAGACACAGACCGCAGTATCGGGGCTATCCTTTTCCCATTGGACCGTCGCCCAAGTGATGACGAACGGTTCGCCGCAGGCCTTGCAGGGCACAAAGTACCGGCGCTGATCGCTTTCGAGATAGGCCGCCTCGATGCGACTGAAGCCCCGGATCGTCGGGGTGCTGATCATGAGGATCTTGCGCCGGCCGCGATAGGTGACCGTCCGCTGCACCGCAAGGGCGATCGGATCCCCTTCGCCCTCCACGTCCAGCGGGAAGGCGTCGATCTCGTCCAGGACGAGGAAGCGGGCGGGCGTTGACCGCAGGCTGGCGGCCGCGTTCGCCCCGGTCATGACCAGCTCGCCACCGACGAATTTCTTGTGGGTGGCCGTGTTGCCCGGTTCCCGCGATTTTGCCGGAACGACGCGGTCGGCGATCTCGGGCACAAGCTCGAAATAGGGGTCGATCCGGGTGCGGGTGTTGCGGCGCACCATGTCGACGGGCGGCATCACCAGCATGGTCAAGCCGGGGCTGTTGCAGATCACATAGCCCAGAAAGTTCAGCCCGGCTTCGGTGCCGCCTGTCTGGGCCCCCTTCATGATCGCCACCCGCTCGACCGGCGAGCTGACGGACAGGGCGTCCATGATCTCTTTCAGGTAGGGGGTGCGGTCGGTCCGCCAGCGGCCGGGTTCAGCGCTGGTCGAAGGCAGGCGGCGGTAGCCGTCGGCCCATTCGCTGACCAGCATCTGCGGTTCCGGCCGAAGTCCGGCGCACCAGGCGGCATCGGCAAGCTGGCGGGCGTCAAGCATCGCGAAGCAGCTCCGAAAGAGGCGTGTCGGCCAGTTCCTGAAGGTGCTGGCGCATTTCGCGATCCAAGGCCGCGACAAGGCGGTTCAGATCAGCGCCCAATTCCGCAGCGAGCGGGGCCGCGGTTCGCTGCACCCAGGCGATATGAGCGTCCCGCTCGGCCCTGGCGCGCTCGAACACCGCCAGTTCCACCGCTTTGCGGTTCACCAGAGCGCCGCGCCTGCGCTCGATCTCGATGCGCAGCAGGTCGCGCTGCGCCTGTTCCCGCTCGACCTTCAGGTCGGTCAGCTTGTCGGCCTGGCGCTTCGCCCCGTCCGACTTGTGGCGCACATTCGCCCGATACCATGCCTCGGCCGCCTCGACCTCGACCTTGCCGTTCGGCAGAACCGGCAAACCGTCCGAAATCATCTGGGAAATGCGCCCGGACGTGACGCCAAGATGCGCGGCGAAGGCCGTTTTCGTCATCTCGGCCGGCACTTGCGTCGGCATTTTTTCGAACAATTCCATAATGTTACTTTAGGTATCCGGAGTTTCTCAAGCTAGGTTCTTTGCGGGCCTGCCGACCCGTATAGTTGCCGGTCAGGAAGGACCCAACCGACCAACCCATCATCGCGAGGGCTGCCAATGATGCAGGACCGGGCTGGGAAGCATGGCTTCGATCCTTCCGACGCCTTCCTCCCTTCGCCTTGGCGAGACCGGAGCGTTTGGAAATGCGGAGGTCGTCGGCCACGAGGAACGCCATGCAGCGCCGCCTGCTATGCACGAAACGCACATTCCGACCGGGCCGCGTCTCCCATTCGGCCTGGGTCTGTTCCTTTTTCATTCCCTGACCTCGTTCATTTGTCTCACGCAACTCACTCCTTGATCTATCTTCTTCTCAGCCTGTTGGATGGTGAGGGTCGTTGTGACGGGCATAGGACGACAGCCCACAGCCAAAGCTGCGGCTGTCCCTACGCCCGCACGGTCTTGCCTGTTGGCCGGAGCCGGGCCGCCGCTTAGGGCCTCACCGTGCGCGCATCATCGCCGGCAAGTTGAGCGCTACTTTCTGCACGTCTGATGCTGTGCAGCGGATCGGGCTTCGCTCTTTCGGACTGCCCTTTGCATTCGATCCGGCCCCGTGGTATGCGTTCGATGTGGGCGGCCACTGTCTGAACCCTCCCGCACACACCGGCCCGCCGCGCCAACGGCGGGCTATTCCTTTTCAGGCGCCCCCTTCGATCAATTGAACCTCTCCGACGTCCATTTGGGTGAACAGTTCGGCCACCATCCGGCGCATGATCGCCATCTGTCTGTCTGTCGGTTCCCATCCTGGCCGCCGCCGCTGTTTCTGGATCGACAGCGCGAAGTCACGCGGGAAACCCTCGGGCGCGGCACCGATCACGGCGCGCCAGTGGAACAGCAGTTCGTCAAGCGGGCGCTGTCTCACGGGCTGACCCTCCGCGCAAAGTCGACGAACCTTGCCTGGTCGTCCTTGGTGAAGGACCGCCACAGCGTCATGAACAGGCGCTTGCGCATTTCGAGATGCAAGGCGCGGCGGCCGAGCTGCTTGAGCGCCGCCGTCATCACCTCGAGCAACTCAATCGGAGTGGCGATGCTCGCCCACCAGATGGCGTCTTCGCGCACAGAAACGAACGCCGCGCCCTCGGGCAGGCCGGCCGACAGGTCGATCAGCGCCGCCGTCATCAGCTGGCAAGCATCGTCGGGGTGGGCATCTGCGATCGCTTGAGCAAGCGCCGTCGCGCAATCCAACCGGGCTTGAAGATCGAACGGCCCTTTGGCGTCGGAATAGCCCTCGGGCTTCTCAGTCTGAGGCAGGCCGGCCAGTACGTCGGGATCGCCGACTATCTCGCGGATCGGCCGCGACACATGGACAAAATCGCCCTCTTTTCCGTTTACGGATGGCGCGTAAGCGCTTGATTTATCACGGCCGGAATCGGGGGGGCGTTTACGATCCTTCCGAGATGAGTCAATGGCATCCGATGGATTGCAAATCCGTGAAGACCGGTTCGATTCCGGTACCCGCCTCCAAGGGCCCGGCGGAAATCGTGGCGGCCGATGTGCGGGCCGGTCTGCGTTTGGCCCGGCGCCGCGTCTTCTTCCGCGACCGGCGCTCCCGGCCCGCGGGTCGAGCGCGGATTTTACGCCACCATCCACCCTTCGTGCACCGCCAGGTCGACGAGTCTCGCCCGCGTTCCGGTGCCGAGCTTCTCCAGCGCGCGGGCGCGGTAGGTTTCGACCGTCTTGATGCTGAGCGAAAGCTGGATGGAAATTTCCTTGTTGCAGAAGCCCTTTGCGACCAGCTTGATGACCTCGAGCTCGCGCGCGCTGAGCGAGATGGCAGGCGAGTCGCTGGCGGACAGACCAAGCAGCCGCGCCGCAATCCTGGGATCGAGATAGACCCCGCCGGACAGAATCGCCTTCATGGCGTGCATCAGCTCCTGGGTTTCGCAGCGTTTGCTGACGAAACCGCCGGCGCCGAGATTGATCGCCCTTTTCATCAGTGAGGGTTCTTCGCTCCGTGTGAACACCATTGTTCTTGTCGACGGGACGGCACGATGGATCGCCTCGATCAGTTCGAACCCGTCCACGCCGATCATGTCGGGATCGATGACGACCAGATCCGGCCTGGCGCGCTTTGTTCCGGCAAGCGCCTCGGCGCCGCCTCTTGCCGTGCCCACAACGCGCAGCCCGATGTCCGTTTCGATGATTGATCGCATGCCGGCCAGCACGCAGGGTGCTTCGTCGACGAGGAACACGCGATGGCGCAAGAAATCGCTTTTCACCTTTGCCCTCCAGGCTGCTTTCTGCCGGATGTCGGGGCTGGCGCTGGCCGTTCCACTTGACGGACAATCCTGGCGACCGATGGCCGCCGCTGCCGGAATCATCGTGCGACGGTGTGAACCATCACGTCCGCACACACCTGACGCGGCAGCATGTGGAAGGCCCGCCCACCAAGCCCTCGGATCGCGACAGGTGTCAGATCCGGCCCACACGCACCAGCCTGCCCGGCGAGGCGCTGGTGGGGTAGGCCCGGCGGGAGACCGGCGTCACATGTGCATGGGCCGCTCTTGGCGCCACCTTGCGCACGGCGGCGAGGGCCGCCTTTGCAGAACTTGCGACGTTGACGATCAGCACGGCAGAGAAACCAGGATGGGCTGACGCTCTGCCCCCCCATGACAGCTTGGGCTTTCGGAATGCCATGTTCAAACCCTCCAGTATCTTGAACGTACCGTCCCTCTACAGCCCCTTAGTGCAAAGTCTCTCGTCAGCCCCTTCGTGCAATAGTTGTAGGCTAGCAGATTCTCGACCGTGTTGCATCCTGCGAATTGTCGCGTCTGCACCACTGCGCCACTACCCGGTGTCTGGCGCTGTGTCCGGCGCTGTGTCCGGCGCTGTGACGGGATCGCTGTGGGGGAATCCCTGCCACCCGTCTGGATCGTCGTCAGGAAAAACCTCTCGCCCGAAAGGGGGTTACCCGTTTCCGGCCACCGGAATCCGCACCGATGGACCTGGCCACCGCCATGAGGGATCCTGTTCGCAGCCGCAGGCATTTAGGTTTGCGGCCGCCTCAGTCAGAGGTCGAGAGCCTCGCAACGGATCGCTATCCGTCATTTCAACAGGAGCTACGTCATGAAAAAATTTGCGCTCATCGCCGCGACCGCTCTGGCCGTCGCTTCGCTTGCAGGTGCCGCAGCCGCCGGCAACGGCAACGGCAATGGCAACGGGAATGGCAACTACGGCAGCGGCAACGGCAACTTCAACGGCAACGGCAACTTCGGCAACGGCAACGGCAACTTCAACGGCAACGGCAATTTCGGGAACCTGAACGGCAACGGCAACGGCAACGCCAACTTCGGCAACCTGAACGGCAACGGCAACGGCAACCTCAACTACGGCAGCGGCAACGGCAACCTCAACGGCAACCTCAACTACGGCCACGGCAACGGCAACCTCAACGGCAATGCCAACTGGGGCAACCTGAACGGCAACGCCAACGGCAACGCCAACTGGGGCAACCTGAACGGCAACGGCAACGGCAACCTCAACTAGGGCGGTTCCGAACCACGATTGCCTCGGGCACATCGTTCGCCGCCCGCCTTGCATGAGCGGGCGGCGCTCCGTCCGGTTCGGGCAGTCGACCATTTCGAACAATCACATACCGGGTGAATTGAAAACGGGATGAACAAGATGAAACGCACAGCGATCATCTGGGCAGCCTTTGTCATCGTCAGCCTGTCCCCGCTTTCCATCGGCACGACCGCATATGCGGGCGGCGGCAATGGCAACGGTAACGGCAACGGCAACATCGGCGCCGGCAACGGCTCGGGGAACGGCAACATGAACTCGGGCTTCGGCAATGGCAACGGCAACGGCAACGGCAACGTCGGCGCCTGGAACGGCGGCGGCAACGGCAACGGCAACGCAGGCGTCGGCAACGGGAACGGCAACGGCAATGGCAACGTCGGCGCCGGCAACGGCTCGGCAAACGGCAACAACAATGCCGGCTCGGGCAATGGCAATGCCAACGGCAACGGTGCGCCCGACGCCAGCGGCAACATCGGCCACGGCAACACCGGAACCGGCAACATCGGCGCCTTCAATGGCGGCTCGGGCAACATCGGCGCCTTCAATGGCAACGGCAACAGCAACTCGACCAGCGGGAACGGCAACGTCGGCGCCTTCAACGGCAACAACAATACCGGCTCGTACAACGGCAATGGCAACGTCGGCGCCATGAACGGCAACTTCAACGGCGGTTCCTACAACGGCAACGGCAACATCGGCGCCATGAACGGCAACTTCAACGGCAACGGCAATGTCCCCTCGATACCCTAGGCGACTTCGCTGGATCCCGGCGATCGGCGCGGCCACGATCGCCGGGGTCACGCTGATCGGCGGCCATGGTCCCGTCTCCGGTGCCGAGGGTCGCTGCCCGGTCATGGGCGAGGGCTGGCTGCCGGGCGCCGGGGGCTGGCTCTCGGGCGGGAGCGGAAACGGAAACGGGAACGGAAATCGCGGCAGCTTCAACGGCAATGGCAACAGCGGCAATGGCAATGGCAATGGCAACCTGGGAAGCGGCAACGGCAACCTGAACGGCGCGGACTGCGTCGGCAACGGCTACATCGGCAACGGGCACGACAACCTCGTTCCCGACAGCAGCATCCGGCCGCCGCCACGGCCATTCCTCCGCCATTGACGATGCGGAGGTGGCATGAGCGGGTGTTGACCGGCATGGCCCGCTGCCAGACCCAACACCCGGGCATTGCCCCCGAGGAATGTTTGCCTGCGTGGCGGCAGGGCTTGGATGATGGCGAACCATTCGCGTGGTCATCAGAAGATCAGCCGACCGCCGCCGCGTTGCCCTTGTCGCCGGCGGTCCGCTCCGCCCTCACACTGACCTACCGCCGCCCCCATGCGAACGGGGTCCGACCCAAGTCAGACGCGGCCCGCCCGGCGCCGGGCCTCGTTGATGAGCGGCGTCAGGCTGCCGGGTTGGACCGCGCCCGAGACGAACCGGTCATCCGCCAGAATATCCAGCAACTGCGCATGTTCCGGGTGATCCGGCGAGCAGATATCCTGCCTGCGGAAGTCGGCCGGCGTGACATGTCCCCAATTGCGCAACCGCAGGAAATAAACGCCGTCCGCGCCAGCGTCGCGCGCCAGATCGACGAAATCGGACATTTCCTGAAAGTTCGCCTGTTGGACGACAAAATCCAGGCGAAACGTATCGATCGCGCCCCGCCGGTTGAGTTCGCCCAGAAAACGCAGGTTCTTCGTGAGCGTATCAAAATTGCCGCCCCGCCGGAGCACGCTGTAGGTTTCGGCGCGCGCCGCATCGACCGAGACCCAGACCGATGACACCTGGTCCCAGAGGTTCAGGTCGTTCCAGGCGCGTTCGTTCGCAAGGAGCCCATTGGTGTGAAGCTGGATGCGCCGCCCCTCAGCGCCGCCCGAGGTCAACCGCCCGAGAATGTGCCGGAAATGGCGGCTTCCGAACGGGTCGCCGGACCCGGTGACCTTGATCGACTTTGCGCCGCTGACGATCGGCTGAAGGTGCTTCTCGAAAATGCCGTTCAGCCTCTCGGTCTCTTTGTGCGGCAGATTGATCAACTCGGTCCGGCAACTGGGGCAAGAGATGTTGCAGGATCGGTCGTGCGACAGGATGACCCGCTCCGGCCCTTCCTCGACCCTGAGAGGCGGGCGGGGCTCGTCCGGTTTGCGCTCTGGCAACCGGCGCCCGGCGATCGAGGGGCAGTGCCATCTGCTGCAATGGGAATAATCCCCGTCCAGCACGGACCGGCGGATTTCCTGTGCGCGCTCGGAATTCCAGAAGCCATCTGCGCCAGGCGTATCGAGGCGGCCGATCGGCACCGGCTGCCAGGCGGAGCAGCAAAAATGAACATCGCCGGTGGTTCGCGACTCCATCTCGCGGAACGGGGCGCGGCAGAGGCGGGTTTTCAGCCAGCGGTCCGTCTCTGTCTCGAGCGTGTCCGACCGTTCGCGGGCGGCGTCGATCAGCCGTTGCGCCAGAAGGTCGTGGTGATCCCGGCCAACCACTTCGCGCCCCAGCGCCTCGGCCGAACCCCAGTCGCGCTGGCCAAGGGCCAGGAGCCCGGCGACCAGCAGCACCAGATTCTTCAACCCGGCCTTGCGAGCCACCGCCCAGTTGACGAAGGCGGCCAACACGGTATCCGAATGGCCCGCCCTGATCTGGCCGGCCAGATCCGCGGCGAACTGCGCGGCATGCGCATGCGGGCCGTCCGCCAGCCGCTGCCGGCGCAGATAGATCGCTTCCTGCGCCGCAAGGCCCTGGCCGATCGCGTCGAGCGTCGGATCCTGGCGGGCCTCTGACATATCGCGATCGCTCTCTATGGCATGCCTCAAAAACCCCGGATCCCGTGCCGGGGCTAGGTAGACATATATAAAGTCACCGGGTTTTGTAAGGTGCACCGATGCCGGCAAGCGATGCTGTCCCGGAGCGGGATGTAGCGTCGGAATCCCGTGGTGGAAATACTAAATTGGGCGGATCGACAATTGCCGATATCGGCACGATGCCCGGAGTTTGGGGCGGGAAGTCGGCCCGGCCTCGCGCTGTCCAACCTCGGCAACCATAAGGCTCCGGCCATCCGCCGGGCGATCCGGGTGACGGGCACGAGCCTCTTCTACCTCCCCCACTCCCAGGGAATGGTGTATCCGCCCATCAGCGCGGCAACGGCGGCATCGTCTACCGGGCTTCGGCGCTCGAGGCGCGCCACCATGCCGCG
>JAFEFU010000037.1 GCA_018240425.1 Pseudomonadota bacterium | reverse complement strand
CTCCTGTTCCTTGATCATCCCGATAATCTGCGCTTCGGTGAAACGGCTTTTCCTCATGTCGTCTGCTCCTTCAGGTTGGGCAGACTCTACATCACGGCGAGGGAGCTTCCGGGGGGCAGGTCAAGACCTGTTTTGTTATGCTTGCACTCGCGCCATCTCTGAAGAGATGCCCGGTGTCGGCACTCGCTGTGAAGAGGGCGTGCCGGATCGACCAACGCGCCCTGAGCCTCGTGGAAGCTGGCTCGGCAGTGCGATGTATCCCGTATTGGCCGTGCAATGCCGATCCTGGCGCCCAGAGGACGTCGGAGAATCTGCATGGTTCAGGCCCCGGCCTTGTCCGGTGCGATCTCGCTGAGCTCCTGGTTCTCGAATGCCACGACATCCTCCATCCGGTAGATGACGAGGCGTCCGATCTTGATGAAGCGCGGCCCTTCACCAAGGGAGCGCCAGTATTCGAGGGTCCTGTGACTGATCCTCCATCGTGCTGCCAGCTCAATTTGGGTCAGACGTGCGTCAAACATTTTCGTTTCCTTTCGTGCGATCTCAACTTCCGCAACGCAAATTCCCTGCGCGTCCAACACGATGCTTCGCGCAGGGTTTTGCTGACAATGCCCGCGCCGGATTCAGCGCCCGGCCTTTATCTCCTCCAAGTCGCGAAGCTCTTGATTTTCGAACTCCAGCACATCTTCGAGGCGGTAGATCACGCGTCCGCCGAGCTTCATGAAGCTCGGTCCTTCGCCACACCACCGCCACCGCTCGAGTGTCCTCGGGCTAATTCTCCATCGGGCAGCCAGATCGACTTGACTGAGGCAAATTTCTCGCATTTTCGTTTCCTTTCGAACGACCTCCGTGGTCGCACGACAACGAATGCGTAGAAGGAAAACGTATTCAAGTCAGTGTGTTGCGGGAAACTGCGCGTTGCAGGAGGGGCCCGCCGGACGGTCAGCGCAGCAGCGAGTTTCAGGCCAAGGCCATGCCAGATCACGCAATTTCCGTCAGAACATCGCAAGACACGTTAACCTGCCGGAGCTTCCTCAGGGGTCACAGGAGACGGTCCAGTTGTAAGCCCACTCCCTCCGCCATCAACATAATGCATTGATATTGAAAGATTTTCAGAAGTGGGGTCTGTGGCGAGGGCGGCGTCCGCCGGCATGGTGTGGCGGCCCACCAGCCTCTGGACGAAATAGTGTCAGCTTCTGGACGAAAAAAAATACTGAAACCACCATCCCTGACGGTCTGAAAGGTAGCCCCGTCCGGCCAGGCCGGTGGCGCAGCTGGAGACGCAGGCGGACGACGAGATCGGGGTGGCGCTGGTTATGGTGTTTGTGGGGTTTTGACGCAGAGACGCTGGCTTGGCGCCTACCGTACCTGCGGGCGGGCGATCCGAGGCGACGGGTCGGGGTGAACCCCGACCTACGGTGTGCGCCCGGAACCGTCTGATGGGCCTTCCAGTGGAAGGACCATCGGTTCCGTTGGCCGGAGGCGCAAGCCGGAGGCCAAGGGGTCATCCGCCTGCGCCGGACGGCGCCAAATCGGGGCGCGGCTGCCTGGGCGGGCGCGGTAACGCGCCTGCCAAGGGGCAGGCAGGCGCGGCCCGATTTCGTCATACCGCCGAAATCGGGCGGGGGTGAGGTAAGGGAAAAAGGTGCGTTGGCACCCACCCCACGATTGCTTGCTCGCTGACGCTACCGGCGCTTGTCAATAGCCCTATCACAACTCTAAGGTTCAAACGAGATCGCGTCGAATCGGAAAACTAACATGGCCAACACTGATGAGCTCGTAACAATAAACGAGCGAGACGACGAAGCATACGTTGAATTTGATATAGCCTCCTATCCTTCGGACTATACCCTTGAAGGGTTATGCTCGATGTTGGCCAAGGAGGAGATCATAGTCCCAGAGTATCAGCGAAAGTATGTTTGGACGATTGAACAGGCGTCGAAACTTATTGAATCTTTCCTAATGGGCCTCCCTGTTCCGCAGATTTTCCTGTACGTCAACGATGAAAGCATATTCGAGGTCATCGACGGGCAGCAGAGACTTAGATCGGTATCATATTTTATGGAAGGTTTTTACGGAGAAGCTGATACGCACGAGAAACGGCGCATCTTTAAGTTAACCGGACTTGCGCAGAAGTCGCCATACCGAAATAAACGCTTCGTAGACCTTGATGACCGAACGCAGCGACAGCTGCGCACTCGGGTGCTGAGAGCGATAAACATTAAACAACTTTCGCCCAAAGAAGAAAACACCTCCGTGTATCATATATTTGAGAGACTTAACACCGGAGGCACGCATCTTAAACCGCAAGAAATTAGGAACGCGGTTTTTAGGGGAGATATTGTCAAAAAATTGACGGAGCTGAATCACACTCCGGGATGGCACGAAATACTAGGAATAAAGGGGCCGGAGAAATCACAGAAAGACATTGAGCTGATACTGCGCCTCTTTTCACTATTTAAATCGTGGGAAAACTACGAAAAGCCCATGAAAGAGCACTTGAACAAGTTCATGAAGGCAAACAGGGCATTTGATACGGAGCGCGCAGCGGAATTCGCGGAGCGTTTTCCACTTGTCGTACAGAGGGTTATTGAAGGGTTGGGCGGCAAACCCTTTCGCCCCAAAAGGGTCGTAAACGCAGCAATTTTGGAAGCCGTAATGGTAGCTCTTCTCGAGAATCGGAATATAGGAACAGAGGATCTTCGGGCCAAGTATCCCAAATTGCTAAACGAGGACGATTTCAAGAAGAGTACAACCGGAGCCACGACCGACACAAAAGTTCTGCAGGACAGGATCAAAATTGCCGCATCTATATTGGGTGGCTAATGCTTCGCGCCGTCTATTCTAACCACCTAAAGCGCGCAGATGCACTTGTGAACGAGGTTATTGCAAATGCACCGGCAACGAGTCCTCGCACCGATGAGTTTCGCGCAGATTTGGCAGGCATGCTCTGCGTCAGTTGCGTAGCTCAGTATGAGAACGCGATAAAAGAGATCCTTGTACACCACGCATCACGCCAGCATGCGCCCTTCGGGATATTTGTCGAAAGAAACTTCAAGAAGCTTAATAGTAAAATTGAGCGAAGTGATTTAGAAAAGTATGCGGCTCTGTATGGGGATCTCTTCAAAGATGTTTTAAAAAGTGAGATTGATAGAAGTGATGGCGCGTTTCAGAGGCGAACTAGAACGAGTCCAAAGGAAGCGTACACGAATATGCTAAGATGGCGACATATGTTCGCACACTCCGGCCAGCGATGTTGCACGTTAGAGGAGGTCGCCAATGGCCATAGCCTCTCAAAAAGGGTAATACACTGCTTTTCACGTTGCTTTTCGTAGATCGCTTTTTCGCGGCATACAGCTAGGTCGCGCGGCCTTGGATGTTCTCTCTCACCCCTCCGGCACCAATATCTCCCGTTTCCCCACATGGTTCGCCGGGCTGACCAGCCCCTGCTCCTCCATCTGCTCGACCAGCCGCGCGGCCTTGTTGTAGCCGATGCCGAGCTTGCGCTGGATGTAGGAGGTACTGACCTTGCGGTCCTTCAGCACCACCGCCACCGCCTGATCGTAAAGCGCGTCCTCGCTGCCGTCGCCGCCGAGGCCCAGGACCAGGTCGATGTCGGCCTCGCGGTCCTCGTCTTGGCCTTCGACGACGCCGGACATGTATTCCGGCGGGCCGAAGCTCTTCAGGTGCGTCACCACCTCCTCGACCTCCTCGTCGGAGACAAACGGCCCGTGGATGCGGGTGATGCGGCTGCCGCCGGCCATGTAGAGCATGTCGCCCATGCCCAGAAGCTGTTCGGCGCCCTGTTCGCCGAGGATCGTCCGCGAGTCGATCTTGGACGTCACCTGGAAGGAGATGCGGGTCGGGAAGTTGGCCTTGATCGTGCCGGTGATGACGTCGACCGAGGGGCGCTGGGTCGCCATGATCAGGTGGATGCCGGAGGCGCGGGCCATCTGGGCGAGGCGCTGGATGCAGGCCTCGATTTCCTTGCCGGCGACCATCATCAGGTCGGCCATCTCGTCGACAATGACGACGATATAGGGGATCGGGACCGGGGTGATCTCCTCGGTCTCGAACACCGGATCGCCGGTTTCCTCGTCGAAGCCGGTCTGGACGGTGCGGCGGAAGGTCTCGCCATTTGCCAGCGCCTCGCGGACGCGGCCGTTGTAGCCGTCGATGTTGCGCACCCCCATCTTCGACATCTTGCGGTAGCGCTCCTCCATCTCGCCTACCACCCATTTCAGGGCGACGACGGCCTTCTTGGGGTCGGTGACGACCGGGGAGAGGAGGTGGGGGATGCCGTCGTAGACGGAAAGTTCCAGCATCTTCGGGTCGATCATGATCAGCCGGCATTCCTCGGGCGAGAGCTTGTAGAGGAGCGAGAGGATCATGGTGTTGATCGCGACCGACTTGCCCGAGCCGGTGGTGCCGGCGATCAGCAGGTGGGGCATTTTCGCCAGGTTCGCCACGACCGGCTCGCCGGCGATGTCCTTGCCGAGGGCGAGGGGCAGGCGCTGGTTGCCGTCGCCGAAATCGCGCGAGGCGAGGATCTCGCGCAGGACGACCTTTTCGCGGTGGGCGTTCGGCAGTTCGATGCCGATGACCGACCGGCCGGGGACGGTCGAGACCCGCGCGGAAAGCGCCGACATCGACCGCGCGATGTCGTCGGCCAGACCGATGACGCGGGAGGCCTTCAGGCCGGGTGCCGGTTCCAGTTCGTACATGGTGACGACCGGGCCGGGGCGGACCGAGACGATCTCGCCCTTGACCCCATAGTCGTCGAGCACGCTTTCCAGCATCCGCGCGTTTTCCTCGAGCGCCTCGTCCGAAAGCTGCTGGCGCTTGATCGTCGTGGGCGAGGTCAGGAGCGAGAGCGGCGGCAGTTCGTAGACGGCGGCCGGCTCGTCGAACATGAGGCGCGGCTGGCGCTCTGCGTCGGCCTGGCGCGAGGGGGCGGGGGTCTTGCGCGGACTGTGCATGACCACGTTGCGCCGCTCGGGCAGGGGCACGGCGGCGGCGGGCGGCGGGGTGAATTCGGCGGTCGGCCAGTCATCCTCGTCCTCGTCGCCGAGATGGGCGAAGGCGTTGCGCTCGAGGTCGGGGTCGTAGGCGGACGTCGCGGCAGCGGGCGCTGGGGCGACCACGGGTGCGGGGGCGGGGCTGGGGGCGGCAATCTTGGTCAGCGGCGGTTCGGCCCGCAGCGAGGGCAGGGGCCGGGTCGCTGCCTCGGCGGCGGGCGTGGCCAGCTTCTGGCGCACCGCATCGGTGATCCGGGCGCGGATCAGGTCGGCGCTCGGGGCCTCGGTCGCCCAGACGGCGGTTGCCGGCGGAGGTTCGACCAGTTCCGGTTCCAGATCGGCGTCCAGCTCGGGTTCGGGGGCGCGGCGGAGGATACCCGGCGACCGGCGGGCGGCGGCGGCCGGAGCCACGTCGGGGGCCTGTGGCGCGGGGGCATAGCGGGGCTCGGCCCGCAGGACAGGCATGGTGCGCGCCGGAGCGGGCGCCGGATCGGCGTGAAGATCGGGCTCGGTGCGCCCGGCCGCAGCCATCAGGGCGGCCTCGGCGCGCCGCGCGCGGTGGCGTTCCTGGAGGCTCTGCGCGGTGCGCGCCGACAGGGCCGCCCCGGTCCCGATCATCTGCATCAGCCGGTCATAGCCGACGATCGACCAGTAGACCGCCTGACGCGACAGGAAGACCAGTTCCTGCCGGTCGAAGCCGAGGACGAAGAGGAGAAGCGCCAGCGTCACCCCGCCAAGCGCAAGGAAGGTCATCGCCAGGCTGACGCTGCCGCTCTCCGGCACCACGCCGAGCAGCGCGCCGAGGACCGTGTCGCCGAACAGGCCGCCGAGGCCGAAGCTCTGGTCCCAGCCCGGCCCGGCAATGCGGGTGGCGAAGGTCACCGACAGCATGGCGACCGCGATCGGGGCGAAGATCGAGCGGCTGATCGCGCGTTCCTCGCCGCGGTGCGAGATCAGCCGCACCCCCCAGACCACAAGCATGAGCACCAGCCCCCAAGCGCCGCGCCCGGCGACTACATAGAGCGGCGCGGCCAGCGCCGCCCCGAAGTGGCCCAGGATGTTCTGCACCGGCTTGTCGCTGGCGGTGAACCAGCTGGGGTCGTCGGGCGAGTAGCTGGCCAGCATGAGCGTGGCAAAAACCGCCAGAAGCACGAGGATCGCGCCCAGAAGCTCCTTGCCGCGCCGCTCGATCGCCGCCTGCATCTTCTGATCCACCAGGGGATCGCGCCGCCGTGCCTGATACGAAGCCATTCCTACCGTCCCTGAACATAGATGCAGTCGCGCAAGGCCGTCAGCGCGCGCCGCATGTCTTCTTTCGGCGCGACCATCGCCACGCGGATATAACCCCGGCCGGGGTTGTGGCCGTTCACCTCGCGCGCCAGATAGGCGCCGGGCAGCACCCGGACCCCGGTTTCGCGCCAGAGCCTCAGCGCGGCCTCTTCGCCATCCTCGACCGGCAGCCACAGGAAAAAGCCGCCTTCGGGGCCGCGATAGGCCTGGACCGGGGCGAAGATCTGATCGGCGATGCGGAACTTTTCCTGATAGAGCGCGCGGTTTTCATCGACATGCGCCTCGTCGGCCCAGGCCCGTTCGCTGACCCGTTGCAGGGGAAGGGGCAGGGGTGCGCCGCCATAGGCCCTGAGCTGGCGGAAGCGGCGAATCGTCTCGGGTCCGCCGGCGACGAAGCCCGAGCGCAGGCCGGGCAGGTTCGAGCGTTTCGACAGCGAATGAAAGACCGCCACCCGCTCGGGGTCTGCCGACAGCTCGGCCGCGACCTCGAGCGCGCCCACGGGCGGCGCCGTGCGCCAGATTTCCGAATAGCATTCGTCGGACAGAAGCGTGAATCCGTGCCGTTCGGCCAGAGCGACGATGCCCTTGAGGTAGCCGTGCGAGGCGACCGCGCCCTGCGGGTTGGCGGGCGAGCAGAGGTAGGCCAGCGCGGTGCGGTCCAGAATCTCGGGCGGCAGGCCCTCGTAATCGGGCAGGAAATCGGTCGCGGCGGTTGCGGGCACGAACACCGGCTCGGCCCCGACCGACAGGGCCGCCGCCGCATAGGGCTGATAGAAGGGGTTGGGCATGAGGACGACGGGGCGCTTGCCACCCTTCGCTTCCGGGCAGAGCGCCAGGCAGGCGTCGAACAGACCTTCGCGCGTGCCGTTCAGCGCCATGATCCGTTCGGGGCCGACGCTGGCGCCATAGCGGCGCGCGAGCCAGCCCGAGATCGCGGCCAGAAGCTCGGGCGATCCGTCGTTCGGCGGATAGAGGCCGAATTCCCCGAGATGGGCGGCCAGCACCTCTCCCACGAAGGCGGGCATCGGGTGGCGAGGCTCGCCGATGGTCATGGCAACGGGATCGCCGCCCGGGGCATGGGCGTCGAGCAGCTTCCGCAGGCGCGGAAACGCATATTCTGGCAGGTTCGAGAACCGCTCGGGGAACGCCATTCTTGCCTCAGACTTCGGGGTCATGCCGCCCCGTTCGGGCCGATCCTAGTCAATCGCCCCGGAGGGGTCCAGAAAAAGCGAAGCGTGGCCTGCGTTCGGGCGGCGGCGATGTTGCTTTTGCGTCGGCAGTCAGGCCAGCGCCGCTTCGGCCGCCGCTCCGAGCCGCAAGAGCGCCTCTTCGCCCATCGCGCGGCCCATCAGCATGATCCCGCAGGCAGGCACTCCGGTCGGCAGGGTCAGCGCCGGAAGGCCCATCAGGTTGCCGATCCTTGTGTTGCGGAGCGCCAGCAGGTTTTCCGTGGCGAAATAGTCGGGGTCAGCAAGAAGCCGCGCCGCATCGGGGGGCAGGATCGCCGCCGAGGGGATGAGGACGGCGTCATGGCCCGCCACCCGTTCGCCCCAGAGGGCGCGGATCTCGCGCAACCGCCGCCAGGCCCGGACATAGTCCACGCCCGAGGTCGCTCCGCCCAGCCGGAACCGTTCGCGGACCGGGGGAAACATCAGGTCGGGGGCGGCCTCGATCCGGTCTTTCCAGATCGCATAGGCCTCGGTGGTGAAGACCACGCCGGCCAGGCCCATTGCCTCGGCCAGTTCCGGGAAGGCTCCGCGCTCGACCGTCGCCCCCGCCGCGGCCAGCCGGGACACCGCTCCCTCGAAGGCGGCCAGCGGCTCGGCCCGGCAGTTCTCGAGTGCCAGGGTTTCCATCACCAGCAGGCGCTTGCCCGCCAGCGTCGCGCCGCGCAGGTCGGCCGCGCGCCCGCCGTCGAAGGCCGCCAGCATCAGGGCCGCGTCCTCGACGGTGCGGGTCAGGGGGCCGATGGTGTCGAAGCTTTCGACCAGCGGCACGGTCCCGGCCATCGGCAGCCGCCCGTGCGTGGTCTTCAGCCCGACGAGGTTGTTCCAGGCGGCGGGCACCCGCACCGAGCCGCCGGTGTCCGATCCGGCCGCCGCCGCCGCGAGATCGAAGGCGACCGAGGCTGCGGCGCCCGAGGACGAGCCGCCCGGCGCCAGGGCGGGGTCGTTGACATTGGGGGGCGTCGCGGTCATCGGGTTCAGCCCCAGGCCCGAGAAGGCCAGCTCGGTCATGTGGGTCTTGCCCAGGCAGACGAGGCCCGCCGCCGTGGCGTTGCGCAGCACCTGGGCGTCGGCGTCCGGCACCCGCCCGGCAAGAAGCCGCGAGCCGGATTCGGTGGCGACGCCTGCCGTGTCGAAGAGATCCTTCCAGCTGACCGGCACCCCGTCGAGCGGCGAAAGCCGCTGGCCGGCCTTCGCCCGCCGTTCGGCAGCGGCGGCCTCGGCCAGGGCGCGGGACTCGGTCAGGCGGGCATAGATGCGGTCGGCGTCGGGGTGCGCATGGATGGCGGCCAGATAGTCCTCGGCCAGCCACAGGGGGCTGACCTCGCCCCGTCCGATTGCCCGGCCGATTTCGGCCGCGCTCTTGCCGCGCCAATAGGTCATGCTGTCCTCCGTTTGCCGAAAAGGTAACGGCAAGCAGGCGGATGGACAATCCCGCCCCGGCGGCGCGATATAGGCACATGGAACGCGACCATGACATCATCATCGCCGGTGGCGGGCTGAACGGCCCGGCCCTTGGGCTGGCTTTGGCGCGGGCGGGGGTTTCGGTGGCGGTGATCGACAGCCGGCCAGCGCGGGCCCGGGCCGAGGCCGCCTTCGACGGGCGCGCCTATGCGCTGGCCATCGCCTCGCAGCGGCTCTTGGCTGCGATCGGCGTCTGGCCGGCGCTGGCCGCGGACTGCCAGCCGCTGCTGAAGATCGTGGCCTCGGACGGGCGGGCGGGCGAAGGCGCGTCGCGTCATGTCCTGCGCTTCGACAGTGCCGAGATCGAGGAAGGCCCCGCGGGCTTCATGGTCGAGGACCGCCATCTTTATGCGGCCTTCCTTGCCGCCATGCAGTCCACGCCCGGACTGAGCCACCTGCCTGCCGTCAGCGTGACCGGCCATCGGGCCGGCGAGGCAGGCGTCACCGTCACCCTGTCCGACGGCAGGGTGCTGTCGGCAGGGGTCGTGGCCGCCTGCGACGGGCGCGACTCGCCCGCCGCGCTTCGTGCCGGCATCCGCCGCACCGGCCGCGACTATGGCCAGACCGCGCTGGTCGCCGCGATCGCCCACGAACGGCCCCACCACGGCACCGCCCACCAGTTCTTCATGCCGACCGGGCCGCTGGCGATCCTGCCCCTGAAGGGCAACCGGTCCTCGATCGTCTGGAGCGAGACCGACGCCAACGCCCGCGCCATCGCCGCGCTGGACGACGAGGGATTCTTGGAGGTGTTGCGCCCGCGCTTTGGCGACTTCCTCGGCGCGATCGGGCTGGACGGGCCGCGCTTTGCCTATCCGCTGCGCCTGTCCCTTGCCGACAGCTATGTCGCCCCGCGCCTCGCGCTCGTCGGCGATGCCGCCCACGGCGTCCATCCGATCGCGGGCCAGGGGCTGAACCTCGGGCTGCGCGACGTGGCGGCGCTGGCCGAGGTTCTGGTCGCCGCCCGCCGCCGCGGCGAGGATATCGGTGCGCAGGACGTGCTGGATCGCTACCAGACATGGCGCCGGCCCGACGCGACGGCGCTCGCCCTAGGCATGGACGGGGTCAACCTGCTGTTCTCGAACGACAATCCCCTGCTGCGCGCCGCCCGCGACGCCGGGCTTGGGCTTGTCGGCCGGATCGGCCCGCTGCGCCGCGCCTTCATGCGCCAGGCGGCGGGGCTGACCCAGACGGCGCGGCTGCTGTCGGGGCAGGGGCTCTGAGTCTCATGCCCTTTCACTTTGATCCAAATATCCCCGGGGGGTCCGGGGGCAGCGCCCCCGGCACGCAATCCCGCGCGCCGGTCAGCCCAGTTCGCGCGCCTCGTCGATCAGCATGATCGGGATGCCTTCGCGGATCGGAAAGGCCAGTCTCGCGGCGGGCGAGATCAGCTCCCGGCGTTCGGCGTCATAGCGCAGCGGCCCTTGGGTCAGCGGGCAGACCAGCGCCTCCAGCATCCGCCGGTCGAATTCCACCGTCTCGCTCATTGCAACTGTCCTTCTCCGTCGCCGCGCAGGGCGAATTCCATCAGCATCTGAAGCGTCTCGCGGCGGTTGGCCAGGGTCGGGGCCTCGAGCAGCGCCTGCTTTTCCTCGGGATCGAAGGGCATCAGCATCGACAGCGAGTTGACCAACATCTCGTCGGGGGCGTCCTGCAACCCCTCCCAGTCGGCGGCCAGCTTGCGCGCGATCAGGAAGCGGCCGAGCAGCGCCATGAACCGGTCGCGGTCAAACAGCGCATCCTCTTCGGCGCCGCCCTGGTCGCGGGAAAAGTCGCTCCAGCCGACTTCGGCGCGGAGGTAGGGGGTGAAGCCGCCCACCTCGCGCACGAGGCGGAACCGGCTGACGCCGGACAGCGCGATCATGTAGCGGCCATCCTCGGTCTCGTTGAACGAAGTCACGCGCCCGGCGCAGCCGATCGCGGACAGCCGCCTTTGCCCCTCGGGCGCCGGACGCGGCTGGATGATGCCGATCAGCCGCTCGCGCGTCTTCAGCGTATCTTCCAGCATTGCCAGATAGCGTGGCTCGAAGATGTGCAGGGGCAGCCGCCCGCGCGGCAGGAGAAGCGCCCCCGGCAGCGGGAACAGGGCGATGACATCGGGAAGGTCGGCGGGGATCATGGCAACCCCGGCGGGATCAGGAAAAGATCATCGACGAGAGTTTCCGACGGCCCTTCAGCGCGATCGGGTCGGTGGGTTTCAGCGCCTCGAAGATGGTGAAGAGCTGCGCCTTGGCCGCGCCGTCCTTCCATTCGCGGTCGCGGCGGAACAGGTCCAGAAGCGTGTCGACCGCCTCTTCGACCCGGCCCTCGGCATGAAGCGCCAGCGCCAGGTCGAACCGAAGCTGGTGGTCGTCGGGCCGCGCCGCGACCTCCCGTTGCAGGTCGGCCACCGGCCCGGCGGTCGCCGCCTGGCGGGCAAGGTCGAGCTGCGCGCGCGCGGCCTCGACCTCGACCGAACGGGCGATGGCGGCGGGCGCGGCCTTCAACAGGCCCTCGGCCTGGTCGAGATTGCCGAGCGCCAGATGGCTGCGCACCAGACCGCCATAGGCGGGGGCATTCTCCTGCTCTTCGCCAAGGATTGCGGCGAAGGTCTCGGCGGCATCGACCGCGGCGCCTTCGGCCAGCATCTGTTCAGCCGCCGCAATCGCCTCGGAAAGGCCGCCGTCGCCGACAAGGGCCGACAGCTTGTCGACGAAGGACTTGATCTCGGATCCGGCAATTGCCCCCTGGAAGCCGTCGACCGGCTTGCCTTGCCAGAAGGCATAGACGGTGGGGATCGACTGGATGCGCAGCTGCGCCGCGATCATCTGGTTCTCGTCGACGTTGACCTTGGCCATGCGGACCTTGCCCCTGGCCGCGGTCACCGCCGCCTCGAGCGCGGGGCCGAGCGTCTTGCAGGGGCCGCACCAGGGCGCCCAGAAATCGACGATCACCGGGACGTCGCGGCTGGCGTCGATGACCTCGGTCATGAAGGTGGCCTCGGTCACGTCGCTGATGAGGTCCGCCGCCGGAGTCTCGGGCTGTTTCTGGCCGAATTCGAGCATGTCTGCCCCCCAATCTGCTTTCTGGCCCTATATGCGCGCGGGCCGGGGAAAGGCCAAGTGGCCGCGGTGGCAAATTACAGATCAAACGTAGCAAACACCGGCGCGTGATCCGAGGGCTGGTCCCAGCCGCGGGCGGCGCGCAGGATGCGGCTGGTGTGGCTGGCATTGGCGATGTCGGGCGTGGCCCAGATGTGATCAAGCCTCCGGCCCTTGTCGGCCGCATCCCAGTCGGGGGCGCGATAGGACCACCAGCTGTAGAGAAGCCCGTCGGGAATGTCCTTGCGGGTCACGTCGACCCAGGCGCCGGCATCCTGCGCGGCGGCCAGGTGCTCCACCTCGATCGGCGTGTGGCTGACGATCTTGAGAAGCGCCTTGTGGTTCCAGACGTCATCCTCGCGCGGCGCAATGTTCAGGTCGCCGACCAGGATCGCCCGCGCGGGCTTGTCCTTGCTGAACCCGTCGCGCATGTGAGCCAGGAAGTCGAGCTTCTGGCCGAACTTCACGTTCTGGTCGCGATCGGGAATGTCGCCGCCGGCGGGGACGTAGAAATTGTGGATGGTCACGCCGTTGTCGAGCCGGGCCGCGACATGGCGGGCGTGGCCGAGGCCGGCGAAATCCTCGCCGCCCGCATCCGAGATCGGCAGCTTCGAAAGGATCGCGACGCCGTTGTAGCTTTTCTGCCCGCGCGCGACCTGCCAGCGGTAGCCGAGCGCTTGGAAGGCCTCGGTCGGGATCTGTTCGGCCAGGCACTTGCATTCCTGAAGGCAGAGAATGTCGGGGGCCTCTTCGCCCATCAGGCGGGTGACGATCGGCTCGCGCAGGCGGACGGAGTTGATGTTCCAGGTGGCGATGGTGAAAGACATGGACAGCTCTCCTGTTCGGCGGCCCACTGTTAGCCAATGCCGGCGCCGGCGGCAATCCGCACGGGCCACGCGGTCGGGCCCTCGAAGGCCCTTGAGGGGCCGTTCGCGCCATGCGACACCGGCGCCAGACCATCTGGATGGAGTCCCATGCGTTTCCTCGCCCCCCTCATCGTCGCGGTGGTGGCCGCCCTGCCCGCCGCCGCCCGCCCCCTGTCCGAAGCGGAAGCCGGCGGTCTTGCCCATGCCATCGACAGCTATGTGCGGGCCACCACCGGCAATGACGCCGAGGGGATCGTCGCCACCATCCCGCCGCGCATCCTGAACATCTTCGCCGGGGCCTCGGGGATCGAGGCGAGCAAGGTCAAGGAAACCCTGGTCGGTCAGACCCGGGACCTGATGAAGGGGGCGAGGATCACAGACTTCACCGTCTCGCCCGGCCCCTACGACGCCGCCGACGCCACCCTTGCCGACGGCACCGCGGTGGTCTGGGTCGTGGTGCCGGCCGAGTTCACCACCGACGTGAAGGGCAAGAAGACCCTGAACCACCAGCCGCTGTTCGCGGTTCGCGAGGACGGCGAATGGTATTTCAGCCGGGTTGACGGGCCGCAGCAGCAGCAGATGGTGGGCATGGCCTATCCGTTCGTCGCTGCCGTCAAGCTGCCCGCCGCCACGGCGACACCCGTGCCCTGAGATACCGGACAAAAAAGACCCGGGCAAAGCCCGGGCCAGTCCAACAGGGAGGATAGCCGCATCATCACCCCGATGCGGCGAGGGGAACTCGCACAGGTACTATGGAGCCAATCTGTAACCGCCCGATTCGGTGATAAGAAGGCGGGCGTTTGACGGATCCGGTTCAATTTTCTGGCGCAAACGGTAAATGTGGGTTTCCAGCGTGTGGGTGGTGACGCCGGCGTTGTAGCCCCAGACCTCGTGCAGCAGGACATCGCGCGGCACCACGCTTTCGCTGGCGCGGTAGAGGTACTTCAGGATGTTGGTTTCCTTCTCGGTCAGGCGGATCTTCTTGTCGCGCGCGTCGATCAGCATCTTCATCGCAGGCTTGAAGGTGTAGGGGCCAAGGCCGAAGACCGCGTCCTCGGACTGCTCGTGCGTGCGCAACTGGGCACGGATGCGGGCGAGGAGCACCGGAAACTTGAAGGGCTTCGGCACATAGTCGTTGGCGCCCGCATCGAGCCCGAGGATGGTGTCTGCATCGGTGTCGTGTCCGGTCAGCATCAGCACCGGGCACTTCACCCCCTGCTTGCGCAGCCGGCGGCACAGCTCGCGCCCGTCGGTGTCGGGCAGGCCTACGTCGAGGATGATGAGGTCGAACATGTCGGCGCGGACCTTGTCCATCGCCTCGGCACCGTTCGCGGCCTCGAACACATCGAAATCGTCGGTCGACAGAAGCTGTTCGGCCAGGGCCTCGCGCAGGTCGTCATCATCATCGACCAGAAGGATCTTCTTGAGGGTCGCCATCTCGGCCTCCGCCGTCTTTCCTGCCCCTGACATGCGCCCGGCCATCCCCACCGGCAAGATATGCAACAATCTTTTCACGCGCTCGTGTCGGAAGGGCCGGATATGTTTCAATTCCTGTCAGGCGCGACTATCTAGGACGCGACCCTGCCCCGCCTCGGAAACCGCATGTCCCTTGGTCCAAGCCCCGCCGAACGCCTGAATCGCGCCCGTGCTGATCTGCGCATGGGCGTGCCGGTGGTGCTTGCCGATGGCGCGGGCGCGATCCTGTTCGTCGCCGCCGAAGGCCTGGCGGGGGGGCGGCTGGCGGCACTGCGGGGCCTTGGTGCGCCGGTTCTTGCGCTGACCGCGCGGCGGGCCGAGACGCTGAAGATCGCGGCCTATGACGGCGATCTGGTGCGCCTGCACCTGCCCCCCGAGGCCGACGAGACCTGGGTGCGCGACATGGCCGATCCCGCCCACGATCTTGCCCATCCGCTGAAGGGCCCGTTCCGGGCGCTGCGCGAGGGCGGCGCGGATCTGGCGCGGGCCGCCTTGCAGATCGCCAAGAGCGCACATCTTCTGCCCTCGGTCCTGATGGTGGCACTGGAGGGGGCCGAACCGTTCGCCCGCCGCGAGGCGCTGACGCTTCTCGATCTCGCGCAGGTCGCGCCGGAACTGGCGGCCGCGTCGGGCTTTGCCGAGGTTGCCGCGGCGCGTGTGCCCATCGCCGCGTCGCAGGCGGGCCGGGTCCATGTCTTTCGCCCCGACCTTGGCGGCGAGGATCATTATGCGATCGAGATCGGCAGCCCGCCGCGCGACCGTCCGGTGCTGGCGCGCCTGCATTCGGCCTGCTTCACCGGCGATGTGCTGGGCAGCCTGAAATGCGACTGCGGGGCGCAGCTCGCCGCGGCGCTGGCCCAGATGGGCGAGGAAGGGGCGGGCGTTCTCCTCTACCTCAACCAGGAGGGGCGGGGTATCGGCCTCGCCAACAAGATGCGCGCCTATTCCTTGCAGGACCAGGGGTTCGACACGGTCGAGGCCAATCACCGGCTGGGGTTCGAGGATGACGAGCGCGATTTCCGCATCGCCGCCGAGATCCTCAAGCGGATGGGCTTTGCCTCGGTCCGGCTTCTGACCAACAACCCCAGGAAGATCGCGATGATGGAGGCGACAGGCATCCGCGTTGCCGAAAGGGTGGCGCTGAAGGTGGGCCGGACCCGCGAGAATGCCGCCTATCTGGCGACCAAGGCGGCGAAATCCGGGCATCTTCTGTGACGCCGTGGCGGGGCGATCTGGTGCTGACGCCCACGGGCCTTCTGTTCCTCGGCCGCCGCTTTCCGGCGACGGTCGGGCGCGGCGGCATCCGCACCGACAAGCGCGAGGGCGACGGGGCGACGCCGGTCGGGGTCCACCGCATCGTCGGGATGTTCTTCCGCCCCGACCGGATCGCGGCGCGCGGCCTGCCGGACTGGGCCATGCCGATCGGGCTGGAGGACCGCTGGTGCGACGATCCCCGCCATCCCGCCTACAACCATCTGGTCAGGAAGCCTTTCGGGCGGACAAACGAACGGCTGCGCCGCGCCGATCCCCTTTATGACCTGATCCTCGTGACCGACTGGAACTGGCCGGACGCGGTGCCAGGGCGGGGGTCGGCTATCTTCGTGCACAGCTGGCGCCGCCCCGGCGCGCCCACCGCGGGGTGTCTTGCGCTGGCGCGCGGCGATCTTCTGTGGATCGCCCGCCGCGTCGCGCCGGGTCAGCGGCTGGTGGTGCGGTCCTGATCTGACCAGACGGCCACGCCAACCGGCGGCAACAGCCGTCCGCCGATGTGGAAACGGGCGCCGGAGGGGGCGGGAACCTCGGCCGCCGCCGGGCCGTAGTTGAAGGCGAAGGTCAGCCCGCCCCGGCGGGTCAGGCGCAGGTCGCCGAGGTCGGGCAGGTGGGCGACGCCTGCCCAGGACAGGGTGTCGGCCATGACCTCGCGCAGGCTGCCGGGATCGGGAAGCGTCGCCAGATAGCGCGCCCGGTCGTTGCCGATGAAGGCCGGAGCGCCGTCCCGGTAGTCGCCGGCGAAGCGTGCGAGGGCCTTCTCGTGCGTCTCGATGGTTTCGCGCCAGCGCCGCGCCGCCAGCGTCCGGTTGCCCATGACCAGGCGTTCGCCATGATAGTCGGGCAGGCTTTCGACGCGCAGGACGCGGAAATCGAGAAGCGCCCCGAGCGGCCCCGGCGCCAGGGTGGCGGGGGTCTGCATCGTTTCGGTCTTGGAGCCGGCGCGCGGCCCGAACAGGGCCTTCGCCCCCGACGCCGCCAGCCTTCGGACGAAGCCGGGATCGGGGATCACCAGATCGGGAGCGACCACAAGATCGTAGCCTGCAAGGTCGCTGTGCTGACCGATGATGTCGATGTCGAGCCCCAGCCGCCTGAGCGCGCCGTACCAGTCGAGCGCGATGTGGTTCGCCCGGTAGGTCTGGCCCTGCGGGAGGGTCAGCGTCGCCCATCGGGACGGATAGTCGAGCACGAAGGCCACCCGCGCCCGGGCGCGGGGACCGGCGGCGGGAAGTGCCTGCGCCTCGGCCACCACCTCGGCCACCTCGCGGAAGGCCTGATCGGGGGTGCTGTCGGACAGCAGGAGCCCGGCGTGGAACTGTTCCTGGGCGAAGGGCGCCTGCCGCCAGCGGAAATAGCTGACCATCTCGCAGCCGTGGGCATGGGCCAGCCAGGTCCAGAGCCGCACCATCCCGTCCGCGGGCGCCTGGTTGCTGGTCGCCCAGTTGACCGGGCCGGGCTGCTGTTCCATCACCCACATCCGGCCGCGCCCAACCGCCCGGTACAGATCGTGGTTGAAGCTGGTCTGGTCGGGATCGCCGACGCGCAGATAGCGGGCCTTGTCCGCGTCGGACAGGCGGCCATGCACCAGCCCGCCCATCGGATAGACATCCCACGAGGCGATATCCAGATCTTCGCCCACGGCGTAATGGTCGAAGTCGGTGTTCTGGTTCATGTAGTTGTGCGTCACCGGCCGGCCCGGCGACAGCGCCCGGATGATCTCGACCTGGGCCTTGTTGAAGCTTTTCACCTGGTCCGAGGAAAAGCGCATGAAGTCGACGCGGTGGGTGGGGCTCGGCTCCTCGACCAGGTTGTTCGGCAGGTCGATCTGGTCGAAGCCCTGATAGGTCATCGACCAGAAGCTGGTGCCCCAGGCCTCGTTCAGCGCGTCGATCGTGCCATAGCGCGCCTGAAGCCACAGACGGAAGGCTTCCTCGGCAGCCGGTGAATAGGAATGGATCGTGTCGTGGTCGCCATATTCGTTGTCCGTCTGCCAGGCATGGACATGCGGGTTCTTGCCGTAGCGGCCGGCGATCTCGCCGGTGATGCGGGCGGCTTCCTCGCGGTAGCGGATCGAGGAAAAGCAATAGTGCCGCCGCGCGCCGAACTTCCTGACGGTGCCGTCCTCGGCCACCGGCAGGATCTCGGGATAAAGGTCCACCAGCCATTTCGGCGGGGCGGCGGTCGGCGTGCAGAGGATCACCTTCAGCCCGGCGGCGCCCAGGGTCTCGACGGCGCGGTCCAGCCAGGCCCAGTCGAAGTGGTCCGGTTTGGGCTCGATCTTCGCCCATGCGAATTCGGCGACGCGCACCCAGGTCAGGCCAAGGGCGACCATGCGCGCGGCGTCCTCGGCCCATTTTTCCTCGGACCATTGTTCGGGGTAGTAGCAGACGCCCAGTTCGGGGCGGCGGTCTTGATCGGTCATTGCAGTTTTCCTTCCGCCAGCAGGGTCAGGGCCTCGTCCGTCGCCGCCAGAAGCCGGTCGGCCTCGGCGCGGCCGAAGACCATCGGCGGTTTGAATTTCAGCACATTGTCGAGCGGCCCGTCGGTCGAGGCGAGGATGCCGCACTGGCGCAGGTGGTTGACGACGCGCCCGGCCTCGTCGGTGGCCGGTTCCAGCGTCGCGCGGTCCTTGACCAGTTCGACCCCCAGGAACAGGCCCGCGCCGCGCACGTCGCCGATGAGTGCGTGGCGCTTGGCCATCGCACGGAAGCCGCTCAGCAGGTGGTTGCCGGTGTTCGCAGCGCGAGCCTGAAGCCCTTCGCCCTCGATCACGTCCAGAACCGCGTGGCCGACCGCCATCGACACCGGATTGCCGCCAAACGAGTTGAAATATTCCATGCCATTGGCAAAGCGCGCGGCAAGCTCCGGCGTGGTGACGACGCAGGCGAGCGGATGGCCGTTGCCGATGGGTTTGCCCATGACCACGATGTCGGGGGTGACGCCCTGGAGTTCGAACCCCCAGAAGTGGCTGCCGACCCGGCCGAAGCCGCATTGCACCTCGTCGGCGATGGCGATGCCACCGGCGGCGCGGACCTGTTCATAGACGGCTGGCAGGTAGCCCGCAGGATAGAGGACCTGTCCGCCGACGCCCGAGATCGATTCGGCGATGAAGGCCGCGGCGCCCGAGCCGGTCTTGGCAGCGATGGCGTCGATGCAGCGCCCCACGTCGGCCGCGTAGGCCTGCCCGGCGTTCGTGGACATGCCCTTGTGCGCGCCGCGGTAGGGATCGGGGAAGGCGGCGATCTCGACGAAGTCGGGCTGCGGATAGCCGCCCTTGCGCTTGAACTTGTAGGGGCTGATGTCGACCATGCCGCCCGAATTGCCGTGATAGGCCCAGTCGAGCACGATGGTGTTCTTGCGGCCAAGCGCGGTGCGGGCGATGCGCAGCGCCAGCTCGTTCGCTTCGGTTCCCGAGTTGACGAAATAGGCGACCTTGAGACTGCCCGGCAGCGTCGCGGTGATCCGGTCGGACAGGTCGAGGATGAGATCGTTCAGGTAGCGGGTGTTGGTGTTCAGCACCGCCGCCTGACGGGCGATGGCCGCAACCACATGCGGGTGGCAATGGCCGACATGGGTGATGTTGTTGACCGCGTCGAGGAAGCGCCGCCCGGTATGGTCGATGAGATACGCGCCCTCGCCGCGCACCATCTTCAGCTTGTCGCGGTAGGAAACCGAGAGCGACGGGCCGAGCGACTTTGCCCGCCGTGCCAGAAGCTTTTCAGGCGGTTCAGGGTCGATTGCGAAACTTTCCGGCGCCAGCCGCAGGATCAGGTTGGGGTCGATGCAGATGCCCGACCAGACATCCCACAGGCTGTCGTGGCCGACGCCAAAGAAATTGCCCCGATGCTGGTTCAGAAGGCTGGTCATGACCTGGAAATGGACATGTGGGGTCCAGCCGCCGTTCTCATGCCAGTCGCCGAGATGGCCGATCGGCTGGCCGGCCGCGACCTGCCCGCCGACCTTGCAGAGGCCGGGCAGCGAATGGCCGAGGTGGCCGTAGAGCGTCCAGAACGGCGTGCCCCCGGGCGTCCGGTGTTCAAGGATCAGCGTATGGCCGTAGTCGAGCGGATCGGCGTTGTAGGCGACGAAGGCAACCTTGCCTGCCAGCGGCGCGAAGATCGGGGTGCCGGCGGGGGCGCAGATGTCGATGCCGAGGTGGCGGGTGCGCCGTTCCGGGCTGGCCGCATCGGCGAACTGGGCGCTGGCATAGACGGTGCGCGCCTCGCCGTAGGGGCCGATGCCGTAGAAGGGCTGGCCCTCGGGCAGATGCGCCGGCCGCTGCGCCGCGAGCCAGCCGTCGAAGGCGCGGTCGGAGAATGCGGGCATGTCGGGGTGCTGGCCACCGGTCAGGACTGCAATCCGGGCCGAGGTATCGACCGGCGGCCGGAAGAGCGAAACCGTCTCTGTTCCAGCCAGAAACACGCGGATTTCATCTTCCTGGCCGATGGCGGCAAAGCCCGCCGCGCGCCGGAAGAGGGCGACCATGAACTCGGGGTCGATACTGCCCAGCCGCGTCAGGAGCGTGAAGGCCGGGGCCTGCGAGATCAGGAGGTACTCGTTCTCGGGGTGCAGGCGCGACTGGTGCGAAGAAATGCAGACCGAGGCCGCGAGCCGCATCCGCATCAGGTCGAACAGCACCTCGGCCTCGGGTTCCAGCAGCGGGAATTCGGCGACGTAGGCCGCGATCACCGCGCGGGCGGCGGCATAGATGTCGTCGGCGCCGAGAAGCGCATAGGCAAGCGTGATCGCCAGCTCGTTGACGGTTCGCCCAAAGCACATGTCGCCGAAGTCGATCAGGCCGGCGATCCGGTCGGGGTCGGCGGCATCGACGATGACATTGTTGTCGTTGGCGTCCTGGTGGAGGACCGAGGCACGGAGCCCGGGCAGACGCGGGGCCACCCGCGCGGCGTGGCGGTCGAACAGCGCCTCGACCAGCGCCCGGTGCCCAGGATCGGCAATGTCGGCGGCCCAGGGGCGCAGTCCCGCCACATGGTCGAGCGACCAGGGGAAATCCGGGCGGAATGCGGCCGGATGGCCGAAGCCCTGCATCCCGCGGGTCAGCCGGCCCATGAAGGCGCCAAGCGCGCCAAGCTGCGCCGGGGTGCGGGCGGTTTCCGACAGCGGCCGGCCCGCGATCCAGGTGATCAGGCGGACCAGGCTGGTCTGGCCGTCCTGCTGGACGTCGGCGCAATCGTCGCCCTCCAGCGTCCTGACCAGCCGGGGCAGGCCCGCGACGCCCGCCTGCTCCAGATGCGCCAGCGTGGCGTTCTGCAGGGCGATCTGGGCCGGGTCTTCGCCCACGTTGGCGATCTTCAGCACATGGCTGCCGCGCGGCCCGCTGATCCGGGCGTTCTGGTCGCGCTCGGACGCGAGCATCCGCACCTCGCCCTCGATCCCGTAGCGGTCGCGGGCGAGGCCGGCGATCTCGGTCTCGGTCAGGGCGGGGGGCGAGTGGAGGAAGGCGGACATGGGAATTTCCTAGCTGCGCAGGCGGTCGTCGCTGCGCTCGATCAGGTCGGGCATCAGCAGGGTCTGGAGGTTGGCGGGCGGCTCGCCCTCGATCGCGCGCAGGATGTAGCGGCCCAGAAGCTCGGCCGGGCGGGTGATCGGCAGGTAGAAGGTGGTGAGCGGCGGAGTGAAATAGGCGCTGACGTTCAGGTCGTCGGTGGCGTTGATGACCGCATCGCGGCCATGCACCATCCCGCAGTCCGCAAAGCCCGCCAGCGCACCGAGGGCCGCGGCCTCGTTGGCGCAGACATAGGCGGTGGGGGCATCGGGCAGCGAGTGCATGATCATCACCTGCGCCCGCCCGTAACCCGGTGTCAGCCGCCCGTGCGCGACGAGGCGCGGATCGAAGGGCAAGCCGTTTTCCGCAAGCACCTGGCGGTAGGTTTCCAGCCGGGTCTGGCCGTAGCTGAGGAAAGCGGGCGGGTTGAGAAGCGCGATCCGCCGGTGGCCGCGCCCGATCAGCCGGGTCAGGGCGGCGCGGATGATCCCTTCGTTGTCGGCATCGACGAAGGCATGGGCCGCACGGGCGCTGGTCGTGCCGTAGGTGACGAAGGGAAAGCCCGCCTCCTGCAGGATGCGCACCCGGCCGTCGTCGGGGCGGGTGCCGGAAAAGATCGCCCCGTCGGCGCGGCGGTTGCGCACGATCTGGCGCAGCGTCTCCTGGGCCTCGGCATGGTCGCGCACCGGATAGAGGGCGACGCGGTAGCGGGTATGTTCCATCGCCTGCGAGATGCCGGACAGGAGCTGGGCATATTCGACGCCCTCCCATTCGGTCTGGTCGCTGGTCGGCGCGGTCATCAGCACCGCGACCTGGTAGGTCTTGCCGGTGCGAAGCTGCACGCCATGCAGGTTGGCCGAATAGCCGACCTTCTCCGCCGCTGCCTCGACGATCCTGCGGGTCTCGGGGCGCACCTCGGGCGAGCCGCGCAGCGCCTTGGACACGGTGGCGGTCGACAGGCCGGTCATCGCGCAGATGGTCTTGATCGTCGGCCGCTCGCCGCCACCCGGGGTCATGCCCTGCCTCCGCTTGCGGCGGCCAGCCACAGCCAGGCTGCCGAGGTCCAGGCAAAGGCGCGGTCGCGCAGGCCGGTGCCGGCGAGCGCGTCGAAGTTCTCGGCCATGCCCGAGGTCTCGCACAGGCGCAGGAAGCGGCGGGCGAGGTCGGCGGCCAGCGCCGTTTCACCCTGCCGGCAAAGCCCGTCCCACAAGAGGAGCGTGGTCGGCGCCCAGATCGGGCCGCGCCAATAGCCGTCGGCCTCGTAAAGCGGGCTTTGCGGGCTTTCGGTCGCCGGGCCCCATTCGGTCAGCCAGTGGCCGGCCTTCAGCCGGGCGATCAGGGTCGCGGCGATGTCGCGCGGCAAGCGCGCCCCGATGAGCAGCGGCATGAACTGGATCAGGCTGTCGCCGGTCCTCAAGCGTGCGGGGTCGGATTGCAGCCGGGTGCCGAAGGTCGCGCCGTCCCAGAGCCGGTCGATAAGCAGGGCGCAAAGCCGGTCGCCGGTCGCCTGCCAGTGGCCAGTGCGGGCCGGGTCGAGCGTGGCGAGGCAATCGCAGGCGAGGATCAGGAAGGTCGGCAGGTCGGGGGTGACGACGGGGCCACCCTCGGCGAAGAAGCTGGCATTGTCCCAACCCGAATCGTTGCCGTGGAAATAGACGGGCAGGCTGCCTTCGCCCTCGCGCGCGTGGGTCAGCCAGTAGCTGACCTGCCGCTCCAGCCAGGGGACCAGAACCGTCCGGCGGGCCTCGGTCAAAAAGCCGGGGAAGCGTTCGGCCAGCCGCAGGGTCGCCCAGCCGTGGACGGGCGGTTTGGTGAAGGCGAAGCTGACGTCGCGGTCATTGACGAAATCGGGCAGAAGGCCCGAGGCGTCCTGATGGTCGAAGATCACGCCGAACTGGTCGAAGGCCAGCGCCTCGTCCATCGCGGCGACGCCAAGCGCGGAAAAGGCGTTGTCCCATGACCAGACGTTGATCATGTGGTTCTTCGACATGAAGACGGCGGGCCGGGTCAGCGCGCCCAGGGCAGGAACGGTGTTGGCCCACAGGATATAGGCGGCCAGGCGCCCAGCCTCGGTTCCGCCATGCGGCGCCTGCGCCAGCCAGTCGCCGAAATCACGGGCCGCCCCGGCGCGGGCGGCGTCGAAGCCGGCTGTCGCGGGTGTGGGTGGGATGGCGGTGAAAAGGTCGATCGTGCCCTCGAACCCGTCGGCCCCTGAAAACCTCATCCCGACATTGTCGGCCCGGTCGCGCCGCCAGTCGCCGCTGACCCGGACCTCGCCCCGGCTGGCGCGCGGCATCAGGCGCGTGTTCTCGTAGGCCGCGACCAGGCAGTGATCGCCCCGGGGCGTCCGGTAGGCATAGTCGTAGCGCGACCCTTCCAGCGCGAAGGTCAGGGTCAGGCCCTGCCCGCGCAGGTGCAGCCGTTCGCCCTCGCCTATGGCGAATTCGGCCTGGCCGCCAGCGGTGTCCGCCAGAAGCCGGTCGGGGGTCAGGGTGAAGCGCGGCGTCACCTCGCCATCGGTGCCGACGAATCCGATCCGGCACAGCCGCCCCAGCCCCGGCCGAAGGTCACCGCCCCGGACCGATCGCAGCCACAGGCCCCCGTCCATCACCGACAGGGTGAGGAATCGGCCGAAGCGGCTGAAGGGCACATGAGCGATGTCGAACAGCATCTTACCCCTTCACCGACGACCCGAGCGCCGAATCCATGATGTAGCGCTGCGCGTAGAAGAAGAGCGCGAGCGGTGGCAGGCACAGGATGATGGTGACGGCGGCGATCGAGACCACGTCGACCTCGTGCAGGCCCTTGAACAGCGCCAGCCCCAGGGGCAGCGTGTATGTCGTCTGGTCGTTCAGATAGATCAACGGCCCGAGATAGTCGTTCCAGGCATTAATGAACTGGAAGGTGCCCACCAGCACCAGCGCCGGGGCCATCAGGGGCAGGTGGATCTTCCAGTAGATCTGCCAGGCGTTCGCCCCGTCCATGCGCGCGGCCTCGTCGATTTCGGTCGGGATGGTCATGATGTACTGGCGCAGCAGGAAGACGAAGAAAGCCTCGCTGAACCAGGCGGGAACGATCAGCGGCTTCAGCGTGTTGATCCAGCCCAGATAGTTGAACTCCATGTAGAGCGGGATCATCTTCACGTCCCACGGGATCATCATGGTGGCCAGCAGGAGCACGAAGATCGCATCGCGCCCCGGAAAACGGAAGCGAGCGAAGCCGAAGGCGACCAGCGAGGACGAGAAGAGCTGGCCGATGGTCGAAAGGACGACGACGATGACCGAATTCTTCAGGAAGATGTTGAAGGACAGCTTGCCCCAGGCGTCGGTGAAATTCTCCCAATGCCAGTCGGCGGGCCACAGGACCGGCGGATAGGCCACCAGATCGGCCTGCGACTTGACGGCGGTGATCAGCGTCCACAGGAACGGGGCGACGAACAGCGCCGACAGGAAGATCAGCGCGGCGTAGGCCAGGGTCTTACGCATGGTCGCCGTCCTTTCGCACTTCGCCTTCGTAATAGACCCAGGCCGAGGACCAGCGCATGACCAGCATCGACAGAGCCATGATGATGAGAAACATCACCCAGCTCATCGCGGCGGCATAGCCCATGTCGTGGAACTTGAAGGCGTTGTCGTAGATGTACATGGCGAAGAAATAGGTCGATCCCACCGGCCCGCCCTTGGTCAGCAGAAGCGCGATGGTCAGCTGCTGGAAGGCCGAGATGATCGAGGTGATGAAGGTGAAGAGAAGCATCGGCGACAGCATCGGCAGGGTGATATGGACGACCTGCGCCCAGGCGGGAACGCCGGAAACCCGCGCGGCCTCGTAAAGCTCTTTCGGAACCGATTGCAGCCCGGCCAGGAAGATCAGCATCGAACCCCCGAGCCCCCACAGGCTGGCGATGGTGATGGCGACGATCGACCAGCCGGTATCGCCCAGCCAGTTCGGCCCGTCGATCCCCGCGAACGAGAGAAGATAGTTCAGAAGCCCGTATTCCTTGGAATAGAGCCAGCTCCAGATCGTCACCAGCGCCACGCCGGAAATGACCGAGGGCAGGTAGAAGGCGGTCCGGTAGATCGGCGTGCCTTTCAGGTTCAGGTTAAGGAGGACGGCCAGCAGGAAGGACAGGACGATGTTCAGCGGCACGAACAGCGCCGCGAACTTCACCGTGATGCCCAGGCTGGTCCAGAACTGCGGATCGTGCAGGAACATGACGCGGTAATTGTCCAGCCCGACAAAGGTGCGCTGGCCCACCACCGGCCAGTCATGCAGGCTCATCACGAAGGAGAAGGCCAGCGGCCCCAGCGTGAAGAACAGGAACCCGAGTATCCACGGAGAGATGAAGAGCCAGGGCGCGATGCCGGCGCCGCGCGCCTTGCGCCGGGACGGGCGCGTGACTGCGGGCTGGCTGGCCATGATCCCCACCTCTCCGTGAAATCGTTCAGTTCAGGAAGCGGGCCGAGGCGGCCACGGCTTCGTCGAGATGCTGCTTGGCGTTACCCTGGTCGATCATCGTCGCCTCGATCGCCTTGGCCAGATTGTCCTGGATGCGGCCCCAGTTGGGGTTCTTCAGGAAGGCGTGGGTCTCGCGGTTCGACACGGCCAGGATGTCGAAGAACGGCTTGAACATCGGATCCTGGTCCATGCCCAGTTCCTTGACCACCGAGGTCCGCACCGGCAGGTCGTTCTTGCGCATCTTCACCGCCTCGGGCGAGGAGAAGAACTTGACGAATTCCCAGGCGAGGTCGGGTTCCTTGGTGTCCTTGGCGATCGAGATGGCCGAGGCGTCGATGGCCGAATGCACGGGCTTCGATCCGAAGGTCGGCATGGGGGCGACGCCATAGTGCATGCCGCTTTCGTCCAGGCCCGACTTCGACCACATGGCCGACTGGTACATGGCGATCTTGCCGCCCTTGAAGAGGGTCGAGCCCGAGGTGTCGTCGCCGATGTTCAGGCCCACCGCCTGTTCGGTCTTCAGCATGTCGGCGAACATGGTCAGCACCTCGACCGCCTCGGGGCTGTTCATGTAGCCGTCGATGGTCCTGCCGTCGTCGGAAATGTACTTGGTGCCGTCCGACCACAGGAACTGTTCGAAATCATAGGGATCGGGCTTGGCGTCGACGGCAAAGCCATAGACCTTCTGGTCCTTGTTGCGGAACTTGGCGGCGTCGGCGCGCAGGTCGTCCCAGGTCCAGCCGGCCTTGGGTTCGGGAACGCCGGCGGCGGCGAACATGTCCTTGTTGTAGAATACGACATGGGTGGTGAAGCCCACGGGCAGGCCATAGGTCTTGCCGTCGATCTTGGCGGTGTTCAGAAGTCCCTGCGGGATGTCCGCCAGGTTCAGTTCGGCAGCGTCCTTGGCGATCAGGTCGTCAAGCGGCAGAAGCGAGTCCTTGTAGGACGGGAAATTCCACATGTACATCACGTCGGGCGGGCTGCCGGCGCCCATAGCCGCGGTCAGCTTCTGGTCGAAGCCGTCGCCGTAGGGCTCGACCTGCACCTTCACGCCGGGGTGGGCCTCCTCGAACTTCTTGGCGATGGCTTCCTCGATCGCCAGGCTTTCGTCGCTGTCCCAGGTGGCAAAGCGCAGCACCTTGTCCTCGGCCTGGGCCCAGCCGGCGCAGAAGGTCGCGGCAAGGATTGCCGGGCCGATGATCCGTGTCGTTGCAGTCATGTCTTTCCTCCCTTGGTCGGGCCGGACGCGCCGGTCCCCTTACTGAGTGAGCAGTCGTTCCGTTGCGGGGTCGAGCGCGCGGGGCAGCGCCAGCCCGTCGGCGTCGAACACATGGGCGTCGGCGGCCGGGATGCGCAGCCCCACCCGGTCGTGCGCCCGTGCCGGATGGGTGCCATCGGTAATGGCGACCAGCACGGTTCCGTCGGCCAGCGCGATGTGGGCGTGGCTTTCGGTGCCGAGGCGTTCCATCAGCTGCACGGTGCCGGTCAGCTGGCCTTCGCCCTCGCCAACGATCTCCAGCCGGTCGGGGCGGATGCCCAGCGTCACCGGCCGCGCCGGGTCGGGCCGGGCGGGGGTGGCGATGGTCAGATCGCTGGCCGTGCCATCGGCCCTGAGCGTGATGGCGCCCTCGCCCTGTCCGGTGATGCGGGCGGGCAGGAAGTTCATCTTCGGGCTGCCGATGAAGCCGGCGACGAACAGGTTCGCCGGGCGGTGGAAGAGTTCCAGCGGGCTGCCGAACTGGCTGACCCGGCCCTTGTCCAGCACCACCACCCGGTGCGACAGGGTCATCGCCTCGACCTGGTCATGGGTGACGTAGATCATCGTCACGCCCAGCCGTTCGTGCAGGGCGGCAAGCTCGGCGCGCATGGTCACGCGCAGCCCGGCGTCGAGGTTCGACAGGGGTTCGTCCAGAAGGAACAACTGCGGCTTCCTGACGATGGCGCGGCCGATGGCGACGCGCTGGCGCTGGCCGCCCGACAGTTGCTTGGGCTTGCGCGCCAGAAGGTCGGTGATGCGCAGGATATCGGCGGCCTCGGCCACCCGCCGGTCGATCTCGGCCGTCTTCATTCCGTTCAGCGACAGGCCGAAGGACATGTTCTTCCTGACGTTCATGTGCGGATAAAGCGCGTAGTTCTGGAACACCATCGCGATGTCGCGCCGGGCCGACGGCAGGTCGGTGATGTCGCGCCCGCCGAGATGGATGGCGCCGCCGGTCAGCGTCTCGAGCCCGGCGATCGAGCGCAGGAGCGTCGACTTGCCGCAGCCCGAGGGGCCGAGGAAGCTGACGAATTCGCCGTCGCGGATCGCAAGGTCGATGCCCTTCAGCACATCGACCGGGCCAAAACTCTTGTGCAGGCTTTCAATCCTGAGATCGGCCAAACTCGCACCCCCGCTTGCGTGAACCATGTCGATTCGGTCTGTCCGAGCGGGAATATAATCGTTTATATTTGGTTCACCTAGCGTTTTGTTTTGCCCAGTCTGGCGCCCGAGTGCCGTGTCGCGGGGTTGTGCAGCGCGCCGCGGTGCGTAAGCTGGACGCTTGCCCAGGTCCTTGCAGCGGAGCCGCGTCATGTCCAATCCGAAATCCGAAGCCCTGTTTGCGCGCGGCCGGAAAGTGTTGATCGAAGGCGTCTCGTCCGCGTCGCGCGGACCGGCGGCGTTCGGCACCACGCCGCGCTACATGAGCCACGGCCAGGGCGCGCGGCTTTATGACGTGGACGGGCGCGAATATATCGACTGGATGATGGCCTTCGGGGCGCTGCCGCTCGGCCATGCCCACCCGGTGATCGTCGAGACGGTCGCGCGTGAAGTGGCGCGCGGCACCCATTTCGCCACCGCGCTCGAGGTCGAGGTCGAGGTGGCCGAGATGCTGGTCAGGCTTCTGCCCCATGTCGACAAGGTGCGCTTTGCCAACACCGGGACCGAGGCGGCGATGGGCGCCTTCCGGCTGGCGCGCGGCCATACCGGGCGGCGCAAGATCATCAAGTTCGAAGGCCACTACCACGGCTGGTGGGACGCGGTTCTTGTCAACACCAACCCCTATCCGCCGACGCTTCTCGGCCATCCCAACGACCCGATCCGCATCCCCGATTCGTCCGGCATCCCCGAGGAGGCATGGAAGGACACGATCGTGGTGCGCTGGAACGACTTCGACGCGCTGGAGCGGGCGATGGCGCTTCATGGCCGCGACGCCGCCTGCGTCGTCACCGAAGGCGTCATGTCCAACATGGGGGTGATCCCGCCGAAGCCCGGCTATCTGCAAAGGATGCAGGATCTGTGCCGCGAACATGGCGCGCTGTTCTATCTGGACGAGACCGTGACCGGCTTCCGCCTCGCCGCCGGCGGCTGCGCCGAGCTTTACGGCCTGAACCCCGACATCGTGACCTATGGCAAGGCGCTGGGCGGCGGGCTGCCGATGGCGATGATCGGCGGGCGGGACGAGATCATGGCCGGTCTCGAATGGGGCAAGGTCCTGCATTTCGGCACCCATAATGCCGGGCGGCTGGCGCTGCATGTGACCAGGGTGATGCTCGAGACGATGCTGGCCGACGATCAGGCCGGGTTCCGGCGGATCAAGAACCTGGGCAAGGCGATGGCTGACGAGATCCGCAAGGTGGCCAAGCATTCCAACCGTCACCGGCTGATCTGCCAGAACGTCAATTCGATGTTCCAGATATTCTTCACCGAAGCCGACGAGATCGCCGACTACCGCGATTTCTGCCGTCATGTGGACCGGGTGAAGTTCCGCGACTTCGCGGTCCGGCTGATGGACAAGGGCGTCTACATGAACCCCTCGGCGACCCTGCATTCGCTGTCCTCGGTCGTCCATACCGAGGCCGACATCACCGCCACCGCCGACGCCATCGCCGCCGTGCTTGAGGAGATGCCCTGATGGCCACCGTCGGCTTTCTCGGGGTCGGCGGGCTGGCGAGCCTTCTTCTGCGCGGGCTTCAGGGCTCTGGCCACCGCTTTGTCCTGTCGCCGCGCGGGGCTGAGACCGCCGCCCGGCTTGCCGCCGAGTTCGGCTGCGAGGTGGCGGACAGCAACCAGGAGGTCGTGGACCGGGCCGAGGCGGTGTTCGTCAGCCTGCCCGCAGCCACCGGCGCCGACGAACTGGCCCGCCTGACCTTCCGCCCCGGCCAGCCGGTCCTGTCGGCGATGGCCGGAACCGGGCTCGCGCGCCTGCGCGAAGTGACCGGCCCGGCCCGTGCGGTCATCGGCATGATGCCCGGCTATGCCAACGCCTATCGGCTGGGTCCGTCGATCCTTTGCCCCGACGACGATTTCTGGCGCGGGTTCCTGGCCCATATCGGGCCGGTCCATCTGTTCGCCGACGAACGCCAGTTCACCGCCGCCGCGACCTTCGGCGCCTTTTCGGGTGCGACGGTCTGGTGGATGGCGCACCTGGCCGACTGGTACGCGGCGCAAGGCATCGACCCTGCCACGGCGCGGGCGCTGGTTGCCGGCACGCTGAGGGGCAATGCCGAGGTGCTGCTGCAGGAGCCGCGTCCGCTGGACGAGATCGCCAGGGGCGTGACCACGCCGGGCGGAATCACGCTTCAGCTGCTGGACCACCTGGACGAGAAGGGCGCGCTGGCCGCCTGGCATACCGGGCTGGAGGCAATACTGAAGCGGATGTCGGGGGGCGGCTGATCAGACGATCAGGCCGTCGTCGCCGAAGTGCCGCGGAAAGAAGGCGGCGGCGCAGGAATGGACGGTGGAAAGCGCCTCGGCCCGGCCGTAGGGGGTGTTCATCGTCATCATGTCGAGCCACACGCCTTCGGTCGTCACCCGCAGGACGCGCGCCGCGCGTACCGGATCGAACCCATAGCCGCCTTCCGCCTTCAGTTCCGCGCACAATGATTCAAGCGCGTCGAGATAGGCCGCGTCGTTCGAGCCGCATTGTTCCTGATAGAGCGGCCGGCACTGCGCCTCGCCCCAGAAGGCGCACCAGGCCGACAGTTTCGCATCGGTGCAGATCGCCAGGTTGAAGTCGGCGCGCAGCATCGCATCCAGCCGGTGCGCAGGCGAGTGACCCGCCTCGTCCAGTGCCTGCGTCCAGTTCTGGCGGTATTCCTCGGCCAGGAACAGCAGGGTTTCGGACAGAAGCCGTTCCTTGGTCTGGAAATGGAAATTGACCAGTCCGTGCGACAGGCCGGCGCGATTGGCCACGTCGGTCAGGGTGGTGCGGGCATAGCCCTTGACCGCGATCACCTCGATCGTGGCGTCGATCAGTTGCTGGCGGCGCGCCTCGCGGCTCAGCTTGCGCGGCGGGGGCGGGGCGGCGGAAGGGGCAAGGCTCTGGTCCATCCGTGATCCTGAACAATGGCGGCAAGCGCATCAATAGGCAGCCCGACCCCCGGTGCAAGCCAATTTGCTCCATTCTGACTGCGCAGTCAATATTCTGATTGACAGACCAGTCAGAACGAGCCTAGCCTGTGGCCGCGAACGGAAATCCCGTGGCCGACAACGGGGCCGGTTCGCGACTGCATTCAGACAGGGACGACACATGCGACCGACGCCGCGCCGCGACCTGGCCAAATCCAACGCCCAGTTCCGGCGCGCGGTGAAGAAGCTGCCTCTGGGCGTCTCCTCGACCTTCCGCTACTGGGGCGACGAGCGCACCATCTATGTCAGCCACGGCAAGGGCGGGCGTACCTGGGACATCGACGGCAACGCCTATGTCGACTACCGCCTGGGCTACGGTCCGGCGATTCTCGGCTATGCCGACGACCGGGTAGATGCCGCCGCGCGGCGGGGCATGGAGGTCGGCGGCGTCTTCGCCCTGTCGACCGAACGCGAACTGATCGTGGCCGAGCGCATATCGAAGATGGTGCCCGCCGCCGAACTGGTCCGCTTCTCCAACTCGGGCACCGAGGCGGTGATGGCGGCGCTGCGGCTGGCCCGCGCCCATACCGGCCGCGACGGCTATCTTCTGGTCGAGGGCGGCTATCACGGCCTGTTCGATGCCGCGATGTGGATGTCGAACGTCGATGACTGGGAGGCCGGATCGAACCGCGACCCCGAGGTCGTGCCCTACGGCAAGGGCATTCCCCAGACCCTGAAGGCGCTGGCCCATATCGTGCCCAACAACGATCTTCAGCGGCTGGAGGACACGTTCCGCAGATACGGCCATACGCTGGCCGCCATGCTGATCGAGCCGATCCAGGGCAACTGCTGCTCGATCATGGCCTCGGTCGAGTATGTGCGCCTGGCGCGCGACCTTTGCGACCGCTACGGCGTGCTTCTCATCATCGACGAGGTGAAGTCGGGATTCCGCGTGGCCAAGGGCGGTATCCAGGGACTGATGGGCGTCACCCCCGACATCACCACCTTTGCCAAGGCGGTGGCCAACGGCTATCCGATCGCGGTGGTCGCGGGGCGCGAAAGCGTGATGCGCACCTTCCGCGTTGGCGGCGCCTCGCACGGCGGCACCTACACCGCCCATTCGGTGTCGCTGGCCGCCGCCGAGGAGTGCCTGCGCATCCTTGACGAGACCCCGGCGCTCGACACGCTGGCCAGCTATGGCGAACGGCTGAAGGCCGGCATCTCGCGCATTCTCGATGTGCGCGGCATCGCCCATTCCTACAGCGGCCATCCGTCGATGTTCGGCCTGTTCTTCGCCGACAAGGCCCCGGACAACTACCGTGACTGGAAGGGTTCGGACTATTCCTTCTATGACCGGATGGCCCATTTCCTCCATGATCTCGGCGTCATCTGCGAGCCGGATTCGCGCGAACCCTGGTTCATGTGCGAGGCGCACGGGTTGGACCAGACCTGCCTGGCCGACACGCTTGCCGCGGTCGAGACCGCCGTCGACCTGACGCTTGAGCATTTCGAGGACGAGGCCCGGCGCGCATGATCCGGGATGCGGTCATCGTCGGCGCGGGCCGCGTCGCCCCGCCCTTCCGGGAAACAGGCCGATGACCCGCCATCAGCCCCCGGCCTCGCCGCTTCTGGATCATTGCCCGCCGACCCTGCCGGGGCACGCTTACCACAGTGCGGACTGGTTTGCGCAGGAACAGCGCACGATATGGGCGCGGAACTGGGTGGCGGCCGGGCGGCTGGCCGACCTGATGCCCGGCAGCATGCGGCGGCTCAGGGTCGGCGCGGCCAGCGTGATCCTGTGCCGCGCCACCGACGGCGGCCTGTCGGCCTTTCACAATGTCTGCCGCCACCGCGGCGCGGAACTGTGCGGGCAGGACGCGGCGCCGCTTGGCCGCCTGATCGCCTGCCCCTATCACGCCTGGTCCTATGCCGCCTGCGATGGCCACCTTGTCGCCACCGGCCACGCCTGCCCCACGTCAGATTTCCGCCGCGAGGACCACGGGCTGCTGCCGGTCGCGGTCACGGTCTGGAGCGGGTTCGTCCTTGTGAACCTGTCCCGCGATCCCGGCCCGCTGCACCCCGACATGGGGCTCGGCTCTCTGGACAACTGGCCGATGGCGGATCTGGTCACCGGCCACCGCATCGTCCGCGACCTCGCCTGCAACTGGAAGGTCTTCTGGGAAAACTATAACGAGTGCCTGCATTGCCCCGGCATCCATCCCGAACTGTGCGACATGGTGCCGGTCTATGGCCGCGGGCTGATGGCGGCGGACGAAGCCCCGGAACGTGCGCCCGACACCGGGGGCAGGGTGCTGCGCGAGGGGGCGGTGAGCTGGACCCCCGACGGCCAGCCCTGCGGGCCGGAATTCCCCGGCCTCACGCCCGAGGAGCGGCAGAACGGTTTCAATTTCGTCACGCTTTACCCCGCCATGTATGTCGTGGCCCATGTCGATCACGTCCGCGCCGTCCGGCTGGAGCCGACCGGACCCGAATCCACGCGCCTGACCGCCGAATGGTATTTCCCCGCCGGGACACTGGCCCGGCCGGGGTTCGACGCCGCCGAAATCGCCAGCTTCGCCACCCTGGTCATCGACCAGGACGGCGCGGCGGCCGAGATGAACCAGCGCGGCCTGCGCTCGCCCGCTTACCAGCGGGGCCGCCTCATGCCCGAGGAATATGCGATCGCCGATTTTCACGCCTGGGTGCTGGGGCAGATGGCAGAGGAGGAACAGGGATGAAGGACGCCACTTCCGGCAGGATCGAGGTTCCCGCCACCTGGGACCGTCGCGGCCTGCCCGGCTGGACCTACCATTCGCCCGCGCTGTTCGAACTGGAGCGGACCGAACTGTTCCTGACCCACTGGCAGATCGCGGGCCATGTGAACGACATCCCTGCCCCCGGCGACTGGATCGCCTTCGACCTGCTGGGCGAGCGTGCCGTCGTGATGCGCGGCCGCGACGGGGTGGTGCGTGCCTTCCACAACCTGTGCCGCCACCGGGGTGCGCGGGTGGTGGACGGGGCCAGCGGTCATTGCAAGGGGGCGATGGTCTGCCCCTTCCACGGCTGGGTCTACAACCTCGACGGAAGCCTGCGCGGCCCGGCGCGGCCCGAGACCTTCGGCGACATGGACCGGGCCGACTTCGGCCTGAAGCCCGTCGAACTGGAAATCTGGCGCGGCTTCCTGTTCCTGCGCTTCCATCCCGGCCCGCAGCCGCCGGTCGCCGACCTCCTCGCCCCCTACGACGAGGATGTCGCGGCCTATGCCAGTGACGAGCTTTTGCCGGTGCGGGCACCCGTGTGGCAGAGCGAACTGCCTGTCAACTGGAAGTCGGTCCGCGACGTGGACAACGAAGGCTATCACGTCGCCATGGCCCATCCTGCCCTGCAGGATCTCTACGGGCGGACCTACCGTGACGATGTGTTGCCGGGCGGGCTGGCGATCTCGCTGGGGCGCTTCGGCGACGCGCCGGGCCGGCTCTGGTCGGTCAGGGCCTATCAGAAGCTTTCGCCCGACGACAACCGCCTGCCCGAGCGGCTGCGCAAGACCTGGTCCTACTATGGTCTCTTTCCGAATGCCGTCCTCGCCTTCACCCCGGAATCGGCGCAGTTCTACCAGGAAATACCCCTGGCGCCGGGCAGGACGCGGCTGGCCGGCCGCCTGTACCGCTGGCCGGACGAGACGCGCGAGACCAGCGCCGCGCGCTATCTGGCCACGCGGATCGACCGCGAGACCTCGAAAGAGGATCAGCAACTGTCGATCTGGTCGAACGAGTCGATGAAATCCTCGGCCTTCGACAGTTTCCACCTCTCGGACCTGGAATACGGCGTGCGCGCCCATCACGACAAGTTGCGCGACCTGATCCCGGTGATGGGCCAGTATGAGGCCCCGCCCGAGGACCGGATGGCCGAGACCAACCAGAATCTGCTTCTATCGGAACGAAACCTGTGCTCAAATTGATCAAATTATGGCGCACCGGGACAGGGGCGCGCCAAACGGGAGGATGCCGCAGATGAGACTGAACCGCCGCCAGACCTTTGCCGCCCTTGGCGCCACCCTTGCCATGCCGTTCGTCCGGCCAAGCTGGGCGCAATCGACAACCGTCAATGTCTACAACTGGGCAGATTACATCGGCGAGACGACACTCGAGGACTTCGAGAAGGCCACCGGCGTCCATGTCGTCTATGACACCTATTCCTCGTCCGAAGAGATGGAGGCCAAGCTGCTCGCCGGCTCGACCGGGTATGACGTGGTGCTGATGGCCGGTCTTTCCATGCCGCGCTTCATCAAGGCGGGCGTCTATGATCCGATCGACAAGTCGAAGCTGACGGGCCTCGGCAATCTCGATCCCGAGGTGGTGCGGATCATGGAAGGCTGGGACCCTGACCTGAAATACACCGTGCCCTACATGTGGGGATCGGTGGGCTTCGCCTATAACCTGGACATGGTGAAGCAACGGCTGCCCGACGCGGACCTGACCAACCTCGACACGATCTTCAAGCCCGAGAACGCGGCAAAGCTGGCCGACTGCGGCATTTCCATCCTCGACAGCCCGACCGACATCATGCCGGTCGTGCTGAAATACCTGGGCCTGGACGGCGACACACAGAACGTCGACGACTACAAGAAGGTCGCCGATGCCTTCAAGCCGATCCGCAAGTACATCCGCACCTTCGACAACACCAACTACATCAACGCCCTGCCCAACGGTGAGCTTTGCGCCGTCAACAGCTGGTCGGGCGACTATGCGACCGCGCGCTCGCGCGCGGCCGAGGCAGGGGTGAAGATCAATCTGGCCTATTTCGTTCCCAAGACCGGGGCGCCCGCCTGGGTGGACGGCTGGGCCGTGCCCAAGGACGCGCCGAACAAGGACAATGCCTACAAGTTCCTGGACTTCATGCTTCAGCCCGAAGTCGCCGCCGGCTGCACCAACTACATCAACTACGCCAGCGCCAACCTGGCGGCGCAGAAGTTCGTGGATGCGGCGATCCTGGCCGATCCGGCGGTCTACCCCGATGTCGAGACGGTCAAGCGCATGTGGCCGCTGAAGGCCCTGTCGGACGAGCAGGACCGGGCGATGACCCGGGCCTGGAGCGACATCAAGTCGGCGGGCTGACCGGCGGGCAAGAATGGGGGAGGCGCTCATGGATTCAGGGATCAAGGGCGCGCCCCTGGCCGCCGCCACGGCCAGCGGGGCAGCGGGCGGCGCCCCGTTCATCCGCATCGAGGACGTGTCGAAGTCGTTCGGTTCGTTCCAGGCGGTGCGCAACGTGAGCCTTCAGATAACCAAGGGCGAGATCTTCGCCCTTCTTGGCGGTTCGGGCTGCGGCAAGACGACGCTTCTGCGGATGCTGGCCGGCTTCGAGACGCCGACATCGGGGCGCATCTTCATCGACGGACAGGACATGACCGGCATCCCGGCCTATGAACGCCCGGTCAACATGATGTTCCAGAGCTACGCCCTGTTTCCGCACATGAGCGTGGAGAAGAACATCGGCTACGGCCTGAAGCACGACAGGATGACCGACGCGCAGCGCAAGGACCGGGTGCGCGAGATGCTGGACCTGGTGCAGCTGACCCCGTTCGCCCATCGCAAGCCGCACCAGATCTCGGGCGGGCAGCGGCAGAGGGTCGCGCTGGCCCGGGCGCTGGCACGTCAGCCGAAGCTCTTGTTGCTGGACGAGCCGCTGGCCGCGCTGGACAAGAAGCTGCGCGAACATACCCAGTTCGAGTTGACGAACATTCAGCACAAGACCGGCGTGACCTTCGTGGTCGTGACCCACGACCAGGAAGAGGCGATGATCCTGTCGGACCGCATGGCGGTGATGGACAAGGGCCGGGTCATGCAGGTGGGATCACCGACCGACATCTACGAATTCCCCGACAGCCGCTTTGTCGCCGGCTTCATCGGCTCGATCACCTTTTTCGAGGCCCGCGTCCGCTCGGTCAGCGGCGCGACGGCGCTGGTCGAGGTGCCGGCCATGCAGACCTGCGTGACCGCCCGCGCGGTTCCCGGCCTGGCCGAGGGCGCCCTGGTGACGCTGGCGCTGCGCCCCGAGAAGATCACCCTCAGCCGCGCCCGCCCGGAGGCGGCCAATGCCTTCAGCGGCGTGGTCCATGACCTGGGTTACTTCGGCAAGGATTCGCTTTACAAGATCGCGCTGCCCGACGGGACGACGGTCTCGGTCAATTCGGTCAACGCCCGCCGCTCGGGCGAAAGCGGGCGGGTCGCCGTCTGGGAGGATGCGGTCTGGCTGTCGTTCGAGCCCGACGCGGCAATCCTGCTGACCGCCTGAGGCGCAGGGAGATGTCCGGCATGGAAGACACCGCCGCTGCGCCCGCCACCCGACCGCGCCGCACCGGCTGGCTGAGCCTGTGGTTCAACCGGCGGGGATGGGCCGACATCACCATCGCCACCCCCTTCCTGTGGCTGGTGGTCTTTTTCCTTTTACCTTTCCTGATCGTCGCGGCGATGAGCTTTGCGCTGCGCACCTCGACCTCGCCGCCCTTCTCGTTCGGCACTGACGGGCACCTCCTCAGCCTGCAGAACTATGCCCGGCTGCTGACCGACGACCTCTATATCCGCTCGCTCGCGACCTCGCTGATGAACGCGGCGGTGGCGACGGTCGTCTGTCTGCTGATCGGCTATCCGATGGCGCTGGCGCTGACGCGGGTGTCGCGGTCGGCGCGCAACATCCTTCTGATGCTGGTGATCCTGCCGTTCTGGACCTCGTTCCTTCTGCGGGTCTACGCCTGGATTGGCCTTTTCGGCACCAACAGCTGGTTCAACCGCGGCCTGACCGCCATCTGGAATGCGCTGGCGCCGGCGGACTGGGCACTTCATTCGATCCAGATGATGAACACCAACTTCGCGGTGGTGCTGGTCATGGTCTATTCCTACCTGCCCTTCATGGTCCTGCCGCTTTACGCCAACCTCGAGAAGCTGGACCTGACCCTGAACGAGGCGGCGATGGATCTCGGATCGCGGCCCTGGCGGGTGTTTCTGGACGTGACGCTGCCCTTGTCCATGCCGGGCATCATCGCCGGCGGGCTTCTCGTGTTCATCCCGGTTTCGGGCGAGCTGGTCATCCCCGGTCTGGTCGGCAACCCTTCGCAGCCCATGATCGGTCGGGTCATCTCGGACGAGTTCGCCTCGGCCCATGACTGGCCGATGGCCTCGGCGGTGGCGGTGGCGCTGCTGCTTTTGCTGGTGGTGCCGATGATGCTGTACACGCATTTCGAGGCCAAGGCCCAGGAGAAGAAGGCGATGGAGCCATGAACCGCCGCCCGACCTTTCTCTTGACCGTCCTCTGCTTCGGCTTTGCCTTTCTCTATGTGCCGATCGTCTCGATGATGGTGTTTTCCTTCAACAGCTCTCGGCTGGCGACGATCTGGGGCGGCTTCTCGACCAAATGGTACGGCAAGCTTCTTGAAAACGACCAGATCCTCGCGGCGGCCAAGCTGTCGGTCGAGATCGCCCTGATCAGTGCCACGCTTTCGACGATCCTCGGCACGATGGCCGGGATCGCGCTGGCGCGCTTCAGGCGGTTTCGCGGGCGGATGATGCTGTCTGGCATGGTCACGTCGCCGCTGATCATGCCAGACGTCATCACCGGCATATCGCTTCTGATCTTCTTCATCATGCTGAAGGAATACACGGGCTGGCCGGCGCAGCGCGGATTCACCACGGTGACCCTGGCCCATATCTCGATCTCGCTGACCTATGTGACCACGGTGATCCAGTCGCGCCTGTCGCAGGCCGACCTGTCGATCGAGGAGGCGGCGATGGACCTCGGGTCCCGCCCCTGGCAGGTGATGAAGGACATCACCCTGCCGATCATCGCGCCGGCGATCCTGTCGGGGTGGCTTCTGGCCTTCACCATCTCGCTCGACGACGTGGTGGTCACGAGCTTTGCCACCGGGCCGGGCACCACGACGCTGCCCATCCTGATCTGGTCCAAGGTCAAGCTGGGGGTGACGCCCGACATAAACGCGCTGGCCACGATCATCGTCGCGGTGGTTGCCGTCGCCGTCCTTGTCACCGGGATCGCGGTGAACCGGGCCGAGCGGCGCCGCGACCGTGACGCGCGACTTGCCTATCAGGCCAATGAGTAGGCCCCTGCCACCCGCCCGCCCCGGCGAAGGTGACGAGGCTGGCGCGGCGCTGGCCGCGCCCCTTGGCCTCGCGGGGTCGGGGCGGGTGCGCTATGCGGCGGCCATGCATTTTCACCAACAGGGCCGGATCTCCGATGCGGCGCTCGAGGCCTATCGCGTCTGCTCGGCCCGCGATGGCGACGACCCGGTGCGGATGCTTGCCGAACTCGGGCTGGCGCCTCCCTTGGCGGACGTGCAGGCGCCCGACGCGCTGATCGGTGCGCTGGTGGACGAGATCGCCCTCTACCTCGCGGGCTTCGACGGGCCGGGGCTGGACGAATGCCGCCGGGGCCTGGCGCGCTGGCGGACGGGGCCGGTCACGGCGACGCCCGCCGGGCCGAACCCGGTGGCCGGTGACTGGCTGGGCCCGGCGCTTGCCGACCTGCGAAGCCGCCATCCCGGCCTTGCCGCGGCGATCGCCGGCGCCGAGGCGCACCTGCCCTGGCAGACCTACGACGGCTATGCCCCCGAGGCGGCCGGCGCCGCCTTCGCCGAAGGCCACGCCTATGCGCCGTTGATCGGCGAGGGCGCCGCGATCCCGGCCAGCGACTGGGACCTGGGCCTGTTCCTCGTCCGCCCGCACGTCCTTTACCGCGACCACAGCCATGCCGCGCCCGAGCTTTATGCGCCGCTGACCGGCCCGCACGGCTGGCGCTTCGGCCCCGGCACGCCGCTGGCCATCCTGCCGGCCGACCGTCCGGTGTGGAACCCCCCGCACCGGCCGCACCTGACCAAGGTCGGGCCGGTGCCCTTCCTCTGCATCTACATCTGGACGCGCGCGGCGAACGCGCCCGCCCGCATCCTGCCGGCCAGCGACTGGCCCGCCCTCGAGGCGCTGCGGCTGGAGGCCTGAGGTGAAGGCCGACCTGATCCTTGTCAACGCCAGCATCTGCACGATGGACCCCGCTCGCCCGCGGGCCGAGGCGCTGGCCGTGGCCGGGGGCCGGATCGTCGGCCTGGGATCCGACGCCGACATGGCCGCGCTCGCCGGCCCGTGCGCGCGGCGCATCGACGCGGGCGGACGGCTGGTGCTGCCGGGGTTCCAGGACGCTCATGTGCACCTGATGGACGGCGGGCTGGACCTGATCCGCACCGCCCAGCTTTACGAGGCCACCACCCTTGACGACATCGGCCGGATCATGGCCGCGCACGCTGCCGCCTACCTGGGCGCGCTGGTCGTCGGCGCCGGCTGGCAGTGCGGCTTTTTCGGCGACCACAACCTGACCCGCGCGCTTCTCGACCGGGTGGTGCCCGACCGGCCCTGCATCCTTTATGACGCCAACTTCCACAATGCCTGCCTGAACTCGCGCGCCTGCGAGATCGCGGGCATCCGCAGGGGGACGCCCGACCCCCTGAACGGCCATATCGTGCTCGACGCCGACGGCGAGCCGACCGGGATGCTGCACGAGGACGCCATCCGCTGGGCGGTCGCCTTCCTGCCCCGGACCGGAGACGAGGCTTGGATCGACGGCGGGCGGGCCGGGCAGGCCCATGCCCACCGGCACGGAATCACCGGCATCATCGACCCCTGGATCGAGGATCACCATCGCCGCGCCTATGCGGCGCTGGCCGAGCGGGGCGAACTGACCATGCGGGTCTCTGGCGCGGCGATGGTCAGGGCCACCGACAGCGTGGCCGAGGCGCTGGCGCGGGCGATGGCATGGCGGGCCGAACATTCCGCCGGGCCCTTCCGCATCAATTCGGCCAAACTCTTCCTGGACGGGGGGCTTGAGAACCGCACGGCGGCGATGATCGCGCCCTATGCCGATGCGCAGGGCGGCAATGCGCCCCTGATGCTCGACCCGGACCGGATCCGCGCCTTCTTCACTGCGTTCGACGCGGCGCGCTTCCAGATCCATGTCCATTGCATCGGCGACATGGCGGTGCGGGCGGCGCTCGACGGGTTTCAGGCGGCGCGGGAGGCCAACGGCGACTGGCCGTCACTCCACCAGATTGCCCATGTCCAGGTCACCCACCCCGCCGACCGGCCGCGCTTTGCAGCCCTCGGGGCGATGGCCAACATGCAGCCGCTGTGGGCGGCCTCGGACCCGGTGATCCCCGATCACACGATGGACCTGGTCGGGCCCTCGCGCTTGGCCGGCGTCTATGCCTTCCGCTCGCTGATCGATGCGGGTGCGCCCTGGTGCGTCAGTTCGGATTTTCCGGTCACGACCCTCAATCCGTTCGAGATCATCGAGACCGCCGTGACCCGCCAGACCCCGCGCCGCCGCGGCCGGTGCGCACCCTTCGTGCCCGCCGAGCGCATCACTGCGGGCGAGGCGGTCCTCGGCTATACGCGCAACGCCGCCGCCGCCTGCTGGCGCGGCGAGTCGACCGGGATGCTGGCGCCCGGGCGGGCCGCCGACCTGATCGTCCTCGACCGCGACATCCTGGCCTGCGCCGCCGACGAGATCGCGGAAACCCTAGTCCTCCTGACGCTGGCCGGCGGCCGGGAGGTTCACCGCGCCGCCGGTTTCGACGGATAGGGCCTGTCCGACAAGACCGGGGCCCACTTTCGTCGGACAGGCTCTATTGCACGACAAACTCCGCGTGCAGCGCCCCTGCCGCGTTGATGCTTTTCAGGATGTTGATCATGTCGCGCGGCGAGACGCCGAGCGCGTTCAGTCCGGCCACGACATCCGAGAGCGACGTGCCGTCCGGGACTTCGGCCATGCCGATCCCCGGTTCCTCCTGGAGCGAGGCGCTGGTGCGCGGCACCACGACGGTCTGGCCCTGGGCAAAGGGGCTCGGTTCGACCACCTGCGGCGCCTCGGCGACCTTCAGCGTCAGGTTGCCCTGGCTGACCGCTACCCGGCTGATGCGCACGTCCTGGCCCATGACGATCGTGCCCGAACGCTGATCGACGACGACCCGCGCCCGCTGCTCCGGCTCGATCGTGATGTTCTCCACCCGGCCGAGGACATGGGCGGGCGATTTCATCCCGGTCGCCGGGATCGACAGGGCAACGGTTCCCGCGTCGGTCATCACCGCGACCGCGCGCCCGAAGTCGCGGTTGATCGCGGTCTCGATCCTCTCGGCGGTGGTGAAGTCGGGGGTTCGCAGCGCCAGCCGCACGGTCTGCAACTGGGCGAAGTCGAAGGCGATCTCGCGCTCGACCCGAGCACCCGAGGGGATGACCCCGGCGGTGGGCACGCCCTGCACCACCTTGGCGGCCGCCCCTTCGGCCGAAGCGCCGCCGGCGATGATCTCGCCCTGAGCGACGGCATAGATCTGGCCGTCGGCCGCGTTCAGGGGCGTCATCACCAGCGTCCCCCCCAGAAGGCTTTTCGCGTCGCCGATCGCCGAGACGGTCACGTCGATCTGGCTGCCGGAGCGGGCGAAGGGCGGCAGCGTCGCGGTCACGAAGACAGCGGCGACATTCTTCGGGCGGAAGGATTCGCCGGTGACGTTCACCCCCAGCCGTTCGAGGAGATTGGCCATGATTTCCTCGGTGAACGGGGCGTTGCGCAACCCGTCGCCGGTGCCGTTCAGCCCGACGACCAGGCCGTAACCGACCAGGTCGTTGCCGCGGACGCCGTCGAACTCGACCAGGTCCTTCAGCCGCACGGGCGCGGCTGCGGCGCAGAGGCCGGAGGTCAGGGTGGCAAGAAGGACAAACAGCAGCAGGCCGTGCTTCATCGCAGATAGTCCGCAAGGGTCAGGCGCGACAGACGCGCGGTCAGCGTGTAGAGCGTTTCGAGCTGCGTCCGCGCCGCCTCGAGCGCGGTGCCGGTCTCGTAGGGATCGGCGGCGGTGATGGCGCTTCGTGCCGTCTGAAGGGCCGCCGCCTCGGCGCCGTTGTGCGCTTCGGCCGCGGCAATCGCCCCTTCGGTGCTGCCGAGGTTGCCGCGCAGTTCGGCCATGCCGCTGCCGGCGGCCAGCAGGCGCTGCCCGGCGGCCTGCAGGAGGCCCGCCTGCCCGGCGCTGTCGCCGGCCAGTGCGCCCTCGGCAACGATGCCGGCCAGTGCCAGACCCTTCAGCGTCTCGCGCAGGGTGGGATCGGCTGCGGTCAGCGTCACTGACGCCTCGTCGCCCTCGCCGAGCCGGAAGGGGGCAAGCGCGGTGGCCGATCCGCCATAGACACTATCGAGAAACCCCCCGCCGCCCGCGGGGGCATCGAACCAGGCGTCCGCTGCCGCGACGGCGCCCGAGACCGTCACCTGCCCGGCGATGGCGCCCTTCAGCCCGTCGAGGATATCCTGCGCGCCCGACAGGGGCTGCCTGTCGGTGGCCACACCCGAGAGAGCATAGCGGTCGCCCGCCCGCAGGTTCATGGCCGAGACCGCCGAGAACAGCCGCTGGCGCGCATCGAAGGCCGCGGTCCTGACCTGCGTCGGGCTGCCGGTCGTGCCGGCCTGCGACAGGGCCGGCGCCGCGTCCGAGGCCAGCCCCTGGACCACGTCGAGCCCCTGCTGCAGGGTCGTGACGAAAAGCCCGGCCTCGGCGGTCGAGGTCTTGAAGGCGCCGAGCGCGGCCAGGCTGTGGTCGATGCCGGCCAGGGCGCGAAAATCGCCCGAGGTGGCCTGTGCAAGGTCGGCCTTCTGCCCCGACGTCATTTCCTCGGTCAGCCGGTTCAGGGTGGCTTTCAGGTCGCTGTTCTGGCGGCGCAGCGCCAGGGTCTGCGCCATGTCGCCGATGGTCAGGGAGGTCATGGCTCAGAGTCCGATCAGTTGCTGGATGAGGTCGTCCACGGTCTTGATGACGCGGGCATTGGCGGAATAGGCGTGTTCGATGGCGATCAGGTCCTGCAACTCGGCATCGGTATCGACACCGTCCCTCTGCTCCTGCTCGGCAAGACCGGCCTGGCGCGCCGCGCTGTAGCTTTGGCGCGACTCGGCGGCGAGCCGGTCGGAGGCCACTTGCGACAGGACATCGGCGGCCAGCCCGGCCGCTGAGCGCGCCGCGCCGATGAACTGGCCCGAGGCCGGAACCCTGCCCGCCTCGAGCGCGGCGCCCAGGCCCGCAAGCAGACGCGCATCGCCTGTGGCGCCGGGGCTGGCCGCGCCCAGCCCGTCGCGCAGCCGCCAGACCGCCCCGCCCTGTGTCAGGTCGGCGAGAGCATTGACGGAAATCCGCCCGGCCAGCCCGGCCTCGGTCAGCGGATCGAAGGGCCCGCCCGCGTCGGTAAAAAGGCCGGGTTGGCCGGGTGCCAGCGTGGGATCGACGGACGGGGACTGGAACCGCTCGACCAGGTCGCGGGCGAGGGCGTCGACCTGGCCTTGCAGCGCCGGCGCGAGGGCGTCGCGGATCGCGAACTGGGCGCCGAGAAGCCCGCCGCCCAGACCGCCCCCGCCGGTCGCGGTAACCGGCTGGCCGTTCAAGGTCAGCCCCGACAGAGAGCCTGCCGCAAGGGTCATATCGGCGGTGATGACGCCCGAGGGCGCAAAGCCGATGCGCGCCGGGTTGCCCTCGAGCAGGATCGCGCCGCCGGTGGTGAACAGCACGATCTGGTCGTGGTCGCGCTGGACCTCGCGCAGGGGCACGATCTGGGCCGCGCGGTCGACCAGCCGCTGGCGCTGGTCCATCAGGGCGGTGGCGTCGCGCCCGGCGCTGCGTTCGGCGAGGATGTCGGCGTTCAGCCGGTCGATCTGGCCGAGACCGGTGTTCAATTCGTCGGCCAGCGCCCCGATCCGCGCGTCGGCGTCCATGCGCGCCTGTTGCAGGGTCCCGGTCACTTCGGCAAGCTTGGCCGCAAGGTCGCGTACGGCGGTCACGGCGGATTGCAGCCGCGCCTGCGAATCGGGCCGGCTTGCCGCTTGGACGAGCGTCTGGTTCAGCGCCGACAGCCGGTCGCCGAGGCTGCCTGCGCTGCCCGGCTGGCCCAGGGTCCGTTCCGCCGAGGCCAGAAACTCGGCGATCTGTCCGGTGTTGGCGCTGTCGGCGTCAGCGATCCGGCGGTCGTTCAGGAGCGAGCGGTTGACGGCCCGGCTGATCCCGTCGATCCGCACCCCGGCGCCCGTGCCGCCGAGCGACTGCGCCGAAAGGTTCAGCTCGCGCCGGGCATAGCCGGGGGTGCGGGCGTTGGCGACGTTCGACGACACCACTTCCGCGCCGCGGGAGGCGGCGTTGAGGCCGGTCAGGGCGTTGGCGAGGGTGGTCGAAAGGCTCATTCAAGCCATCCCGGGGCCGGGCCCCATCAGCGTTTGATGTTGGTGGTTTCCTGCAGCATCTCGTCGACGGTCTGGATGACCTTGGCGTTCGACGAATAGGCGCGCTGGGTCTGGATCAGGTTGGTCAGTTCTGCGGCCACGTCGGTGGCAGAGCCCTCCCGCGCATAGCCCACCATCGCCCCTGTCGGCCCGTCGCCGGCGTTCCACAGGAAGAAGGAGCCCGACTGCGGAGACACCTGGAAGGCCTGGTTGTTCAGCGAGATGAGCCCGTTGGGATTGGGCACGTCCACCACCGGAATCTGGTAGATGCGCCGGGTGAAGCCAGTGTCGTAGGTGGCGGTGATGTAGCCGTTCTTGTCCACTTCGACCGCGGTCAGGTTGCCGACGGGCGATCCGTCCTTGGTGATCGAGGTCGGCGCGAAACTGTCGGACAGCTGGGTCAGCCCGCGGCCGTCGCCCGGCTTGCCGACGGTCATGGTCAGCGGACCACCGGTCACGTTCAGCGTCACCGTCCCGTTCGCGGCATTGTAGGCGCCGCCCGCCAGCGTGGTGACCGAGGCAAGTGTGCCGCCGTTGGCGCGGGTATTGTCGAAGGTCAACCCGTACTGGCCGATGACCGCGCCGCCCTGGGCGGAATCGCGGATCTCCATCGTCCAGAGGTTCGAGGCACCGGTCGCCGGCACCGTGGGGGTAAAGGTGATGTCCAGCGTCTCGGACGTGCCGAGATTGCCGAAATATTCGATCGACAGCGGCAGGGCGGTTCCGCTTTTTCCGGCCTGGGTTTCGGTCGCGGGGAGATTGAGGCCGAGGTTCAGCTTGGTGGTCGGATCGCCCGCGGTCTGGTTGGCGTTGATCACCACGGGTTGCAGACCGGCGATCGTGTCGCGCGGCAGGATCGGGATGCTGCCATCGGCATTGGCCGGCCATCCGAGCAGGACCAGCCCGGATTCGGTCTTGAGAACCCCGTTTGCATCCGGGCGGAAGGCGCCGGTCGTGGTCATCATCAGGGGGCGCTCGCCCGTCGTTGCGTTCAGCGACGTCGCGGTCGTCACCGGCAGCATCCCGCGTCCCGACACCGCCAGATCGAGGGCGTTGCCGGTTCCGACCAGCGGCCCGTGTTCGTCGATCAGGCGCGAGGTGGTCGCCCGCACCCCGCCCGCCGAATAGGTGCCAGATCCAGGAGCCTGGTTGATCACGAAATTCTCGAAATCCGTGTCGGCGCGCTTGTATCCATAGGTGCCGGAATTGGCGATGTTGTCGGAAATCGTGGCGAGCCGCGTGGCATTGGCGCTGAGGCCGGCGACCCCGGCATTCAGGGAGGAGGAGATGGACATTCACGCCGCCTTTCTGCTGCTGCGCCGGTCTTTGACTGCACCATGCGGAACGGGGCCTTAACGGCGCGCTAACGCCGGGCGGCGGGGTGGCTAAATTTTGCCGGGCCTGAGCAGGATCACCTCGACCCGGTTGTTGCCGATGGCGGCAGGGTTCTTCAGTTCGGGCTGGCGGTCGGCAAAGCCGGTCACGCGCCGGAACCGTGCCTGATCGAGGCCTGCGGCCTCGATCAGGCTGCGCATCTGCATGGCGCGGGCCGACGAAAGTTCCCATTCCGGCTTGTCCTTCAGCACTTCCGGCATGGCGGCGACATGGCCGTTCACCGCCACGCGGTTCTCGACAAGGCCGAAGACCCGGGCGACGACGCCGGCAAGTTCGGTCGTCACAGGCGCGGGCACGGCGCTGCCCTTCGCGAACAGGGGCTCGTCCGCAGTGTCGAAGAAGGTCACGATCAGCCCCTCGTCGGTCAGTCGGGTCGTGACGTGGCGCATGAGGTTCTCGGCCATCATGCTTTCGCCGCCCCGGCCCATCAGCGCCTCCTTGATCTTGCGCGCCTCCTCCTGGAAGGCTGCCCTGCCGGCGGGGTCGTCCTGGCGGTCGGTGCCGGTCTGGCCCAGGGCCTGATTCTCGACCGACGGCTTCAGACTCGAGGCGCCGGTGCCGGTCTGGGCGATCTGGTCCTCGGACATGACACTTTCGCCGCCGAACGAGCCGTCACCCCCGCCCGACACCCGGCTGAGCGGGATTGTAGGGCTGAAATAGTCGGCGATCCCCTTGCGCTGTTTTTCCGTCGTCGCATTCAGCAGCCACATCAGCATGAAGAAGGCCATCATCGCGGTCACGAAATCCGCGTAGGCGACTTTCCAGGCTCCGCCGTGGTGCCCGCCGCCGCTGATGATCTTCTTGCGCCTAATGATGACTGGCGCGGCATTCGTCTGCCCGGCCATCCCACCAACCTTCGTCTTCACCCGTCCTCAGGGCTAGCAGAGGCGCCTTAACGCGAGACTAAGGCGGGCCTGTCAGACGATCACTTCGCTGGCCACCTGGCTGCCGACATCGAACACCCGGCGATAGCGCGCCACTTGGTCCTTCGGCCCCATTGCCTTGTTGGGGTTGTCCGAGAGCTTCACGGTCGGGCGGCCGTTGGCGCTGACCGCCTTGCAGACCAGGCTGAAGGGCGAGAGCCCGTCGTGCGGCGCAAAGCCTCGGAAGTCGTTGGTCAGCAGCGTCCCCCAGCCAAAGCTGACCTTGACGCGACCGGCAAAGCGGCGGTGCAGTTCCTCGATCCTCTCGACGTCCAGCCCGTCCGAGAAGATCACCAGCTTTTCGCGCGGATCCTCGCCGCGCGCCTTCCACCAGGCGATCGCCGTTTCGGTCCCGCCGACCGGATCGCCCGAATCGATGCGGATGCCGGTCCATTTCGCCAGCCAGTCGGGCGCGTGCTTCAGGAACCCCTCGGTCCCGTAGGTGTCGGGCAGGAGGATGCGCAGGTTGCCGTCATGCTCCTCATGCCAGTCGGCCAGGACGCGGTAGGGCGCCTGGCGCAGTTCCTCGTCACTGTCGGCCAGCGCCGAATAGACCATCGGCAGTTCGTGGGCGTTGGTGCCGATCGCCTCGATGTCGCGGCGCATGGCGATGCGGCAGTTCGAGGTGCCGATGAAGGCCGGCCCCAGCCCCTCGATCATCGCCTGTACGCACCAGTCCTGCCACAGGAAGGAATGCCGCCGCCGTGTGCCGAAATCGGCGATCTTCAGATCCTTCAGCAGCTTCAGCCGCTCGATCTTTTCCCACAGCCGCGCCATCGCGCGGGCATAAAGCACCTGAAGCTCGAACTTGCCCATTGTCGCCAGCACCGCGCGCGAGCGCAGTTCCATCAACACCGCCAGCGCCGGGATTTCCCACATCATCACTTCCGGCCACCGACCCTCGAAGGTCAACTCGTACTGACCGTCGCGGCGTTCCAGATGATAGGCGGGAAGGCGAAGCGCCTCGAACCATTCCATGAAGTCGGAGCGGAACATCTGGCGCTTGCCGTAGAATGTGTTGCCGCGCAGCCAGGTGCTTTCGCCGCGGGTCAGGGACAGCGACCGCACATGGTCGAGCTGTTCGCGCAGCTCGCCCTCGTCGATCAGTTCGGCCAGGCGGATGTTCTTCGACCGGTTGATCAGGCTGAAGGTGACGGTCGTGCCGGGGCGGTTGCGATAGACCGACTGGCACATCAGCAGCTTGTAGAAGTCATTGTCCAGAAGCGACCGCACGATCGGGTCGATCTTCCAGTTGTGGTTGTGGACGCGGGTGGCGATGTCGACTGTTTCAGGCATCCAGCACCACACCCGCTGCACGCATCTTGCCCCGCGCCTCGGCCAGCGAGCCGTTCAGGTCGATGGCGCGGCAGGCGCCTTCCAGGACGGTGACCCTGAACCCCAGCCGCGCCGCGTCGATCGCCGAATAGGCCACGCAGAAATCGGTGGCGAGGCCGACCAAGGTCAGCGCTGTCACGCCCCTTGTGCGCAGATAACCCTCAAGCCCGGTCGGCGTCTGGTGGTCATTCTCGAAAAAGGCCGAATAGCTGTCGATGGCGCTGCGAAAGCCCTTGCGGATCACCAGATCGGCCGGATCGGTCGCCAGCGCCCCGTGGAAGGCCGCGCCCGCCGTGCCCTGAACACAATGCGCGGGCCAGAGCACTTGCGGGCCATAGGGCATCTGGATCATGGAAAAGGGTGCGGCGCCGGGGTGGTTGGCCGCGAACGAGGAATGGTCCGCCGGGTGCCAGTCCTGGGTCAGAACCCGCACCGGAAACTTGGTCATCAGCGCGTTGATCCGGGCGATGATCGCATCGCCTCCGGCCACCGCCAGCGCGCCGCCGGGGCAGAAGTCGTTCTGGACGTCGATCACGATCAGTGCGTGGTCCGCAGGGTGCATTCCATCCTCCCGTCCCCTATCGGTAAGGAGCACATCCCGCCGGGTCAATGGGTGCGACCGCCTTGCCGCACGGCGGCGGGGTTGCTAAAGACCCGCTTCGGCTTGCGAAACCGGACATGTCCACGCTGACCCTTGGCATCGACTTCGGCACATCGAACACCGCGGCGGCGGTGCTCGACGGCGGCCGCCCGAGGATCATCGAGCTGGAGCCGGGGCAAAAGACCCTGCCGACGGCGGTGTTTCTCGACTATGCGGCGCGCGGAACCCTCTATGGCAATGGTGCCGTCCAGGCGATGATCGACGGCCGCCACGGCCGGTTCATGCGGGCACTGAAAAGCATCCTCGGCACGCCGCTCGCGCGCGAGCGGCGCCAGTTCCTGAACGAACGGCTGACGCTTCTGGACATCGTCGCGCGTTTTCTAGCCGAGGTGCGCACCCGTTCCGAGGCCGCGACCGGCGCACGGATCGAACGGGTGGTGGCGGGGCGCCCGGTGCACTTCCATTCCGCCGCGCCCGAGCGAGACCGGCAGGCGGCGGCGGATCTGGCCGAATGCTACCGGATGGCGGGATTTGCCGATGTGCGCTTTCTCAACGAACCCGAGGCGGCGGCGCTGGCCGCCGGGGCGGGCGAGGGCGTCGGGCTGATCGTCGACATCGGCGGCGGAACGTCCGACTTCACCCTCTTCGACGGAGGCGGAGGCCGGGCGCGGGTCATCGCCAGCCACGGGGTCAGGATCGGCGGCACCGACTTCGACCGCGCCATCAGCCTTGGCCATGTGATGCCCCTGCTCGGGATGGGCGGCGAGCTTGGCAACGAGATCGGATCCGGCCGGAATGCCGTGCCGCCGGCGCTGTATCTGGACCTCGCCAGCTGGGAAAAGATCGCCTTCCTCTACAGCCCCCAGACCTTGCGCGATGCCCGGCGCATGGTGCGGCTGGCGGTCGAGCCCGATCGGATGAGGCGGCTGGTGACGGTGCTCGAGATGGAACTGGGCCACGACATCGCCTTTGCCGTCGAGGCGGCCAAGATCGCGGCCAACGGCGCGGCGGGGCAGGGCGCCATTCGTCTTGAACAGGTCGAAAGGGGACTGCGCCCCGCCCTGTGGCAGCCCGACCTTCTCGCGGCGCTCTGGCCCTTTGCCCTGCGCATCCAGTCCGCCGTGCACGAGACGCTGGCCCTGGCCGGGATCGGGGCGGCAGGGGTCGGGAGGGTGATCTTCGTCGGTGGCTCCAGCCTCGTCAGGGCCATCGACCAGATGATGCGCGCGACCTTTCCCGCCGCCCGCTTTGAATATTCCGAGGTCTTCACCGCCGTCGTCGACGGGCTGGCCCTTGCCTCGACCCGGGTGGACTGACGCTTGCCGAGGGGGCGGGGCGGGCGTATCAGGCCGCCATGATCATCGTGACCGCCCTCTATCGCTTCACCCGCTTCGACGACCCCGCTGCCTTGCGCGGGCCGTTGCTGGCCGTCTGCGCGGCGCACCAGGTGCGCGGCACGCTGCTGCTGGCGCCCGAGGGGATCAACGGCACCATCGCCGGGACGCGGGCCGGCATCGACGCGGTGCTTGCCCACATCCGCACCCTGCCGGGATGCGCGGCAATCGAGTGGAAGGAAAGCCCCGCCGACACCGCGCCCTTTGGCCGGATGAAGGTGCGGCTGAAGCGCGAGATCGTGACAATGGGCCAGCCCCAGGTCGATCCTGCGGCACGCACCGGTGCCTACATTGCGCCCGCCGACTGGAACGCGCTGATCCGCGCCCCCGACGTCGCGGTGATCGACACCCGCAACGACTACGAGGTCGGGATCGGCAGCTTCGCCGGGGCGGTCAATCCCGGCATCTGCACCTTCCGCGACTTCCCTGCCTGGTGGCGCGCCCATGCCGATGAATATGCGGGCAAGCGCATCGCCATGTTCTGTACCGGCGGCATCCGCTGCGAGAAATCCACCAACTTCCTGATCGGCGAAGGGGTGCGCGAGGTCTTTCACCTGCAGGGCGGCATCCTGAAATATCTCGAGGAAACCCCAAGGGAACAAAGCCTCTGGCAGGGGGCCTGCTTCGTCTTCGACCAGAGGGTGTCGGTCACGCACGGGCTGGCGGCGGGCAATCATGCGCTCTGCCACGCCTGCCGCCGCCCGCTGGCCCCCGCCGACCGGCTGCGGCCCGAATATGAGGAAGGCGCCCGCTGCCATCAGTGCGCGGACACCTATTCCGAAGCCCGCCGCGAGGGCTTCCGCGAGCGCCACCGCCAGATGAGGGGCCGGTAGGGGCAGCCCTGACTCAGGCGCGGTCCTTGAGGAATGCCGAAAGCGCCGCGCTGCGCCGCGCCGCGACCAGCGGCCAGTCGTACGGAGCGACGCCCGCCAGTGCCCGTGCGCCCCATGCGGCGCGCAGGCCGGCCGAGGCCGCAAAGGCCGCGATCTCGTGGCGCAGGGCGCCGATGTCCGAGGTGTCGAAGATGCGGATAGCGCCGGTTTCCGCGCCGATGCGCCCCGCCCCTGTGGCCGAGGCGAGGACCGGCAGGCCGGCGGCGGCGGCCTCATAGGTGACGATCGGGTCGCCCTCTTCGAGAGAAGGCAGGATGAAGACGTCGGCGCGGGCATACTCGGCGTGAACGTCGGCGCAGAATCCGGTTGCCGAGACGTTTGGCTGGGCCAGCACGTCGGCATACAACCGTTGCAACTCCGGCTGCTCCAGCCCGACGATCCTGAGCCGCGCGTTCGGCGGGGCCTCGCGCCAGGCCTCAAGCAGGTGGTGGAGGCCCTTGCGGATACACGAGCGGCCGATGAAGAGGAAGGTGACCGGTTCGCCCGGATCGCGGTGCGGGCGGCGCGGAGCCTCGCCCACCCAGGTGCCGTAGCTGGCCGGAATCACCCGGTCCGCCACCGCCGAGCGGGCAAGGCTTTTGTCGGTGGCCGGGCTGGGGCTGAAGATCGCCGTCGCCAGCCGCAGCCGCGCCTCCTCGTCGGCGATGCGGTCGGGCGTGATCCGATGGGTCGGCGGCAGGCCAAGTTCGGCATAGGCGCCGTCCATGACCAGTCGGGCGTCGGCCATCCGGGTGTTGATCGCCTCGGTCACGATGGTGACGCCGCGGTCGTGAAGCGTCTGGAATATGTGCAGCGGAACCGAGGGCCAGAGATAGGCGATGTCGCCCGCGCCGATCGTGGCAAGATAGGCCCGGTGCAGGCGGCGCACGCTGATCTGGCGGGTGATCCGGTGCGGCAGCCAGGACAGGACAGCGGGTGTGTAGGTCCGGATCGGGAAGGGTTCGATCCGGGTGCTGTCGGACCGGCTCGTGAACAACCGCGCGCGACCATCGTTGATCGTCACCGCCCGCAGGATCGACCGGCAGGTGGCCCCGACTCCGACGTCGCCGCAGGGCATGCTCATCAGTGTCTGGAGCCTGTCGCCCCGATCGGCGAGAGGCGTGGCGAACACCGGCGCGGACATCTGGCGGCGGTGGCCGGACAAGGGTGGGCGGTCAGGACTCTGCGGGACCAGTAGCGTCAACGCGGGCCGCCTCGGTTGCGGGGACGCGCGCCCGGTCCGGGTCGAGGCCGATCCGGGCCGGGCTTGCCAGCAAAGCGGCTGTAGGGGTTGGCGCCCGTCGGCTGGGCGGGGCCAGATGGTGTTGCCGGGGCAGGTGGTGCGGTCTGCCGGCTGTAGCGCAGGCGCCTGCCACCGTCGCCCGGCGCGGCCGGGCCGGAAGTCTTTTCCTCGGTCGCGACATCATAGTCGGCCATCCACATCCCGGCGCCGAACAGGAAGAAGACGAAGGTATAGATTGCGGTCCAGACATGCACCGTGACCAGGGTGAAGCTCAGCCCGGCGAAAGTGATCATCCATACCAGCCGCAGCCGGTTCAGCAACTCGTTCGACCCGAAATCGCGCAAGCCGATCTTGACCAGCCCCAAGCCGTAGCCGATCGCCAGCAACAGGAATCCGGGAATGCCGTAGCGCATGGCAATAACCAGCCAGAAATCGTCGACGCTGGTCGTGGTCATGAAGCTGGGCTTGACCCAGTCGCGCAGCCCCAGGCCGTAGATCGGGTTCGCCCAGACGTTGCGCATCCCCCAGTCGTTGATGATGGAACGGTAATAGGCGGTCTGCGCCGAGAAGGTGGCGTAGGACATCAGCACCTTCGAAGGCGTCCGGTTCGACAGAAGGTCGATCGTCACATACATGAGCGCGAACAGGCCAAGCAGCATCAGCCACTTCCGGCGGACATTGCGGAAGATGAAAGCCCAGCTGAACAGTCCCATCTGCAGGATCGCCGACAAGAGCGCACCCGAGGACAGCGACAGGAACACGCCCATGAACACGATCCCGGTGCCGACGAAGCGCATCGCAAAGGTCAGCCGGTCCTTCAGCCCGATGAAGACCAGCGAAAGGCAGACCGAACAGAACAGGCCATAGTGGATCGGATGGGCAAAGGCGTTCTGCACCCGCTCCAGCCCCATGCGCCGTTCGTAGGTGACCTGCTTGACCGAGGTTACCCCCGGCAGGCTGGCTAGGAACTTGGGAATGATCGCCACACCGTTCAGCGTCTCGGGGATCGAAAAGGGCAAAAGCAGCGCGTTCATGATCAGCAGGCCGATCGCCAGCTTCTGCAACTGCTGCGGGGTGCGTATATAGGCCCGCCCCATCAGGTAGCCGCCCAGGAACTCGATGGTGGTCGAGCCGGCGTTCTCGATGACCCGGTCTGGATTGTTCACGGCGATCGCCACCGTTGCCCAGGCCATGTGCAGGAAGAAAAAGATGTCGACGGCGAGCAGCTTGCCATACTTGCCGGCCAGCAGGTTGGCCGTCATCGGAACGATTACGATCATCAGCAGAAGCCGGGTCGGCATCAGCACGATCGGTCCGACCTTGAACATGGCCGGAACGACGAGCGTCAGCAGGTAAAGCCACACCAGCCCAGACACCTTGGCGGTCTGCGCCCACCCCGCAGGTTCTCCTGCCCGTGACACCGGGGTCCGGTCGAATGAAAGATGGGCGTCAGCGGGCACTTTGGGCTGGTGTTTCCGGTTCTGGTGGATCGGCAATCTGCTGCCTTGGCGGGTCAGTATACGATCGACCGCGCCAAGGCGAAGCAGCGTTATCAGAAATTATCGGCCCTGGAGAAAAGATCATGGCCCGGCGGCAGTATTATGGCGGCGAATTGCCGGGAAGTCACAACTTGCCGCGCTTGCCGCGCGGGGCTTGCCAGAACTCCCTTCGCAGTGCAGGTCTTGAGCGGGAAACCGGAAGGCAGCGGACCATGCAGGACACATCTGGCGTATCCCAGGGCGGGACCGGCAAGGCCCGGCGGCGCGGGCTGAACCGCCTGGGCGGCCTGCGCCATCTGCTGGTGGACATCAAGCGGCTCTACCTGCGCCGTATCTGGGGGATGGACATCGATCCGACCGCCCAATTCTCGCTGTCCGCGAAATTCGACCGGACCTTCCCGATCGGCGTCCACATCGGCCCGCACTCCTACGTCGCCTTCGAGGCGCGCATCCTGACCCACGACCGCACCCGCGGCCTCTATCTGCACACGCGGATCGGTGCCAACTGCTTTGTCGGCGGGCGCAGCCTGATCCTGCCGGGGGTCGAGATCGGCGACAATTGCGTGATCGGCGCCGGCGCGGTGGTGACGAAACCGGTGCCGCCCCGCTCGATCGTCGCCGGCAACCCGGCGCGCATCATCCGCTCGGGCATCGAGGTCGGACCCTACGGCCGCTTCCTGTCCGCCGACGAGACCGAGCGCGGCCTGGTCGAGCAGGGGCTGGCCTAGGCATGGCCGGCTTGCGGGCGCTGGCGATAGCCGCCTTCCTTTCGGCCGCCTGCGGGGCGGCGCTCGTGGTGGTCGCCAGCCTGGACGGGCCGGGCGACCGGCCGCTTCCCGCCAGAACCGCCGCGCCCCATCCCCTGCGCATCGTGGCCCTGGGGACCAGCCTGACCCGCCGCGCCCTCTGGCCCGACCGGCTGGCCGAGGGGCTGGGGCGCTGCCAGCCGCCGGGATCGGTGGTCACGCGCGTGGCCAGGGCCGGGGCGGGGTCGGACTGGGCGCTTGGCGAGATCGATGCCATCGCCGCCCAGAGACCCGATCTGGTGATCATCGAACTGGCGATGAACGACGGTGACCTGACGGACGGGCTGTGGCCGGCGCGCAGCCGGCAGAACCACCGGGCGCTGATCAGCCGGCTGCGCGCCGCAAGCCCCGGGACCGCCATCCTTCTGCTGACCACCAACCCGGCGGTCGGGTGGGCGCGCGCGACCCGACCGTTCCTGGCGCTCTACCAGCGCCTCTATGGCCGGATCGCCGACGGCGAGGGCACCGGGCTCTTCGACGGCTATGGCCGCTGGCGGCGGCTTCCGGGCGCCGCGCGCCACATCCCCGACGGCGTGCACCCCGATCCGGCGACCGAGGCGGATCTGTTCGCGGGCCCGATGCAAGAGGCCATCGCGCACGCCTTCGGCCTCACCTGCCCCTGATCCGGCGCCACCGCGCGCCCCAAGTGCCGTCCGCGCAACGTCCGCTGCCACGCCTTATCTTCGCGCGACCGGCGCCGCGCTGGCGGGCGGGCGGCAGCGGTCGTCCGTGCGCCGCGGCCCTTCCAACAGCGGGATATGCACATGCTTTCATACTCATTGGGATTTCATCGGGCGAACCCCGGCACCGCAGCTCCGGCACAGCCCGCAAGCATCATCGCCGTAACTCCCTTCAGCCGCGACCGGACGCTGTTCGACAGCCGCGCCGCCTTCGGCGCGAACGGTGCGTCGGTCGCGATCTCGGGTACCGGAACCGCGGGCGAAGTGGTCGAGGCCCGGGCATTCTCGGTCGATGACGGCGGCGCGACCTCGACCGTGTGGGCCGACGTTGCGACCATCGGCGCCGGCGGCACCTGGGCGGGCTCGCTAAGCGTGCCGCGCAGCGCCTCGTGGTTCCGCCCCGAGGTGCGGATCAAGTCCGCGCCCGCCGTCTCGGCCCAAGGCGCCAACCGCTTTGGCGTCGGCCATGTCCTGGCGATCTGGGGCCAGTCGGAAGTGTCGAACATCCTGAACGGCTTCTACAGCGGCACCTCGCCCGTGGCGGTTTCCGACCCCGAGGCGGTGCAGATCTTCCACGGCGCCGACACCACGCCCGCGCGTGCCTTCGTGACCACCGCCCAGCCCTTCACCGCTGCCGTCTCGGCGATGGCGGCCACCCTGATCTCTTCCCGCCCCGGCGAGAAGTTCGCGGTGATCTTCCACGCGGTTCCCGGCACCGACCCGCGCCAGCTGGTCAACGACGCCGACCCGGCGCGCATGTGGGCAAACGACAGGGCGCTGCACGATCTGGCCACCGCCGACGGCCAGACGGTCGGCCTTGCCGGCATGTCCTGGTTCGCCGCACCCGGCAGCCTCGGATCGTCCTACGGCGAAGCCATGTTCCCGCTATTCACGAAAAAGACGCTGGCCGGAGCCGCCGTGACCATCCCGGGGCCGGTGAGCTACAGCGGCGGCAGCTACCAGGCCGACCACTGGTTCGGCGAGCTTTACGACTATGCCTTCACCAAGTGGGTGGCCTATGGCCCGCATCGGTTCGACATCTCGGTCGACATGCAGGACGCCACCCATCTGCCGGGCGGCGCGGCCGATACCGGCATGACCAACAAGCAGGCTGCGCGCGCCTCGTGGCGGGCGATGCGCGCCAATGCCAACGCCACCATGTTCCTGCCGATGGGGATCGAGCCCAACGCCTATGTCAACGGTCGCGACGACGGCGCCGGCAGCTGGACCGACCTGACCCACCCGGCCGGCGGCACCGGCGACGGCATTTCCGCCTTTGCCCGCCAGACCGCTCTGACCTTCCTGCGCGCGGCCGGGCTGGCCACCTGGACCATCCCGGAGTTCGACAATTGCCTGTGGGACCCGGCAGGCGCCTATGTCGAGGTCTGGTCCTCGGCGGGGCCGGTGACGACCACGCGCCTTGCCCGCGCCGAGGCGGCCCTGCCTGCGACCTACACGCACTGGACCACGGTCATGGGCTTCCAGATCAACGGCCTGCCTGCCCAGAACACCGCTATCGTCTCGGGCCGGGTGCGGATCACCAGGAACGGCGGCGGCAGCTTCATCTCGTCCGATGTGCTGACCTTCGGCGAAGGCGGCGCGACCGGCATGGTCAAGTTTCCGCAGGACGCGCAGAACGGGACCTGGAAGAACCTGCCGATTGTCGACGTGGGCGTCGCCGGCCTGAACGGCCTGCCGGTGCGGCCGATGCCTTCGGCGGCGGTCCTGGCCAACACCCTGCCGGCGGTGACCAGCTTCACCACCGTCGCCGGCCAGCTGACCCGTTTCAAGGACACGGCGAATTGGCCGACGGCGGGGGGCAGGCTGACCTTCGCCCTTGACATGACCATCACCTCGTTCGCCGCTTCGTCCTACCTGGTCGAGATGGACAACACCCACATCACCTGCAACGTCGCCACCGACGGGCGGATGTTCCTCAGCCTCAAGGACAGCGCCGCGGCGCTGATCCTCGCCTCGATCCAGATCGGGGCGCTGAGCGTCAACACCCGCTTCGACCTGGTCATCGCCGTCGATCTGGCAGCGTTGACCTGCTGGACCAGCCTGAACGGCACGACTACGGCGCGGGTGCTGGCCGCAAACAGCGGCAACCTCGCCTCGGCGGCGCGCAAGGTGGCGATCCTGTCGCGCGCCAGCGGCACCACCGGCAATGTCGTGGGCACGGTCTACAAGGCCGAACTGTGGAACGACTGCGCGGCGGGGGGCGGGCGGCCCGCCACCGACGCGCTGCTTCGGACCAGCGGCCGCATCGTCGGCCCGGCCTCGGTGGCCAACGCCCACCCCTGGAAACTGGGCGGCAATGTGGTCTGAGGCGCGCCGCGCCGACAAACGAAAAGCGCCGGATCCTGCGATCCGGCGCTTTTGCGCATTCCCCGTCGTGGCGCCTACCAGAGCGCGACCAGCCCCGCCGCCGTGGTGCCCGTCGCGCTGATGCCGGCGACACGGACGGGCAGGAACGATCCGGCCTGGGCATTGGCGAAGGTCACGCTGCCGCCGTTGGCCATGCGGGCCACGACCGTGCCGGTCTGGCCGACATAGACGGCGCGGGGCAGGAAGGGCAGGTCGATCGTGTCGCTGGGAATGATCGCCGCGCCGTCGCGCGCCGGCGCGGTGAGCGAGGTCGGATAGTCGGAAAACTTGTCCATGAGTGCGTCCTGTTCCGTAGGTTTGCTGTGGCGGCGCATCCCTGGCAGCCGCGCGGTCCCCACGGTCCCATCGGCCCATTGCCGCCGGCGGATGCGGCACCCGCGCATCCTTGCCTGCCCCGGTTAAGATCGCCGCAACAAAGCGCGCGGGAGGGGCCATGCCGGCCCCTCCCGCTGTCCTTCGTTTGCCCGCCTGCTCAGGCCTGCAGCAGGTCGCCGACCGGATGGTGCCCGTCGACAAAGGCGAAATGGTCAGTCGCCCCGTCGGGCAGCGCGTGATCGCTGCCCGCTGTGTGGTCGGTGGCCTGATGGTCACCGTCCCCACCCCGCCCGGTGTCGCCATCGAACTTGATGGTGTCGGTCATCTTGACCGGCTCGGGCGCGGCGGCCTTGGTCATGCCGCTGAAGTCGAACGAGTCGCCAAGGATCTTCGGCGCGGCGCGGTCGGCCGGGGCCGCATCGCCGGTGTCGGACGCGGCCATGAACTTCGCGATCTGCAGGCTGTCCCCAGAAACCGCGATCTTGATCGGACCGCCATCCCTGGCCCCGTCGCCGCCGTCGACAGTGTCACCGTCCTTGAGACCGTCCCCGAGCTTGACGCCGTCACCGTCCTTGAGACCGTCCCCGGCGCCGTCCTTCGCGCCGTCGCCGTCCTTGAGGCCATCGCCGATATTGGCGCCATCACCGTCCTTGAGACCGGCGCTGGCATGGGTGCCGTCACGACCGCCGTCCCCGTCTGCGAGCTTGTCCACAGCCTTGTCTGGCAAGATGTCTGTGACCTTATCGGAACCGCCGTCAACGGTCTTGTCCGCGGTGACGGCCACCATCTTGTCTACGGCCTTGTCCGATGTGCCGGCCACGGCCTTGTCGGTCGCCGCCGCCGTCTTGTCGGTGGCCGAACTCAGCACGACCGCCTTGGTCGTTACCGCGCCGACAGTCTTGACCGGAGCCGTGGCTGCGCCTGCGGGCGCCGCCGCCCCCGTCGTTCCGCCCGAAGACCCGCCCGAGGGCGGGGTCACGGTGCCGCCGCTCGGCCCGGCCGGTCCGGTCGAGTTGGGCGTGGTGCCGTTGATGACCGCGCCCAGGCCGACGCCGGCGCTACCCGCCTTGACCAGGTAGGAGCCCAGCGACGGCGAGGAGTTCATCCCGTCGACGAAGATGTTGCCGGCATAGTTCGGCTTCAGCGCGCTCTGCATCTGCACGGTCAGGTTGGTGCCGAAAACGATGTTGTTCGCCGCGCCGGGCCCCTGGTTGCCGCCGGCGCCCATGATGATGTTCTTGTCGAGCAGCACATTGTAGTTGCCGTGGTCGAAGATGATCTTCGGCACGCTGGTCGGGGACTGCGCCAGACCGACGACCGTGTTTTTCTGGATCGAGCCCCCGTGCACACCCTCGAGCCGCATCCCCTGACCGTTGCTGGTACGGATGAGGTTGTCCTCGATGAAGACGTTCTGGAAGGCCTTGCCGGTCCGGTCGTTCAGGAAGATGCCAAGGATGCCGGTGCCCTGGCCCTGATCGAGGAAGTTGTCCTTGATGGTGATGTTCTGGTTGGCGTCGGGCTGGCCGGGGTCGGTCCACAGATGGATGAAGTCGCCGTGGTCGCCCTTCGGACCGAAGTTCCACGGGTGGGGGTCGTGGAAGTAGTTGCCGGTGATCGACGCGTTGTCGATGTCCGATCCGCTGACCGCCACGCGGCGGAACCCGGACACGTCGTTTCCTGCGATCTTGACCTGATCGACATCGACCAGACGGATGCTGTGGGTGAAGCCAGTCATCTTGTTGTTGCTGATGTCGATGTTCGTGCTCTTCATGAACACGATGCCGCGGCCGACCGCATAGCCTTGCACGCCATAGTTCGACAGCGAGTTCGGCGATCCGGCGACCGCGTTGCCGCCGGTGAAGGTCGAGTTGTGGACGCTGATGCCGCTGCTGCCCCGCACTTCCAGTGCAGGCGTCCACTCCATCGTGCTCGAGTTCGGCACGAAGTTGAACTTCACCCCGTCGAGCGCGATGTTCTTGCAGTTCATCATCTGCATCTTGTCGAAGACCGGCGGCGCGGCCTTGTTCTGGGCGGCGATGGTGACGCCGGAAGCGAAGCTCGTGCCCGAAAGCTTCACCGCGCCGTAGTTCCCGGCCTTCAGTTCGATACGATCGCCACCGGCTGCCTTGGACAGGGCGGCGCTCAGTTCGGCAGCAGTGCCAACAGTGAAAGTCGTCATGTCATTGTCCTGCTTTGTGGATCCAGAATTCAATGAACGGGAGTGGCCCGTCAGACTGTTTCCGATGAAGAACCGGCAATTGGGGTTCCTTCGGGTCGGAATTGTGGCGATAGGATGGACTGTTCAGCAAAGTGTCGGCTTTCTTCCTTCTGGCGCCGCCGTCGTTCTCGGATCGGTTGCGCGTCATTGTTTTTTCTGCGTTTCATCGTGTCGGCCGGGGTTTACGGTCTGGACAGCCCGGTTCATCCCCATGAGGGGCGATTCGGACCGGAAACCACGGACAGGCGGCAAGGCGCCGCTGATGGCCGGACAAGGTCCGGCCCCAGGGCAGGTAACTGCGGGAACTGACTACATGATGGCTCGAGATATCGACGACTGGCAGTATCGCCTTTCGCCCCAAACGCAACCCGGCGCGATTCCGGTCGGCAGGTTCTGGCTGACCCTCGGCCCGGGATTGACGGCGTTTCCGCTCATCGATGCTGCGGGGATCGCCCGTGGGGTGATTCTGGGCTTTCCGATCGATCTTCGCGGGCGACATGTCATCGACGGACCCTGGCAGGTTCCCTTCACTCCTGGTGCAGACATCGACAGGTTTGCCCTTGATGTCCTGTGGTCGCTCGGGGGACGATTCCTGCTGATCCTCGACTGCAACGGGCAAAGCCGTATCTACCCCGACTGTTCGGCGCAGGTGCCGTGCGTCTGGGACGCCGAGGCGGGACTCGTCGGCTCGACCGCGCATGCGCTCTATGACGACCCGACTTACGAGGCCCGCCTCGACCGCAAGCTGTTGGCCGATCTCGGAGTGGTGGGGGAAGGCTGGCTGCCGGGCGGTCTGACGGCGCACCGCGGGCTGGCGCGGCTTCTGCCCGGCCACCGGCTCGACCTTGACGACCTGACCCCGCGCCGGTTCTGGCCCCTCGGCGCGATCCCCGTGACCGAAGATACCGATGCCGTTGTCGACGAAACCGTCGCGCTGGTGCAGGCCCAGCTTCAGGCAGTCATCGACAGCCCGAAGCGTCTCGGCCTTGCCCTGACCGCCGGTCACGAGACCCGCCTGCTCCTGGCCTGCGCCCGACCCTTCATCGGCAGGTTTGATACGATCACCGTCGTCGGCCAGGACCGCCACACCATCGACACCGCGACCGCCCGGCGCATCGGTCGCGACATGGGGTTGAACCATGTCGAACTTCCCCGCCGCGACTCGACCCCCGCCCAGTACGAACGGTTCGTGCGCCGCGGTGGCCACTGCAATGCCGATGGCAATTCGCGCTTTCACCCCAGCGTCTGGCCGATTGCCGCGACCCACACCTTTCTCGGCGGCCTTGGCGGCGAGGTCGGGCGCGCCTTTCTCTGGCGTTCCACCGACGGCCCCGACACGCCGATGAGCGTCGACACCCTGACCAACCGCTTCGGGCTGCCGAAGCTCCCGGTCGTCACCGAGGCCCTGACCCGCTGGTACAAGGCGCTGCCGCCACTCGATACCTATGGCATCCTTGACCTCGCCTACCTGGAAAACCGCATGGGTCCCTGGTACGCGGTCCAGTTCTGCAGCGACCCGACGCTGGTGCGGATGGCCCCGCTCTTCACCTATCGCGGGGTCGAGCTGATGCTCTCGCTGCCTCCCGAATGGAAGCGCGACAGCCGCCTCGGGCACGAGATCATCCGCCGCCACTGGCCGGAACTCTTGCGCTATCCGTTCAATTCTCTGGGACGTTGGCGCGACACGCTTGTCAAATTGCAGAAAGTCGCGCGCAATCCGCGCATCGTGATGAAAAAGCTGCGCAAGCTCAGGACGTGACCCCCGCCTGCGGCCCGCCGGGAAGGACGAGATGACCCAGATCAACCGGCGCAACCTGCTGCGCGCCTTCGGGCTGACGGCGGCCGCCTTGCGTCTTGGCCGCCCCGCCGCCGCCCTCGCCGCCGCGCCGGCGGGGGTCAGCTATGGCTGGAACCCCGGTCTGGCGGCCCCGACCGATGCCTCCTGCTATGTCTCGCCCGACGGCAACGACGGGGCGGCGGGCCGGATCGACAGCCCCTTGCGCACCATCCAGGCAGGCGTCGACCGGCTGATCGCCCAGGGCGCCGGCAGCCTCGCGATCCGGGGCGGCGTCTACCGCGAGGCCGCCAGCCTGCGCAACCTTGCCGGCGCCCGCGACCAGCCGATCCTCATCCACCGCTACGGCAGCGAACCGGTCACCATCAGCGCCGCCGAAGTCCTGACCGGCTGGCAGCCCTGCACCGCCCGCGACGAGGCCGCGCTCGGCGTGGCCCTGAAGGGGGTGTTTGTCGTGCGCTTTCCGCGCGATCGGCTGGACCACGGCGCGCCCATGGCGCTGAATCCGCACGAGGCCGGCCAATGGCTGAGCGTGGCGACCCTGCGCGCCGACATGGACCAGCTCGACAGTCCTTCGGACGACCGGCGCTTCTTCACGGCGCCTGCGCTTGCCCTGTCGCCGGACGGGCGTGTGCAGGGCTTTGCCGATCCGCGGATCGCCGGCCTGACGCCCGCCCAGATGCAGGGCGTGCGCCTTCTCTTCCACCACGCACCGAACATCGTCACCAACGATCCGATCGCCGGCTACGATGCGGCATCGGGCAGCATCCGGCTGGTCAATCAGGGCCAGAAGGTCCAGCGCGAGAATAACAAGCCGGTCCTGCGCTATGCGCTCCAGAACATCTCGACCGGCCTGACCCGGGGCCGCTGGCTGGTGCGCGAAGAGGACGAGGGCAAGACCGTCGCCCTCTACCTTTACCCCAACGATCCCGCCAACCTCGAGGGCGGCATCCAGGTCAGCGTGCGCGGCTTCTGTCTTGACCTCGGCAGCGCCTCGTTCGTCACCCTGGCCGGCATCGACTTCATCCGTGCGGCTGGCGAAACGCTGCGCACCGGCATCGCCATCAGCCATGTCGGCGCCGGCCCGGTCGAGACGCGCGCCCACGACATCTCGATCCTGCATTGCCGCGTGGCCGAAACCATGTCCTCGGCGTCGCGCGGCGAAGGCGCGATGTTCATTCGTGGCGTGACCAACCTGACCATGCGCAACTTCACGATGGAGCGGGTGCGCGGCGCCTTCGGGGTGGCGCTGCACGATTGCGTCGGCACCGACCTGCGCAACCTGCACCTGACCTCCATTTCCCAGTCGGCCGGCCGCTTCTTCGGTGCCCGCCAGATGATCTTCGCCTTCTCGCTGATCGAGAATTGCGGCTGGGAGGCGCACGCCAACAAGTTCAACTTCTATCAGGGCTCCGACCAGATTCTCGTCTACGGCATCCGCACTCGCGACACCGGCGGCTATGTCACCTATCAGAAGGCCAGCCGCATCCATTTCGCCTTTTGCGAGTTCGACGCCTCGGCCAGCAACCCTGACAACCGGGCACTGGCTTCGCAGAACCGTGGCGGCGGCAACCGCGGCGGCGGCCAGGATACCAGCGGCGATCCCTTCCCCGGTGGTACCTTCTGGTACTGGAACCTGCTGCTTGCCCCCCAGCCCCACCCGGACGACCCGCCCAAGGCCCTGACCCTCGGCCCCGGCGGTACCTCGCAGCGCCATGCGTACCACAACTGCATCCTGTATGGCGGCGGCTTTGCCGACATCTACCAGAAGGGTGCCAATCCCGCGCTCGAACAGCGGTCCTACAACCTTTATACCGGCCTCGCCTTCTGGCAGTCGGCGCGCTTCAACTGGCGGCTGGGCGATCACGAGGCGCAGATCGCCCCCGGCGCATCCCCCCGGGCAGCCGGGCGCGACATGCGCGACGTCATCGCCGCCGTCTCGCCGATGTTTCCCGCCTTCACCGACTGGGATCGCGACATTGACTTTCGCCCGATCAACTGGGCGGCGGCACCGATCGGCTGCTCGGCCTACTGAGCGTCGGCCAGGGCTGGCGCTGCGCCGAAGCGGTTGCCGGCGCCAAGTGCCACGTTCAGGGTCACGAAACTCTGCGCCTGGCGGAACCGCGCCTCGGCCAGCGCCTGTTCGGCGCGCTGCACTTCGGTGTCGGCGTCGATCACGTCGCTGAGCGTCGCTTCACCGGCCTTGAACACCTCCTGCGTCAGGTCGCGCGACGTGCGGAACAGGTCGGCCGCGCGCGCCGCCGCCTCCAGCGAGCCGCTGACCGACTGGTAGTCGACCAGCGCATTCTCGACATCGGTGATCGCGCCGGTCACCGTCTGCGTCCAGTCGATGTAGGCCGCGCGCGCCGCCGAGGACCGGGCATCGACCGCCGCACCGTTCGGGCGCGGGATCGTGAGTTGGGGCCCGAAGGCATAGCGCGCGGCGCTGCCGCCCTGGTGCAGGTGGCTGAGGCTGATGGTCCCGGTCAGCGACAGCGACGGATATTGCGCGGCCCGTTCCGCATCGACATTGGCCAGCGCCTCGTAATAGCGCTGTTCGGCCACGCCGATGTCGGGACGGTTGCGCAAGAGGTCGGCGGGAATGCCCATCGCCGGCGACAGGCGCGGCCTCGGCTGGGCCGCCGGGCCGAGGCCGATGCCAAGCTGGCCGGGGACCGAACCGGCCAGCACCGCGATCTCGTTCTTCTTGGCCTCGATCTGGGCCCGTGCGGCGGGAAGCTGCGACTCGATCTCGGCCACGCGCGCCTCGGACCGGGTGATGTCGACGCGCGTCGCCGAGCTGGCGTTCTGCAAGGTCTGGGTGATGTCTCGGAGCTGCTTGCGGCTGGCCAGCTCGTTCAGGTTCTGCTGCAACAGCGCTTGCTGCAACCGCAGATCCAGATAGGCGCCGGCGATCTTCGACAGGACCAGAAGCTGTGCGGCATCGCGTTCGGCGCGCGCCGCGGCAAGGCGCGCCCTGGCCGAGCGCGCCTCGGCCCGCCGCCCGCCCCAGGGATCGAGCAGCCAGCTCAGCCCCGCCGATCCGCTGGTGAGGCTGGGCGAATTGCGGCTGCCCGAATCCTCGACCGTGGCCGAGGCCGAGGCCGAATAGTCGACCGCCCCCGGAACCGCGCGCAGTTCGGCCTGCGCCCCCGTGATCCTTTCGCGGGCCGCCGCGATGGTCAGGTTGTCGCGCAGGGCGCGCGCGACCAGCTGATCCAGGACCGGATCCTGCAGCCCCCGCCACCAGGTGTCATTGGTCAGAAGGACCGGCGCCGCGGCCTTGCCGCGCTGCCAGCCGCCGGCGAAGGCGAAATGCGGCGGCTTGAACGGACTGTCGGCCGAACAGGCCGCAAGGGTCGCGGAAATCATCCCCGCGCACGCCAGACTGCGCAGGCGGCGGCTGGCGGCCCCGGCTTCTCGACCCATGACGTTCTCCGTGCCTCAAGCGCCCCGCCTTGCTGACGGTGGCGCGCCCCCGACGGGGCTTTGCCGGAAGTCTGGCCAATCCGGTCCGGCCGGGCAAGGAGATTGGCACGAAGGGCAAGAAAACCGCCGCGCTTGTGCCCTGGCTGCCGCACCGGGCGCGGGCGGCGCCCGGTCGGCCGGGGTGTCCGTGGGGCTGTCGGGCGGTTTCGGCCGACCCGGCCCTTTTGGGCGCCGGCAAGGCAGGGGCGCTGCGGCCGCGGCCTATTCCTCGCGGAAGGCGTTGTTCAGATGGTCGGTCAGCGGCTTCAGCAGATAGGCAAGCACCGACCGGTCGCCCGTTTGCAGATAGGCCTCAACCGGCATCCCCGGCACCAGTTCCATGTCGCTGACCCGCTTCATCTCGTCGGCTGGAACCGCCACCCCCGCCTTGTAGAAGCGTTGGCCGGTGACCGGGTCGATGATCGCGTCGGCGGAAATGCCGGTGACCGCGCCGATCAGGTCAGGCGTGGTCGAGCGCGGCAGCGCCGACAGCACCAGCCGCACCTTCTGGCCGGGGCGCACCTGGTCGATGGCCTTGGGATCGACCCTCACCTCGAAGTCCAGACCGGCGTCGGTCGGCACGATCTCGAGGGCGGTTGCCCCCGGCGGGAACACGCCGCCCACCGTCGTCGCCTGCAACTGGTTGACGATCCCGTCCGAGGGCGCGCGGATGTCCATGCGCTTCAGTTGCGCCAGCCGGTTGACGACTTCGAGCGTCTGTTCCTGGATCGCGGTCGTCGCGTCGCGCATCTCGGTCACCACCGCTTCCTTGAAGGCGCGCTCGGCCTGCAGGACCTCGATCTCGGCGTCGCGGATCGCGGTCCGGGCGCTGGCCTGTTCGGCCTGCAGGGCCGACAGGCGGCCGTAAAGCTCGGCCTTGGCGCGCTCGAGGTCGCTTTGCTGGCTCTGGCGGGCCAGGCCTTTGCCGACCAGCACCGTGATGTCGGCCAGATCCTTCTCGGTCAGGGCGATCTGGGCGCGCACCGCGTCGATCTGGCCCTGGGTGCCGGCGATCTGCTGCTCGAATGCGGCCTTGGTTTCACCCAGCTTCTCGCGCCGGCCGCGGTTGACCTCGGCCCGGGCCGCGAAGATCTGGCGCTGGCCCTCTTCCTCGGCGGCGGTGTCGGGCGCGGCGAAGGGCAGGCCGCGGTAGTCGAAGACGGGCGCCGGCAGGTCCAGCTGTTCGGCCCTCAGTCGCGCCTCGCGCGCCAGCGCGACCGCCAGACGCGCCCGCGCCACCCCGAGTGTGACCTGCGCCGGCGTCGGGTCCAGCTCGATCAGAACCTGCCCGGCCTTCACCCGGTCGCCGTCCGTCACCGCGATACGGCGGATCTCGCCGCCGTCCAGCGTCTGGACGATCTTGGGCTTGCCATGCACGACGATCTGGCCATGCGCGATCACCGCGCCCGAGATCATCGTGACCTTCGCCCACAGGACCAGCAGCGCCAGAAGCGCGGTCAGCCCGAGCCCGCCCGCTACCGCGGGCGAGCGGAAATCGTCGCGCAGGGTGGACCTGGGGGCAGGGGCCTGCGGGAACTCGCGTGCGGATGCGCCCATTTCAGGCCCTCCAGCGCGAAAAGACCGGGTGGCGGCTGCGCAGAAGGTTGCGTGACGCGGCCCGGTCCAGTTGCACCACGCCATCGGTCTTGTGGCTCGCCCCGCCGGTTTCCGGCGCCATCCCCGCGTCGGCCTCGGCCGTGGCGGCGGTCAGGCGGGCGGCTTCGCCCGGCTGCACGCCCAGCACGTCCTCCTTGGGGCCGAAGGCGACCAGCGCGCCCGCCTGAAGGACAAGGACCTTGTTGACGGCGGCCAGCGCGCTTGGCCGGTGCGCCATCACCACCACCGTCGCGCCCGAGGCCCGCAGGCCGGCGATCGCGTTGGTCAGCGCCGCGTCGCCCTCGGCGTCGAGATTGGCGTTGGGCTCGTCGAGGACCACGATCGACGGCGCGCCGTAAAGCGCCCGCGCCAGGCCGAGCCGCTGGATCTGGCCGCCGGACAGCGGCGTGTCCGGGCCCCCGACCTGGGTCGCATAACCGTCGGGCAGGGCCAGGATCATGTCATGCACCCCTGCCTGCCGCGCCGCCTCGATGATGTCGTCGCTTTTCGCCTGGGGGTCGAAGCGGGCGATGTTCTCGCGCACCGTCCCATGAAGCAGATCGACGTTCTGCGGCAGATAGCCGATCGACCTGCCCAACCGTTCGGGGTGCCACTGGTCGAGCGTCGCGCCGTCCAGCCGGATCTCGCCCGAGTCCGGCCGCCAGGATCCGACCAGGAGCCGCGCCAGCGTGGATTTGCCGGAGGCGCTGTTGCCGATCACGCCCAGCCCGTCGCCGGGATCGAGCGCGAAACTGACCTGGCTCAGGATCGGGTTCCCGGCCGGACCCTGCTGGGTCCCGGACAGGCGCCGGGGCGCGTGCTTCGACAGGTCCGTGACCTCGATCCGGCCCGAAGGGGCCGGCAGGTCCACCGCAACCGTGGCCGGCCGGCGCGCCTCGCCGGCGAAAAAGGCCGACAGCCGCCGGTCGGCCTCGATGGCGCGACCGATGGTGCGCCAGTGGCCGATCACCGAGTCAAGCGGCGCCAGCGCCCGGCCCGAGATGATGGTCGCCGCGACGATCATGCCGCCGGACATCTCGCCCCGCAGCACCAGGACGGCGCCGACGGTCAGCGTGGCCGATTGCAGGAACATGCGGAAGGCGCGCGAGGTCGCGGCCAGTCCCTCGGACGCACCCGAGCCTTTCTGCGATCCGGCCAGCGTGGCCAGGTGCAGGCTGCGCCAGCGCTCGGTCAGCGCGCGCTCCATCCCCATCGGCAGAAGCGCCGCCGCCAGGCTCTGGCTGCGGTCGGTGAACCGCCGTTCGTTCCCGTCAAGCACCGCGGCGTGGGCGAAGGCCGGCTTCGACAGCGCCCGGTTGATCGCCGCCAGTGCCATCACCACCAGCGCGCCGCCGATCGTCAGCCAGCACAGCCAGGGATGCACGAGGTAAAGCACCAGCAGATAGAAGGGAATCCACGGCAGGTCGAAGATCCCGTGCATGGCCGGGCTGGCCAGGAAGCCGCGCACCATTTCCAGTTCGCGCAGCGGCTGGCTTTCAGCGCGCGCCGGGTCCAGCCCCTCGCGCAGCCAGGCGCGAAATGCGGTCTCGCCCACCATCTGGTCCAGCCGCGCGGCGCTGCGCGACAGGATGCGGCTGCGCAGGAAATCGTAATAGGCCAGGAAGATGTAAAGGAGCGTCACCACCAGGAACAGGCCGACCAGCGTGGGCAGCGAGCCGCTGGCCAGCACCCGGTCGTAGACTTGCAGCATGTAGACCGATCCGGTCAGCATCAGGATGTTGACGAGGGCCGAGAAACTGGCCGCGAGGGTCAGCGCCGGCCGGATTGCCCGGCGCGCCGTCGCGTAGCCATCCGTGGCGGCCGTGCCGCCGGCTGAAACGGTTTCCGTCACCTTGGGGCCTGCCTCACACAGGGTAATTCTGCCGCGCGGCAACCGCGCGATGTTTTCCGCCATCCTAACCGCCGTTCTCTGTCCCATCGCGGTCTTTCTTGGCCCGGCCGCGCTGAATTCGGGGTTAATGTGGCAAAATGTCGACACATAGAAGCGCCGACCGGTTTGCCCGATGGGCTACCGGCGGGGTTTTGCCGATGGTGCAGATGGCTTGGCGGGTTGGTGCCGGAAACAACTGGCGAGGGCGCTTTTCGGGCTTTTTCGCCCATGTCTTCGACCGATTCGCGGGGTGGGGCGGTACAAGGCACCTCTGACGCCCTCCCTTTCTGGCGAATCTGTCCCGCAACCGCCGGTCGCGGAACTCGCGCCGCCGGGAGCGGCTGTTCTGCTGCGGACGATTTCACCGCAGGGGCGGGGTCTCTGGTGGCCTCTGGCGGAGCTGACGGACAATGCCGTTTCGTCTGCATCAATGTCGCAAATCCCGAAACAGATGCCCCTCGCCGTCGGAGGGTAACACTTGGGGCTGCAATGGGGCCGAATTGAGGCAAAGACTCGTTCCAATCCCGAGGAATTGTGGTAAAAGTATGGTGATCGAGTTCAATGGGTGATTGGGGAATAGTGATGGTTGGGAAATTTTCATTTGCCGGCGCGGCGTTTGCAGCGGCGATGGCGGTCGGAGCCAGCGGGAACGCGGCGGTCATCGACTTCACCTCGGCCTCGACCGGTCATTCCGGAACTGTCTACGGCGGCGCCGTGACCTGGACGATGTCGGCCAACGGCTATCTGAACAATTCGCAGAAGTATGACGGCTCGTACGTCTCGCCTGCGGCGGCCTCGACCGGCCTGTCGTTCCAGACCGACGGCTACGGCGTCGGCAAGAACGACGACGAGATCACCACCAACGCCAGGAAGCAAGAATATATCGAGGTGAGCTTCAGCAAGCCGGTTCTGGTCAATGCGATCTATTACCTCGACCTGTTTGTCGCCAAGAATGGCGCGCAGGAGGAAATGGGCAATGCCTCGTTCAGCGGCGGCCAGTCGGTGAACATCATTGCCACCGACGTGTTCGGCAAGGGCGCGCCCGGCTTTGCCGCGGCGACGTTCAAGCCGATCTGGACGACGATGATCCGCTTCACCGCCCTCGACACCAACGACCTGGTCGGCTTTGCCGACGGCGCGCTGGCAGGCGTGGGCCTTGCGCCGGTTCCGGTTCCGGCCGCGGGCGGGATGTTGCTTGCCGGTCTGGGCGGTCTGGCCGCGCTGCGCCGCCGCCGCAAGGCCTGAGGCAGCGGGAACGAAAATGAAAGGCCGGGTTCCGGGACCCGGCCTTTTCCTTTGTGCGCGCCGAATGTCCTCGGCCTATTCGTATTCCTCATAGCCATAGCCGGAGGCATTGTCGGAATAGCGGCACTTGTTCAACACCACGCCCAGCACATTGGTCAGCTGCGCCAGTTCCTTCTCGCAGGTGTCGATGCTTTGCAGGGTGGTGCTTTCCGCCGCCGCGACCAGGAGCGCGCAGTCCACATGGTCGAGAAAGCCCACGTTGTCGTCGCTGGCCAGCATCGGCGACATGTCAAAGATCACATAGTCGGGCCGAAGCTGGCCCTCGATCTCGGCCAGGACCTCACGCGCGGTCTGGCTGTGCAGAAGTTCGGCGGGATGGCGGGCCGGCACCGCGTTGGTGCCGATCGCCAGGTTGTCGCCGAAGCGCACCGCGGCCTGCGCCAGCGGGATCTGGCGAGTCAGCACCTCGTGGATCGAGCCGCTCTGGGTATGGCCGATCAGCCGGTTCATCGCCGGCCGCCGCAGGTCGAGGTCGATCAGCAGCACCCGCAGATCCTTCTGCCGCGCGAGGCTCAGCGCCAGGTTCAAAGCCAGCGTGGTCTTGCCGCAGGATGCGTTGGGCGAGGTCACCGCCAGCCGCTTCCAGCCCGAATCCTTCATCAGCCGGATCGCGCGCGAGCGCAGCATGTCGTAGGGCGTCGCCACCTTGCCGCCCGCCAGCGCCACAAGGCGGTGCTGGCGCGCCTGCTCGGCGCTGATCGCGATTTCATGCAGCTGGTTCCAGGCCGCCGCGGGCATCGGCCGGCCGGGATTGGCGGCCACCGCCGAATCGATCAGTGCCCCGCGGGCCGACCTGCGCGCCTCGCGTGCCTTCGCCAGTGCGGCTTCCAGTTTTTCCATGACAGTTCCCTGTGCCTCGGATGGCGCGTCAGACGGTGAAGCCGAACTTGGACGTGACCCGGTTCAGAAGCACGTCAAGCGGCTGATAGAATACATGGATGGCGTAAATGATCGCCGGGATCCCGATCACCGCGACCAGCAGCATCGCGATAAATGCCGACCGGCGCTTCATCGTCTCGCTGGGGGTGCGGACATAGGGAATGGTGACGATCGGCGTGATGCCAAAGGCCTTGACGATGTCGCGCGGCCGGCGGACCGAACGGTTCAGAAGCTCCATCAGGACGACGAGTGCAAAGCCCATGAACATTCCGGCCGCCATGCCCAGGAGTGCGATCTTCGCCCGTTTCGGCTTGATCGGCGAATCGGGAATGGTTGCGGAATCGACCACCGTGACCCTTTCTCCCTTCGACAGAAGCTCGATCCGCTCGCCTGCCGCGGCCTGCGACTGGCGCTGGATCGCGGCGTTGTACTGGCTCTGGACGTTCTGGTAGTCGCGGGTCAGCGCATCCAGCGCGACCTGGTTGGTGGGTGTCTTGTCGATGGTGGCCTGCAGGTCGTCGATCTGCTTCTGCACCTGGTCGCGGGTTTCGGTCGCGGCCTTGATCCGCGCGTCGAAGTCGGCGATCTGGACCTCGAACATCGATGCGGCGGGATTGGCCGACCCCGAGGCGGTGGCGGCCTGGGTCTTGACGATGTCCTCAAGCTGGCTGATCTGCGCCTGAAGCATCTTCACCTTGGGATGGTTGGGCGACATGACCGCGAGCGCCTGGTTCAGCTGGTCGTTCAGCACAGCGAGCTGCTTGGCCTCGGGTGTCTGGTTGGCGTTGTTGTTGGCCACCTGCCCGGTCGAGTTGTAGGTCGCGATCACCTGCGCCTTCTGGTCCTGCAGCGCCTTGATCGACTGGTCGGTCGCGTCAAGCTTGCCCTGCAGGGATGACATCTGCGCCTGCCGGAACGCCAGGTTCGAGGGCAGCGCGTTCGAGTTCTTGTTCTGGAAGTCCAGCATCTTGGCGCTCAGCTGGTCCATCTGCGCACTCAGCGCCGTCACTTCCTGGTCGAAGAAGTTGACAGTGTCCTCGGCGTTCTTGGTGCGGCTGTCCACGTCGGCCTTCAGGATCAGCGTCACATATTCGTTGACCACCCCCGCGGCGATCTTGCCGGTCATGCCGTCGAACGTGATGTTCATGAAGGTCGCCTGACCCTTGGCGGCGTTGTTCTGGATGCTGGTGGCGTTTTGCATCCCCTGCACGATGTCGTCCGGCGTCATGTCCTGCATGTTCCTGAACACCTTCAGCCGGTTGGCGATGTCCAGAAGGTTGGCGCGGGTCATCAGCTTGTTCTGCATGGTTTGCAGCTTTTCCATCGCCGCCGCCTGCACCGTCGGCGCCGCCAGCGCACCGGGGATCTGCGAGTTCTCGACGAGAAGCATCGAACTGGCCTCATAGACCGAAGGCAGCAACAGCGCCGCCGCGATCGAGGCCGCCGAGACCAGCGTCGTCACGATGATGAAATAGTGGATCCGGCGCAGGAAGATCGCCATGTAGAACTTCAGGTCGAGATTCATTTCCGCTTCTCTTCTTCCGCCGCGATCTGTGCGGCAAAAAACACGCCGTCGTCCAGGACCGACTGCACGACATGCTCGTCAACCTGATGGTGGTCGGTGCTCCAGGCGTAAAGCAGCGCCATGTCGCACAGCTGGTTGACCAGGCGCGGCACGCCGTGGGTGGCCTTGTGGACGACCTTGGCCGCCGCCGGGGTGATCTCGGCCCCGTTCCCGCCTGCCGCCCGCAGCCGGTGCGCGATCAGGTCGCCCACCGCCTTTTCGTCCAGGGGCGACAGGTGGAAGCTTGCCGCGATCCGCTGGGCCAGCTGGCGCAGCGACGGGTCCAGCACCATGTCGCGCAACTCCGGCTGGCCGACCAGGACCAGCTGGATCACCTCGTCCTTGCCCGAGTTGATGTTGGTCAGCATCCGCAGCTCTTCGAGGCTTTCGGGCGACAGGTTCTGCGCCTCGTCGAAGATCAGCACCACCCGCCGTCCGGCGGCATACTCGTCGATCAGGAAATCCTGCAACTGCTGGAACAGTTGTACATAGCCGATCGCCGGGTTGAAGGTCACGCCCAGCGAGTTCAGCACCCACTGGATCAGCTCGCCCCGTCCGCCCTGCGCGTTCGAGATCAGGCCCACCGTCACCCGCGCGCCGAACTGGCGCAGGAGCTCGCGCAGAAGGGTGGTCTTGCCGCAGCCGACGCCGCCGGTGACCAGCGTGATCGGCGCCCGCGACAGGATGCCGAACTCGAGCACCGAATAGGCGCGCCGGTGCTGGGCCGACCAGAACAGGAAGTCCGGGTCCGGGACAAGCGTGAACGGCCGCTCGCGGAACCCGAAGAAATCCATGTAGAAGCCGACGCTAGAGTCTTCTGGCCTGGTCTCCACGACCTGATTCATCCGCCTGTCTTTCGTCACCAACTCTGGCCGTGCCCGGTCCCGCCCGTCTGGGGTCTGCCGACCGGCACGCGCCTGATGCACAATCACTTCGTCAACTTGATGGCGCGTCTGGGCGCGACCACGGCCCCTTATGACTTCATTCCCATGATTCGGCCATGATCGCGGCTCAATAGGTCGTGTCTGGCCGTCCCGCGGCGCAAAGATGCTCAAATTGTTTCCACAAATGAACCAATTAGGGGGTGCGCAGGGGGTTTTGCGCCGACCGATCACGCAAAATCCGAACAAGCTAACGGATCAGGCGGCAGTCCGCCTAAGCATTCATTGAATTAACGTTTCGCTCGCGATGCCAAAGTGCTAAAAAAATATGGCAGAACAATGGTGAGGACTGCGGATCCCCCCGAACCGGACACCGGGGACGGATCCGGCGGATTTTTCATTAGTAGCGTTAGAGAACCGGTGCCTCGAATGACCATGCAGTTGAACGACCTCAGGGACGGCATCCACGGCGTTTGCGCCGCCGTCGGGACTGTCTCGGTGCCCTACCGCCGCGGCATCTACCGCAACCGGCTCAAGCGGGTGTGCGACCTGTCGCTTGTCATCCTGACCAGCCCATTGGTCGTGCCCCTTGTCCTGCTGCTCGCGCTCGCGGTCTGGCTCGACGGCAACCGGCCCTTCTACCTCAGCGAAAGGGTCGGGCGCGGCGGGCGCATCTTCCGCATGCTGAAGCTGCGCACGATGGTCGAGGACGCCGACGACATTCTCGACGGCTATCTCCAGCAGAACGACCATGCGCTGCGCGAATGGACCGACAAGCAGAAGCTGAGGGACGATCCCCGCGTCACCGCCATCGGCCGCTTCCTTCGCAAGTCCTCGCTGGACGAATTGCCGCAGCTCTGGAACGTCCTGAAGGGCGACATGTCGCTGGTCGGGCCGCGCCCGATGATGCCCTCGCAGCGTGGCATGTATCCCGGGCTGGCTTATTACGGCCTGCGCCCCGGCCTGACCGGCCTGTGGCAGATTTCCGACCGCAACGGCTGCGATTTCGCCAAGCGCGCCGAGTTCGACAGCGCCTATGATGCGCAGCTCGACTTCGCGACCGACGTGGTCGTGATGCTCAAGACCTGTGGCGCCGTGGTGCGCGGAACCGGCTACTGACTTTCACCGCGCCTGCCGCTATATATCGTCGGGTCACTCGCGCCGGCTCCCTCGGCCGGCGCTGCTCCATTGCCAAGGCTGAACCCGATATTATGATCATTCGCAGGCCCGTTTCCGCGCTCTTGCTGGTTGCCTCCCTGTTTCTTGCCGCCTGCGAATCCCCCGAAAAGCGTGCCGAAGCCTATTTCCAGTCGGGCATGCAGTATCTCCAGGCAGGCGATGTCGACCGCGCCCTGGTCGAGTTCCGCAACGTCTTCAAGTTCAACGGCAAGCACCGTGCCGCGCGTCTCGCCTATGCCGATGCCGAGCGCAAGCGCGGCAACCTGAAAGAGGCCTACAGCCAGTATCTGCGCCTCGTCGAGCAATATCCCGACGACATGACCGGCCTCAGGGCGCTGTCGGAAATGGCGGTGGACAATGCCCAGTGGGACGATGCCAGCCGTTTCATCTCTGCCGCTCTTGCGCTCAAGCCCGATGATCAGGGCTTCCAGGCCCTGAAGATCTTCCGCGACTACGGCGAGGCGGTCGAACGCAGCAACACCGCCGGCGTGGTCGCGGCGGTCAAGGCCGCGCAAGAGATGAAGGCCAGGGATCCCGGCAACCTCGTGGTCCGCAAGGTCATCATCGACGACCTGATCCGCAGCCAGAACCTGCAATCGGCACTGACAGAACTGGACGGCGCCATCGCCATCGCCCCCGACGAACGTCTTCTATACGCACAGCGCCTGTCGGTGCGCGCCGCCCTGAACGACGACGCCGGCGTCGAGGCCGGCCTGCTCGAGATGACCGCGAAATTCCCCGACGCACCCGAGATCCAGGAGTCACTGACCCGCTGGTACATCGCGCGCAAGGAATATGACAAGGCCGAGGCCCATCTGCGCAGCCTCGTCGATCCCAAGTCCGACGATCCGGGGGCCGAGATCGCGCTGGTGCGCTTCCTGGGCCAGTATCGCGGAGCGGACGCGGCCATCGCCGAACTCGACAAGGCCATCGCCTCGGGCAAGGCGCCGGCCGTCTTCCGCTCGTCGCGGGCGGGCTTCCTCTTCGACCGGGGCGACCGGACCGCCGCGATCGCCGAGATGGAGGCGATCCTCAATGACTTGCCCAAGGGCGCCGAGGAACGGACGATCAAGATCGGGCTCGCCCGGATGAAGACGGCTGTCGGTGACAATGTCGCCGCCCGGGCGCTGGTCGAGCAGGTTCTGTCCGAGGATTCCGGCCAGGTCGAGGCAATCAAGATGAAGGCGACCTGGCTCATCATGGGCGACCAGGCCGGCGACGCCATCGCCCTTCTGCGCGACAGCCTTGACGACAACCCCCGCAACCCGGACCTCATCACCCTTCTGGCCCAGGCCTACGACCGCCAGGGCGAACACGACCTGATGCGCGACATGCTTGCGCAGGCGGTCGAGGCCTCGGGCCGCGCGCCGGCGGAATCGCTGCGCTATGCCCAGCTCCTTGCCTCCGAGAACAAGCTGCTGCCCGCCGAGGGCGTGCTTCTGGACGCGCTGCGCCTCAGCCCGGGCGATCCGTCGCTGCTGGTGCCGCTCGGCCAGCTCTATGTGGCGATGAAGGACTGGCCGCGCGCCGATGCTGTCGCCCAGCAACTCGAATCGCTGAAGGACGACACGGTGTCGGGCGATCTGGCCGACCTGCGCGCCGCAATCCTCGAAGGCCAGCAGAACAATGGCGCGGCGCTCTCGTATCTCGAGCAGATGGCCACGGGGCAGGGGGCAGGGCTCGACGCCAAGATCGCTCTGGTCCGCAACCACCTCGCCAACGGCCGCAACGCCGAGGCGCTGGCCTTCGCGCAGAAGATGCTGGCCGACCAGCCCGACAATCTCGATGTCCAGTTCATCGCCGCCTCGGTCGAGGCCAGCGTCGGCGAACGCGCCGCTGCCGAGGCGGGCTTCCGCAAGATACTGACCAAGGATCCGGCGCGCCCGGCGGTCTGGATGTCGCTCTACCGCCTGGTAATGACCGACCCGGCCCGCCGGGCGGACGGCGACGAGGTGCTGAAAGAGGGTCTTGCCGCCGCACCGCAGGCGGGCGAGCTGAAATGGGCCGAGGCCGGCCAGCTCGAGTCCGAGGGCAACATCGACGGGGCGATTACGATCTACGAAGCGCTCTACAAGGACAATTCCGCCAATCCGATCATCGCCAACAACCTCGCCAGCCTCCTGTCGAACTACCGCAAGGATCCCGACAGCCTCCAGCGTGCCGCGGTCATCGCCCGCCGCCTCAAGGGCAGCGGCTATGCCCCCTATCAGGATACCTACGGCTGGATCGCGGCGCTGACCGGCAACCTGTCCGATGCGGTGGGCGAGCTTGAAAAGGCGGCCGCCGGCCTGCCCGACGACCCGACGGTCCATTACCACCTGGCGATGGCCTATCTTCGGGCCGGTCGCCAGGCCGACGCGGCCAAGGCGTTCGAGCGGGTGGTGGCGCTGATTCCGGCCAACGATTCGCGCGATTTTGCGATTTCGGCGAAAAAAGAGCTGGAAAAACTGAAATCTGCCGGTATTGCCGAATAGTCGCCACAAAGGTGTTGCTGCACAGGCACGAAAGTTTCGGCAAGGTGAACGAACGGCGTCGGGTGCAGTGAATGTTTTGAAATCCGCCGACTCGCTTATAAGCTGTCCACAGTCCAATCCAACGGGTGCCTAAAATGCTCAAAACCCTTCTCGGCCTGTTCCTGGCCCTCTTCATCGCCCCGGCTGCAATGGCCGACGCCTATCATATCCAGCCCGGCGACGTGCTGCAGATGGAGGTGCTCGAGGATCCCAGCCTGAACCGCAGCCTCCTCGTCCTTCCCGACGGCACCGTCAGCCTGCCCCTGGTCGGGGCCATCGCCGCCAACGGCAAGTCGGTGGACCAGCTGCGCTCGGCCATTTCCTCGGCGCTGGCGCCCAAGTTCGCCGCGGCGCCCACCGTGTTCCTGTCGGTCGGCCAGTTGAACCCGACCACCCAGGCCGTGGCCAACGCCAACGCCAACCTCGCCGCCACCACGCTGACCGGGTCCAGCGCCACCTCGATCTACGCGATGGGCGAGTTCAACAAGCCCGGCAAGCTGCCCCTGACGCCCGGCACCACGCTTCTCCAGTTCCTCGCCGAATCGGGCGGCCTGACCAAGTTCGCCGCGACCAAGCGCATCCAGCTGCACAGGGTGGATTCCAAAACCGGCAAAGAGACGGTATATACTTTCAACTACAAGGCCGTTCAGCGCGGCTCGACGGCGCCCGTCATCACCCTCCGCGGCGGAGACGTGATCGTGGTTCCCGAGCGCCGGCTGTTCGAATAACAAATAACAAGGGCGGACTATCGGGTGGGAAAAAATACTGGCAAGGCCGCATTTCTGGCGGCCGTCTCGATCCTCGTCTGGCCGACCATCGCCGCCTCTCAACAGGGCGGCGTTGGCGCGCCGGCGACAGGAACGCAATATGGCGGAACGGCAACCACGGGGCAGCCTGCGGTGCCGGCCGTGGCGCCGCCCTCGGCCAGCGGCACCGGCCCGCAGCCGGGCCTGCAGATCGACATAGGCATCAAGACGACGGCCAAGCGCGACGACAACTTCGCGCTGACACCGGGCGGCGGGGCGGGCACCACCGGTATTTCCGACACCAACCTGTCCTTCGGGCTCAGCAGCGTGACCCAGGCCTACACGCTGACGGTGAACGCCTCGGGCGTGCTGCGCTATGCCCACATCCCGGGCCGCACCCTCAAGGGGCTTGAGGACCCGATCTTCGATGTCCTCTACGTCGCCGACAGCGCCAACAGCCGGCTGACCCTGACCGGCCACTACCGCCGGGTCGAGCGCCTGTTCCTCAACCCGTTCCAGGTCCTGCGCGAGGATCTGGCCAACAACCTCATCACCAACGGCGGCATCCTGCGCGACCCGTCCTATTCGCTGAAGTACGAGACCGGGCTGAACGATCCGCTGGGGTTTGTCATCAACCTCAAGCACGCCGAAAAGAACTTCTCGCAGGTGACCAACCCGCGGCTCTTCGACACCACCACCGATACCGCGACCGCCCAGGCCAACCTGCGCTTCAACCAGGTGACCACCGGGCGCGTCACCGCCGGCTACACCCACTATACGGCGAAGGATCTGGTTCTGACCGACCGGCGCACCGTCGACTATGCCGTTGGCGTCACCCGCGACCTGACCCAGACCCTTCAGCTTGACGCGCAGATCGGCCATACGTCGGTCAAGACCGACACGATAGGCGGGGTTGCGCACAACGACGGCCTGACCGGGGCGGTCAGCCTGGTGCAAACCGTGGCCAACGGCACGATAACGGGCAGCTATTCGCAGACCCGCAACCAGAACGGTACGCGCGACACCCTGTCCTTCGGGCGCAACCTCGCACTGCCCAACGGCAGCCTGAACGCCATGATCGGCACCACCAAGGGTTCGGTAGGCAAGCGCGCGATCGTCGCCTCGCTCGCCTATTCGCTGCAGCTTGCCAGCGACACGTTCACCGTCAACCTCGACCGCAGCGTCGGCACCAACAACGTCAACCAGGAAATCCTCGACACCACGTTCGGTCTCTCCTGGGGCCATACAATCAACGCGGTCTCGAACGTCAACCTCGGCCTGAACTGGGCCCAGTCCGACGACATCGGCCCGACCAACGCGCCGACGATCCAGTTGACCGACCTCACGGCGACCTACAGCCGGCAAATGACCGCTGACTGGACGATGACCGGCGGCATGACCTACCGGACCCGGACCGAGACCGGCAAGGCCAACGCCCATTCGACCGCGGTCTTCCTGACCCTCGGCCGGAACTTCAGTTTCCGTCCCTGAGACAATCTTCGGACGACGGCGGCGATTGTGCCGACCGCCGCCCGGGAACCCACACCCGCCCTTTCGCAGGCCCGCGCATTTCCATCGCCATTCCTGGCCGCGTGGGCTAGGTTCGTGCCCGAGATCAGACAGATGCCCGCGCGCCCATGACCAACAGCAGCGAGAATATCCCGGCCCGGTCCGCGGCCTTCGCGGGATCGCGGATCAACCTGCCCGGCCTGATCCTGTTCGCCGGGCTGATCGCGGCGGCGGTGCCGGTGTTCTGGATCGGGCTGGTGTCGCTGGCCAAGGCCTGGTCCACCGCCGAATACAGCCACGGGCCGATCATCCCGATGGTCTCGCTCTACCTGTTCCTGCGCGAACTCAGGCGGATGCCCGAACCCGCTGCCCGCGTCTCGGACGGCTGGCCCGGTCTTCTGGTCATGGTGGGCGCGCTGGCGCTGGCCATCCTCGGCAACCTGATGAAGGTCGCCGACATCGTCACCTATGCGCTGATCTTCTGGGTCAGCGGTGTGGTCCTGTCGATCTTCGGCTGGGCGCGCGGCCGCCGCCACCAGCTGCCGGTGTTCCACCTGATCTTCATGCTGCCCCTGCCGCAGATCCTCTACTGGAAGCTCGCGACCTTCCTGCAATGGGTCTCGTCGGTGATCGGGGTCTGGCTGGTCAGCCAGGTCGGCGTTGCCGTCTATCTCGACGGCAACGTCATCGACCTCGGGGTCTACAAGCTCCAGGTGGCCGAGGCCTGCTCGGGCCTGCGCTACCTGTTCCCGATCCTCAGCTTCTCGTACCTGTTCGCCATTCTCTACCGCGGCCCCCTGTGGCACAAGCTCCTGCTCCTCGTCTCGGCCGCGCCGATCACCGTGATGATGAACTCGGTGCGCATCGCCATCATCGGCTGGCTGGTCGACCGCTACGGCATCGGCCAGGCCGAGGGCTTCCTGCATTTCTTCGAAGGCTGGGTCGTGTTCCTGATCTGCGTCGGCATCCTGTTTGGGATGGCCGCCACCCTCCAGCGCCTTGCGCCGACGCCCATGTCCCTGTCGCAGGCGATCGACCTCGATTTCGAAGGGTTCGGCGGCATCTTCGCCCGCATCCTGCGCCTGCGCGCCAGCCTGTTCCTGGGGCTGGCGGCGCTCCTGACCGCGCTTTTCGCCACCCTCTGGCACCTGACCCCCGACCCCGCCGCCAACCTGCCCGACCGCGAGCCGCTGGCCCTCTACCCGCTGGCGCTTGACGGCTGGCAGGGCGGCACCCTGCGTCTGGAGCCTGACATCGAAAAGGTGCTCGGTGCGGATGATTATCTGAACTCGGTCTACCAGTCGCCTGCTGAGAAGGACGTGGTCGCCCTCTTCGTCGCCTATTACAAGAAGCAGACCGAGGGTCAGGGCATCCATTCCCCGCAGGTCTGCCTGCCGGCTGGCGGCTGGGAAGTGTCGAACCTGACCGAGGTTCCGGTCGACATGACCGCCGCGGGCTACGGCCGCTTCACCGCCAACCGGGCCATCATCCAGAAGGGGCTTGACCGCCAGCTGGTCTATTACTGGTTCGAAGGGCGGGGCGAGCGGCTGGCCAACGACTACCGGGCCAAGCTGAACGTGCTGATCGACAGCCTGACCAAGGGCCGGACCGATGGCGCGCTGGTCCGCTACGTCACTCCGATCAACGCTGACGAAACCGATGCCGACGCCGAGGCGCGGCTGTTGCGTTTCATGGACATCAGCCTGAGACCCCTGCCGAAGTTCGTGCCGTTCTGAGATGAGTGCCCCCCTCGACCCCGCTCCCGTCGGCCCTGCTGCCGGCCCCGGCCCGTCCCGGGGCATGGCCGCCGGCCTGCGCACCCTCCCCTGGCCGGTCTGGCTGATCTTCGTCCTTTGCCTTCTGCCCGAACTGGTCCTGTCCGGCACCGACCTCGGCCTCTGGGGGCAGACGCGCGACCGGACGCTGGCCATCGACTATTTCGGCTTCTGGGCCGGGCTTCTGCACGGCTGGACCCCGAACTACAGCGTTCAGCCCTATGCGATGTTCCTCAGCTACGGCTTCCTGCACGCCGGCCTGGTGCATTTCGGGCTGAACATGGCGACGCTCTTTTCCCTCGGACCCCCGGTCGAGAGGGTGGCGGGCGGCTGGCGGTTCCTCGCCTGTTACCTGATCCTGCTGGTCGCGGGCGGACTCGGCTTCGCCCTGGTGCCGGCCGCCCTCGCCGCGCCGATGATCGGCGCCTCGGGCGCGCTGTTCGGGCTGGCCGGGATGATCCTCGCCTGGGACTACCAGATCCGCGCCCGCCGCCGCATTCCGATCCTCCCGGTCCTGCGCTCGGTGGCGATGCTCGTGGTGCTGAACGGCCTCCTGTGGTTGGCGATGGGCGGGCGGCTTGCCTGGCAGACCCACCTCGGCGGCTTCGTCGGCGGCTGGCTCCTGGCCCTCTGGGTGCGGCCGCGCTGACCGGCGCCGCAGGTCAGCGCCCGATCTTGGCAAAGGCGCGGTCGTAGGCGGCCAGCAGGTTCGGCACCGAATGGGCCCAGCTGAGCCCGCCCTCGATCCGCTCGCGCCCGATCCGGCCCATTCGCTCGCGCGCCGCCGGATCGTCGAGAAGCGCCGCGATCTTTTCGGCGAAATCCACCGGATCGTTCTGCCGCGCGTAAAGCGAGGCCTCCGCCGCCGAGGCCCGCCCCTCCTTCAGGTCGAACTGCACGATCGGCTTCATCAGCGTCATGTATTCCATGATCTTGTTCATGGTCGACAGATCGTTCATCGGCGTCGCCCGGTCGGGGTTCACGCAGACATCGGCGGTGTTGAGCATGTCCAGAAGCAGATCGTTCGGGGCCCGCCCGGTGAAGGTGAAGTACCCCTCCAGCCCCCGCGCCCTGACCTCGGCCTTCACCTCCTCCAGCGCCGGCCCGCCGCCGACGATGCCGAAATGCACATCCTTGCGCCCCAGCGACCCGGTCAGGTGCGCAGCAACCTCGACCAGCAGGTCCAGCCCCTCTTGCTGGCCGATCACGCCGACATAGCCGATCAGGAACCGCGCGCCCTTTTTCAGTTCGGGTTTGGGCGAACGGATTTCCAGCTTGTCGATCTTGGGGCCGGAGCGGACGATGAACACATCCTCGGCCGCCATGCCGCCCCGCCGCCGCGCGATCTCGGCATAGCTTTCGTTGGTGGCGATCGACACGGTTGCGGTGCGGAAGGTCAGCCATTCGACCAGCACCATCAGCCGCCACAGCATCCCGCGCTTGCCAAACTTGGTCTCGTAAAGCTCGGGGCAGATGTCGTGGTGGTCGAAGACATAGCGCACCCCGAACAGCCGCATCACCCAGGCCACCAGGAAGATCAGGTCGGGCGGGTTGCAGCCGTGGATCACGTCGATCCCGCGCGCCCGCCAGACCTTCAGCGCCAGCCGCGTCTCGTGCCACAGCGCCGCGCCGTATTCGCGCAGATAGCCCGCCGCGCCATTCCCCTCGGGCGGCATCGGATGGCGGTGGACATGGACACCGTCCAGAAACTCATATTCCGCCTCGGCATCCTTGCCCATCTGGCTGATGACCGACACCTCGTATCCGGCCTGCGCCAGCGTCGTCGCCTCGGCCCAGACCCGCCGGTCGAAGGGCACCGGCAGGTTCTCGACGATGATGAGAACCCGGCGTTTCCTTGTGCCCGCCATCACCAGTTGATCCCGTCGTAACGCGCGCCCAAAGCCTCGGCCAGGCCCGGGATCCGCACCAGATCGACCACCCGATGATCGGGCCGCAGCTTCGCCGCGAGCGTGCGGAACTCGGGTGCCGGGTTGCCGATGATGACCAGCGCGCCGTGGTCCAGCACCGCGCCCAGATCGTCCGACAATATGTCGGCGATATGGGGAATGACCCCTTCGATATAGGCGCGGTTCGCCCCCATCAGGCGGGCGAGATGCACGTTCTTGTCATAGATCCGTAAGGAGTAGCCCTTGCCGATCAGCCGCTCGACCAGCGCCACCTGCGGGCTTTCGCGCAGGTCGTCGGTCTCCGACTTGAAGCTGATCCCCAGGAAGGCGACGTTGCGCAGGCCCTTGGCACCGATGATCTCCAGCGCCCGGTCGACCTGCCGCGCATTGGTCGGGATCAGCGCGTTCATCAGCGGCAGGTCCAGGTCGAGGTCGCGGCCCTTGAAGGTCAGCGCCCGCACGTCCTTGGGCAGGCACGACCCGCCGAAGGCAAAGCCGGGGCGCATGTAATAGGGCGAGATGTTCAGCTTGGTGTCCTGGCAGAAGATGTCCATCACCTCCCAGCTGTCGACGCCGACCGCCTTGGCGATGTTGCCGATCTCGTTGGCAAAGGCGACCTTGGTGGCGTGCCAGACATTGTCGGCATATTTGACCATCTCGGCCACTTCCAGCCGTGCCGCGATCTTGGGGCCGGGCAGGCCCGCGTAAAGCCCCAGCACCGCCGCCGCCGTGCCCGGATCGTCCGAGCCGACCACGGTTTTCGGCGGATTGTCATAGTCGAAGACGGCGGTGGATTCGCGCAGGAACTCGGGGTTGTTGGCGATCTTCAAAAGCCCCGCCACCCGGTCGCCGCCCGCGCGCATCAAGGCCGGGATGACGACATTGCGCATCGTCCCCGGCAGGATGGTCGAGCGGATGACCACCGTATAGGGCCGCCCGCCCGCCGCCACTGCCGCGCCGATCTCCTCGCAGACCCGCTCGACCGCCGACGTATCCAGGCTGCCGTTCCTGCGCGAGGGCGTGCCCACGCAGACGAAGGCCAGGTCGGTCGCCGCCACCGCCTCGGCCGGCGATCCGGTGGCCCTCAGCCGCCCGTCGGCCAGCGCCTCGGCCAGCAGGCCATCGACATGCTTCTCGACGATGGGTGACCGGCCCTGCCGCACCAGTTCGACCTTGGCCTCCTGCGGATCGACGCCCGTGATCTCGTGCCCGTCGCGCGCCAGACAGGCGGCGGACACGATGCCCACATATCCCAGACCGAAAATCGCAATCTTCACCTTACTGCCCTCGCTCTCGCCTGCCGTTATGGGTCTTGCACCAGTTCGGCGACGGTCGTCGTCTCGAACGGCAGGAAGTTATTGTCTGAAATCAGCGTGTAGACCAACCTTCCGGCCTTGTCGCGCTGCACGTCCATCCCCTCGAAGTCCTGAAAGGCCCCGGCCTCGGATCGCCATTCGACCTCGGGCGCGGAGAAGCCGCCGCCCTCGGGCCGGTAGAGGCTGATCCGGCTGGTGTAGCCCCAGATCAGCGAAAAGGCGCGCTCCAGCACGTGCAGGTTTCCATCCGGTCCCCAGACCGCGTCAGTGGCGCGAAAGACACCGTCGCTGGGAAGCCAGGGCCCCCATTTCCAGTCCCGCCCGCCAAGGTAGCGCAGGGTCCGGTAGTTCCCGCGATGGCCGGGATCTTCCAGAATGGTCATCGCCTTCCCGTCGGGCGAGATGGCCAGGCTTTCCATGCCCTGATTGCCCCAGAGCGCGCGGAAACGGTCCCAGTCGTGCAGGGCCTCGGGCATCATGTCCGGCGGATGAAAGACCGACACCCGCGCATAGCCCTCGAACGCCACCATCACGCCCCCGTCCGGCATCAGCCGCACGGCCTCGGCATCGGATTCAAACCCGTAGACCGGGCGGGCATAGCCATCGAGAAACCGTTCGCCCTCCTGCCAGACGATCTTTTCGATATGCCCGTCGCCGTCGCGCTCGACCGCGGCCCGGACCAGCAGCCCACGGTCGCTGACGGTCAGGAACCCCTCGCCACCCGGCAGCATCGCCAGACCCGAAAAGCCGCCGAAACCCTTGTGGCCATCCCGCCATTCGGTCAGGCTGGCCAGCCGCAGCGGATGGCCCGGCTCTTCGGCGGGCGGCGCCCGAAGCCCCATTGCCGCCATTGCCGCCAGCGCGGCCAGGGGCGCACTTCTGAGGACGCTACCGGCCAAAGGCGATCCGCCTTGCTTCGGGCGAAAGGCGCTCGCGCACCGCGCGCGGGGCGGGCAGCCCGTAGACGGCGCGCAGCAGCGTCAGCGCCTGCGGAAAGGCCCCCCTCAGCATCAGTTGCAGGGCCTTGACCGTGGCATAGGCGGCCGCCACAGGCAGCGCCGCGGGGTTGAAGCGGCGCAGGAACAGCATCCGGCTGCGATACTTGAACCAGAAGGAAAAGGGCGAGGCGATCCGCTCGAGCGTCGGCGACCCGATCGCGGTTCCGGCATGGTGATAGACGGTGAACCCCGGCGCGATCACGATGGGCAGCCCGTCGCGGCGCAGGGCCCAGTCGGCCTCTTCGTAATAAAGGAAATAATCCTCGCGCATCGGCCCCACCGCCTCGTAGAACCGGCGCGAGGCGACGAGGTTCGCCCCGGTCACGAAATCGACCGCCGCCGCCTCGGGCAGAGGGGCCGCGGCGGCCTCGGCGCCCAGGTTGATGTTGCCCGTCACCCCGGTCCAGCGGTTGATGGTGCCGCCGTCGATCTGGATGCGCTGCGGCGGCTCGGCATAGCAGACCCGCCCGCCGATGATCCCGTATCCCGGCTGCGCCGCCGCCGCCTTCAGGATCGCCACCGCCGCGCCCGCATCGGCAAAGGCATCGGGGTTCAGCACCCAGAAGTGCGCGATCCCCGGCACCCTGACCAGGACGCTCAGCCCCAGGTTCACCCCGCCGGCAAAGCCACGGTTGACCCCTGAATGAAGCAGCGCCACCCGCGCAGCGCCGGCCAGAGCCGCGGCCCCTCCGACGCTTTCGGCCTCGGCCAGCATTCCCGGCCGCGCCGCACCCCAGGCGCGCAGCGCCGCAACCGTCCCGTCGGACGAGGCATTGTCCACCACCACCACCCAGGGCGCGGTCCCCGCCTGCGCCATCAGGCTGTCCAGACATTCGCCGATCACCTCGGCGGCATTGAAGGTCACGATGACGGCGCCGATCGGGGAACCGGCGTGTCCGGGCTGCATTTCGGGCTGCATTTCGGGCTGCGTTGTCAATTCTTCCGGCTTTCCGGGATAGTTGGCGATTTTGTTCTCATTTTGGCAACGTCGGGGAAGGGCTGGAAAGATATTTCCTCAGGCCCCGCGCCGCGCCCTCCACCAGACCAGCAGATAATGGCGCAAGCCCGTCATCGTGGCAAAGCTCGCCAGCCCCGCCACCGCCACCGCCAGAAGCCCCCAGTGCAGGTGCGCACCCAGCCCCGGCTGCGGCGGGGTCCACAGGGCATCGGCCAGCGCCAGCCCACAGGTCAGCGTCGCCAGCGCCGTCGGCAGGTTCAGCGCCGCCAGCGAGACCCCCGCCCGCCGCGCCGCCAGCACCATCGCCAGGACATAGCCCAGCACCTCGGCCACCGTCGCGACCCAGATGATCGCCAGGATGTCGCCGGTCCTGACCGCCACCCACCACGAGATCGGCAGGGATGCCACCCGCACCGAATTGCCGATCATCGCATTGCCCGACTTGCCCACGGCGAGCGCGACCAGCGCGCTGCCGGTCTTGGCCACCCTCACCGCCTGCATCACCGCCATCGGCACCAGGAACGACAGGATCGAGATGTATTTCGGCCCGGTCAGAAGATGCACCAGGGGCCCGCCGATCAGGCTGGTTCCGAGGACCAGCGCCAGCCCGATCCCCAGGCTCGATTCCAGGGTCACGTCCGCCATGCGCTGGAACTCGGCCGCCTTGTCCTTCAGCCGCGTCAGCTGCGGCAGGAACAGCGACTGGCAGGAACTGGCCAGCACCAGCGTCGGCGTCAGCGTCAGGGTGAAGGCCATCGAGAAATAGGCGAACCTGTCCATCCCCAGCTCGCGCCCGACGATCAGCCGTTCGCCGTTGAAGACCCCGAACATCAGCATCCCGTTCAGCAGGATCGGCCAGCCGAACTGGGTCGCCCGCTTCATCAGCGCGGCATCCAGCGCCAGCCGATAGCGCCGCTCGGCCGTGACATGCGAGACAAGGACCATCGCGCCTGCCTGCACGAAGATCGAGGCCAGCATGATCTTGTAGTCGTGGTAGATCAGCGCCAGCGGCCACAGCACCAGCACCGCCACCAGGGGGGGCAGCGCGTTCGACAGGATCATCGGCGTGAAGTTCAGGTGCCGCCGCAGCCGGTGCGGATCGTAATGCTGCAACCCGTTGACCAGGGGCACGAAGGCGAGGATCTGGAAGGCCCAGGTGACCTGCTCGATATGCAGATAGGCGGCATAGGGCCGCGCGATCAGATACAGCATCAGGCTGGAAAAACAGCCGCGCAGCACCTGGAATCCCTGCATTGCCGCCTGGAAATGCGGATCGTCGCCATCCTTGTCGACGACCATGAGCTGGTTCAGCCCGAGATAGGACAGCATCTCGACGATGGACATGCTGACCGCGAAGGACGACGCGATCCCGTAGTTTTCCGGGCTGATCAGGCGGGCGACCACCAGGTTGCGGATCAGCGACAGAAGGAAGCCGAGGGCGTTCCCGGTCACCACCATCACGGCTTTCTTCAGCATGATTCGACTGGATCGCCCGCTTGTTCCGCCCCGGGGTTCTGGTCGAAGATTCAAAGGCTCGCAAGCCGCGCCGCACCTTTGGTGGCGCGTGGCGCGATCAAACCTCCCCGACCCGCGGGAATTGGCGCAAATCCGCCACAAATCCCCTCAGGCCAGGGGCGAGGTTCCCGCCAGCCAGTGCCGGGCCAGCCCCACCGCGCGTCCGGCATACAGACCTTGGCGCGGATCGTCGGGTAGGGCGCGGGTCATGATCCATCCGAGAGAGGCCAGGCAACGCAGCAGGGTGAACAGCGTCAGGTCGCGCGCATCGGGCGCCGGGATGCCCCGCGCGGCGCCATAGCCCCCCGCCAGCGCCGCGGCCAGCACCGGCAGGTGCGGCTCCTCCAGGCTCTGCACCAGCGCCGTGCCCAGATCGTAAAGCCGGAACCCGTAACCGCTGTCGTCGAAGTCGATCAGCGCAAGGCCCCCCGGCGCCGCCAGTAGGTTCTCGCGCAGCACATCGGCATGGATCAGGCCGAAATCGGCGCCCTCGGCCAGCCGCCTGCGCAATTCGGTCGCCGCCTCGGTGCGCGCCCGCAGGATCAGCGCCCGGTCGCCCTCGGACAGCACCGGATTGTCCCAGAACCTTCCCCATAGCGGTTCCTCGCCCAGAAGCCCCGCCACGTCCCAGCTCGGCCGCGTCAGGGCCGGGTCGAACGCCAGTGCGTCGGTCGCCCGGTGCAACCCGCCGACCAGCGCCCCGATCCTGCGAAACAGGTCGGCCTGCTCGCGCACGCTGCCCGCCAGCGGCCGCTCGGCCGCGCCGACCGCCGCGCCCTCCAGCCAGCCGACGACCGAGGCGACCCGCCCGCCCGCCTCGCAGGTCCAGCTGCCGTCGCGCCCGGCAATCGGCTCGGGCACCCGCAGCCCGCCCCGCGCCAGCGCCGCCGTCCAGTCCAGTTCCGCCGTGATCGCCGCCCGGCTCTGATAGCCCGGCCGGTGCAGGCGCAGGGCCGCCGCCCGCCCATCCGCCAGCCAGACCTGAAAGACGATATTCTCGCGCATCTTCACCAGCCGCGGCGCCCGCCCGCCGCTGCGCCAATGCGCCAGCGCCGCCGGCGCCATGTCCAGCGCCTCGGTCTCGGCGATCATGCCGGTACGCCATCCAGGCTGGCCTGCAACGCCTCGGCCACCTGCGCCGCGTGATCCATGCCAAAGGGCAGCGGCGGGCGCAGCTTCAGGATATGCTGCCTGCGCCCGATCCGCCCCATCAGGATGCCGCGCCCGCGCATCGCCTCGACCACCGCCGCCGCCGCCTCGGGCGCGGGCAGACTGTCGCGCGCCAGCTCGACGGCGTAGAACTGCCCGCGCGCCCTGACGCCCGCGATCAGCGGATGGCGCAAGCCCCGCAGATGGCCCAGCATCGCGGCGCTGACACGGGCCGCATGGTCCATCAGCCCCTCTGCCTCGACCACCTCCAGCGTCGCCAGCGCCGCCGCGCAGGACACCGGATTGCCTCCGAAGGTGTTGAAGTAACCAAACGCCTCGCGGAAGGCCGCCATCACCTCGGGCCGCGCCACCACGCCCGCCACCGGATGGCCGTTGCCCATCGGCTTGCCGAGGCTGACCACGTCCGGGGCAAAGCTCAGCCAGTCATGCCCCCACCAGTGGCTCCCCAGCCGCCCGAAGCCCGGCTGCACCTCGTCGCACAGCACCAGACCGCCCACGCGGCGCACCGCCGCCACCGTGGCGTCAAGGAACCCCGGCGCCACGTCCGGCAGCCCCTCGTTGGCAAAGACCGGGCACAGGATCAGGCCCGCAAACCCATGCCCCGCCGCCTCCAGCTCGCCGACCGCGCGTTCCACATGGCCCGCGAACACCGCCCCGTCGCAGCCCCCCGCCACCAGCGAATCCGGCGCCGGCACCCGCCGCACATGTGCGGGCCAGCCGCCGATCGGCGGGCGGCGGGTCGACAGGTGCGCCACCGCCGTCGTGTTGCCGTGATAGGTGTTGTCGGTGGCGATGATGCCCACCTTGCCGGTCACCGCCTGCGCCATCCGCAGCGCGATGTCGTTGGCCTCGGACCCGGTGCAGGTCAGGATGATCTGGCTCAGCCCGTGGCCGAACTTCGCCACCAGCCGCTCGCCATAGTCGAGGATGCCCTCGTGCAGATAGCGGGTATGGGTGTTCAGCATCCCCGCCTGCCGGGCGATGGCCTCGACCACCTTCGGATGGCAATGACCGACGTGGGCGACATTGTTGTAGCAGTCCAGATAGCGCCGCCCGTCGGCATCATACAGCCACACCCCCTCGCCGCGCACGATATGCACCGGCTCGTCGTAAAAGGTTGGGACATTAGGCCCCAGGAGCCGCCGCCGCCGCTCGATCAGATCAGTCCTCATCCACCTTCCCCCGCATCGCCTTGACCTCGCCGCGCTCGGCCTTGGCCTTCAGCCGCCGCTGCCGGCTCCCGAGTGTCGGCTTGGTCGCCACCCGCCGCTTCGGCGCGACCAGCGCGGCGCGGATCAGCTCGGCCAGCCGCCCGCGCGCCAGTTCCCGGTTCTGCGCCTGGCTGCGGGTTTCCTCGGCGCGGATCACGATCGCCCCGTCCAGGGTCCAGCGCCGCCCCGCCAGCCGCTTCAGCCGCGCCTTCACCGCAGGGGTCAGCGCCGGGCTGCGCTCGGCCTCGAACCGCAGGTCCACGGCGGTCGAGACCTTGTTGACGTTCTGCCCGCCGGGCCCCGAAGCGCGCGAAAAGACCTCGCTCAGTTCCCAGTCGGCGATCGCGATCTGATCATTGATCCACAGCATGGCGCGACCCTAGAGGAAGATCGGGGCGAAAGGAAACGACCTGACCCGCCGGCCACGGCAGGGCCGGCTCGCCAGACAACGGTAACGGCTCAAAGGCGGACCGCGCCGCCTAGATCGCCGTCTTGCGGCTTTCCTCCAGATAGATTTCGCGCAGCCGGGTGGCCACCGGACCCGGCCTGCCGCCGCAAAGGGGCACCCCGTCGATCTCGACCACCGGCATGACGAAGGCCGAGGCCGAGGTGACAAACGCCTCGTCCGCCGCCTGTGCCTCGGTCAGGGTGAAGGACCGCTCCTCGACCTGCAACTGCGCCTCGGCGGCATAGCGCAGGACCGCAGCCCGGGTGATCCCGTGCAGGATGTCGTGCGAAAGCCCGCGGGTCACCAGCTTGCCGCCCCTGACGATCCAGGCATTGTTCGACGTGCCCTCGGTCACCAGCCCGTCCTCGATGAACCAGGCATCGTCGGCGCCGGCCTTTTTCGCCATCATCTTGCCCATCGACGGATAGAGAAGCTGCACGGTCTTGATGTCGCGCCGGTGCCAGCGGATGTCGGGGATCGCGATGACCTTCAGCCCCCGTTTCGCCTCGGCGCTGTCCTCGGGGGCCGCGGCCATCTGGGTGAACATGACAAGCGTCGGCGCGGTCTTGGCCGGGTCGGGAAAGGTGAAGTCCCGGTCGCCGGGATTGCCGCGCGTCACCTGCAGATAGACCCGCCCCTGCACCACGCCGTTCCGCGCCACGATCTCGCGGTGCAGCGCCAGAAGTTCGTCGGCCTTGGCCGGGCTTGGCATGTCCAGTTCCGCGAGGCTCCGCTCCAGCCGCGCCACATGCCCCTGGAAATCCACGAGTTTCCCGTCGATGACCGTCGTCACCTCATAGACCCCGTCCGCCATCAGGAACCCCCGGTCAAAGACCGAGACGGTCGCCTGATCCTCGGGCAGCCACTGGCCGTTCACATAGACGGTGCGCATCCTTCTCTCCCTATCCCCAAAGCCCCGCCTCCAGCGGCCAGACCCGCGACCCTTCGTAACGCAAGGGCACCGCGCGGTCTTCGGCCAGAAGCAGCGGCCCGTCAAGGTCCACCCACTCGGCCCCCTGCGCCACAAGCAGCGCCGGTGCCATGCCCAGGGACGACCCGACCATGCAGCCGACCATCACGCCAAGGCCCATCGTTTGCGCCGCCTCGCGCAGGGCCAGCGCCTCGGTCAGGCCGCCGGTCTTGTCCAGCTTGATGTTCACCAGGTCATAGCGCCCCTTCAGCGCCGCCAGCGAGGCGCGGTCATGGCAGCTTTCGTCGGCGCAGACCGGCACCGGGCGCGGCATGTGGGCCAGTGCCTCGTCCTGTCCGGCGGGCAGCGGCTGTTCGACCAGCGCCACGCCAAGCCGCTGCAAATGCGGGCAAAGTGCTGTGTAGTCGCCCGCCGTCCAGCCCTCGTTGGCGTCGACGATGATCCGCGCCGCCGGCGCCCCCGCCCGCACCGCCTCCAGCCGCGCCAGATCGTCCGGCGTGCCCAGCTTGATCTTCAAAACCGGCCGCCCCGCCGCATCTGCCGCCGCCGCCCGCATCCGTTCGGGCGTATCAAGCGACAGGGTATAGGCCGTGACCACGGGGCCCGGTTCGGGCAGTCCGGCCATCTCCCAGACCCGCCGTCCGGCCTGTTTCGCCTCCCAGTCCCACAGTGCGCAATCGACCGCATTACGCCCCGCGCCCGCCGGCAAAAGCGCCTGCAATCTGGCGCGTGTCACGTCCTCCGGCAGGCTCGCGATCTGCGCCGCCACGCTCTCCAGCGTCTCGCCATAGCGCGCGTAGGGCACGCATTCGCCACGGCCGGTCGAGCCATTGCGGGTGATGGTCGCCGTCAGCACCTGCGCCTCGGTCTTGGAGCCGCGCGAAATCGTGAAGGTCCGGGCCAGGCGGAAAATGTCGGTGGTGACGCTGATCATCGCTTCCCCGCGCCGCGCACGCTGCGCACCCGGCTTTCTTCCCCGATTGCGGCGCGATTGAAAAGGGGCGTTGCCGATGCGGCGTTGCGGCGCGAATTGCTGCGTGCGCAAAATACCCTTGCCGGCGTTGCGGCAATAATCTACCAATTTCGCAAATTGATGTGACACAATCTTGCGAGACCTGCCATGAGCTTCCGCCCCCAGCCGCCCGCGCCTGCCCGTCCCAACCGCTGCCAGCTGTTCGGCCCCGGCTCGCGCCCGGCGCTGTTCGAGAAGATGGCGGCGAGCGCCGCCGATGTCATCAACCTCGACCTCGAGGACTCGGTCGCCCCCCACGACAAGCCGCAGGCGCGCCGCAACATCATCCAGGCGATCAACGACATCGACTGGGGCCGCAAGCACCTGTCGGTGCGCATCAACGGCCTCGACACGCCCTTCTGGTATCGCGATGTCGTCGAAGTTCTTGAAGAATCCGGCGACCGTATCGACCAGATCATGATTCCCAAGGTCGGTTGCGCCGCCGATGTCTACGCGGTCGATGCCCTCGTGACCGCGATCGAGGCCGCAAAGGGCCGGGCAAAGCGCATCGGCCTCGAGGTCATCATCGAGACCGCCGCCGGCATCGCCCATGTCGAGGAAATCGCCGCCTCCAGCCCGCGCCTGCAGGCGATGAGCCTCGGCGCCGCCGATTTCGCCGCCAGCATGGGCATGCAGACCACCGGCATCGGCGGCACCCAGGACAATTACTACATGCTGAAGGACGGCGCCCGCCACTGGTCCGACCCCTGGCACTGGGCGACCGCGGCCATCGTTGCCGCCTGCCGCACCCACGGCGTCCTGCCGGTGGACGGTCCGTTCGGCGACTTTTCCGACGAGGAAGGCTTCCGCGCCCAGGCCCGCCGCGCCGCGACGCTCGGCATGGTCGGCAAATGGGCGATCCACCCCAAACAGGTGGCGCTCGCCAACGAAATCTTCACGCCCTCGCCCGAACAGGTGGCCGAGGCGCGCGAAATCCTCGCGGCCATGCAGGCCGCCAAGGCGGCGGGGCAGGGGGCCACGGTCTACAAGGGGCGCCTCGTGGACATCGCCTCGATCCGCCAGGCCGAGGGGATCGTGCGCCAGGCGGAACTGGCGGCCATCTGACAGGGGCTGGATCCCCCGCCGCACACCGCACCGTGAACGCCGGGGAATCGACGGTTGCAGGAATGGTGCTATCCTCGGCCCCGGCAACCCGGAGGTTCCGATGTCCGACATGGCCAACGCCGAGCAAAGCGAATTCTGGAATGGCGAGGTCGGCCAGCGCTGGCTGACACTCGAATCTGAGATCGAGGCGATGAACGGCTCGGTGTCCGAATATCTTCTGGCAGAGGGCCGGGGCGCTGGCCGCATCCTCGAGATCGGCTGCGGCGCGGGCCGTCTGGCGATTGGTCTGGCCAAGAGCGGCGCGCAAGTGGTGGGCGTGGATATATCCGGGCCGATGCTGGCACGGGCGCGCGAAAGGTCGGGGACAGGCGCGAACCCTGCCTTTCTGCTGGCCGACGCCCAGACCGCCGACCTGCCCGGTCCCTTCGATCTTGTGCTCTCCTCGTTCGGGGTCATGTTCTTCGACGATCCGGTCGCGGCCTTCGCCAACATCCGCCGCGCCGTACGGCCCGGCGGGCGGCTCTCGTTCGCCACCTTCGGCGCGATCAGCGCGAACCCCTGGTTCTCGATTCCGCGCGCAGCCTCGGTGGCGCGGATGGGGCCGCAACCCGCGGCGCCAGAGGGTGCGCCCGGCCCCCTGGCCTTCGCGGACCGCGCGCGGGTGACGGGTCTTCTCGCGGCGGCAGGCTGGTCGGACCCCGGCGCCGAGGCGCGCCTGTTCGACTTCCACCATGCGGGCGGCCCCGCCGCCGCCGCGGCCCTGGCCGCAAAGATGGGGCCGGCGGCCTTCGTCCTGCGCACCTCCGGCGCCTCGCCGGCCGACATCGACGCCACCCGCGCGCGGATCGCGGCCGACTTCGCCGGCTTCGCCGCCGCCGACGGCCTGCATCTGCCGGTCGAGATCAACCTGTTCTCGGCGCACAACGGCTGAAAGGACACGCGACCGGCAGGCCTTCCCCCCGCCCCCGTTCATCGGCTAGTGATGGCCCATGAAGTGGACCGTGCCCAACACGCTGACCTTCCTGCGCCTCCTGGCCGCGCCCGGCGTCGCCATCATGTTCCTCTATTTCCGCCGGCCCTGGGCCGACTGGTTCGCGCTGTCGCTTTTCGTCAGCGCCGCGATCACCGACTATTTCGACGGCTACCTCGCGCGCCTGTGGAAGCAGGAGTCCAAGTTCGGCGCCATGCTCGACCCGATCGCCGACAAGGCGATGGTGGTCATCGCCATCATGGTGCTGACCGGCTATTCGGGGATGAACCCCTGGCTGATCCTGCCCTCGACCGTGATCCTCTTCCGCGAGGTCTTCGTCTCGGGCCTGCGCGAATACCTGGGCGCGCCGGCGGGCGGGCTGAAGGTGACGAAGCTGGCCAAGTGGAAGACCACCGCCCAGATGGTGGCGATCGCGACCCTGTTTCTCGGCACCGGGTTCGAGTATCTGAACGGCGTGGCCATGCACGGCATGACGCCCGAACAATATGCCGACGCCGTTGCCGCCGGGCTGGCCGATCCGGTGCGGGCCTGCGGCAAGCGCGACTGCGCCTCGGTCGCCAATCATGCGGGCCTCGTGCTGATCTGGATCGCCGCCGCCCTTACATTCCTGACCGGATGGGACTATTTCAGGAAGGCCCTGCCGTTCCTGAAGGACGAGAGATGATCCGTGTCCTCTATTTCGCCTGGGTGCGTGAGCGCATCGGAAGGCCGTCGGAAACGGTCGAGACCGCCGCCGCCACCGTCGCAGGCCTGATCGCCGAACTTTCCGCCCGCGAAGACCGCTATGCCGCCGCCTTCGCCGACCTGCGCGCCCTGCGCGTGGCGACCGACCAGCAGCTTTCGTCCTTCGACGCACCCCTTGCCGGGGTGCGCGAGGTGGCCTTCTTCCCGCCGATGACCGGAGGCTAGGCATGGCCGCCGCCGACATCCGCGTGCAGGCAGGGCCGTTCGACTATGGCGCGGTCGCTGCCGACTTCGCCCGCCAGTCCGGCGGCGCGGGCGCGGTCGTCACCTTCCTCGGCCTCGTGCGCGACGACGGGGGCCGCCTGACCGCGATGGAGATCGAGCATTACCCCGGCATGACCGAGCGGGCCATCGCCGCCATCGCCGACGAGGCCCGCACCCGCTGGAGCCTTGACCGCATCGCCGTCATCCACCGCTTCGGCCGCCTTGCGCCGGGCGAGCCGATCATGATGGTCGCCACCGCCGCGCGCCACCGCGAGGCCGCCTTCGCCGCCGCCGAATTTCTGATGGACTACCTGAAATCCCGTGCCCCCTTCTGGAAGAAGGAACTCCATGCGGACGGGGCCGACTGGGTGGCGGCGAGGGACGAGGACGAGGCGGCGCTGGACAGATGGTAGGGCGCGCTGCGCAGCAATCGGACTGCTCGGCGAGTGAACTACCTATTTAAGCGTCCATTGTTTTTGCTTTTGGCCGTCACGATAGGCCAAGATTGTCTTAGCATCGATTCTGACGAACTGGAAGCAGCCCTGCCAGTCTCCCGTGTCTTCGCACCACTGACCGTTCTTCACGGTCCATTTCCCAGTATACTTATCGGTCTTCCAGACTCCGTTGAAAACGCCACTCTTCTTTGAGCCGCTGCGCGCGCTGTAGACCTGCGCCCAAGCATTTCCTTTCTTGTCGACGCTATGCGCCTCGTGGCCGGGCAGCGTCTGCAAGAGTTCCTCCTCGGACATGAACTCCTGCGCATGCATCACACCGGGCGCGGCAAAGGCCGTGGCAAGAATTGCGGTGCTGACGGCGAGTGCGCGAATCCTGGCTGGCGACAAATGAACATGAAACGGCATTTCAACCCCCTGGTCCAAATGGCTGTTGGCAGTGTCCGAATCATAGCCGAAAACCGGCCCGGAATCATGACCCACGCAAACGGATCGGGTCGTCAGCCGATGTTCGCCTTCTCGATATAGTCGCGCAGCTCTTCGGCCTCGGCGCGGGCGTCGCGCAGGCCCTCCATCGCCGCCCGCAATTCGGCCTCGCCCTGCGCCAGCTGGCTCATCAGCTCGCGCTCGCGCTGCTCCAGATAGGTCAGCGCCTCGTCGCGGGTTTCCTCGGCGTCGTGCAGGTTGCGCGCCATCTGGTCGAGGTCGCTGATGTCGGCCTGCGTCACCCGCGTCAGCCGGTGCACCAGCCAGGAAGCGAACCATCCCAGGCCGAAGGCCAGGAACAGGACAATGGTCATGGCGACGATGAATTGGGTGTGGCTCATCCGGTGCTGCCTCGGCCTCAGGGTTTCTTCAGGGTCGCGGGCCGCATCTTCGGCCTGATGGTTGCGGCGTCGGGCGTCAGGACCGGGACGGACTGGCCGTCCGCCGGAGGTGCGGCCGCGCTATCCGCCGGGGCTGCGCCGTCGTCGGGCGCGCCGGTTTCCGGCGGCACGGCGGCCGGATCGACGGGCTGGCCGTCCTTGCCGATCAGCCGGAACTCGATCCGCCGGTTCTGCTCGCGGTCGGCCTCGGTATCGTTGGCCATGATCGGGCGGGTCTCGCCATAGCCCTTGGCGGTCAGGTTGCCGGTCAGCACGCGCCGGGCGAGCAGCGCCTCGATCACCGACTGGGCGCGCTGCTGCGACAGGACCAGGTTCATCTCGTCGCGGCCCTGGCTGTCGGTATGCCCGCCGACCTCCATCGGAACGTCGCCGCAGGTCTTCATCACCGCCGCGATCTTGTCGAGCGTATCGCCCGAGTCGGGCGAGATCACCGCCGATCCGGGGTCGAAGGCGATCTTCTTCGCCGCCAGCGCCGCGTTGATCCGGCTGACGCATTCGGTGGGCGTCGGCAGGCCGAGCGTCTTGTCCAGCGCCTTGTCGTAGCGGATCGCCAGGCTGTAGGCGGTGCCGCTGCCCAGCCGGGAATCGAGGATGCGCGACACGGCCCCCGATGCTTCCTTGCGGCCCGAGGCCCCTTCGACGCGCAGGGTGTCCTCGCGCACCGTCACCGTGCCGTTGTCCAGTTCCGCCAGCGCCTCGAGCCCGACCAGCACGCGCTTGCCCCAGCCCGCGGGCAGGCCGCTGGCCAGCCGGGTCGCGGCATGGACGTTGGCGGTTCCGAACCGTGCCGCGGCCACGCTTTCGACCGCCTTGCGGGTCATGTCGTCGCCCACGCGCCCGCTCAGGTCGACCTTGCCGTCCTTGTCCAGCGTCGCCACGAATTCGGCGGCGCCTGCCGCCACCCCGTCGGCCTTCGAGGCGATGGTGGCCTTCAGCGAGAAGACCTCGGGCAGGTTCGATTCCAGTTCGCCCACCACCCGGTCGAAATCGGCCTGCCTGACGTCGGGGTCGGCGACCAGCGTGACATCCGCGTCCGAGAAGGTGATTGCTCCGCGCCCGAGCTTGGCCACCGCCTTCATGCCCATCACCACCGCGTCGGCCCAGGTCGGGGTCGGCACGCCGAGCCCCACCGGGCAGGTCGCGCCCGCCTCGGCCCCCGCTGCCGCGGCGGCGGCAAGGATCTTCGCCTGCGCCGCATCGCTGTCGGCCGAACAGGCATCGAAGCGCGCGCCCGTCTTGTCGATCAGGAAGCGCACGGTGAAGGGCGCGATCACCGGATGGGGGGCGGTGATGTTCAGTTGCAGGTCAAGCCCCGCGGGCACCTTCCGCCGCAGGCTCGACTCGAGGCTGGCCCGTTCCGCCTCGCTTTCCGAGATCGCGGTCACCGCGACCTTGCCCGCGCCGACCGAGACCTTGGCGCGCGGCAGCAGCTTGACCGCGCCTTCCGCGAAGGCGACCGCCCCATCCCAGCCTTCGGGGGCGGGGTGGTCGGCGCTTTCCAGCATGTCGGTGACCTTGCCGCCCGCCAGCGCCTTCAGCGTGTCGGTCAGTTGCCCGCGATCCATGCTGGCCGGCACCAGCCCGATGAGCGAGATCCCATCGTCATTGCGCAGGATCTGGATGGTGAAGTCGGGGACCGCCACCTTGCTTTCCGCCGCCACGGTGATCTCGTCGCGCAGCCGCGCGGCATCCACCACGTTTTCTGCGGCAAGCAGGGCGCGAAAGCGCATGGCCTCGGTGGGCGCGGTGCCGCGCAGGATGACCTTCAGCCCGTCGGTCTCGACCTCGGCCCAGGAATAGCCGGCCTCGCCCAGCGCCTTGCGCACACCGAGGCGCGAGAATCGCTCGATCGCGCTGGCGGTCCAGATCGACAGGGCCAGGCACACCAGCCCGGTTCCGGCGAAGACCGCGGGGACCACCGCCTTTGCCGGAAACTTCCTGGGAAGCGCGAATTTCACCCGATCTGGCCCCGATGGACTGCAACGGCGCCTTCCTTAGGCGCTTGCGCGCGCCCGATCAATCAAAGGAACGCGGCAACGGCAAGAAACAGCGCAGGGATCAGCCCCGCGTCGCGGTTGGTGCGGAAAAGCCGCAGGCACGCGGCCGGGTCGTCGATGTCCAGCCGGCCAAGCTGCCACAGGAGATGCCAGCCCATCACCCAGGGCGCGGCCAGCGCCACGGCCAGCCGCAGCCCTCCGGCCCCGGGCAGGAGTGCCGCCAGCACCGCTGCCGCCATCAGCGTGACACACAGGACAAGAAACAGGGCCAGCCATTTGCCGGTCGCCGCCCCGAACAGCCGGGCGGTGGACCTGACCCCGATCAGCACGTCGTCCTCCTTGTCCTGATGGGCATAGATCGTGTCGTAGAACAGCGTCCAGGCGATGCCCGCCGCATACATCACCCATGCCGGCCAGCCCGGCCAGCCCGCGTGGGCGGCATAGGCGACCGGCACCCCCCAGTTGAAGGCCAGCCCCAGGAACAGTTGCGGCCACCAGGTGAAGCGCTTGGCATAGGGATAGATCGCCACCAGCCCCAGCGAGGACAGCGCCAGAAGGATCGTCACGTCGTTGAAGGTCAGAAGCACCAGCCCTGCCAGTGCCATCTGGGCGGCCATCCAGGCCAGCGCCTGCATGACGCTGACCTGCCCCGAGGGGATCGGGCGCGACCGGGTGCGCGCCACCGCCGCGTCGAACTCGCGGTCGGTGATGTCGTTCCAGGTGCAGCCGGCGCCGCGCATCAGCCAGGCCCCCGCCGCGCAGCCGGCGATGATCCACAGGTCGCCCGGGCGCCAGCCGTCGCGCGACGCCGCCAGCGCCACCCCCCACCAGCAGGGCAGCAGCAGAAGCCAGGTGCCGATCGGCCGGTCGGCGCGCGACAGGCGCAGGTAGGGACGGGCGACCTCCGGCGCAAGACGGTCCACCCAGTTGCCCGTCACCGCATCGGCGACCGCCTCGGCAGCGGGTCGGGGGCCGGCCTCTGGCAAATCGTCAGGCGGGGTCATAAGGTCGGCCTCATGCAGCAGGCAAGGATCAGGCTCTGTGTAGACCATCCGCTCGGCGACGGGCAACCGGTGCCCCTGACCGAGGCCCAGACCCACTACCTGTTCGGCGTGATGCGCCTCGGCGCCGGGGCCGCCGTCCTTCTGTTCAACGGCCGCGACGGCGAATGGATGGCCACGGTCGAGCAGGCGGGCAAGCGCGGCGGGGCCTTGCGCTGCACCACGCAGACCAGGCCGCAGGGCCGGCACTCTGACCTCTGGCTGATCTTCGCGCCGGTCAAGAAGGCGCGCACCGATTTCATCGTTGAAAAGGCGGTGGAACTTGGGGTCGCGCGCCTCGTCCCGGTCCAGACCGATTTCACCAATGCCGAGCGCCTCCGCCAGGACAAGGCCGAGGCGCATGTCCGCGAGGCCGCCGAACAATGCGAGACGACGGTCTTGCCCGAGGTCGCGCCCCTCACTCCACTTCCGCGCCTGCTGGCCGGGTGGGATTCCGCGCGCCGCATCCTGTGGGCCGACGAATCCGCCGCCCGCGATAGGGCAGGGGCCGGCCGGCTGGTCCTGCCCCCCGGACCCGCCGCGATCCTGGTCGGCCCCGAGGGCGGCTTTTCCGACGACGAACGCGCCCGCTTGCGCGCGTTGCCTTTCGTCACGCCGGTCGCCCTCGGCCCGCGCATCCTGCGGGCCGAGACCGCGGCGTTGGCCCTGGTCACGCTCTGGCAGGCCCAGGCGGGGGACTGGTGATGGTGCCGCCCGGACTGCCCGCGGTCGCCGCCCGCGCGCGGACAGGCGCGCTGGACGTCCGGGCATGAGCTTCCTGCGCCCCGAGGCGAGGGCCGCGCTCGCCCGCTGGTCGGAAGGTCTGGTGGCCCTTGCGGTCGTCGGGTTCGGCGGCTGGCTGATCTGGCTGGGTGGCTATCTTCTGGCGCCGGTCGGCGCCCTGTTTGTCCTGGCGGGGGCGGGGTGGGGCCTGACCGAAGTGCGGCGGCTGCGCTTCCAGCGTCCGGTCGCCGCGCCGGGCCTGGTCGAGATCGACGAGGGGCAGGTGGGCTATCTCGGGCCTGACTTCGGCGGCTATGTGGCGCTGCGCGAACTGGCCGAAGTGCGGCTGATCCGGCTGCACGGCCTTCCGCACTGGCGGCTGAAGCAGGCCGACGGGCAGGCGCTTCTGATCCCGCATCAGGCCCAGGGGGCCGCGGCGCTGTTCGACGCCTTCGCCGCCCTTCCCGGTGCCGACATGGCGGCCTTCACTGCCGCACTCGACCGGCCCGCCGACACCCAGACGGTCTGGACACAGCCTGCCCGCAGCCTTCCGCCGCGCCCTTGACTCGCCCGCCGCGCCGCGCCACGCATTGGCGCCCCAAATCCTGACCCAGATCGGAGACCACAATGTCGATTCCCCAGTCCGGCGGCGGCCCGATCGAAGACTTCGCCCAGCTGGCCGGACTGATCGAAAGCGGCTGCAAGCCCGCGTCCGACTGGCGCATCGGCACCGAGCACGAGAAGTTCGGCTTTCTTGCCGACACGCTGGCGCCGGTTCCCTATGACGGCCCGCGCTCGATCCGCGCGCTTCTCGAGGGCCTGCGCGACCGCTTCGGCTGGACCCCGGTCATGGAACAGGCCAACATCATCGGCCTGACCCGCAACGGTGCCAATGTCAGCCTCGAGCCGGGCGGCCAGTTCGAACTGTCGGGCGCGCCCCTGGCCACGCTCCACGAGGTTCGTGCCGAGCTGGACGCCCATCTGGCCGAAGTGCGCGCCGTGGCCGGGCCCCTGGGCATCGCTCATATCGGCGTCGGCGCGGCGCCGGTCTGGCGGCACGAGGACATGCCGATGATGCCCAAGGGCCGCTATCGGCTGATGACCGATTACATGGGGCGTGTCGGTACACATGGCACACAGATGATGTACCGGACCTGCACGGTCCAGGTGAACCTCGACTACGCCTCCGAGGCCGACATGGTGAAGAAGCTGCGGGTGGCGCTGGCCCTGCAGCCGGTGGCGACGGCGCTCTTTGCCTCCTCCCCGTTCTTCGAGGGCAAGGTGAATGGCCACAAGAGCTGGCGCTCGCGCATCTGGCGCAGCCTCGACGACGCGCGCACCGGGATGCTGCCCTTCGTGTTCGAGGATGGCATGGGTTTTCAGCGCTATGTGGACTGGGTTCTGGATGCGCCGATGTATTTCGTCTATCGCGACGGCAGGTATATCGACGCCCTGGGCCAGTCCTTCCGCGATTTCCTGAAGGGCAAGCTGCCCGCCCTGCCCGGCGAGAAACCGACCCTGTCGGACTGGGCCGACCACATGACCACGGTTTTCCCCGAGGCGCGCGTCAAGAAATACATCGAGATGCGCGGTGCGGATGTCGGTGACGCGGCACACATCGCGGCCCTTCCGGCCTTCTGGGTCGGTCTGATGTATGACCAGTCGGCACTGGATGCGGCCTGGGATCTGGTGCGCGGCCTTGATGCGGACACCCGCGAGGGGCTGCGTGTTGCCGCCTCGGTCGCGGCGCTTCAGGGCGAGGCGGGCGGGGTGAAGCTGCTTGATCTGGCCCGCGCCGCCGTCAGCCTGTCGCAGGCCGGCCTGGCCGCGCGCGGCCTGGACGAGCAGCGCCACCTTGCGCCGCTGGTCGAAAGCCTGAGGACGGGCAAGGTCCAAGCCGACCGCTGGCTGGAGCGGTTCGCCGGCGAATGGCGGGGCGATCTGGGCCGCATCTACGCCGAGGCGCGCCTCTAATCCAGCGTCCGGCGGAAGCGCGAGAGCGCGAGCAGCGCGAAGACCGCCACGAACAGTGCCAGCACCGCCAGATGCCCCGCCACGGTGGGCAGGTCGGCGCCCTTCAGCATGACCGCCCGGATCAGGCGCAGGAAATGCGTCAGGGGAAGCACCTCGCCCAGGTGCTGTGCCCAGACCGGCATTCCGCGGAAGGGGAACATGAAGCCCGACAGAAGGATCGAGGGCAGGAAGTAGAAGAAGGTCAGCTGCATCGCCTGCATCTGCGTCCGCGCCACGGTCGAGAAGACATAGCCCAAGAGCACCAGCGCCATCACGAACAGGAGGATGCCGCCCGACAGGAGGAGGAAACTGCCCTCGAACGGCACATGGAACAGCGCGCTTGCCGCACCGAGCACCACCGCCACCTGGACGGCGCCGACGACGAAGTAGGGCAGGATCTTGCCCAGCATGATGTCGGCTGCCGTAACCGGCATCGACAGGAGGTTTTCCATCGTGCCGCGCTCGGACTCGCGGGTCAGGGCCATTGCGGTCATCATCGTCATGGTCATCTGCAGGATCACGCCCAGAAGTCCGGGCACGATGTTGTACTGGGTGATGCCCTCGGGGTTGTAGCGCCGGTGCACCACGATGTCAGGCGCGCCGCGCCCCGACTGTCCGGCCTGCGCCTGCTGGCCGCTTTCGCGACTGAGCGCGTCCGCCGCGACGGTCGCCAGCGTCGAGATCGCCCCCGAGGCGACCGAGGGGTCGGTGGCGTCGGCCTCGACCAGGATCTGCGGGTGGTCGCCGCGCTCGACCCGGCGGCCGAAGTCCGACGGCACGGTGACGACGAAACTCACGTCGCCGCGCGCCATCAGCCGCTCGGCCTCGGCCGCCGTCGCGTCGGGATAGGTAAAGCGGTAGTAGCCGGTCAGTTCCAGCGCCGAGACCATCGCGCGGGCAAAGCGGTCGGGCGCAGGCGCGACCAGGGCGGCAGGCAACCCCTTGGGGTCGTTGTTGATGGCAAAGCCGAAGAGGACCAGCTGCATCAGCGGCACGCCCAGCATCATCGCGAATGTGACCCGGTCGCGCCGCATCTGGATCGCCTCCTTGGCGATCAGGGTGCGGATACGGGCCAGCGACAGGAAAGCGCTCATGCCACGTTGTCCCTCGCTTCGCCCATCAGCTGGATGAAGGCGTCCTCGAGGCTGCTGTCGGCCGGCCGCATCGCCAGCTGGCGGGCTGCGGCGACCTGCTCCACGCTCTGCCGCAGCCGGTCTCCGTCGCGGCCGATCACATGCAGGTCGTTGCCGTAGTGTGCCACCTGATCGACGCCGGGCAGGCCAGTCAGGTCATGCGCCGCCGCCGCGGTGGCGGGGCCGCTGAGGATGAAGGTGGTCAGGCCCGCGTTGCGGATTACCTCGGCCACCGTGCCGCGGGTCACCAGCCGGCCATAGGCGATGTAGTTGATGCGGTGGCAGCGCTCGGCCTCGTCCATGTAGTGGGTCGAGACGAGGACGGTCAGCCCCCCCGCCGCGAGGCGGTGGATCTCGTCCCAGAACTCGCGCCGGCCCTTGGGGTCCACGCCGGCGGTGGGCTCGTCCAGCATCAGAAGGCGCGGGCGGTGCATGATGCAGGCGGCCAGCGCCAGCCGCTGTTTCCAGCCGCCCGAGAGCGACCCGGCCAGCTGGCCGCGCCGCGCGGTCAGGCCGAGGTCGGCCAGGGTGTCGCGCACCGCCGCGTCCGCCGACGGCAGCCGATAGAGGCCAGCAACGAAGCGGAGGTTCTCCTCGATCGTCAGGTCTTCGTAGAAGGAGAACCGCTGGGTCATGTAGCCCACGTCGCGCTTGATCGCGGTGCTGCCGCGGCGGATGTCGTGGCCAAGGACGGTGCCCTCGCCGGAGTCGGGGGTGAGAAGCCCGCACATCAGCCGGATCGTTGTCGTCTTGCCTGACCCGTTCGGGCCGAGGAAACCCGCGATCTCGCCGGTCGCGACGGTCAGCGAGACGCGGTCAACCACGGTCCGGCCGCCGAACCGCTTGACCAGGTCGCGCACGTCGATGGCGGGCGCGTCATTCATCGGCCAGGCCCGCGTCGACGATCTGGCCGGGCTTGAGGCCCGCCGCGCCCTCGGGGCGGGCCTCGATCAGGTAGACCAGCTTTTGCCGGCTGTCGGCGGAATAGATCACCGGAGGCGTGAATTCGGGTGCGTCCGAGACATAGCTGACCCGCGCGGTCAGGCCGGGCGGGCAGCCGTCGCAATGCAGGGAAAGCCGGGTTCCGGGGCTGATGCCCGACAGATCGGCCTCGGGCACATAGAGGCGCAGCTTTACCGCCCCGTCGGGCAGCAGCGACAGGACCGGGGCGGTCGGGCCAGCGAGTTCGCCCGGGTGGCGGATCAGATCGTCGATCACCCCGGCGGCGGGCGCGGCCAGATTGCGCTGGTCCAGCGCCCATTGCGCGTGCGCCAGCCCGGCGCGGGCGCCGGCCAGCGTGGCCTCGGCGGCGGCGATTTCCTGAGGGCGGGCGGGAAGGCGGGCCACCGCGAGATTGGCCTCGGCCTCGGCGACGCTGGCGGCCGCGACCTTGGCCGCGGTCGCGGCATCGTCGCGCTGCGCCTTGCTGGCGCTGCCGCTGCTGGCAAGGTTGTCGAGCCGCGCCCTTGTCCGCTCGGCCTCGTCCGCCCGGGCGCGGGCCGAGGCAAGGGCGGCCTCGATCACGCGGATTTCCTCGGGGCGGCGTCCCTCGCGCAGGTTGGCCAGTTGGCCCTCGGCGCGCGCCACCGCCGCGCGGGCTTCGGCCAGCGCGATCTCGGCGTCGCGCCGCTCGAGGCTGGCCAGCGGCTGCCCCGCCACGACCCGGTCGCCGCGCGCCACGGCCAGGCTGTCGATCGTGGCGGTCGCGACCGGGGCGATCAGCACATAGTCGCCCTCGACATAGCCGGTGGCCAGTGGCGGCGGCGCCCCGCACGAGGCGATCAGCGCCGACAGGACCGGAACCGCGCAGAGAAACATCACACCCCCTTTCGCGCGGCATCCAGCACCGCGTCCAGATTGGCCATCAGCACGTCGATGATCGCGCCCGCCTCGGCCGGCCCGACCGACGGCCAGCCCATCCGCCGGGCGACGATCGGCGCGCCGATGCGGAAATAGATCACCTGGCCGATCAGGCTGAACACCTTCAGGCGGGTGGCGGGACTTTCGGCCTCGTGCCCGGCGGCGGCGGCCCATAGCGCGCAGAGGCGGCGGTGCATCGGTTCGGCCAGCCCGTCATAGACCACGGCCAGGGCAGGGCTGGCGTCCGCCATCTCGCGCAGCATGAACGCCACGAGGTCGCCATTCTCGTTCCCGGACAGAAGATACGCGGCCACCTTTCCCAGGATGGCCCGCAGTTCGTCCGCCGCCGCGTCGGGATCGAGCGCCGGTGCCGGGCCGTCCCCCGGCAGGACCGCCCGCACCCGGCGGGCAAATTCGGCGGCGCAGGCCTCGCGCAGGCCTTCCTTGCCGCCGAAGTGATAGGCGATCGAGGCGATGTTCGTGCCTGCCAGCGCGGCGATGGCGCGGGTCGAGGCGGCGGCGTAGCCCTGCCGGCCGAACAGGTGGGCACCGGCCCTGATAAGCTGAAGCCGGGTTCCGTCTGGCGGGTGGGGTTGGCCGGTCATGCGGTGGATGTAATCAATCGAATGATTGAAGTCAATCGATTCCGCCGGCGAGCGGTCTGACGCTTGCCCGGCCATGACGCTTCGGCCTTGCGCGGGACGGGCAGCGCAATATGTTCGCCGGACGGGGTTGCCGCCTTGCACCCGCTGCGGAACCGGGCCAATTCTGTCGGAGCTTACCTATGACCCACGACCTGCGCGGCCATTTCCTCGAGGCGATGAGCCGGATGGCCGCTTCGGTCGCGGTCCTGACCACCGACGGGCCGGGCGGGCTGACCGGGATCACCGTGTCGTCGATGACCTCTCTGTCGGCGGACGGGCGTGCGCCCAGCCTTCTCGTCTGCGTCAACCAGCAAAGCCCGACGGCCACCGCCATCCTCGCCAACCGCTGCTTTTCGGCCAATGTCCTGAACCAGGGGCAAAGCGAGATCGCCGACCGGTTCTCGGGCCGCGGCGGGCTGAAGGGGCCCGAGCGGTTCGCCGGCGTGCCGACCGAGCCGGGCGAGACCGGCTGCCCGAGGATCAGCGAAGCTGCGGTCACGCTGGATTGCCGGCTGGTGACGGCCCTCTTGTGGGAGACGCATTACCTTTTTGTCGGAGAGGTGGCCGAGGTGGTCCTGCCCGAACCGGCGAGGCCGGCCCTTCTCTATGCCGCACGCGCCTATCGGCGCATCGAGGGGCTGGGCAGCGCCGACTGACCGGCGTTTCCGCGCCGTGTCGGGGCTGGGTGCCGTACTCGTGTATGGCCCCGGGGAGGGCGGGCCTTGACATCGTTGCAAATGCAACGATATATCGGAGCAGCATCCGCCATGCCCTTTCCGAAAGGAGCCGCCCGATGACCCGCCATGCCTTGTCCCGGGGAATGATCCGCGCCGCGACCCAGACCGGCACCCATGAGGGCTACATGCCCGGCTTCGGCAACGACTTCGAAACCGAGGCCCTGCCCGGCGCGCTGCCGCAGGGCCGGAACAGCCCGCAGAAGTGCGACTATGGCCTTTATGGCGAACAGCTGTCGGGCACCGCCTTCACCGCGCCCAGCCACCAGAACGAACGCACCTGGTGCTACCGCATCCGCCCCTCGGTCAAGCATACCCACCGCTTCGAAAAGATCGCGCTTCCCTACTGGAAGACCGCCCCGCATGTCGTCGACGAGGTGGTCTCCCTCGGGCAGTACCGCTGGGACCCGGTGCCCCACACGGGCGAGCCGCTGACCTGGCTGACCGGAATGCGCACCATGACCACGGCGGGCGACGTGAACATCCAGGTCGGCATGGCCAGCCACATCTACCTGGTCACCGAGTCGATGGTGGACGACTATTTCTATTCGGCCGACAGCGAGCTTCTGGTCGTCCCGCAGGAAGGCCGGCTGCGCTTCTGCACCGAGCTTGGGATCATCGACCTCGAGCCGCAGGAGATCGCCCTGATCCCGCGCGGGCTGGTCTATCGGGTCGAGTTGCCGGACGGCCCGGCCCGCGGCTTCGCGTGCGAGAACTACGGCCAGAAGTTCCAGCTTCCCGGCCGTGGCCCGATCGGGGCGAACTGCATGGCCAACCGCCGCGACTTCAAGACCCCGGTGGCGGCCTTCGAGGACCGCGAGGCGCCTTCGAGCGTGACGGTCAAGTGGTGCGGCCAGTTCCACCGCACGAAGATCGGCCACAGCCCGCTGGACGTGGTGGCCTGGCACGGCAACTACCATCCGTGCAAATACGACCTGAAGACCTATTGCCCGGTCGGCGCGATCCTCTTCGACCATCCCGACCCGTCGATCTTCACCGTCCTGACCGCGCCGTCCGGCGTCGAGGGGACGGCGAACATCGACTTCGTGCTTTTCCGCGAACGCTGGATGGTGGCGGAAAACACCTTCCGCCCGCCCTGGTATCACAAGAACATCATGTCCGAACTGATGGGCAACATCTACGGCGTCTATGACGCCAAGCCCAAGGGCTTTGTTCCGGGCGGCATGAGCCTGCACAACATGATGCTGCCGCACGGGCCGGACAAGCAGGCCTTCGAAGGCGCATCGAACGCGAAACTGGCGCCGGAGAAGCTGGACAACACTATGTCCTTCATGTTCGAGACCCGCTTTCCGCAGCACCTGACCGCCTTCGCCGCCCGCGAGGCGCCGCTGCAGGACGACTATATCGACTGCTGGACGACGCTCGACCGCAAGTTCGACGGAACCCCCGGCCCGAAGTGACGGGTGGGGGCGCTGCCCCCACACCCCCGGGATACTTGGACCACAATGAAGGGAGAAGCGCATGGGGCTGGAGCGGTCTTGGGTCGCGGGCGCGAATGTCGCCGAGACGGATTTCCCGTTGAACAACCTGCCTTGCGGGGTCTTTTCGACGAGCGGCGATGAACCACGCTGCGGCGTCGCCATCGGCGAGATGATCCTTGATGTGGCCGGGCTCGAGGCGGCGGGAATCCTCAAGGTCGCCGAGGATCCGGTGCTGGACGTGCCGTTCTGGAACGATTTCATGGACCTGGGGCAGGGGGCATGGTCGGGTTTCCGCGCTGCCCTGGCCGAACTTCTGCGCGAGGGTTCCGACCATCGGGCGCAGGTCGAGCCCTTTCTGATCCGGCAGCAGGAGGCACGGCTGCACCTGCCTTTCCTGGTTTCGGAATTCACCGACTTCTACGCGAGCCGGCACCATGCCTTCAATGTCGGCACCATGTTCCGCGGGCCGGAAAACGCCCTGCCGCCCAACTGGCTCCACATCCCGATCGGCTACAACGGCCGCGCCTCGTCGGTGGTCGTGTCGGGAACCGAAGTGCGCCGCCCCTGGGGGCAGATAAGGCCGCCCGGGGCCGAGGCGCCGGTCTTCGCGCCCTCGCGCCGGTTCGACATCGAGCTTGAGATGGGTGCCGTCGTGGGCCAGGCCTCGCGCCAGGGATATCCGGTGACGGTGGCCGAGGCCGACGCGATGATCTTCGGCTATGTCCTTCTGAACGACTGGTCTGCGCGCGACATCCAGGCATGGGAGTATCAGCCGCTCGGCCCGTTCCAGTCCAAGGCGACGGCGACGACAATCAGCCCCTGGATCGTCATGCGCGCGGCGCTTGAGCAGTTCCGCGTCGCCACGCCCGCGCGCGAGAGGCCGCTTCTGCCTTATCTGCACGAGCCGGGACCGATGCTCTACGACATCGCGCTCGAGGTCGGGCTGACGCCTGCGGGCGGGCGCGAGACGGTGATCGCGCGGACGAACTACCGCGAGATGTACTATTCCGCCGCCCAGCAGCTGGCCCACCACACATCGTCGGGCTGCGCGATGAACGTGGGGGACCTTCTGGGTTCGGGCACGATCTCCGGCCCGGCGAAGGACAGCCGCGGCAGCCTTCTGGAACTGTCCTGGGGCGGCAAGGAACCCCTCGCCGTCGAGGGCGGCACCCGGACCTTCATCGAGGACGGCGACAGGTTGACCCTTCGCGGCCATGCGCAGGGCAAGGGCTACCGGATCGGCTTTGGCCCCTGCGCCGGCACGATCCTTCCGGCACTGGCCGACCCGTGGCAACGCGAGCTGTGAGGTCTCAGAAGGTTGTTCGCGCCTGAATGGGGTCAGGCTGCAATCGCCAAACTCCAGCCCAGGATCCTGAAGGATGAACAACCCGCATCATGGTGCCCGTCTCCCGGTGCACTGCCGGGAGCAGATCGGTGCCCGCGTGACGGCGGGCCAGAGTGCCGCGGCCTTTGCCGTCTCGGCCCGCACGGTTTGCAAGTGGCCGGAGCGGTTTCGCGCGGGCGGGAGCGCGCCACCTGATCGCGTCTCAGGCTTCACGAACAAGACAGAGATTTGCGAGGCGATCATCGTTCAGGCGCTGGAGCGGGCCCTGGCCCACATGACCCGACGGCTTGATGACCTGTCGGATCCGGCCGGGGCTCGCCCCGACGGGCCCGGAGCGGGCGCGGCGGCCGGGTGCGGCACAGGAGCTATTCGCGCGGGCGTCCGCCCGGGCCGGGATCCCACCCGTCACACCGGGCGCAGGCGGTCGCGCAACCTGTCGGTATAGCGGATCATGGTGCAGCCGGCGTGACCGGCGGCTTCGCGCACCTTGTCGCGCAGGTCGCCGGGACTGTCGGCTTCGGTCGTCTGCCAGCCGCAGGCCCGGGCGATGGTCACGAGATCGGGGGTCAGGATGTCGACGCCGAGCGGCGGCACGTTCTGGGCGATCATGGCCGACTTGATCTCGCCATAGCCCTGATTGTCGTAGAGAAGGAGGATCACCCTGGCCCCGGCCTCGGTCGCTGCCGTCAGTTCGCCAAGCGAGAACTGCAGGCCCCCGTCGCCGGTCAGCCCCACCACGGGCCGGCCCTCGGCCAGGGCGGCGCCCACCGCGGCCGGGAGGCCGTAGCCGAGCGTGCCATAGCCGGTGGCCGAATTGAAATAGCCCCCGGGGCGGGCGGCGGCGAAGGCAATGTTGCCGGCATAGACCGCCTGGGTCGAATCGCCAACGATCAGCGTTCCGGGCAGGGTATCGCGCACAAGGTCCAGAAGCGCGAGGTCGGCCTGCATCGCCGTCGAAAGCGCCTTCTGCCCTGCCTGCGCCGCGGCGGCGCGGGCGGCGCCGGCTGCGGGCTTGCGCGGTGGCAGGGCGGCAAGCAGGGCCTCGGCCCCAAGGCCGGCGTCGCCCACCAGCCCGACGGCGGGCAGGGGGCCGCGCAGGATCTGGGCCGGGTCGATGTCCAGCCGGACCAGCGGCGCGGTGATCGCGAAGCCGCCATCCTCGTACATGTCGTAGTCGGTCGGGCCGAACTCGGTCCCGATCGCCAGCACCGCGTCCGCCCCGGCGATCAGCGCGCGGGTGGCGGGCATCGAGGCGGTCAGCGTCACCGCCAGCGGATGGCCGGGGGGCAGGATGCCGCGGCCATTGGTCGTCATCACCACCGGCGCATCCAGCGCCTCGGCCAGCGCGGGCAGGGCGCGGGCACGCGCCGCGCCGCCCCCGGCAAGGATCACCGGCGCACGCGCCCCGGCCAGAAGCGCCGCCGCCTCGGCCAGCCGCGCCGGGTCGGGGGCGGGCCGGGCGACGCGGACAACCCGCTCGGGCAGGGGCAGGTGGCCGGCCGGCGCCAGCATGACGTCGATCGGCAGTTCCAGATGCACCGGGCGCGGGCGGGCGCCGTCGAACACCGCGAAGGCCTGTGCAAGGGCGGGGGCCAGTTCCTCGGGCCGGTGGATGGTGCGGCTGAAGGCAGAGACGCCCGCCACCATCGCCTGCTGGTTCGGCAGTTCGTGCAGCCAGCCCTCGCCCGAACCCATGCGCCCATGAGCGTTGACCGTCGAGATCACCAGCATGGGCACGCTGTCGCCCCAGGCCTGGCCCATCGCGGTCAGGATGTTGGTCATGCCGGGGCCCGAGATGATGAAGCACACCCCCGGTCGGCCGCTGGCCCGGGCATAGCCGTCGGCCATGAAGCCCGCGCCCTGCTCGTGGCGGGGGGTCACATGGCGGATGCCGCTGCCGGCAAGGCCACGGTAGAGCTCGATCGTGTGGACGCCGGGAATGCCGAACACGCAGTCGACACCGTAGGCGCGCAGAAGATGGGTCAGGTAGACCCCGGTCGAGATCGACGTCGTCATCAGTCCCCGCGGCCCTTCCTGCGCATCTGCCAGAACGTCTTGGCCAGGATCACCGTGACCACGATCGTGATGAGTACGACCGAGATTGCCGCGATCGCCGGGTCGATGTTGTCGCGCAGCCCCATCCACATCAGCCGCGGCAGCGTCACCGCATTGACCGAGGTGATGAACAGCGTCACCCCGATTTCGTCCCAGGAAAGAACGAAGGTCAGGAACAGCGCCGTGACCAGGGTAAAGCGGATGTTGGGCAGGATCACCCGGAACACCCGGGTCGCCACGCCGGCGCCCATCGACCGCGCGGCAAGGTCGATCCTGCGGTCGAGTTGCGACAGGGCGACCGAGACCAGGACCACCGCAAAGGGCGCGATCATCACCGAATGAGCCAGCGCCACCCCCGCCCAGGTGTCATAGGCGACAAAGCTGTTCACCTTGGAGAGCGTGATGAGGAAGAAATAGAGCGTCAGAGCCGAGACCACCGGCGGCGCCACCATCGGCAGAAGCGCCAGCCCCATCAGCAGCCCGGCAAAGCGCGGCTGGATCATCCAGATGCCAAGCGCGAAGGCGGTGGCCAGCGCGGTCGCCAGGGCCGAGGCCACCACGCCCACCCGGATCGACAACCAGAATCCCTGGGCCCAGGCCGGGTTCTCGATCAGCGCCCGGTAGTGGCGCAGGGACCATTCGCCCTCGGGGACCGACAGATAGCGGTTGGGCGTGAAGCTGACCGGGATCACCGAGATCAGCGGCATCAGGAGGAAGACCGCGATCAGCGCGGCAAGGGTCAGGGCCAGGGGGCCGGGGCGAAGCTGGATCATTTCGTGGCCGCCTTGACCTGCCGCATCATCAGCGCCAGCAGAAGGCCGACCGCGACCATCAGGATGACGCTGATCGCGGCCCCAAGGCCCCAGTCGGGACTTTGGAAGATGCGCAGGTAGATGAGTTCGGCCACCATCACGCTGCGCCCGCCGCCAAGGATCGCGGGGGTGATGAAGAAGCCCAGTCCGAAAACGAAGACCAGAAGCGCCGCGCCCAGGATACCGCCCCGGGTCATCGGCACGAACACGCTCCAGAAGATGCGGGTGCGTGATGCCCCCATGCCGCGCGCCGCCATCAGCACCCTCTCGTCCACCGCGCGCATGGACGAGGCCAGCGGAAAGATCGCGAAGGGGATCAGGAAATGCACCATGCCGACCACGACGCCGAATTCGTTGCGCACCAGGGTCAGCGGCTCGGAAATGAAGCCGAGATGTTCAAGCCAGGTATTCAGGATGCCCTTGTTCGACAGCAGCGCCAGCCAGCCGAAGGCGCGGGTCAGGACCGAAATCCAGAAGGGGATCAGGATGCAGAGTTCCGCCGCCAGCCGCGCGGCCGGCCCGCCGCGCACCCAGATCAGCGACAGCACATAGCCGGCCGCGACCGCCAGGACGGTCACCAGAAGGCAGATGCGGAAGGTCCGCCAGATGACGCCGAGGACCAGCGGATCGGTCAGCGCGATGACATATTGGCCGAGCCCCGGCTGGGGCAGCGTCACGCTCCAGCGCATGACGCCGAGGAACGGCAGGAGATAGGCCGCGCCCAGCAGGGCCAGGAGAGGCCCGAGCAGGAAGATGTGGCGGGCGGTCATCGCGTCTCCGGCGTTGGGGGGCAGGCTTCGGGGAGGCCGCCCCCCGATTGCCGGGGGGCGGCGTGCCGTCAGGCCGAGATGATCTTCAGGTATTCGTCAAGCGCGGCGCCGTAGTTCTGTTCGTACCACGGCATGTCGAGCGGGACCTGCACCGCGAAGTTCTTCGGATCGACCGGGTTGTAGTGCGCTTCCTCGGGCGGCAGCAGCGCGTCGGCGGCCGGGTTCGCCGGCCCCTGCCCGAGCATGCGGAACATCACGAGCTGCTTTTCGGGGTCCTGCGACGAGGCGATGAACTTCATCGCGTTCTCCTTGCCGCCGGGGTTGTTCTTCAGCACCCCCATCGCGCCGGGCGCGAGCAGGCCCTCGTTCCAGGTAAAGGCCACATCGCCGCCCGAGTCCTTCTCGATCAGCTTGGCCCGGGTCGACCAGATCAGCGCCATCGACGCCTCGCCGTTCAGGAGGATCGACTGGCTTTCCGAGCCGCCGCCCCAGAAGGCCACGACATGCTCCTTGAACTTGGCGATCTTGTCGTTCGCGCGCTTGAGGTCGAGCGGGTAGAGCTTGTCTTTCGGCACGCCGTCGGCCAGAAGCGCCGCCTCCCACATGCCGGTTCCCCACTTGTACATGCTGCGCTTGCCGGGGAACTTCTCGACATCGAAGAAGTCGGCCATCGTCTTGGGCGGGTTGTCTTTGAACTTCTTGGCGTCATAGGCGAGGATGTAGCTGTAGAAGTAGGTCGACGCGGCATAGTCCCAGCCGAAGCCGGGGCGGAACTTGGTCTTGTCGACCACGGCATAGTCGATCGGGTCCATCATGCCCTTCTTGCCAAGCGCCTCGGCCGAGAAGGGATCGACATCGACGATGTCCCAGGCCGGCTTGCCGCTTTCCTCCTGCGCTGCGATCGCGCCTTCGGTCGGGCCGGACCCGTCCTGCTTGACGGTGATGCCGGTCGCGGCAAGGAAGGGCTTGCCATAGGCATCGTCATAGGCCGCGCCCGCATCGCCGCCCCAGTTGACGAAGACGAGTTCCTTGGCTTCGGCGCGGGCAGCCGTGCCGCGCAGGCCGAGCGCCGAGGTGCCGAGCAGAAGCGCAAGCCCGGTCGAGAAGTCGCGCCGCGAGATCTCGCCGCGCGCGAGGCGGGTCTTCAGGATGTCGAGGCAATCTTTCTGGAAGGGTCCGTTCATTTGCTTCTCCTTGTTGTTTTCGCTCTTGTTGGTCGGTCGTGGTCGATGCTGCCGGACTCCGGCACCATCATAGCAGGAAGCCGTGCCCCGGGGCCCAGGTCGCCCAGACGGAGGCGCCGGGGGCGAGGCCCGCGGGCAGGTCGGAGGTCTGCTGGTGCAGCACGATCGGCACGCCGCCCGACGTGACCAGCGACAGCCGCGTCTCCGCGCCCAGATAGGTCAGGTCGTTCAGCGTCGCGGCGACGGCGTTGCCGTCCTCGGGCTGGGCCAGGGCAAGCGCCATGTATTCGGGCCGGATCGCGAGATCGCCGGTCGCGCCCGGCGCCTGGACGGCCCGCCCCTCGATCCGGCCGCCCTTCACCGGAAGGATGTTGATGTCGCCCAGGAACTCGGCGACGAAGCGATTGGCCGGGCGCTCGTAGACCTCGCGCGGCGGGGCGAGTTGCTGAAGCCGGCCCTTGTCGAAGATCGCCACGCGCGACGACAGGGCCAGCGCCTCCTCCTGGTCGTGGGTGACGAAGACGAAGGTGGTTCCGGTCTCGCGATGCAGGCGGCGCATCTCGTCCTGCATCTGGCCGCGCAGGTTCTTGTCGAGCGCCGAGAACGGCTCGTCCAGGAGAAGGACGGGCGGCGCGTAGGCCAGCGCCCGCGCCAGCGCCACCCGCTGCTGCTGGCCGCCCGAGAGGCCAGAGGGCCGCTTGTGCCCGTGCCCACCGAGGCCGACCATCCCGATCATCTCGTCCACCCGGCGCTTGACCTCGGCGGCGGTCCGGCCCTGGACCTTCAGCGGAAAGGCGATGTTCTCCTCGGCGGTCATGTGGGGAAAGAGCGCGTAGCCCTGGAACACCATGCCGAAGCCGCGCCGTTCGGCGGCAAGGTCGGTCATGTCGGTGCCGTTCAGCGTCAGCCGGCCCGAACTCGGGGCCTCGAAGCCGGAGAGGACCATGAGGAAGGTGGTCTTGCCCGATCCCGACGGGCCCAGCAGCGTCAGGAACTCGCCCCGCGCGATGGTCAGGGTGATGTCGGCCAGCGCCGTGAACTGGCCGAACTGCTTGCCGATTCCCGTTGCGCCGATCTCTGCTGCTTGTGTCACTTTTTCCCCTGGGAATGGCGGGTTTCCCTCGCGGAAGGGTAGGAAGGGGACGGGCAGTTAGGCAATAGAAAGTTTTTCGATCCCTTGTGAAACGGAATTTGCCGGTGTGGCGCGCATCAGCCTTGCGGCAGTTCGTCGCGCAGCCAGTCGCGGAAGGCCGCACCGGCGGGGTTGCCGGACTTTTCGGGCGGCACGACCATGAAATAGCCGCGCGGCGAGCGGATCGCCAGGTCGAAGGGGCGCACCAGAAGGCCGCTCTGCATGGCCTGCTGGCAGATGAACTCGTCGCCCATCGACACGCCCTGGGCCTCGAGCGACGCGGCATAGACGAGGTTCATGTCCGAAAACCGGATACCGCCATGAGCGGCCTCGGCCGGAAGGCCCGCCAGAACGAACCATGCCTCCCAGTCCTGGAAGTCGGTCAGGTGCAAGAGGGTCGCGCGCAGGAGAGTCGCGGGACTGTCAAGCCCGTCGAGCCGGTTCAGGAGGATCGGGCTGCACAAGGGCGTGAACATCACCTCCTTCAACAGCTCGACATCCATTCCCGGCTGGTTGCCATGCCCGAAGGTGATGAAGATATCGACATCGGGATTGCTGACATCGTCCAGACGGCGCGGGGTCACGACCGACAGGACGACATCGGGGAAGGCCTCGTAGAACCCGCCGATCTTGGGGCACAGCCAGCTTGAGGCGAAACCGGGCGGGCAGCTGACGGTCAGGGTGCCTGTCACGCCCCGCGAGGCGTTGCGGGTGGCCGAGCCCGAGATCATCGACAGGGCGCGGCGCACATCGGCCGCATAGGCATGGCCCTGCGGTGTCAGTTCGACCCTGGTGCCGATCCGGTTCATCATCCGGAAGCCGAGATCGCGTTCCAGCAGGCGCAACTGATGGCTGACCGCGCTGCGGGTCAGGTTCAGTTCGTCCGCCGCCTGCCAGACCGTGCCGTGGCGGGCAAAGCTTTCCAGGGCACGCAGTGCCTGGGTGGAGGGGACGCGGGACATGGCTTTCCTCGGTTTCGTCGCAGGATAGGTCAGTCCCGCCGCAGAGGCCAGCCTAAGGTGAAAACGATTTGCCGTTCGCGGGAAGAGGTTTCACTTTGAGTCGGGCCGGGTCCGCGTGTAGCCATATAGGGCAGGCGCCGGGCCAGCGCACGTCATGCGCATGCCATCCGTCCCGACAGCCGTCCCGCCGCCAGAACCAGGAGGAAACCTTGTCCGCGCCGCTTCTGTCCGCCGCCCAGGCCACGGCCCTGACCGCCATCGCCGCGCGCCGGGCCGAACTGTCCGAGGGTTGCGCGACGATCTTCGGCTACGGCGAGACGGCATGGCGCGAATACCGCTCGGCCGGGTGGTATGTGGCAAAGCTCAGGGCCGAAGGTTTCACGGTCGAGGAAGGATCGGGCGGCATGCCCACCGCCTTCTGCGCCGAATGGTCAAACGGGGACGGCCCCATCATCGGCATGTATGCCGAGTATGACGGCATCCCCGGCAATTGCCAGGCACCCGCCACCCGGCGCGCACCACGGGCGGGGCTGGGGTTCCAGGCGGGCGGCCACACCGACCCCCATTCCGGGCTGGGGATGGCCGGTCTGGGCGGGCTGCTGGCCACCAAGGCGGCGATGGAGCGGCACGGGATCAAGGGCGGCCTGCGCTTTACCGGCGAGCCTGCGGAAAAGGTGCGCGGGTCGAAGCCGGTCCATGCCGCCAAGGGCTATTACGACGGGCTGGCGGCGATCCTGTCCTTTCACCCGTTCTACATGCTGCCGATGTGCAACACGGTTCGGTGGGACACGCATTGCGGCGCCGGCTGGTCGATGATCTACCGCTTCCTCTGCGATACGCCCGAAAGATGGGGCGCGACTCACGGCGGGGGCGACGGCGCGCCGATCCCGCAGGCGCACAGCGTGGTCAGGGCGCCGGGCGCGAACGATGCGCTGACGCTGATGTTCCAGGCGTCGAAGTCCCTGCGCGAATCGATGCTTCCCCATCAGGGCGGCTGGTCGGTCAGCGAGGCGATCCTGACCGCCGGGCAGGCGACCGCCGACAACCAGCCGGCGGGACTGGCAGAAATCCAGTACATGATCCGGGTGCCGACGATCGGAATGGCCGAGACGGTGACGGCGGCGCTCGACCGCAACGCCGCCGCCGCCGCCGCCATGACCGGCTGCCGCTGGGAACGCCACTGGGTGTCGAAGTCGCGCCCGGGTCTCGCCAACCACGCGATCGCGGGCGTGGTCTGGGAGGCGATGCAGGCGATGGGTGCGCCGGTCTGGGACGAGGCCGCCTGCGCGGTGGCGCGCGAGATTCAGTCGAACCTCGGGCTGGCGCCGATGGACGATCCCTTCATCCCCGAGATGTCGCGGCTTATCGCTCCCGAGGCGGCCGAGGCGATCCTGCGCCATGACCTGCCGCCCAGCCAGACGCATTCGACCTCGGACGACTACACCGACATGTGCTGGCACGCGCCGACCGCGCGCTTCTACGTCGCGCGCCCCGCCTTGCGGGCACCTGCGGGCTTTGCCTATCCGGCCTGGGTGATGAACGCACTGGGAGGCATTCCCGCGACCATCGACCCGATGGTCGAGCGCGCGGCCCAGATCCTTGCGCTGTCGGCGATGCGGTTGCTTGAGGATGACGGCGCGCGCGAGGCGGCGATGGCCGAGTTCCACCAGCGCACCGGCGGCGGCGCGGGCGGCAGCCGCTGGACCCCCCCGCAATGCGACTACGACCCGCCGATCCATTTCCGCTGGCCGGAATATGTCACCACCCCGCGCGGGCATGACTGGTGGATTCCCGCCACCATGCCCGGCGCCTGAACAGGAGCAAGACGATGAACGCACCCGCCCGCAACGAACCCTTCAGCCTGCGCCGCCGCAACCCGCAGGGCGGCACCAAGCCGCTCAGCGGCTGGGGTTTCGCCAACGAGACCGACCGGCTGACCGACGTGCTTCTGGGCAGCCCGGCGCATCTGCGCCACCTGTCCACCAGCTCCCTGTCACGCAAGCACCTGCGCGAGAATCCCTGCAACGTGCAGGTGGCGCAGGCCCAGCACGCCGAACTGGTTTCGGCCTACGAGCATTTCGGCGTGAAGGTGCACATGCACAAGCCTGAGCCCGAGTTGCCGATGCAGGTCTATGCCCGTGATTCCAGCGTGATGACCCCCTATGGCGCAGTGATCACCGCGATGGCGCAATGGTGGCGGCGGGGTGAGAACTATGCCGCGATCAGCACCTACGAGGAGTTGGGTATCCCGATCTACGACATGGTGACGGCGGGCACCTTCGAGGGCGGCGACTTCAACGTGATCGAGGAGGGCTGCGTGCTGATCGGCTGCGGCGGGGCGCGGACCCAGGAGGAGGCCGCCCGCCAGGTCCAGGGCTGGTTCGACAAGGAGGGCTGGGAGACGCGGCTGGCCTTCATCGACGAATATTACGTCCATATCGACCTGATGGTGGTGCCGATCGCGCCGAAGCTGACCGCCGTGTGCCTGACCTGCACCGAACCCGGCATCGTCGACTGGCTGAAGGCCAAGGGCCACGAGATCATCGACGTGCCCTTCCAGGACACCATGGCGCTCGGCTGCAACTTCATGTCGCTGGGCGGCGACCGGGTGATCGCGCCCACCTCGTCCAAGTCGCTGATCGGACAGCTGAAGGCGCGCGGCTTCGATGTGGCGGCGGTCGACATGTCGGAAATCTCGAAGACCGGGGGCGGCATCCACTGCATGGCCCAGGCGCTGAAGCGGGCGGCATAGCCGGTGACGGACGCGGGGGCGGACCCCGGCGACATGCAGGGTCTCGCGCTCGGCTGGTACCGCGAGGGCGCGCGCGCGGCCCTTGCCACGGTGATCGAGGTCTGGGGCTCGGCGCCCCGTCCGGCAGGCAGCCAGATGGCCATCGCCGGGGACGGGCGGATAATGGGGTCGGTCGCGGGCGGCTGCGTCGAGGGCGCGGTGGTCGCCGAGGCGCTGGAGGCGCTGGGCGAGGGCCGCCCGCGCCTTCTGTCCTACCAGGTGCCCGACGAAAGCGCCCTTGCCGTGGGCCTCGCCTGCGGCGGGGCCATCCGCATCCTGGTCGAGCCGGTCGGACCGGATGGCCTGCCCGAGGCAATCCTGGCCCGGATCGTCGAGGCCCGCGCTGCCCGGCAGCCGCTGGCCCATGTGGTGCATCTGTCGGACTGGACACGGCGGCTGGAGGGCGAGAGGGGCGGGCTGGCGGAAAGGTTCCGCGCCGACCGGTCGGGGATCGAGGACGGCGAATTCATCCATATCCTCAATCCGCCGCTGCGCCTCGCCGTGGTCGGCGCGGTCCACATCGCCCAGGTGCTGGCGCCTATGGCGGCGGCCTGCGGCTACGACGTCCTCGTCATCGACCCGCGCGGGGCCTTTGCCGCGCCCGGCCGCTTTCCCGGCCAGAGGATCAGCCAGGACTGGCCCGACGCGGCGCTGGCGGCCTTCGGCCCGGACGCGCGAAGCGCGGTGGTGACTTTGTCCCACGATGCGAAGCTGGACGATCCGGCGATCGGCGTGGCGCTGGGGTCGGCGGCCTTCTACGTCGGTTGCCTGGGATCGAGACGCACCCACGAGGCGCGCCTGGCCCGGCTGCGCGCTGCCGGCATTCCCGAGGCACAGATCGCGCGCATCCGGGCGCCCGCGGGCCTGGCCATCGGCGCGCGCACCCCCGCCGAGATCGCGGTCGCGATCCTGGCCGAACTGACGCGGGCCCTGCGGCAGGGCGGGTGACGGCCGCCCTGCCGCGGCCTGCTCCGGTCAGCTTGCGCGCGGAAAGACGATGAACACCCGGTCTATGAAGCGGGCAAACTCCTGCATGTAGTTGCGCAGAAAATCCTCGGTGGTCTGGGCGGTGACCTGCCCGTCGTCGGTGATGAGGCCGGGGGTGAACTGGATGTAGGCCTCGATCGCGTTCATCAGGGGCGAATTGCAGAAGCTGAGGATCGTCTTCAGGTGCTGCTGGCCGACGGCAGTGCCGATCGCCCCCGGCGACGTGCCGATGATCCCCGACGGCTTGCGGGTGAAGGAATTCTTGCCGTAGGGCCGGCTGGCCCAGTCAATGGCGTTCTTCAGCCCGCCGGGGATCGAGCGGTTGTACTCGGGCGTCACGAACAGCACCGCATCGACGTCGGCGATCGCGGCCTTGAACCGTTTGGCCACCTCGGGATAGTCGGCATCGTAATCGTAGCTGTAAAGCGGCAGGTCGGTGAAGGTGATCTCGCGCATCTCGAGTTCGGCCGGCGCGAGGCGGACCAGCGCCCGCGCAAGTTTTCGGTTGATCGAGCCTTTCGCAAGGCTGCCGACGAAATAGCCGACCTTGTGCTTGGGCATGGTGTCCTCCGTGGCTGAATGATCGCCGGGCGCGGGCGACGGGCCTTGCGCGGGCGGCATCCTTTGATCCTAGCATGGCCGGGCTTCGGCCTCCATCTGCCCACCGGTGCGCCAGCGCACTGCGGCTGTGCGGATGGGGCCGCCGCGAAGGCCGGGGTCCCCTACTTCCGCCCGATCTTCGGCTCGGTCCCGGACTTCAGCCTCTCGATGTTCGGAAGGTGTTTCCAGAAGACCAGCGTGGCGAGAATGGTGATGAGGATCACCAGATCGCCGTGACCCAGAAATCCGGCCCAGGCGATCGACAGGACCGCCGCGACCAGCGCCGACAGGGACGAGATGCGGCTGACCAGCGCCGTCACCGCCCAGGTCAGGCAGGCGGCGAGGCCGACCGGCCAGGCGAGTGCGAGGAGCGTGCCGAGGAAGGTGGCGACCCCCTTGCCGCCCTTGAAGCCCAGCCAGACCGGGAACAGATGGCCGAGGAAGGCGGCAAGGCCCGCCAGCTGCGCCGCGTCCCCGGCCCCGAACCGCCGGGCGATGAGGACCGCGGCCGCGCCCTTGCCGCCATCCAGAAGCAGGGTCGCCAGCGCCGCGCCCTTGTTGCCGGTCCTCAGCACGTTGGTGGCGCCGATGTTGCCCGAGCCGATCTTGCGCAGGTCGCCGAGGCCCATCGCCCGCGTCACCAGCACCCCGAAGGGGATGGAGCCGAGGAGATAGCCCATCAGCGCGGTCAGGATCAGCGCCAGCGCGCCGGTTTCGATCATTGGCATCTATGGCTCCGCCTTGAAGACCTGCTGGCCGCCGACGAAGGTGGCGAGGACGCGCCCCTCCATCCTCTGGCCGTCGAAGGGGGTGTTCTTGGATTTCGACCGCAGCGTGAAGCGGTCGAGGACGAAGGGCGCGTCGGGGTCGAAGAGCACGAGATCGGCGGGGGCGCCGACCGCGAGCCGCCCCTGCGGCAGGCCGAGGCGTTTCGCCGGGTTAAGGGACATGGCGCGGAAGAGTTGCGCGAGTGTCAGGTGGCCGGCGTGGTATAGGCGCATGGCGGCGGGGAGGAAGGTTTCGAGCGCGACCGCGCCCGAGGCGGCCTCCTCGTAGGGCAGGCGTTTCGATTCCTCGTCCTGCGGGGTGTGCATGGAACTGATGATGTCGATCAGGCCCGAGGCGACGGCCTCGACCGTGGCCAGCCGGTCGTCTTCGCTGCGCAGGGGCGGCTTGACCTTGAAGAAGGTGCGGTAGTCGCCGACGTCGAATTCGTTCAGCGTCAGGTGGTGGATCGAGGTGCCGGCGGTCACGTCCAGCCCGTTCCTGCGGGCGCGTTCCAGCGGCGGCAGGGCGCGGGCCACGGTGATCTGGTCGAAATGGTAGCGCACCCCGGTCATCTCGATCAGCGACAGGTCGCGGTCGAGGCCCATGCGCTCGGCCATCGGCGAGACGCCGGGCAGGCCGCGCAAGGACGCGAACTTGCCGCTGGTCGCCGCCGCGCCGGCGCTGAGGCCGGGGTCTTGCGGGTGGCCCATGACCAGGGCGCCGAGCGATCTGGCGTAGGTCAGCGCGCGGGAGAGAACCTTGGTGTCGGCGACCACATGGTCGCAGTCGGTGAAGGCCACCGCACCCGCGTCGAGGAGGAAGCCGATTTCGGTCATCTCGCGCCCCTGCCGGCCCTTGGTGAGCGCGGCCATGTGGCGGATGCGGACGGGCGAGGCTTCGACTGCGCGGCGGGTGACGAATTCCAGGGCCTCGGGCGTGTCGATGGCCGGGTTTGTGTCGGGGCGGGTGACGATGGTGGTGACGCCGCCGGCGGCGGCGGCCAGCGCGGCAGAGCGGAAGGATTCCTTGTGCCGCTCGCCGGGTTCGCCGACCTTGACGCCGATGTCGACGATGCCGGGGGCGAGGCAATGGCCGCCGCAGTCGAGGGTGGGGGTGCCCTTGGAGGCCTTCGCCTCGCCAATGGCGGCGATGAGGCCGTTGGCGATGAGGAGGGAGCCCGGGGTTTCGGTGAGGGTGTCCGGGTCGATGAGGCGGGCGTTGGTGAGGTGGAGGGTCACTACGCTAAATCCCTACCAAGATCACCGAATGAACGCCTATGCCAATTTCCGTCACTCGGATCTAAGAACGTGTGACAGTTTGAGCAAATGTGCGCGAGGCCTTCATCTGTTTCGCGGGGAAGTAGGCGATACAGTTTGTTCTCTTTTACATAGCAGAGGTTGCAGTAGGGCACACCAACCTTGGTGCCTCGCTCGTCAATTTCGTAGAGCCGCCCGTATTCATCATTGAGGCGGGCTTTTTTGTCCAGATCACCTCTAAGTTTCTCGATTTCGTCGCGGAGTAAGCGCTCCCTTTCCTTCGCGTCATAGAGGGCTTCGCGCGCTTCGAGCAGGCGTTCCACAATGTCAGAAAGGCGCAACTTCAAATCAGCAATGTTGACCTTTTCGTCAATCTCCCGAAGGTCTTTGGTGATATCCAGCGTCTGCTTGATGGCAGACAGCCCCATCATGATGTCCATCACGCCACCACTCCCACATCCTTGCCCCACCTCCAAAGCGCATGGCCATCGCCATGCGTGCCGCGACCGGCCAAGGCCTGCTCAGGCCGTGCGCCCAGAGCACTGCCAGCCCCCGCCCCCCGGGCGGCGGGGGCTTCGCCCCCACCGGGGCGGGCACCGTCCGTGCGGCGAGGTGGGCTATTGCGGCGAACCCCTTGGCCTGCGCTTGCGCTGCGGCCAATCGGACCGGGGAAAGGTCCGCCGGACCTTTCCCTTGCGGTCCTCGGGTAGGCGTCCGTCGGCCTCACACCACGACCCCCACCGCCTGCCGCCCGCGCTCGGCCCTGAGGTTCCGCGCCAGGAGGTCCATGCAGGCCATCCTGACCGCCACCCCCATCTCGACCTGGTCCTGGATCACCGAGCGGTTGATGTCGTCGGCGAGGTCGCCGTCGATCTCCACCCCCCGGTTCATCGGGCCGGGGTGCATGACGATGGCGTCCTCTTTGGCGACGGACAGTTTCTCGGCGTCGAGCCCGTAGCGGTGGTAATATTCGCGCTCGGACGGGATGAAGCCGCCGTCCATCCGCTCCTTCTGCAGTCGCAGCATCATCACCACGTCGGCGTCCTTCAGCCCTTCGCGCATGTCGTCGAAAAGCTCGCAGCCGAAGTCCTGAACGCCCGAGGGCATCAGCGTCGGCGGCGCGATCAGGCGGATGCGGTTTTCCATCTTGCCCAGAAGGATCAGGTTCGACCGAGCGACGCGGGAATGGGCGATGTCGCCGCAGATCGCCACGGTCAGGCGCTGGATGCGGCCCTTGGCGCGGCGGATGGTCAGCGCGTCGAGAAGCGCCTGGGTCGGGTGTTCGTGCCGCCCGTCGCCGGCGTTGAGGACGGCGCAGTTGACTTTGCTTGCCAGCAGGTTCACCGCCCCCGAGGACGGGTGGCGCACGACGAGGAGGTCGGGGTGCATGGCGTTGAGCGTGAGCGCCGTGTCGATCAGCGTCTCGCCCTTCTTCACGCTCGAATGGGCGACCGACATGTTCATCACGTCGGCGCCGAGCCGCTTGCCGGCCAGCTCGAACGAGGCCTGGGTGCGGGTGGACGCCTCGAAGAACATGTTGATCTGGGTCAGGCCCTGGAGGGCGTCGCCGGATTTGACCGTGCGGCGGTTCAGGTCGACGTATTTCTCGGCCAGGTCGAGGATGGCGCGAATCTCGTCGGGGGCCAGATGTTCGATGCCAAGCAGGTGGCGCGCGCGGAACGTCAT